>NZ_JAMGBF010000104.1 GCF_023516615.1 Streptomyces panaciradicis
CCACCACCCCACCCCCCACCTAAGAGGAGAAACACGGCAGCCATCTCGGCGGGCTGTTCTTCGTCGGCCGGCGCCTCCAGAAACTGCTCGAGGCCGATCGCCCGGCATCTGAGGACGCCTTCGGCGTCCGCCAAGTCCACCCCCACCCGCACGAGTTCGGCTTCAAGCTCCTCCACCCGCACTGCCGCAGCCTCCCACCGCCCCTCCAGAACCACCCCGATCAACGGCATCCACCCTCCACCGCAACTCGATCAGCAACGACCCCACACTCCTGCCACAGCCGCGACCTCATACCTGACCGGCACAACCCGCACACGACGTTCGGAAAGAGAGCGACCTCTCAGCTTGTTCCTTAACCTCCGTCCGGCCCTGGCAGGGTGGGCGATGGGCCCGAGCGTGAGTGGTCGAATCAGGATGCGCCGGTCTGCGGGGCAGTTGCATACTCAGCGCATGGCCCTGCTCTCCGGTCGGTTCCGGGATCCGCGCAGTACCGAGTACGACTTCATCAGCTTGATCATTGTGCGGTGCCCTGGCTGCGGAGGGGCCGCTCGTGTCGTTCCAGCGCCCGAAGACTCCAATCCCGGAGGTCGGATCCTGTTCAGGGCGCGACGTCTGGTCTGCCGTGGCTGCGGACTGTCGCGGATGTGGAGCGGCCGTCCTGTCACGCTCTCCCGTGGCACAGCTCAACCGGCGACGGATCCATACTTCGGAATGCCGTTGTGGTTCCAGGTTGAGACCCGGCATGGATGGTTGTGGGCGTACAACCTCGAACATCTCGACCTGATCCGCCGTTTCGTAGGAGCGTCGCTGCGAGAACGAGCACCCTGGTACGACACGGGCCAAAAGATGGCCTTGGTGGCCCGCCTTCCGGCATGGATCAAGCGAGCGAAGAACCGAGACGAGATCCTGCGTGCCGTCAGCCGGATCCACGCCTCCCTGGCTGCCCCCTGACCGGCTTACCAGCGTCGGAACGGCACGCCGGCCATGCGGTGTACCACTCGCGAAAGTCTGGTCCTGGGGGGAGGCCACCCCATGTGCGATCGTCGAGCCACACTTCGCATTCCGGGGGTCCTGCGCGTGTGGGGGTCTGGGCCGTCGTAGCGGGCCTCGTCCAGCTCATCGTCGCTCTGCGGCGACGCGACCTCGGAGGCCAGTGGGCGATGATCGCCAGCGGCAGCATCTCCGCGCTCGCCGGGATCTCGTTCTTCCAGAAGGCCGCCGCGCCTCACTCCTCGCTGGCCAATCTGGCCGGCTACGCCCTGCTTGGCGACATCTTCTTCCTCGTCTCTGCGCTGTGCCTCGGACACAACGCCAGCCGGAGCACCAGTGGGAGCAACTGACACGACCGACCACACCACCACTATCGACAGCAAGTTGGCCGTCATAGTCATTGGTCGGGAGGAACGTTGCCGACCGAGTGGCCCACGCCGGGCTCAGCGCGGCCATGATCGAGCAGGACCTCGTTGGTGGTGAATGCTGATCGGAAAATCGATGAGTGGGAGGGCAGACGGCAGCAACCGGGCCGCTTGCGGACCGGATGACGGTGAGACGGGACGGTCAGGCTGATGCCGGGCTGAGGGCGACTTGGTGGCCGAGGGCCTGGAGTTGGCGGACGACGTCGCGGGTTTGCGGGCGGGGTCGAGGTGACGGCGGTGCCGGCCGGCACCGAGCTCTTGGTAGGAGGCGTCCGGGTCGTTGATCAGGTGCCCGGTGATGACGAGTATCGAGCGGGCGACGGCGACCAGGGCTTTGGCGTGGCCGCGGCGTTTACGGCAGGAGACTGAGGACGTCGTCGAACGACGCAGCGAACTCGGCTGGAGGCAACTTCGTATCCGAGATAAGCCATTCGTACACCTCGGCAAGCACGTCATAACCCGCCACAACCACTACCTCCCTCACGCGGCAGACTTACGGTAGGACGTCGGTCCATCAGCGGAGCAACCCGGGCACCAGTGGTTTTCGCAAGGAGGGCTCTGACGGTGTTTGTGGGTTGTCAATTGCCCGTCCGAGTAAATGTCACTGGCTGGCTGACTGATGGAACATGGAGAAGCGCCTATGACTCTCAGACAGAAATCTGATGTGTCAGCTATCCGAGCGGTCTCAGCGCCCGCGCGAGCGCATCGACGGTCACCCCGACGATCGCCCGGAGTTGCTCCGGGCTCGACCCGGCCCTACCCATCACCGCGAGAGACTGGTTCACGGCCGCTACGTGTACAGCGAAGCCCTCGGCGTTCTCATCAGACATTCCGCCGGCCTTCAGCGCGGCGCGCAGGCGCGGACGCTGGAGGCCGAACAACTCTTTGACATGCTCTGCGACGCTCGGGCTCAGCGCCGGACTCGCCATGACCGACTGGGCCATCAGGCATCCGTCAGGCACGGCGGGGTCGGCAATGCGCCCCAGGGTGACGTCGAAGAACGCACGGACGGCGGCGACGGGGTCCTCGGCCGCGCACGAGAGGGCGGCGTCGAACTTGTCACCATAGCGCTTGGCGTAGCGATCCAGGCACCGAAGGAAGAGCGTGTCCTTGTCGCCGAGCGAGGAATAGATCGAACTGCGGTTCAGGCCGGTCGCCCGGGACAGGTCGTCGAGCGAGGTGTCGGCGTAGCCGGAGCGCCAGAACTGGACCATCGCGGCGTCGAGCACCGTGTCCATGTCGAACTGCTTCTTGCCTGCCATGCGGCCCATCCTCCCATCTTGGACTGATCAGTTCAAGACGTGCTAGCGTCGAATCACGGTCCACCCGCCTCGATGGAGGATTCCCATGGCCAACCCCGTCCCCGCCCTGCCCCTGCATGACCTGGCAGGATTCACGCACCGCTGGGTCGACGCCGACGGCGTCCGCCTGCACGCCGTCGAAGGCGGTCGGCCGGACGGACCAACCGTCGTCCTGCTCACCGGGTTCCCGCAAACGTGGTGGGCCTGGCGAAAGGTCATGCCTGCTCTCGCCGATCGGTTCCGGGTCATAGCGATCGACCGGCCGGGCCAAGGCAATTCCGAGCATCCGGAGCTCAGCTACGACACGCACACGGTCGCCGCACACATCCAGGCCGCCGTGAACGCTCTCGGCGTGCGGGACTACTGGCTCGCCGGGCACGACATCGGCGCCTGGGTCGCCTTCTCCCTCGCCCTGAACTACGAGAGCCGACTGCACGGGGTCGCGTTGCTCGACGCCGGAATTCCCGGTATCACCATGCCGGAAGCGATCCCCCTCGACCCGACTCTGGCGGTCAAGACCTGGCACTTCGCGTTCCACGTGGTGCCCGATCTCCCCGAGACACTGATAGCCGGCCGCGAGCGGGAATACATCAGCTGGTTCCTGAAGACCAAGTCCCTCGCGCCCGACGCGTTCGAGGAAGCAGAGCTCGACCACTACGGCACGGCCCTCGCCGTCGATGGCGGCCTGCACGCCGGCCTCGCCTACTACCGCCACGCCGCCGAGTCCGCGCGCAAGAACCGCGCGGCACTCGAGCAGCGGCGACTGACCGCGCCCGTCCTCGGAATTTCCAGCAGCCACGGCTCGATCCCGGATATGGCGGCCTCCATCAGCCCGTGGGCCGAGAACGTGACCGGCGTCATCGTGCCCGACGCCGGTCACTACATCCCCGAGGAGCAGCCCGAGGCCGTCGCCGCCGCCCTCACCGACTTCTTCAGCGGCCGTTAGTGCTCTAGCAGGAGGGCGATCCCCATAGCCGTCGGGGGCCCGTCAGTACGTCAGCCTTCGAATCGGAACCATTCGACGTCGGCATCCAGCAGTAGCTGCAGGACAATGCGGTGCGTAGCGCCGGCCTTCACTTCGACGCCGCCGTCTGTCCCTCCATCCGAGACGTACATGACGAGTCCCGGAGCGGCATAGAAGCGGGTCGGTGCCCACGGCCAGAAGGGGCGCAGAGGCACCGGGTGGAGCTTCTTGGTGAGCCGCTCGGCTTGGTGAGCTGTGAGGTTCCAGGCCTCCGCCGTTTAGGGGGCGCTCATTACGGCTTCGAAAAGGGAGAATTGGATGAGGAAGCCGCTGAAAGGCGCCTTCTCTGCGATGGGGTGTGTGTCGAACTCACGGAACCAGAGCGTTGGGTCGGGTTCTTGATCGGAACCTGTCCACAGCAGGCCCCAGCAGAAGCATCCCTGGTTCTCGTCACCAAAGACCTTCAGTTCGCCCGGGTAGTCGGTACGAAGCTCGTGTTCGGGGACGATGTGATGGTGGAATCCGAGTGCGGCCGGTCGCTGCAGCGCTAGAGATCTTTAACGGTTGGGGTTACGAAGGAGTACATCCGCTTGGGCGGGCCGTGGGCGCCGCGCGGAGCCAAAGGTTTGGCAAGGTCGACCGCCATCGGTGGCAGGCTGCTGCTCGCCATAGCTGTCGCATACGACATCTACGATGTGGCGACGCCGCCGAGCGGCCCAGCGCACACAGACGGCCGTGCACGACGGGGCGAGCGTGGCGGGCCGGCTTGCGAGCGCGGGCTACGGTGCCAGGGCCGGCTCCTTCGACGGGCCGGTCGGGCTGTGGTCGGCAGCGGGATCGGCGAGGGCGAGTGTGGACGAAATCGAGGATCGGTTCCAGATGAGGAACTGGCTGGCAAGGCTGCTCAGGAAGGAGCGGCACCGCAGTGCGGAAGAGGACTCGGCAGCGGTCTCGTCGCCGGGCCCGGTGTGGAGCGATCCGGAGATCCCGGACGAGGAGCGCGCGGTTCTGCTCGTGTGCCTCCTCGAAGACCCCACGGCACGCGAGGACGAGCAGGAGGACGCGGCGTCGGATCTGGAGTTCCTCTCTGGTCCGTTCGTCGAGGCGGCCTTGATCCGGGCCATCCGGGACGGCGACTTCAACAGCGACCTAGCGCAGGCCTGCGCCGAGTCCCTCGCCGGCATCTGGGCCAGGCAGGGCCACGTCGATGCCGCCTTCCTGGCGGAACTGCGCGGCCTGGCGAAGGAGCTGATCTTCGGCATCCTCGGCAACCGTGCCCCGCACTTGCTGCCCCCTAACGCCCCTAGAGATCTTTGACGCCTGGGGACGCGGCGGTTGGAGGTTGAGGCCGGTTTTGGCGATGAGGCCATCGATGAGGCCGGGTCGGTACTGCATCTGTTTGAGCCGGGTTTTCACCAGTACGGCGAGCTCGTCGAGGCTGTGTTTGGTGAGGTTGGCCAGGGACCGGTTTGGGTGCGACCGCACGCCCTCGACCGGGTTGAACTCCGGAGCGTATGGCGGCAACTGGTAGACGGTCAGGCATTATCGGGCGTCGATCAGCCGCCGCTGGTGCGGCTGACGTGCGTGTTCAAATTGTCCCGGACCAGCACGACCGGGCCACCGAGCTGCTGGTGAGCGGCATCCAGCAGGTAGGCGTAGTCGGTCTCGGCGAAGCCCTTGCCTCGGTCTTTGGCGGGGCCGCGGTCGAGGTGGATGCGATGGATCAGCCGTGGTCGGTGGCCGCCGGCCTTGGTGCAGATCAACGCCGCCGTCGAGACCCGTTTGGTACCCGCGGCGGTGACCTTCAGGCACTCCTCGCCGATGCCCTGCCCGGTTGCGGCGACGACCCCCACAGCTAGAAACCCGCTTCACCAGGGGCCGCGACCGCCCACAGCCCCGGCACCAGCCCCGCACGAAAGGCCCCACGAATGCCCACGCAGCGGCTCACCGAGATGCCCGACAACGTGCGACGGCTGATCGTAAAGGCCAAGGGCAGCCCTGTCGTCGACATCACCATGATCCGCGCAGGCCTGAACAGCGCCATCCCGTCCGGCTGCGGGTCATCGACCCCGAAGGCACCCCTGGCGGCGCGGCATCGAAGTCGCCAGGCGATGGCTGCGCGAGAGCGGGAACACCCTCAGTACTTGTCAGTCACTACAGGCAACCGAAGGTAGCAGCCAGTGTCTGGCATCCACACGGGTCGGATACGACGTCAAGCGCGGCGCGGGTCGGGTCGGGCGCAGTGGACACAGGTGGTCGCTGCCGGACGGATCTCCAGGCGCTCGGGCGGAACCGTTCCGCCGCAGACTTCGCACTGCCCGTATTCGCCCCGTTCGAGTCGTTCCAGTGCCCGGTCCAGTTCTTCCAGGTGCTGGCGCGCCTGGGCCAGCAGGGCGACAACGTGAGCGCGCTCGAAGGCGGTGGTGCCGCCTTCGGGGTCGTGCTCGTCGTCTACCGCCACCAAGGCGTTCGCCGCGACAATCCCGTCGAAGTCGCGGCTGAGTGCTGCCGCCCGAGCGAGGGTGTCCGCGCGGTCGGCCGCGAGGCGTGCGCGGGCGGTCGGGAAGCGGGGCGGGCCGGACTCATCGTGGCCCTGCTGGGATACATGACCCATGCTGGGACAACGCTGATTCATGTTTCCCGATTCCCTCTCCGCATCCCGCTGCTCTCCCATGTTGGAAGGTGGCGCTGGGGCAGTCGCTTCCTGTTGAAGGAACTGCTCCGCGTGGGGTGCGCGGCTTCATTGGTCACGGCAAGCGGTTCCGGCCTCCGTGAGAGACACCTTCTGTTTCGCAACGATCCGCTGCCACTTCGCTTCTCTGATCCAGGCAGCAGGAATCGCTGCTCCGGGTCGGGCCCATCATCGGCGCTGGTGTGTCACCGCAGGGCGTGGAACGGCTCGTATCGAAAGGCCGGCCGTCCCTCGCCCCCGGCTTCAGGAGCGTAGCGCGGTTCGATGCTCAGATTAGGGCGGCGCCGGAGGGGGCGGGTTGAGGAAACCGTCAGGCAGCGACTCAATCTCGCCGAGCCGCCGCGGCTGCTGCCAATCGCTCCTCTTGCCAGTGCAGTGCAAGGAAGAGGGCCAGGAGAAGACCGTCAGGTAGCGACTCACCCTCGCCGGGCAGCCGCACTCGGATGGGGCGGGTGCCGCGTCCGAGCGGGCGGTGCTGGTGCCCCGGCCGGGCCGCTACTGCGTGGTTCTCGCTCTCCCGGACCGGGTACCCGAGGCCACGGCCGGACGCTGACTGCGCCACGGCGGCGAGCGAAGCCCTGCCGCGGTGGAAGGGAGGGCCAGGATGGCGAACCGTGTCTGCACGGTCGGGCACTCGACCCGTACCTTCGACGAGGTGCTGGCAATGCTGCGCGCCAATGACATCACTCATCTCGTCGACGTCCGCTCCTACCCCTCCTCGCGCACGTTCCCCCAGTGGAACCAGGACGCGATCGTCGACGGACTCCCCCGGACCATCGGGTACCGGTGGATCCGGACACTGGGGGGCCGGCGGCACACCCCCAAGGGTGTCGAGAGCGTCAACGGCGCGTGGCGGGTGAAGGCGTTCCGGGACTACGCGGACTACATGATGACCGGCGAGTTTCGGCAGGGCCTGGACGAGTTGCTCGGCCTGGCCGACCACGGCCGACCGGTCATCATGTGCAGCGAGGCCGTCCCGTGGCGCTGCCACCGCCGGCTCATCACCGACGCCCTGATCGTGGCCGGGGCGGAGGTCGCGCACATCATGTCGGCCACGGTGACGAACCCGGCGTCCTTGAACCAGTGCGCTCACGTCGAGAACAGGCGCATCACCTATCCGGCGCCCTGCTGAAGGCAGGTGGGCATGGACATCGTCGGAGAGATCCGCGACGCGGTGGCGGCCATTCCCGCCGGCAGCGTCGCCTCCTACGGAGACGTCGGGCAGCGCATCGGCGCCGGTGCGCGGCAGGTGGGGCGGGCGATGAGCCTGCTCGGCGAGGGCGTGCCCTGGTGGCGGGTGGTCCGCGCCGACGGCAGCCCCGCGACCTGCCATGGGGGCCGGGCGCCTGGGCTGCTGCTCGCGGAGGGCACGCCGATGCGCGGGGGGCGGGTGGACATGCGACGCGCGCGGTACCGGTGGGAGCAGGCCGGACCGTCACGGCCGCGGGCGTGACCTGGCGTGGTGCGTGCCAGGGACGCTCGCGGTGCCTGAGACGCCGGACAGCCGGACAGGCACAGGGCCGGACAGGAGGGCAGTCACAGGCCCGCTCGGGTGAACGTCACATGCGTAACCCCGCTCGGCGAGGAGGTGGACTCGATCCGGTAGTCCTTGTCGAGGTCCTCCAGCCCGTCCCAGAGGCGGACGCCCCGGCCGAGCAGGATCGGCACGACCACGACGTGCATGTGGTCGATGAGCCGGGCGGCGAGGAAGGCACGGATCACAGTGGGACCACCACCGATGCGCACGTCCTGGCCGCCGGCGGCCTCTCTGGCGATCTCCAGCGCCTTGGCGGGCCCGGTGTCGAGGAAGTGGAACGCCGTACCGCCCTCCATCTCGATCGACACGCGCGCGTGGCGGGTGAGGACGAAGGTGGGCGTGTGGAACGGCGGGTTGGGCCCCCACCACCCCTTCCACTCCGGGTCCTCGTGCCATCCGGGATGGCCGAACTTCCCGGCGCCCATGATCTCGGCGCCGATTCCGGGAGCGAACTGCTGCGCGAACGCGTCGTCGAGGCCGGCGGTCCCACCGGGCTTTCCGACCATGTCGTGCCAGAACCGGGTGGTGAACATCCACTCGTGCAGCCGCTCGCCGACGTGGCCGAACGGCGCGTCAAGGCTCTGCCCCTCACCGGTGGCGAAGCCGTCGAGCGAGACGGAGAAGTTGTGGACGCGGGCGAGTGACATGGCTGGCAACCCCTCTTCGTTGTCGCCGGTCGGCCTTCGTCGGACCGTCTCGGCAATGCGGCGGCAGTGGCCGTCCCGATGCCAAGACGTCCCCTGCCCATTCTTGCGACATTCCGTGGGCGACGTCCGCGCAGCGGGACACCGCTCACGCACGGCGTCAGTCTCGCGTCGCCTCCACTGCTGTCAACTGCCGCTCGGGTGAGCTCAATGTAGACCGTCGAGGCTCTGAAAAGTCATTGCCGCGGCGGCCGCGGCGTTGAGCGCGAATCCGCCGCGTGGTCCGAGCGAGACGTGCTCCGTTGCAGGGTTACGGGCCTGGCACAGCCGCGGTGAGGGCTCCACCCATGGCGCCGAAGATCCCACTGACCACACGAGCGGCGGCAACGTCACCATCCGAACCGCCTGAGGTTGCCTCCGGACCGCGGCGATCGCCTGCTCGTAGGTGTCCTGCTGGGGGTCGATGGTCAGCTGCACGCCCTCCCCCTCCGTGATCTACTCCCCCACCCTGGACCCCGACGGCTCAAGGCCGAGGGCGGTGCGGCGGAAGTCGCTCGCGGCCGTACGGGCCTGCTTCGCGCCCGGCCACTCGGTGCGGTAGCGGGCCTGCGGCAGCCGCCGACGCATCAGCAGTTCCTGGGCGACGTCGGCGATCGTCTCCGGCGGCCAGAACGACCGCCCCCGTGCCGCCCCAGCTCACGCTCCCCGAGCGGGCCATCTGTGACACCGCCACCGCGTCGGCGTGAACCAACGAGTTCGTGACCGACAACGGTGAATGCGGAGCTGTCCACTATGGTGCGCCTCCACTATGGTGCGCCGACGCCGGCCGGAGAAGGTGAACTTCAACCACCACCGGTTGGCCCAGACGGGCTATGACGCCGAGAGACCCCGGTGAACAGCCGATGCGCCAGCACCGCCCGATTGACCATGATCACCAAAGTCTGATCATGACACCAGCCAGGCGCGACACCTCACCCGCTATCACGCACCAACTCGTCAATCTGCTTCGCCCTGTTGACGCCCTCGAAATTGCCCAGCTCCACTCCATGGTGAGTGCCTGTGACGGACAGAAACGCATGGGCGAGACTTCCTCGATCGCCCAGCGCGAGCCGGCGATCCGGACCAGGTCAGCAACGCTGGTGCCATCGGGGGCGTACGCGAGGTGGTAGGCGATCTCGTCCGGGCGGGCCAGGCTGCAGCGGCCCAAAACCCACCGCTCGAGAGGCGCGGGTTTGGCACCGTCGCCGCAGGAATGGCGTTCCCATGCCCTGCCGGGGGCGTCGGCGATGGACTGGTTGATACGGTCGAAGGGAGCGTGCAGTTGCTGTGACTTCGGCACGGCCAGGGTGTAGCCGACCCCGGCTTCTTCCAGGGTGCGGCGCATGCGCCATTCCTGTCCGTAGGCGCAGTCGCCGGTCCCCCAGGCGATCGGCAGGGGTGAGGCCAGCGCCCGCAGGATCATCCCGCAGGCCAGCTCACCCTTGGTCGCAAAGACGCGGCTGCCAGGGACCTTCGCCACCCGGCACCGGTCCGCATCCGAGGTCCGAGACTTCGGCAGATACAGCTACCGGTCCACCAGCGCTCTGCCCCTGGAGAAGGTGCAGCCGGCGAAGACTCCGATCTGGCAGTTCTCCGTCCGACCGGCCACCCCCGGGTACTGCCTTTGCACCCCAGCGGACGTAGTGCCCTCCTTGAGAGAAGCCGACCAGCTCAGGCAACGATTTCTGGTTGGAGTACCAGAGGCTCAGGAGGTGTGTTGGAAAGTCCACAGCAGGTTGGTGCTGGTCACCCACGTCCACTGCTTGGTCACAGACCCGGAGGGAACCTGGCCGCCACCGTCGAGGACGAGTCCGGTGCCGCGGTTCGCGATCGAGTACTGGCCGTTGCCGCGGTCGGTGATCTGCCATTGCTGGTTGGGGCCGCCGTTCCAGGCCGCTTGCTGGGCGGCAGCGCCGTTGCTGGTCGCGCCCCATCCGTCGGCGACCATGTCGTTGGCACGGTTGACCAGCTTGTAGTAGCCGTTGCCGAGGTCGACGGCCTGCCACTGGAGGTTGGGGTTGTCGATCGGCGTCCACTGCTTGAGGTTCGAGCCGCTGGCGACGTTGCCTCCGCTGTCCAGGGCCAGCCCGTTCGTGACGTTGATCAGCCGGAAGTACGAAGCCGGGTTGAACGTGACCTTGAGCGAGGCGATGGCGTCGTTGTTGCCGGTCACCCGCAGGTCGGGATTGTCCGCAGTGAAGGTCCAGACCGTACCGGTGAAGTTGTCGCCGGAGTAGCCGGTGACCTGGTAGCCCTGTGGCACCCTCAGCGAGGAGATGGCCGCTGGCCCCACCCCTGCGGCTGACAGCTGGGAGGAGGTGTAGGTGCCCAGTGGCAGGACGGCGCTCGTCGAGGAGTAACTCACGTCCTTGAACGCCGTCACCCGCGCCGAGCCGGCCGACGTCGGGACGCCGCTGACCTCGACGCAGACCACGGAGTCACTGGTGTCGGGGGCGCTGGCGGGAACTTTGACATTGATCTGGCCGTCGCTGACGGTGTAGGTGAGCGAGACCGAGGGGTTGTTCATCAGGTAGACGCGGCTGATCGTGTTGGTGATCGCCGGGATCTGCAGCACACCGTCGGAGGGCCAGGTGAAGACGTGCGCGAACAGTTTGCCGTCCTTCTTGGTGGCCCTCCCCCAGGTGGGGTCGGTGCCGAAGGGGCTTGCCGTGGCTCCGTGCACGCTGTCGCCGTACGTCGCCATCCAGGAGGCCAGGCCTCGAAGGATCGTCACCGACCCGGATGTGACTGAGCCGTCGCCCTTGGGGCCGATGTTCAGCAGGAAGTTGCCGTCCCTGGAGACGCAGGTGACGAGCTCCTGAACGAAGTTCTTGACGGGCTGGTAGGAGCTCTCCTGGCCCGCGTTGTACCCCCAGGCCCCATTCATGGTGTCGCATCTCTCCCACTGGCGGTCCAGCGGCGCGTTGGGTACACCGAACTCCGCGACGGTGTAGTCGCCCAGTCCGAGGTCCCGCTTGACCCGTTCGTTGACGACTAGTCCGGGCTTGCGGGCGATCAGCCAGTTGTAGAGGTTGACACCGTCCGACCGGAGCCACCAGTCCTGGAGGGTGGGGCTGGAGGGTTCGCCGAACCAGTCGCCGTCAAACCACAGGAGCGCCGGGTCGTAGCGGTCGAGCAGCTCCTGCAGCTGGGCTTTCATGTCCGCGATATAGCCCGTGCGGGCGGCCGACGAGGCCATTGTGGTCAGACCGCCGCCCCGGATGGTCTGGGAGGGGTGGTTCCAGTCCAGGATCGAGTAGTAGAGCCCGAACTTGACGCCTCGCGCCTCGCACTCGGTCTTGAGCGCCGCCAGCAGATCCCCCTGGACACCGGCGTAGTCGTGCACGTTGTACAGCTTGGTACCGGTGGTGTCGGTGAAGCCGGACACGTTGGAGTCCCACATCGCGAAGCCCTCATGGTGCTTGGCAGTGATCACCAGGTACTTCATGCCGGCATCAGCAGCCAGTTGGGCGATGGTCGCTGCGTTGAACGCGGTGGGGTTGAAGTGCGCGGACACCTGGGTCTGGTAGTTCGCCTTGGTCCAACTCTCGCTGGAGAAGGCCCACTCACCGTGGCCGAGGTAGGAGTAGGACCCGAAGTGGATGAACATCCCGAACCGGGCCTGATACCACCAGTCCATCTTGGAGGGGACGGTGTAAGCCTCGGCGGCGGTGGGCCACAGGGCCTGCGGCAGACCGAACGCCACGGTACCGCCGGCGAGCGCGGCAGCCTTGATCAGGGAACGTCTGCTCAGGCGTGCAGAGGACATGGTGCGGCTCCTGGATCGTCGAGGTGGGGTGATCGGTGCGGGCATGGTCAAGGACGCCGGTCGGGAGCACCTGGGATGTGTTGCGTTCCGGTCTTCAGCTCTGGTCGGACACATCGGATGAATTTATAAACGCAACTCGAGTAGGACGTCCAGAGGTGTAGCAGATTTTGGTCAACTAGACTGCCCAGAAACGCCAATGGCCCAGACCGCACCAAAGAATCCCGACCTCACTGCCGTGCGATAGCTCGGATCTATTTGCCTCAGGCGAGAGCGTAAGCAAGGTGACGCAGAGCGCAACGCCGACGCGAGCCGCCGTACTGCGCCGTCGGCGCTGGGCGCGGGCAAGTGGTCAGTCCCCCGTGTCCCCGCTTCACTAGGAGCCGCACCATGTCTTTCGCTCCCCTCGGCCTTGAGCACCTTGCACGGGGAACGCTTCGGTTGAAGTGGCTCCACAGTCGAATCATGCTGAACTCATGGTGCACGACTACGCTGCGGCGATCGTCGATCTGCAGGGCTTGGTGAGGGCCTGGAGCAACGGTGCACGCGACCTGGTGGGATTCACGGCTGACGAGGTGGTGAGCCGTCCGGCCCGCGAACTGCTGGCCGAGGACATCAGGGCCGACACGGTCGCGAACCTGTCAGGCATGGTGGTGCTGCGCCACCGGGATGGCTCGTCCGTTCCGCTCGTACTCACCGCCTGCGCCATTCTCGATGGGAGCGGGGAACGGTCCGGATACGTGATCACCGCTGATCCCCCCGGCGGGCCGGAGACCACGGTGGCGGGCCAAGCATTCCAGCAGGCGTCCTTGCCCATGTCGGTGTTCGACACCACGCAGCACTATATGCGGCTCAACGACGCGGCCTGCCGAATCATGGGCGTGCCGGAGGAGGCTCTGCTGGGACAGCACTTTCCGGAGAGCGTGGAGGATCGCCCAGCGCATCGCGGTTGGCTTGACCATCTGCGTCGAGTCGTCGCCACAGGCCGTCCGGTCCGCTACGAGAGCTTCACGGGGGCCCCCGCCCTGAACCGGGAGCACTCCTGGACCACCGACATGTGGCCGCTGCGGGACGTTTACGGTGAGGTCCACGCCGTGGGCATCGCGTCCTTCGACAGCACCGAGCAGTACTGGGCCCGGCAACGTCTCGCCCTGCTGAACGAGGCCGCCGCCTCGATCGGCACGACCCTGGATGTGGTGCGCACCGCCGAGGAGCTGATCGAGCTGCTGGTGCCGCGGTACGCGGACTTCGCCAGCGTCGACCTGTTGGAATGGGTCTTCGAGGCGGAGGGGCTTCCGGACATTCCGGCGCGGGACGTCGTCCTGCGCCGGGTCGCTCACGGATCTTGCACGAAGGGAACGCCTGAAGCGGCCGTCCATGTGGGCGACAGCGACACCTACTCATCCCCTTCTCCACCGGCGAAGGCTCTGCGGGGCGGACGGGCCGTGGTCCGTCAGGCCGGTGAGCCGGACTTCGTGCGCTGAGTCGCCGAGCGCAATGCGCGTGCCCCTGCGGGCAGCGCCTACCGTGTGGGCGCGCACTCGCTGCTCGCCGCCCCGCTGCGGGCGCGCGGCACCACGCTGGGCGTCGTGGTCGGCGTGCGGATCTCCAACCCCGACGATTTCGGCGAGGACGACCTGGTCCTCGCCGAAGAGGTCGCCAGCCGGGCCGCCGTGTGCATCGACAACGCCCGCCGCTTCGCACGGGAGCGCTCCACCGCCCTGGCCCTGCAGAACAGCCTCCTGCCCCGGGGACTGCCCGGACAGGCCGCCGTCGAAGTCGCCCACCGCTATCTGCCCTCGGATTCGCTGGCCGGTATCGGCGGGGACTGGTTCGACGTGATCCCGCTGTCCGGAAGCCGAGTGGCCCTGGTCGTCGGTGACGTCGTCGGGCACGGCATCCCTTCGACGGCGACGATGGGGCGCCTGTGCACGGCGGTCCGCACCCTCGCGGACGTCGACCTCCCGCCGGACGAGCTCCTCACCCACCTCGACGACCTCGTCACTCACCTCGCCTCCGACGAGAGCGGCGAGGTCGCGGAGCTCGGCGCGACCTGTCTGTACGCCGTCTACGACCCGGTGTCCCGGCGCCTGAACCTCGCGGCGGCCGGCCATCCGGCGCCCGCGGTGCTGCTGACCGACGGCAGCGCGGCCCTTGTGGAGATGACCGCCGGTCCGCCCCTCGGCGTCGGCGGCCTCCCCTTCGAGGCGACCGAGCTGGAGCTGCCGGAGGGCTCGGTGCTCGCCCTGTACACCGACGGTCTGATCGAGGACCGCGACCGCGACGTCGATCACGCCACAGCCGAGCTGTGCCGGGCGTTGTCGGCACCGGCGGGCACCCTCGACATGCTGTGCGACACGGTCCTGAAGGCCGTGCTGCCGGAGGAGCCCGTCGACGACGTCGCCCTGCTGCTGGCCCGCACCCGCGCGCTCGGCACCGACCAGGTCGCGACCTGGGACATCACACCCGACCCCGAGCGCGTGGCCGCGGCCCGCCAGGCCGCAACCGACCAGCTGACCACCTGGGGACTGGGCGAAGCGGCGTTCGTCACCGAACTCGTCGTCAGTGAACTCGTCACCAACGCCATCCGGTACGGCGCACCACCCATCCAGCTCCGGCTGATCCGCGACCGCACCCTCATCTGCGAAGTCTCCGACGGCAGCTCCACCTCACCCCATCTACGCCGAGCCCACGCCTTCGACGAGGGCGGCCGCGGCCTGCTGCTGGTCGCCCAGCTCACCCATCGCTGGGGCAGCCGCCAGACCGGACGAGGCAAGACCATCTGGGCCGAGCAGCCGCTGCCCCCGGACTGACCTCGTCCGTGGGCTACACAAAGGGATGACCAAAGGTCACGAATCCGGGCGGGTGACGGTCGGCAGGCCAAGGCAGCGGGCGGAGCCCAAGGTGAGGGGAGGCCGGCGGCGGGGGCAAGGAGGGGCGAGATGGCGGCGCAAGTGGATCACGCGGCTCTCTTCGCCGCGACACCGAGTCCGTATCTGGTGCTGGGCCCTGATCTGGTGATCGTTGATGTCAACCGCCTATCTGGATGGCCACCGGGCGGACGCGGGAAGACTTGGTGGGGCAGCACATCTCAGGCCCTCCCCGACCACCCGATGATCCGGATGTTGACGGAGTGCGAAACCTGAACGCCGCCCTGCACCGGGTGCTGTCCACGTGCAGGCCGGACACGATGGCCTTGCAGAAGTACTGCATCCCCGTCCCGCAGCGGCCCGGGGTGTTCGAGGAACGCTGGTGGTCACCGGTGAACACCCCCGTTCCCGGGCCGGAGGGACAGGTGGCGTGGATCATCCACCGGGTGGAGGACGTGACCACGTTCGTCAAGGCTCACGAGGCCGCCCACCCCGCGGATGTCCGTGTAGGCAAGCGGCTGGAGGTGGCCGAATCGCTGGAGGCGGGGCTCTGTGCACGGGCGCGAGAGCTGCAACGGCTGAACGAGGAACTACGTCAACGGCAGCGGCAGGACGCGCCGATAGGCGGCGACGGCGGCGACCGCGACCACCACCACATGCATCACCATCAGCGCGGCGACGGCCAGCGGTCCACTGCCGGGCGTACCACTACCGAGCAGGGACAGGTCGGGTCCGAACGACACGACCACGAGCACGGGCACCAGCCACCGCAGCAGCCCCGCCGGGTTCTTGGCGACACGACGGACGACCGCCCAGCCTATGGCGCCCAGGACGACGCCGAACACCGTCAGCGGCGCGTACGCCGAGAGGTGCAGCGGGGCGAAATCGCCCGACGCCCCCGCCGCGCGGGCGAGCAACGCGACGCTCAGGTTTCCGAGGACGGCCACGACAGCCGCCGCGAGGAGGCCCACGACCACGGTCAGGCCGCGGGAGCGCGGCGCGGACGGGGCGGGCGATACGGCTTCGGGGACGGAACCGGACATGGGGACCTCCTGCGGAGAGCTCAAGAACGACAGGTGCAGCGCCGAAAAGGCAGACGTTTGATTCCTCAAACATGCGGGACGTTATCCCGAAGTGTTTGAACAGGCAAACACCTCGGTTAAAGTGGCGACCATGACGTCCCCCAGGTGGCTCACTCCCGAAGAGCTGCGAGCCTGGATCAACTACCTCGACTGCTCGACGCTGCTGAACGACTACCTCGATCAGCAGTTGCGGCGCGACGCGGCCGTGACGCACGCGGACTACAGCCTCCTGGCCCGCCTGTCCGTGGCACCCGACCGCGCCCTGGGGATGTCCTTGCTCGCCGAGCAGTTGAAGTTCACCCGAAGCCGCCTCACGCGCGCGGTGATCCGCCTGGAGGAGTCGGGCTACGTGCGGCGCCGGGAGGACCCTGCCGACGGACGCGGACAGCTGGCCGAACTCACCGATGCCGGTATGGAGTTGATGACCAAAGCCGCCCCCGGCCATGTTGCTGCCGTACGCCGCGTGGTGTTCGACGCCCTCAGCCACGAGCAGGTGGAGCAACTCGCCACCATCACCGCCACCGTGGTCGCCTCCCTCAAGCAGGCCGGCGAGGAGGACGCCTACCCGGCGACCCTGCCGTGGCATCGCCGCTGACTCCGAGAACCTCGAAGTCCGACAACCGTTCCAGGTGGCCACGAGGCCACCTGCCCAAGGCCGTTCGGGAGAACGCCATGCGCGTCGCGATCACCGGGTCCACCGGACTCATCGGATCCGCACTCACCCACTCGCTCCTCACCGACGGCCACCAGGTCGTTCGCCTCGTCCGCGACCGCTCGGCGAGCCCCGCGGGAGACGGAACCGAGGCGGCGCAATGGGATCCGATCGGAGGCCACGTCCAGCCCGGTGCGCTGGACACTGTGGACGCCGTCGTGCACCTGGCCGGCGCCGGGGTCGGAGACAAGCGCTGGAGCGCTGCGTACAAGGAGGAGATTCGCCGCAGCCGCGCCCTGGGAACCAGGACCATCGCGCGGGCGTGCGCCGAATCGCCCACCCCACCCCGCGTCCTTGTCTCCGCGTCCGCGACTGGATACTACGGCGACACCGGTGACCGGACCATCGAGGAGAGCGCGCCACCGGGGGACGACTTCCTGGCTGCCGTCTGCGTCGACTGGGAGGACGCCGCAGACACTGCCCGAGAGGCGGGCATCCGGGTGGTTCACCCCCGCACCGGCCTGGTGGTCTCCGCCACAGGCGGCGCCTTCGGCAGGCTCTTCCCGCTCTTCCGCTTCGGCCTGGGCGGCCGGCTCGGCTCCGGCGACCAGTACTGGCCGTTCGTCTCGTTGACCGACCACATCAGGGCACTGCGCTTCGCGATCGCCGACGAGACGCTCACAGGCCCCGTCAACTTCACAGCACCCGAACCCCTGACGAACCGCGAGATCACGCGAGCGATGGGCCGCGCCCTTCATCGCCCGACGATCGCCTCCGTCCCCGCCTTCGCCCTCAGAGCGGCGCTCGGCGAGTTCGCCACAGGCATCACAGGCAGTTGCCGCGCCGTCCCTGCGGCCCTGCACAAGGCGGGCTTCGCCTTCGCCCACCCCACGATCGACAAGGCACTCCACTCCGTTCTCCACACGAGCTGACAGGTAGGGCACGCGCGTGGCTCTCACCGATGAGGCGACGGACAAAGCCAAGGCACTGATCGTCGCCGGTCAACTGCCGCCGGGATCGTGCTCGGGGAGGGGGACCTCGCCGCGCAGCTGGGAACGTCCCGCAACTCCCTGCGTGCGGCCGTCCACGCGCTGACGCCGATGCGCATCCTCGTGGCGACGGCAGGGGGACGGCACCTATGTGTCCAGCCGCCGGGCTCCCGCCGTCTCCGGGCGGCCCACCGCCGACATCAATATCCTTGCCGCCGATCAGAAGGCTACGGTCTCGTCTCCCTTGGTTGCTCGGGCCGGCCGGCATCCCGTGGGTCAGGCGCCGATCATGTTGAAGCCGCCGTCGGCGTTGAGGTAGGCCCCGGTCATGTGGGCGGCGTCGTCGGTGGCGAGGAAGAGGGCTGGGCCCGCGAGTTCGGCGGGGCCCGGGATGTGGCCCATCGGGGTCTTGGCGATCATGTCCTCGCGGCGGCCGGACTTCCAGTCCTCGCGGCTGAGAAGCATCTCGGTCTCGATGAAGCCGGGGGCGAAGGTGTTGACCCGCACGGTGGGGGCGAACGCCTGGGCGTAGGACTTGGTGATGCCGAGGACGCCGTACTTCGCGGCGGCGTACTGCGGGGCGCGGGCGCTGCCGCGCACGATCACGGTGGAGCCGATGTTGACGATCGCGCCGTGGCCCTGTTCCAGCATGCGGGAGCCGAACTCGTGGACACACAGCATCGTTCCCTTGATGTCCACGGCGAGGACGTGGTCGATGGACTCTTCGGTGAGCTCGCGCCAGGACATCTGGTCGCCCGCCACGTCACCGACGTTGTTGACCAGCACGTCCAGGCCGCCGAAACGGGCGAACGCATCCTCGGCCATGCGGATGACGTCGGCGTGGACGGCGATGTCGGCCTGCACCGTGAATGCCTCGCCGCCTACCTCCCTGATGCGGGCGGCCGTTTTCTCCGCTCCGGCCGCGGAGCTGCGGTAGTGGACGGCGACCCGGGCGCCCTCCTGTGCGGCGCGGACGGCGATCTCGGCTCCGTAGCCGGTGCCGGCTCCGGTGACCAGGACCGAGCGGCCTTCGAAGCGGCGGGGGATGCTCTGCTCTGTCATGGAAAGCCCTTCAGGGGTGTACGGCCGTGAAGCGCTGTCGGATCTCTCCGATGCCTCCGATACGGCTGACGAGTTCATCGCCTTCGGCGAGGTAGCGGGGTGGGTCCATTCGGTTGCCGACCCCGGCCGGGGTCCCGGTGAAGACCAGATCGCCCGGGAAGAGCTGCACGACGGACGACAGACGGGCGACGAGTTCCGGCACCGGGAAGACCATGGACTTGGTGTGGTCGTGCTGGACGACCTCGCCGTTGAGCAGTCCGGTGATCTCCAGGTCGTCGGGGTCGTCGAACTCGTCCGGGGTGACCAGGACCGGGCCGGTGGGGCCGAAGCCCGGGAAGGACTTTCCGAGGCTGAACTGGGCGGGTCTGCCCTGTAGTTGAGTGACGCGTTCGGAGAGGTCCTGGCCGACCATCAGACCGGCGACGGTCTCCCAGGCCCGGTCCTCGCTCACCCGGTACGTGTCCCGTCCGATGACGGCGACGAGTTCGGCCTCCCAGTCCACCTTGCCCTGCGGGAGGGCGACCGTGGTGCGCGGGCCGGTGATGCAGGCCGGGAACTTGGTGAAGACGAGGGGTTCGTCGGGCGGGGTGAAGCCGGCTTCGGCGGCGTGCGGCGGGTAGTTGAGGGCGATGGCGAACACCTGCCGGGGTCGCGGTACCGGTGCGCCGAGTGCGGCGGGGTCGACAGGGATGTCGTAGGCCTCGTCGGCCAGTCCGGCCGCCCACTTCCGTAGTCGGGGCCACTCCCCCAGCAGAAGCATCGGGTCGGTGGGCAGCCGTCCCTTGGAGGCCCATCTGACGTCCGCGGCCCGGTCACCGCGGACCACGACGGCCCGCCCGTCGAGGACGCCGAGTCTCACCAGTCCACCTTCTTCGGTACGGGCGTGCCGTGGCCCTGCTCCCAGCTGACGATGGGGTTGCGCAGCACCCCAAGGCGTTCGACCTCGGCCTCGACGACGTCACCGGGCTTGAGGTACAGGTCGGGATCGCCGCTGAAGCCGGCCACGCCCTGCACGGTGCCGGTGGTGATCAGGTCGCCCGCGCTGTAGCCCTGCGGGGAGTGGTAGGCGACCAGGTGGGGGATGGAGACCGACATGCGGTTGGTGTTGGACTTTTGCCGCACCACCCCGTTGACCCGCAGCTCCATGTCGAGGTTCTGCGCGTCGGGGATCTCGTCGGCGGTCACGATGTAGGGGCCGACGGGACAGAAGGTGTCGATGGCCTTGCAGAAGGAGAAGACGCCGGACTCCATCTCCCGGCGCTGGATGTCGCGTGCCGTGATGTCGTTGAACACGACATACCCGGCGATGTGGTGAGGTGCGTCGTCCACGCCGAAGAACTTGCCGGGTTTGCCGATGACGACGGCGATCTCCAGCTCGTAGTCGAGTTCACTCGTCAGGTGCTCGGGGTGGATGACCGGCTCCTCGGGGCCGACGATCGCGTCGACGTTCTGGAAGAAGACGATGCCCTTGTGCATGGGGTGGGACCAGTCGACGTTCTTCGACTCGTCCTCGTGCTCACGGAAGTTGCCGGAGGTGTGGAAGAACTTCTTCGGCACGATCGGCGCGCGCAGCGTCACGTCGTCCAGGCCCAGGCGCTCCCCTGTCTCCGGCACCCGGCCGTCACGCTCGAAGTACTCCCGTGTGCTCGCCGCCTCCAGCGGAAGCACCAGCCTCTCTTCGAGTTCGAGCCTTGCCACGCGTCCGTCGTCGAACGTAACCAGCTTCATGCTGTACCGCTTTCGGTCTGAGGTGGGGCGCAGGAGCCGTCCGGTTCCTCTCCCGCGAAAACACGCAACTGCAGGGCGAGCAGGGCGTAATAGCCCACCAGGGACGTGAGCTCGAAGAGTCCTCGCTCCCCCCACTCGGCCACCGCGTGGTAGTACTCCCGGTCGTGGAGGACGCCGGTACGGGTCAGCGCCAGTGCCGCACGCAGGGCGGCACGCTCGGCCGGGTCCGAGAGGGCCGGCAGTTCGCCTGCGCGCAGTGCTTTCAGCTCGGAGTCGGTGAGGCCATAGGCACGGCCGACCGCTTCGTGGGCTTCCTGCTCGAACGTGCTGTTCCAGTGGGCGGCGACGACCAGGACGGCCATCTCGCGCACGCGGTCGGTCAGGACCGACGCGTAACGCACTGCCGCCCCCACCTCCTGTACAGCCATTCCGACCGGCGGGCTGAGCAGCATCGCGTTGAAGGGGCCCCGGAGGCGGCCCTCCTGGTCGGTGAGCGGGAATAGCTGCGGCCCTGTGGACCGAGCACCGCCCGTGATGGCGCGGTATACCTCTGCCTGCTGCTCGTCCAGTTCACCGGGCAGGCGGCCGGCGATGCGTGCGGGCATCCGCACTCCCTTCCGGGTCGAGCCGATCAGGCCGGGTCACACGAGCGTGCGGCCGCCGTCCACGTACAGCACCTGTCCGGTGATGTACACGGCGCGCGGGGAGGCGAGGAACAGGGCGGCTCCGACCACGTCCTGCGGCTGTCCCAGGCGCCCGGCGGGAACCAAGCTGGTCATCTCCTCCCGCATGCCGGGCTTCGCCAGGTATGCGCGGGTCAGCTCGGTCTCCGTGTAGCCCGGGGCAACGGCGTTGACGGTGATGCCGTCGGCTGCCCATTCACACGCCATGACCTTCACCAGCTGGTCCAGGCCGCCCTTCGAGGCGGCGTACGGGCCGTGATGGCGGTGGGCGAGCAGGGAGGAGACGGACGAGAAGAACACCATGCTGCCGTGTCCGGCCTCGCGCATCAGCCGGCCCGCGGCGCGTCCCGTCCAGAACGCGCTGGACAGGTTCAGGGTCAGGATCCGGTCCCACACCTCGTCGGGCGTGTCCACGACGGGACGCCGGTCGTTCGTGCCCACGGCGTGCACCAGCACCTCCAAGCCACCGAGTTCGCGGGCCGCCTCGGCGACCGCCCGCTCGCACGCATCGGAGGAGGTCAGGTCCGCGGTGACGGTCCGTACGACGGCGGCCGCGCAGGCCGGATCGTCGCGCAGGCTCTTGAGGCGGGCCGCGTCCGCGTCGACGACCGTCAGCCGTGCCCCGGCTTCCGCCAGCCCCCGGACACAGGCAGTGCCCAGTCCGCCAGCCCCGATGACGAGCGCACCGCGCCCCTCAAGGCACAGCCACCCCACGGGCGGTCTCCGTGTCTGCGTCGACGCGACCATCAGGTGAGCTCGATTCCCGCTGCGGCAGCCAGACGCTGGTAGTCGGTCCTGACGTCCCGAAGGCACATCTCCAGCATGTGGTCGGCCAGCCCGTTCCCGCTGTCACTGAGCCCGCCGTCGTGGATCGACACGGCACTGCGCGGTTTGATCTCACGGGCGTAGTCGATGACTTCGCCCGTCTTGGACCACGGGCCGTGCACGGGCAGCAGGAGTGTGTCCACCGGGCGGGCGGGCACGGTGAAGGCGTCGCCCGGGTGGAATACGGTGGCGTCGCCGTCCCCCACCAGGAAGCCGACGTTGGTGACCTGCGGCAGGTCGGGATGGACCACGGCATGAAGTTCTCCGTGCACCTCGACGCCGACGCCTTCGATGTCGAGGGCGTCCCCGTCGCCGACCACCGTGACCCGGCCACCGCCGAGCCCGGCGAGCTGGCCCGCGACTGCTCGGTCGGCCCAGATCCGCAGGCCGGGGTCGGCTTCTGCTGCGGCGCGCAATAGGGGCTCGGCGAAGTGGTCCACGTGCTCGTGGGTCACGAGCACGGCGTGGGCACCGTCGAGGGCGTGCGGGTCGGAGTAACTGCCGGGGTCGATGACGATGACGACGCCGTCCTGCTCCAGCCGGACGCAGGCGTGGCCGCACCTGGTGAGTCGCACGGGCCTGCTCACTTTCCCAGTTCGGCGGCGGGCACCCAGGTGCCGTGGAAGCCGTACCGGAGTCGGAAGGGGATTTTCACCGTGGCGATCGGGCCGGCGGCGATGTCGAGGGCGTCCAGGACGACGAGATCGTGCCGCATCTGGTCGCGCCGGCCGACCAGCGCCAGCAGATAGCCCTCGCCCTCGGCGGAGTCCGCGGACTTGGGGATGAACACCGGCTCCTCGGGGGCTCCGTGCTCGCCAGGGCTCCAGTAGGCACTCTCACCGGTGCTGTCGTCACGGTGGATCAGGGAGTTGAAGGGCGGGCCCATCGGGCCGATCTCGCCCTTCGGCAGGTCGGGGTGGAAGCCGCCGACCCAGGCGTGGCGGTTCTTCTCCATCAGTACGCGCGGGTCGACCCGGGGCATGTCGCCGGGCGAGGCGAGGAGCTGCTCGCTGTGGTAGGTGTCGGTGGCGTCGTCCCAGTGGGCGGCGCCGCGGGTGAGGTCGAACCTCCAGCGGTGCAGGAACGGCGGCTCTTCGGGAAGCGGGCCGACGGTCGTCTTCGGGAACTGGGAGAACCAACCGGACCTGGTGGTGAAGTGGTCACCGACGAGGGTGTCGCCGTCCGTCCAGGCGTTCAGGGAGTGGGTCTCCATGAGCTGCTCGCTGCGGTACCAGCGAATACCGCTGACCCCCTGGTCCCGCGGGATGATCGCGACGTAGGTCCCCTGGTTCGGGTCCCAGACGAAGTACTGTTCCTCGGTCTTCATCTGCTCCGGGTCGGCGACCATGGGTGAGATCGTGAAGACGAAGTGGTCCCGGGTGACCAGCCAGTCGTGCACCATCGACGAGTAGGGGACCTCGAAGGTCTGGGAGCGGGTGACCTTGCCGTCCGCCGAGATCTCGTGGATGTGGATCTGCTTGTCCGGCAGACCGCTGGCGTTGTACGCGAACGCGATCAGCTCACCGGTGCGCGGGTCGTGCTTGGGGTGTGCGGTGAAGGTACGGCCCGGGATCTGGCCGGAGAAGTCGTGGACGCCCTTGGTCTCCAACGTCGCCGGGTCCAGCTCGTAGGGGAGGGCCGCCTCCTTGAGCGCGAGCAGCTTGCCCGCGTGCCAGATGATCGAGGTGTTGGCGTTTCCGTCGTCGACGCCGGCCACTGACGGATCGTCGGTGTAGGGGTTGCGGTAGGCACCGAACAGGGCCTGGCGCGCCCGGCGTTCGAGCTGGAAGCGCTGGGTGCGGACGTAGCGCGTCTTCAGATCCGCGTGGCCGTTGTCGAAGCGCACCATGTGGATCATGCCGTCGCCGTTGATGTACACGTCGTTCGGATACCGCGGCGGGTACTGGGTGTCCGCGGCGGCCCGGTAGAAGGCGCCGTTCAACTCGGGGGGTATGCGGCCCTCGACCTCCAGGTCGTAGACGTCCGCCTCGATCCGTGAGGGCGCGAAGAACCCCCGGAATTTCGGCGTGTCCGGGAACTGCATGGTTTCCGGAGGCGGCTGGGTGCTCACGGGCTGCTGCCCGGGTGTTCCGTCGGACCGCGTCGTTGCAGTAGCCATGGCTCTCTCCCTGTGGCAAGGTCGATCAAGCGAAGAACGTGATTGATTCCCCTGGGTGGCCGCACAGCAGAATCTCGTGAAGGCGAGCCCATCAGCTCGTGTTGACCATCATGTGCTCGGGATGTCGTCGGCGTCCAACGCTGAAACACGCACGAAATGATCGGAGAATGCGATGGATCTGCGGCAGATGGAATACGCGGTGGCCATCGCCGACGAGCTCAACTTCACCCGGGCCGCAACGCGTTGCCGCATCGGCCAGTCGGGGCTCAGCCACCAGATCACACAGCTCGAGCGGGAGGTCGGGACCCGGTTGTTCGAGCGGACCAGTCGCAGCGTCCGCGTCACCCAGGCCGGACAGGTCTTCGTCGCCTGCGCGCGCCGCGTGCTGAAGGCGGTTCAGGAGATGCACGCCGAGATCTCCTCGCTCGACGGACCCGTGCGTGGGCGGCTGCGGATCGGCTCGGTGACGCTCACGGCGGGGAACATCGACCAGCTCGGTGTGCTGCGGGAGTTCCAGGAGGCCTATCCCGCGGTCGAGGTCACTCTCTTCGACTCCGACGGTGTGCAAACCACCTCCGAGCTCCTGACGGGTGAACTGGAGGTCGCCGTCGTCGCCGTGCACGAGCACCAGTTGCCGCCGGGCATCGCGTACCACCTGCTCAGCGTGGTGCCGCTGGTGGCCGTTGTGGGCCGCCGGCACCGGCTGCGCGGGGTCGGTGTCACCTCCCTGGGCGAGCTGGCCGACGAACGCTTCCTCGAATGCGTTCCCGACACAGGTCTGCGCGCGCAGGTGGACGCGGCGTTCGAACGCGCGCGGGCCCGTCGCCGGGGTGTCTGCGCCTTGCGCAGCGCCGGTGACCTCGTGTCGTTGGCGTTCGAAGACATCGGGGTGACCGTCGTACCCCGTCCGGCGGCCGAGGCGATCGTCCCGGCCGATCACGCCGACTGCATCCTGCGCCTCGACGACCCGCAGGCGCTCCAGCCCCTGGCCCTGGCCCACCGCGACCCCGCCCCGGCCTCTCCAGCCGCGCAGGCGTTCCTGCGTCTCGCGCTCGCTCGCCTGTCCGGGCCGGGCGTGCCGGGGTTGGAGGAGGTCCCGGCTCCGAACGGGTCCGGCGAAAGGTAGCGGGCCGCTGTCCGGGGCTTCCCGCACGATCCTTGAGCGGCGCACCACATGGCCAACGGTGACCGCCTGCGCAACCTGCTGAGCCGCGTACCCGGCATCCAGGAACCGGATGATCCGCATGACCGATCTCGATCGGACGAGGGCTAGGCAGGCCCTCCTCGGTGCCCGATAGTCGTCTCCACCCGACGCGCGAGCCGTAGTGTCCCCCGCCGCCCGGACCGCGCCAGGCGTCGCGGCGAACCGGCCCGCCGTGACATCGGGCTGTCATCGGCGCCGCTGTCACGCACGTGCTCACAGGTGTTACGACAGCCAGGCCGCCACGGCCGAACCATTCCCTCCCCTCCCGACACGCCATGTGGAGATCACGCATGCCTGCACCCGTGCCCCCGCCCCCGCCCGCCACGGCGAACGGAGACGTCCCGTCCGAGCAAGTCGTGTCCGGCCCAGGACACCGGCTTCGCCTCCTGCTGCTGATGGCAGGCGCCTGTCTGCCCATCCTGGGGGCCGTGCTCATCGCCCCGGTCCTGCCGCAGATGCACGACCACTTCGCCGATGTCCCGGGCGTCGACGTGCTCGTTCCCATGGCACTGACGGTGCCCGCTCTGGCACTGGCCCTGCTGGCCCCCTTCGCCGGCGTCCTCGTGGACCGACTCGGCCGCAAGGGCCTCCTCGTCACCGCCACCCTGGTCTACGCCGTCCTCGGCACCGCACCCCTGTGGCTGGACTCCCTCGTCGCCATCGTCGCCAGCCGTGCACTCGTCGGCGTCACGGAAGCCGCCATCATGACCTGCTGCACGACACTGCTCGGCGACTACTACTCCGGCCGGCAACGCGACCGCTACCTCGCGATGCAGACGATGTGCGCCGCGATCTCCGCCACGGCCTTCTTCGCGCTCGGCGGCGTGGCCGGATCGGCCGGCTGGCGCGTTCCGTTCTGTGCCTACGCCGTGAGCCTGCTGCTCGCCCCCGCCATGGCCGCATTCCTGCCCCGGCCCCTCCCCCATCAGACCGGCGCTCACCACACCGTCTCGGAGCCGAGGACCAGACGGTCCTTCCCCTGGCGCCCCCTGGCGGGCACCTGCGCACTGACCGTCTTCGGCGCCGTCCTCTTCTACACCCTCCAGGTGGAGATGGCGTTCCTCCTGGACGACATGGGCGTGAGCGACTCCGGCGTGATCGGGCTGGCCACCGCCATCACCAGTGCCGCGATCGTGGCCGGCTCAGCCCTGTTCGCCAAGGCCGGCCGCAACCCGCAGGCCTGGCTGCCCACCGCATTCGGCCTGTGCGCGCTCGGCTTCACAGTGGTCTGGCTCTCCCCCAACCCCGTCGTGCTGACCCTCGGTGCCGTCATCACCTGTCTCGGCGGCGGCATCATGCTGCCGAGTCTGCTCACTCTCGCGATGTCCAAGCTCGACTACGCCGACCGCGGCCGCGGCACCGGCCTGTGGACGGGATCCTTCTTCCTCGGCCAGTTCATCTGCCCGCTGGCAGCCCTCGCCCTCACTTCCGCCGTCGGCACCCTGCCGAATGCCATGGGCGTACTCGCCCTCGCCGCGGCCGCCGCCACCGCCGCACTCGGTCTCGCCGCCCGCCGCCGGACGGCGGCCGTCCCGGAACCCGTACGGCAGATGGCCGGCTGACCACCGCACAGGTCGGTATCGCGGGACTCAACGCCTGCCATACCGACCTGTCCTGTCCCGAACGGAGAACGATGCTGACACTGATCGCCGCTGTCCGCCGCAAGCCGGGCATGACTCACCGGGCGTTCCTGCGACACCTGCACCACGTGCACGGGCCGCTGGCCGCCGCGAACCCCCTCTGGATCAGGGGCTACGTCCAAAACCATGTGTTCGATGCGTCCTTCGGCGCCGAGGGCGACCCGGCCCACCTGACCGCGTTCGGACGCGACTCCGTCACCGAGCTCAGGTTCGACGACCTGGGTGCGCTGGCAGCCACGATGTCCCACCCGTACTCACGCGAGGTCATCGGCCCCGACGGTGCCCGGTTCAACGACCTGCCCAGCGCCCTGGCCCTGCTGACACGAACCGAGGTGCTGATGCCGCCACCCGAGACCGACGCAGACACGGTGAAGGTGCTCCACTTCGTCCACGGAGCACAACGGCTGGAACGGGACGACATCGTCGACCGATGGCAGACCGCCAACAAGTACCTCGTCGACAAGGAGGAATCGGAGTTCAACAGGGTGCGCGGATGGGTCCAGCACCGTCAGGTGCCAGGAGCCGAGGAGGCGTTGCACCATTTCGGCGGGACGGAGACCCTTTACGCAGGAGTCGCCGCCCTCCACTACCGGTCCGAGGACGAGGCACTGGCGCACTTCCCCTCGTACGAAAGCTCGCTGCGAGAGCGATCCGAGGAGAGCGGCGGCTTCTACGACCCCTCCCGCTCGTTCGCCCTCTACAGTCGCGAGGTCACCGTCTTCTGACCCGCCCCCTACTCACCACAGCTCACGTAGCGGAGGCGAGCTGCCGGAGTTTACGGACCGGCACCGTGTGGTTCACGGTGGCTGCCGCGCCGGCCGACCAGCGCAAGAGCATGGAGCTGCCGTCGACATCGACCATATCCGGTTCACCGAGTCCGGCCGGTTCCCCGGCAACCTTCACCTCGACGCCGAACTGGTTGGTCCAGAAGTACGAGGGCAGTGCCACCCCGGCCACATCCTCCCCCAGCAGCGCATCCGCCGCGACGCGCGCCTGCTCCACGGCGTTGGTCCAGTGCGGGCGGCGGCCGACCCCGCGGACGACCGCGGCATCCCCCGCCGCGACGATGTCGTTCGCGACGCGGCCGCGCGAGTCGGTGACCACACCGCGGTCGAGCCTCAGGCCCGAGCCGGTGAGCCAGTCGACGGCGGGTACGTCCCCGACCGCCGACACGATCACATCGGCTGTGAGAAAGTCACCGTCGGCGTCGACGCCCTCCAACGTGCGGGATCCGACCAGCCGGACGCCGCCGGGAACCGTCCTGAGCACCACTCCGTGCTCACGCGCGGCATCCGTGATCACCTGGGCGAGCACCGGTCCGAGCACCCGCCGCAGCGGCGGGTCCCGGTCGACCACCGTGACCTGCAGACCCAGGGTGCGGCACGTCGAGGCGATCTCCATGCCCAGCAGCCCCGCTCCGATGACCAGAACGCTGTGAGCTCGTGCCAGGTCCTCGCGCAGCGCCGCACAGTCGGCGAGCGTGCGCAGCACCTTTTCTCCCGCCATGCCGGGCGGGCTCAACCGCCGGGCACGCCCCCCTGTTGCGATCACCAGGCCGTCGTAGGGCACCGGCTCGCCGTTGTCGATGACGATCCGGCGTGCCCTGGTGTTCAGCGAGACAGCCCGGGTCCCGAGCCGCACATCGACGCTGTCGTCGAGGGGCGGCAGTGCGGTGGAGGCGTCCGTCGCCTCACCGGACAGCACGGTCTTGGACAAGGGAACGCGGGTGTAGGGCTGTTCGGTCTCTGCGCTCAGGAGGGTGACCGTCCCCTCGAAGCCCCGCACGCGCAGCCAGCTCGCGGCGGTCACCGCCGCGATCGAGCCCCCTACGACGGCGATCCGCCTCATGACGTGGCCCGCAGCGCCGCGACCGGGCAGGAACGCACCGCCGCGAGGGCGGTCGCGTCGTCGTGGTCGCTGTCGGGAACCAGCTGCACCATTCCGTCGTCGTCCACCCGGAACACCTCCGGTGCGATGGCCTCGCACACCGCGTGTCCCTCACAACGGCCAGGAATGAGTTCGATGCTCACGGTCATACCCTTCTGGTGGTCACGGTGACCGGCAGGCTGTCCAGCCCGCGGATCACGTTGTTCAGGTGCCGGCCTGGCGGGCCGGCGAGTTCGATCCGGTCGACGCGGTCAAGCGGGGCGGTGAAGATCGCCTGTGCCTCGATGCGCGCCAGGCGCTGGCCGGCGCAACCGGGGAGGCCGTAGCCGGAGCCGACGTGGTCCATCGGCGCTCGGCCGATCTGGAGGCAGTCGGGGTCGGTCCACTTACGGGATCCCGGTTCGCCGACCCGAACAGCAGGCTCACCTGTGCCGGCTCCGGGATCACCACGTCCTCGGACGTGACAGGACACGTGGTTCTGCGGAAGACAGACCGCTGCCGATGGCGTTGACGGTGGTGTCCATGCTCGCCGCGAGGTAGGCCCGCAGCAGCGGTGCCACCTGATGCTCGCCGACCTCCTCCCCTGCCGCCAGGGTCCTCCCGATCAGGTCGGCGGCAACACGCACGGGGAACACGCGGGGCAAGTCCCGGACCACGTCGAAGCTCTGCCGATGTCCGTCCGCAGTCGGGCGAGGGCGCGCGCCGCCAGGCTCTCCGACAGGACATCGCTCAGCACGTCGTGCTCGGGTCGGTCGGAGGCGAGAACCTCGCCGCGACGCCGCTCGTTGAGAGCCGGCCTCCAGTACGACGCTTTCGACCGAGGAGAACCGTCCGTGATCACTCCACGCCGCGCGCACCTGCGCATACCGCGGCGGTACCCAGCAGCCGTGGCGCGACAGGTGGACCGCCGCTCCGAGCTCGCGCAGCTCTTCCCACACAGGGTAGGCATCATTGAGCACCTCATCCTCGAAGAGGTCCACATCGGTGACGGGTGTGGTGGTCGAGATCATGCTTGGTTCCTGTCCGCTCTGTGGTCCGCGCACCGGCGACGGGCCGGCCCATGAGACCGGCCCGTCGCCGACCCCTCAGAAGGGGTAGGAGGCATGCTGGGTGGCCAGAGTGATCCAGCGCGTGTTGCTGAATGCCTCGATGCCCCAACGGCCTCCGAAGCGGCCGTAACCGGAGGACCTGACACCACCGAACGGCGCTTGGGGATCATCGGCGACGGACTGGTCGTTGATGTGGACGATGCCGGTCCGCAGCCTTCGGGCCACGCGCAGGCCGTGTGTGCCGTTCTCGGTGATGATGCCGGCGGTCAGCCCCTGGTCGGTGTCATTGGCCATCGTGACGGCCTCGTCGTCGGTGGCGAACGTGTCGACGACACACAGCGGCCCGAACGTCTCCGTGCCGTACAGGTCGGCGTGGGCGGGGACCGCGCTGAGGACGGTCGCCGGGTGAGAGGCGTCCTGGATCTCCCCGCCGACGAGTACGGTGGCGCCCTTGGCGACCGCGTCCTCGACCAGGGCGGCGACACGGCGAGCCGCGAAGAGCCCGCAGCGCTGGTCGGGGTCCGTGTTGACCAGCGGGCCGATCACCGTGGCCGGGTCGGCGGGATCGCCGAACGGCAGCGCGGCGACCTTGGCCGTGAACTTGGCGATGAACTCCTCAGCGAGCGACTCGTGTACGAGGATCCGGTCGGCGGACATGCAGATCTGCCCGGAGTTCATGAACGCCGCGAAGGCGGCCGCGTCGACCGCGTAGTCCACATCGGCGTCCTCCAGGACGATGACCGCGTTCTTGCCGCCCAGTTCCAGGAGCGCGGGCTTGAGATGGCGCGCGGCATGGGCGCCGATGATCCGGCCGACGTGCGTCGAGCCGGTGAAGTTCACCGCGCTCACCGCCGCGTCGGTGATGAGGGCTTCGGCGATGTGCGGAGCGTCGGCGGGGTCGTTCGTGATCACGTTGAGGACCCCGTCGGGCAGTCCGGCTTCACGCAGCAGGTCCCCGATGAGAAGCCCGGCGGACAGAGGAGCCACTTCGCTCGGTTTCAGCACGACCGTGTTGCCGGCGGCAAGAGCGGCGGCAACCGAGCGGGTCCCGAGAATGACGGGGGCGTTCCACGGGGAGAACGCGGCTACCACACCCAGGGGTTCGCGCACCGCGAGGCTGAGGGCGCCATCCTGCTGCGTGGTGAGCACTTCGCCCCGCGGGGCGGTGATCAGAGCGGCCGCCTCGCGGAGCATCGCGGCGGCCAAGGTCACGTTGAACGACCCCCACAACCGGGTCGCGCCCACCTCGCTGGCCATCACGTCCACGATGTGCTCGCGCTGCTGCTCCATCAGGTCGGCGGCCTTGACGAAGATCGCCCGACGAGTGGACGGGTCCAGCCCCGCCCAGTTCTCGAACGCGGCTTGGGCGGCGTCAACGGCGCTGCTGACGTCCTCGACGCCGGCCGCGGCCACGGTGGCGTACATCTGTCCGGTGGAGGGGTTGATGACGGACGTTGTGCGCCCGGATCGCGCACCCTTCTCCTTGCCGTCGATCAGCAGTTCACGGGTGATGACCATGGGGGCGACTCCATTGTCAGAAGGGTCACTGCGCGGGCACGATCCACGAGGTTGTTTTCCGCACCATCGGGAGACCGTCGGCCGCGCTGGGGACCAGGTAGGGGTGACAAGGCCGTCCGCGAGGACAGCCCAGACCACGAGGAGGGCGGTACGGATGGCCTTGCCTTGGGGGGAGAGGGACTGCGGCCCGGGGCCGCCGGAGCGGTCGATGCCCGTCGTCCGTCTTCGAACGGCCGGGACTCGACTACCTGCGGAACAAGCCGAAAGCCGCTCTCCCAGGATCCCGCCGGCCGTCTGTGCGTTGTTGCTGTCCCTCGCTGATGATGCTGCTCAGCGGCCCGGGAGTCCAACACGGATGCTGGTACACAGCCATCGAAGATGACGATTGACCAACTCCGGTCCGCAGCCGCGCTGTCCACGCGGCGGGACGTCAATGAATCGCAACCTTCGATCATTACGTGCGCGATTCGGTGTTGGACCCCGGCCCATGGCGGTACGCATGATCGAGGGAGCAGCGACCGCCATGCGAAGCGGCGGACTTCCCGTGCCGCCACGCCCGGACAAAGCACGGCACTCGCAGCGGATGCACACCGTGACAGCCGCGCCGGCTGACACGGCGGCCGTCGACCTCGGAGCCAATGATGCCTTCAACGACCCTGCCCTCAAGCGACGTCGACCTTTTCGCCACGGACACACTGCTCGATCCCTATCCCGTGTATGCGCGCCTACGAGATGCGGGACCGGTGGTCCGGCTCAGCCGCTACGACGCGTGGGCGTTGCCGCGCTACGAGCAGGTCAGTGCCGCGTTGCGTGATCACGAGACGTTCAGCTCCGCGTCCGGCGTGGGCTTCGCGGCCGGCATGAACGAGCTCATGGCCGGCGGCGTGCTGGCCTCCGACCCCCCTCACCACACCTCTCTGCGCGTCATCCTCTCCCGCATGCTGATGCCCCGGGCGCTGCGGGACCTCGGCCCCTCGGTGGCCGCCGCGGCGGAAGACATCGTCGACCGCTTGGCGACCGGCGTGGAATTCGACGCGGTGTCCGACCTCGCAGAGGCGTTCACTCCGCGGTTCGTCGCCGATCTCATCGGTCTGCCCGAGGAAGGCCGCGACCAGCTCCTGGAGTTCGGCGCCTCCACCTTCGAGGGTCTGGGTCCCTTGGGAGAGCGGACACCTGCCGCGATGCGACAGCAGCAGGCTCTGCTGCACTACGTCCGCACCACCGCCGCCCGGGACCGGCTTGCCGAAGGCGGTCTCGGCGCTCGCGTCTGGGAGGCGGTCGACTCGGGCGAGATCGACGAGGCCGCAGCGTTCACCCTCATGATGGCGTTCCTCGCCACGGGCATGGACACCACGATCCTCTCCTTGGCGGCCGCCGTCCGGCTGTTCGCCGAACACCCCGACCAGTGGGACGCCCTGCGGAGCGACCCCTCGCTGCTGCCCGCCGCCTACCTCGAGGTCCTGCGCATCGCATCTCCCGTCACCCTGTTCAGCAGGGTGACAACCAGGGCTTGGGAGTGCGACGGCGTCACCATCCCCGCAGGTGATCGTGTCGCCGTGATGTATGCCTCCGCCAACCGCGACGAACGCAAGTGGGGCGACCCGGAGCGCTTCGACATCACCCGGAAGCCGTCCGATCACCTGACCTTCGGCGTCGGCATCCACGCCTGCGTCGGCCAGAACCTGGCCAAACTTGAAGCGCACGCCCTCCTCACAGCACTGCTGTCACGGGTGCGCCGGTTCGAGATCGGCAAGCCCGAGTTCATCGTGAACAACACCCTGCACGGGCTGAGCAAGCTTCCCTGCCGGATCGTCACCTGAGCCGACCGCACTGCCGAACGCCTCGAGTGAAGGCCGGCCCCAGCTGCCACCGCAGTCACCCTTGGTCCGGTAGCAGCAGCGGTGCTGCCCACCTCGTCGGTCACCCCGCAGCTGGTTCATGGGTCGCTTTGAAGACGGTCATGTCCGCCGACCTGCTACTGCTCGCCGCCGGCCTGTATGCCATCTCCTTCCTCAGGGTCGACGCCGGCTACCTGCCCTTCCTCGGCGGCCTGGTCCTGGCGGGCTTGGGCATCGGCGTGAGCGGCGCCGTCGGCACGACGGCCATCACCGGCTCGCTCGGCCGCACGCCCGTGTATCCGAACGCCGCCCGCGGCGGCCGGCCTCCACGTCGCGGATCAGCGCGGCACCAGGAGCGCGGCACCCTCTGACGGCGTCAGGAGCGCATTCATGAACGGCCTTTCCGGCGCGTCCTCGGTGCAGCAGGCTCGGGGTAAGTGGCAAGGCACTTGAGAACCAGCCCCATGCCGTGCTCGACGTCGAGTCGACCAGGGGTGGTCGCGATCGCGCACCGCACGCGGTCCCGCCGTCGGGGTCCGATGCGCCGGTGATGCTGTGGGCCGCGTGCGCGCACGTTGCCCCTCAGCCACGGGTTGAGCTGGGGAGTGGGCGCGTTTCTCCGGGAGTGCTGCCGAAATGGCTCCGGAAGACCCGGGTGAAGTGGGCCTGGCTGGCGAAACCCCAGCAATGGGCGATCTCGGCGATCGTCAGATGGCGGGAGCCCGGATCGGTGAGAACCTGCCGGGCCTTGCCGAGCCGCTGTTCGAGAATGTAGCGGGAGGGGCTGACTCCGGTCGACTGGAAGATACGGCTGAGGTGCCGCGTGGACACTCCGATCGCCTCGGCAACGCGGCCCGAGCTCAGCTCCGGGTCGGCAAGGTGCCGGGCTATGTAGTCCTGAGCAACCGCCAGTTGGGAGAGCACGACGGGCGGAGCGGAGCCGCCCAGCCGCGGTGCGGCCAGCGTGCGGACGAGGGAGAGCACAGTCGCCTGGGTGCCGGCCGCGTCCTCGCCGCCCTGCTTCGCGACCCAGTCGTTCATTACCGCCTCCAGCGCGGAGGCCTGTGCGCCTTCGGCGGCCGACCCCCTGCCGAGCAGTATCGGCGCGGACACCTCACCTGGGGCACAGTGCGTGGCGAACACCTCACGGGGGATGTCGACCAGCAGTTGCCGCATGGGAGAGGGGAAACCGAACAGATAGGGCCGGCGTGTGTCGTAGAGGATCATGTCGCCTGTCCGGAGGGTGACGCAGCCACCCTCGTGGAAGAACACCCCGCAGCCTTCTGTCAGCAGCGTGACGAAGATCGACTCCTTCGGCAGGGTCTGACAGATCCGTGGGGTCCGTTCGATGACATGCTCGTTGCCGTCGATCTCTGCCAGCCGCAGGTCGCCCAGCTCGACGTTCACCTCTGAGGCCAGCAGGCCTTCCTGCGAGTACGACGAACACGTCAAGCCCACCAGAGCCTGTCGGTTGTGTTCCTCCCAGAAGTCGATACGGTCCGCCGGATCGACCGACTGCGTGGACACGCGGGAGACGGTAGGCAGGTTCACCTGAATCTCCTTTCCAGCCCATGCGTCCCTGGTGACGGTGGCGCAGGACCGCTCTGCCGTGACGACAGGGAGTCGATGCAGCCGCTGAGCCGGCCTTCGTGCTCTGACGTGCGGGGCCGTCCGAGGTGCTGGTGCTGTCTCTCGGCGAGGGTACCCCCGGTGCGCTGCCCCGTCACGGGTCGCGCCCTTGAGGCGGAACAGGCAGACCGGGAGCGGCAGGTACGGCGGCCGAGTCCGGCGGCAGCGTGGTCGGCTGCCGCCCCTCGTGTGCTCGACCACCGAAGACCTGTCACGATCGTGGCGAGCCGGTCTCAGCACCTCCCCCGCGGGCCGAGGTCGGCTGCGTCGCAGTCCCGGCCGCCGCCGCGCAGGGGATGAGAGGGTCGACACGGTCACGGTGTGCGGCGGGATCGACAAGGATCTTGATCTGGTGTCCCGGGCCGCCCAGCAGCGCCTCGAAGCCGTGGGGTATCAGGCCGTCGAGTGCGATGGTCGAGGTGACGACCGGTGTCAGATCCAGCCCCCGCTCCGCGACGAGCCGGATGAGTTCCGGATAGGTGTCGCGGTAGCCGACGCTGGCGACGATCGACTGCTCGTTGTTGACCAGGGCGAAGGTGTCCAAAGACACCTGAGGCGCCAGGCCGACGAGGACGACCCGGCCACCGCGCCGGGTAGCGGCCAGGCAGGTCCGCAGGGCTCTCTCGGAGCCGACGACCTCGAACGCGGCATCGACCCCCTCACCGCCGGTCAACTCCCTGATCCGCTCCCCCACACCTTCTTCCGTCCGCGCATCGATCAGATCGGTGGCGCCCAGTCCGGCCGCGCGATCCAGGCGAGCGGAGGAAACGTCGACGGCGAAGATGCGCCGAACGTTGCGTTCCGCGGCGAGCCGGACGGTGAGCAGGCCGACCGGGCCCAGGCCGACGACCGTCACCGTCTCGGGAGTGGCCCCCGCGCGCCGTAGCGCGTGCAAGGCGACCGAGGCCGGTTCGAAGAGCGCGGCCTGCTCCAGCGGCACGGCCTCGGGGAGACGGTGCGCCATGTAGGCCGGGATCGCCACGTACTCGGCCATGCCGCCGTTACCCATCAGCCCCGCGAATCCGAAGTGCCGGCAGATGTTGTACTCACCTGCCCGGCACCGTGGGCAGGCCCCGCACCGGTAGTTCGGTTCGACCGCCACCCGGTCTCCGATCGCCAGGCCGATCACCGACGGCCCGAGGGCCACCACGGTCCCGCAGAACTCGTGGCCGAGGACGAGCGGAGCTGTGGCACCGGAGCCTGGATGCGGCTCCCCGACGGGGATGGCGTGCGGACCGTCGGCGTATTCGTGCAGGTCACTGCCGCAGATACCGCAGTAGGCGACCTCGATGAGCACCTCGCCACGCTCTGGTGCGGGGACGTCCACCTCGGCAATGCGGACGTCCCTGGCTCCGTACCAGACAGCGGCCCGCATGCGCCGCGTGTCGGCCCTCATTCGGCCGTTCCCGCCGCCACCGTGCCAGAGCCGAATGCGGCCGTGGCCCGCTCGGCCCGCCGGCGCAGTACCCGTGGGGCGGTCTCCCGCAGACCGAAAGACAGCAGGACGACGGCGACGGCGCCACCGGCGGAGATGAACATGGCCGTCTGCAGGCCCCAGACATCCGACGCCCGCCCGGCGATCACCGGGGCAAGGAACCCACCGGCCAGCTCACCGATCCCCATGACCAGCCCGAGTGCGGTGGCCAGCGCACCACGGGGCACCGTCTCGGCGGGGATGGTGGCCATGAACAAGGTGAAGCAGCCGAGGCCGGTGTACGTGAGCACGACGACCAGGCCCAGCACCACAGGATCGCTGACGTACACCATGGCGAGTGGACACAGGGCCGCTGTGGCGGAAAAGGCGATCATGGTCGGCTTGCGGCCGATGCGATCGGAAACGGCGGGGGTGAGGAACCCCCACAGCACCCACCCCACGCCCAGGCACGTCATGACTGCACTCATGGTGCTCGGGGAGAAGCCCTTGACGGTCAGCAGATACGTGGGAGTGAAGGTGACGATGACGATGAACCAGGTGAGATAGCAGCACGCGGCCGCCATGCACAGGATGATGTTGCGGTGTCCCAGAACCTCCCGCACCGACGGCTTGGGCACGGCCGTCGTCCCGGGGGCGGCCTCGGCGTCGGCGGCGGCGACCTGGACCCGGCCGCCGGGCGGCGCTTCCCTGACCGACTTCGCGATCCAGGCCGCGATGAGCAGACCTGGCACGATCGTCAACAGCAAGGCAGTCCGCCAGCCGTGGAGTTCGGCGATCCACACCACGACCAGCGGGGCGAGGATCCCGCCCATCAGACCGGCCGACGAGCCCTGCAGCAGTCCCATGTTGAGACCGCGACGGCTCTCCCGGGATGCCTCCACCATCATCGACTGGGCCAGCGGAAGCACGGCTCCTTCCGCCACGCCCATCAGGGCCCGGGCGACGAGCAGTCCGAGGAAGCCGGTCATGAGACCGCCCGCCGCGGAGAAGCAGGAGAAGAGGACGACCGCGCCGATCAGGATGGGTTTGCGTCTGCCGAGCTTGTCCGACAGACGGCCGGCGACCAGTCCGGACAGCGCCCAGGTGAGGGCCAGCACCCCGGACAGGGTGCCCAGCTCGGTGTTGGAGAGGTGGAAGTCCTTGCTGATGTACGGGGCGAGGAAGGGCAGCGCCTGGCGGTCGAAGAAGACGAAACCGAAGGCCAGGAAGAGGATCAGCAGCAGCCGGTTCTCATACCGATGTGCTGCGCCGTCGGTGGCGACGGGAGTTTCTGCGTCGGGCCGGACCCGGGTACGGATACGTGACATCGGAACCTCGTTCGAGCGGTGGGACCGGGATCACCGGAAGAGTGAGTTGACGTAGTCGGCACCGATGCCGACCTTGTCGTAGTGGTTCCTGCACAGCTCGATGTAGTCGTGGACATCGAAGTAGCCGGTGGTGTTGCCGTCCTCGTCCAGCCAGATCAAGGGACCCTTGACGATGAAGAACGCCTTCATCGGCTCGTCGCTCTCGTAGGCCACCAGCGTGTGTCCCTCACCGGGTGCCTCGTAGACGAAGTCACCGGCCCGCGCGGTCCACGGCCGCTCCAGGTAGCCCCATTTGCCGGAGATCGTGTACGCGAACACCTCGTGCGGGTGGTAGTGCCGGTTGACGAGGCCGGCCTGCTTGGCGCAGAGGATGTCGGCCCAGGAGTTGTCCTTGACGTTGATCCACAGGGGCCGGGATCCCACGGTCTCGCTGAGCGGTGCGTAGTACCGGTCGTCGTCGGTGGCCACCTGGGACAGATAGACCTCCGGCTGAGCGTCGGGCTTCAGCGAGTCGGCGATCGGCTTGAGGCTCTTCCAGAATTCCGACCTGGCTTCCTCGGGCATGTTTCGGCTCCTTGTCGTCGAGGTGACCGACAGTGAACCTCCTGAGCCGCAGGCAGGTCTTTCCCCTGGCAGACGTGGAGGATTGCCTGTTTGGGACATGCGCCTCTTCGCGACCTCACGTGCACAGCGGTGGACCGATATGCACGGCCGCCAGTTGCCTTCGGCCTCTCTGGCAGCGGCCACGACCGGCTGGACGGCATCGGGGCCACCCGTCGCATCGCCGCCGACGACCGCGACCGCGCCGTCATCATCAACGGCTTCGGCCTTGGCGGAGTACGCCTACGACGGCCTTGCGCGCAGGAGCCGGCGGCTTCGTTCTGACCGACGCCCGCCCTGTCTGCTGTGGCTCGCCGCGAGCCTGGAGGCCATGACCGCCTGTGGGCCCTTCGGCCCCTGACCGACCTGTATGCCCCGCTCCTGCTTTTGTCGGATGCGACCTCACGCGAGCCTGCCCACGGGGAGGGGCCCCGTTGAGCAGGCTCGCGATCGCGGATTCGACGGTCGGGATCCTTGAAAGCGCTCTTCCTGACCACCTCGGAGGAGGTCAGGACGCTGACGTCGCTCAGCCGGGCCCAGACTCAGCTCACGTGTGGGTCGCCGCGCCCGCGGCGTCGAGGCCGGCCAGGACAGGGCACAGTTATCCGGCTGCTTTTCCGGCCTGGCCCAGGTGGCCCGGAGCGTTGTCGACGCTGAATCGGTAAGACCCTGATCCGACCTCGAACACGGCGGTCCCGTGCTCCATCCGGAGGAACCGCACTCCCCTGACGTCGTCGGCCGGCCGGCCTCCTTCGGTGACCGCCCATCGGTTCGCGGACGGGACGTGGACCTCGGCAACGGTGTTGACCGGAACCGTCACCCGCAGATCGAAGCCGCCGTGGTCGGTGTTCCAACGCGACGACAGCAGGCCGTAGACGGTCTTGAGACTCCCGGAGCCCTGCGTCAGGTTTCCACCGGGTGCCGGTGCGATCCGGGAGCGTTTGTAGCCGGGCTCGATCGCGGAGAGGCCGCCGATGTTCTGGAACATCCAGTCGCCCACGGCGCCGTAGGCGTAGTGATTGAAGGAGTTCATCTCGACAGGACCGAAGCTGCCGTCGGGCATGATCGAGTTCCAGCGCTCCCACATGGTGGTGGCGCCGTTGACGACCTCGTAGCCCCATGACGGGTAGTCCGTGTGCAGGAGCATCTTGTAGGCCAGGTCGTCCCTGCCGATCCTGCTCAGCGCGGGCAGCAGCAGCGGTGTACCGATGAAGCCGGTGCGCAGGTGGTTGTCGGTGAGTGCCAGTTTGGCCACGAACTTCCCCCCGGCCTTCTCGACCAGTGCGGGGTCCGAGATGAGGTCCATGGCGAGGGCCATCGCGTATCCCGTCTGCGAGTTGCCTTTCACTGTGCCGTCGGCCGCGACGTAGGCCGCGGTGAAGGCGGTGCGGATGTCGGCGGAGAGCTTGCGGTAGTCGGCGGCGGCCGCATCATCACCCAGGGCGTTGGCGACCGCGGCCATCATGCGGGCGTCCTCGGCGAAATAGGCCGTACCCAGGATGCCCTGCTCGGTCGGGTCGTCGAGGTTCAGCCAGTCATTGGTGAAGAACGTGGTGCGGCCGGGTTCGAGCAGGTCCGGTCCGGCGCTGTCGCGTACGAACTGGAAGAACTTCCGCATGGCGGAGTAGTTCTCGCGCAGAATTCGGGTGTCGCCGTAGGAGTGCCATACGTGGTACGGCACGGTGATCATCACGTCGTCCCAGCCGACACCGCTGTCGCTGAACTGTCCCTGCGGAGTCGGCACGACCGCGGGCAGGTCACCGTTGGCGTACTGGGAGTTGCGTACGTCCGCCATCCAGTGGGACAGGAACGCGCGGGTGTCGACGAGGTAGTTGGCCGTCGGCGCGAACAGGCTGATGTCTCCCGTCCAACCCAGCCGCTCGTCGCGGGCCGGGGTGTCGGTGGGGATGGAGAGGAAGTTGCCTCGCTGGCTCCAGGAGATGTTGCTCACCAGTTGGTTGAGCATGCCGTCCGACGTTTTCAGCGTGCCGGTGCCGGCGAGGTCGGATCCCCATACGACGCCCTTGACGTCGGAGAGCGCGGGGGGCTCGGTCACACCGTTGATCTCGATGTAGCGGAACCCGTGCTGGGTGAAGGTGGGCTGGTACGTCGACGTTCCGGTGTCGGCGAACGTGTAGCGGTCGGTGACCTTGGCGGTGCGGAAGTTGTCGGTGTAAAGGGTGCCGTTCTTGTTGAGCACCTCCGCGTAGCGGATCCTGACGGTCTGTCCGGCCGAACCGGTGAGGGTCAGCCGTGACACGCCGACCATGTTCTGGCCGAGGTCGTAGACGTATGTCCCGGTGGTGGGTTCGGTCATCTTCCGGGCCTTGAGCACCTGGGTCTGACGCACCGGCTCGTCGGTCTGTGGGACCAGGAGTGCGGTGTGCGACTCCAGGACCGCGGCGGATTCCCACGCGCTGTCGTCGAATCCCGGCCGACTCCAGCCCGACGGCGCAAGGCGCGCGTCGTAGGTCTCCCCGTCCTGCAGGTCGGCCTTCACGTAGGGGCCCGCGGCGGCCTTCCAGGAAGCGTCCGTTCCGATCCACTGGACGGAACCGTCGGTGTAGGCGATGCGCACCTTGGCCACCAGGGCGGGGGTGTCTCCGTACTGACGGCTCCAGCCGATCCCGACCTTGCCGGACCACCAGCCGTCCGCCAGGGAGGCTCCGATGGCATTGCCTCCGCTGTCGAGCAGTCCGGTCACGTCGTAGGTTTGGGACTGGATGCGCTGACGGTAGTTGGTCCAACCCGGGGCCAGGACCTGGTCACCGACTCGCTTTCCGTTGAGCTCCAGCTGGTAGATCCCCAGTGCCGAGGCGTAGATCCGTGCGGAGGAGACCTTCTTGCCGGCCTCGGTGGCGAAGTCCTTGCGCAGCAGCGGCAGTGGGCGGGACGCCGGTGCGTACAGGGCGTCGGTGGTGCCGGACACCACGAGGGCGGAGTCGACGATGTCACCGCCGGTGAATGGATTGCGTCCGGAGACGAAGTCGGTCTTCAGCAGCGTGGTGCCGTCGGCGCCGGTGACCACTGCGTCGTAGACCGTGCCCTTCTCGCCGCAGCACGCGTGGGTGCGGAAGCCGACGTAGCCCTTCGAAAACGTGGAGTCGGTGTAGGAGTTGACCGACTTGCCGTCGAGTGTCGTGGTGACGGTGCTGCCCGCCACGTCGTAGCGGACAGTGTGCCGGCCGGTGAGCAGATCCGCGTCCGTGAATCCGTAGGGAGCCAGATCCACCTCCTGAAGCACGGAGTAGACGCCGTTGACCTGCTTGTGCAGCCTCAGCAGCGGCGTCGGGCCCGCGACGTTGAACTGCCACATGTAGCCGTTGCTCGCATCCGGGGCGCGCAGGAACATGCCGAAGGCGGCGCTGTCGAGCTTGAAGTCGACCGTGGCCGTGTAGTCGGTCCACTTGCCCAGCTCACTCGGAGCCGCAGTGCGGGTGATCCATTGGGCGCCGTCCCAGTCGCCGGAGTGCAGCAGGCCGGTCTCGAAGGAGGCGTCCATGCTCCAACGGGTCGCGGCTCCCCTGTCGTCCCAGGCCCGAACGCGCCAGTAGTAGCGCGTGGCCGCCTTGAGGCCGGGACCGCCGTACGCGACGTCGACCTGGCGATTGGAAGCCACCTTGCCCGAGGACCACACATCGGCAGACCCTGGTGTGCGGCCGACCTGGATCTCGTAGGCCCGCTGCGATGTCGCCCGCCGGGCCGAGACCAACTGCCAGCCGAAGTCCGGATCCTCACCACCCATGCCCACCGGGTTCACGCGACCGTTGGTGGTCAGGGCCTTCACGGCGAACGACGCATCCGGCGCTGCCGCGCTCGCGGTGGACACCGAAGTCGGCAGGACCGCCGCTCCCGCCACCAAGGCGAATACGACAAAGCCTCTGAGGAGTCCGGACAGGAACGCGCGTTTGCGGAGCACGGCATCTCCAGTGGTTGAAACGTTTCAAACGCTCAGATTTCGGAGACCGTACTCAGGTTGTGAGGGACACGTCAAGCAGTAGGACACGGGTTGCCGAACTCCCTTTTCACGCCGTCATCTTCTCGCCACCGTTGGTACCGGCCCCTTTTGCCGCCGTGTGGTTGCCCCCCGCAAGACCGTGGGCGAGGCACATGACCAGGCGGGCGGCCAGCGAAGACGAGCGCCGGCGCGACCGCTTCTGGGGGACGTCGCCCATCTCCTGAGATCGACGAGAGCCCGTGGAGCGCAGCGCCATGACCGAAGTGCTCGCACGGCATCCGGACATCGACGGCGTGCTCGCCGCGTCCGACACGACGGCCGCCGGGGCTCTGCAGGTCGTGTGCGCGGCGGGACGATGCGTGCCGCACGACGTCGCCTTGATCGGCCTCGACGACTTCTCGCCGGCACTGTGCACAAAGCCACGGCTCACAACGGTGCGTCAATCGCTGGATGCGATGGGTCGGGCCATGATCCGGCTGCTCCAGGCAGACATGGAGGGGCCGTCCGTGGCCTACCGCCGCGCCATGCTCCGGATCAGGTTGGTTCATTCGTGAACGGCGCTGAGCAACGCCCGCCGCTCTGCACCGGGCTTGACCGCCCAGGGCTCGCAAGGGCTCCCGGCCCGAAGGCCCCCTCGGACGCGTGCCGGTCCGCGCCCCAGGGGCCCGCAAAGTCGTCGGCAACCTTTTCGCCGTGGGCGGCCACTGACCAGTGCACCATCGGCTCGATCCCGAACGGACAAGAAATCATGACGACGAGGCAGGCCGCGCGGCAGCGCAGACGCAGACAGAGACTCGTGCTGGGCACCACGGTGGCGGTGACCGCAGCAGGCGTTCTCGCTTACCTGGTCATGACGTTGCTCCCTGGCCACAAGGTCGAAGCGGAGCCGGCCGCGGCCACCCCGCTCGCGACCAACCAGCCAAAGGCCGTCGGCACGGCGTCTGTCAGCGCGACGCCGAGCCGGTCGTCAAGTCCGAGTGCGAGCGGCTCGGCCAGCCCGAAGACCACCGCGAGCCCCAAGGCGGCCAAGTCCTCTGCCAAGGGCACAGAAAAAGCGTCGCGCGACTCGAGCACGCCCCCGGCGGCAGGGCGGATCCGGCCCAACACCTCGTACCAGGGCGTCGCGACCGCTTACGAGGCCGGCGTCGGGGACGGGGCGTGCCTCTTCGGCCCGAGCCCGGACATGATGATCGCGGCGATGAACACCACCGACTATCAAACCTCCAGGGCCTGCGGCGCGTACGTGCTCGTCCGCGCGGCCAACGGGAAGTCGATCACGGTACGGATCACCAATGAATGCCCTCTGCCCTGCGCACCCGGGCAGATCGATCTCAGCCAACAGGCTTTCGCCAAGCTCGCCGACCTCAAGGTCGGCCGACTCCCCATCACCTGGAGCTTGGTGAGCCCCGGCTCCATCGGCACGATGTCCATCCGGTACAAGACCGGATCCAGCGCCTACTGGTGCGGAATTCAGGTCATCGGTCACCGCAACCCGGTCGCACGGCTGGAGGTCCGCACCGGTGGCGGCTGGACGCAGTTGCCCCGCACCAGCTTCAACTACTTCATCTCCGCCGACGGCAACGGCTGCGGCAAGGCCATCAGAGTCACCGATATTTATGGCGAACAGCTGACCGTCAGCAGACTCGCGGTCCTGCCGAACGTCGTACAACCGACGCGGGCCCAGTTCGCCCAGCACTGATCTCAGCAACTGTCAGCGCTGCCGACTGTCCCGAAGTGGCGTCTTGCGTGAGCGGTCGCACAGACTTCTGTGCGACCGCCGTGCTGATGGCGAGTGGGCAGGCGAAATGCTTGGCAAAGGTGATCTCTATCAGCGGCGACCAGCAAAGACCGGCGCGAAATTGCTCTTCCAGGTCTTCACCGAGCGCGAGGAACGGCGCGCAATCTCCATCGCATCGAACACCTCGTTCTCGGAGTGGAAGCAGACCATCACCGATCTCCGGCTCCGCGCGGCGATCGCAGACCGGGGCACCTTCAACGCGCGCTGCCAGTGACCCGGCAGAGGGTCGAGTCATGTCCCCTGGGCGGTGCGACTCCCGCATTACTACTGCCGGGCGAGCTCAGCCGCCCGGAGCTTCCGTGTCACCTTGAAGCCAGACATAGTTGACCGGCTGGGCCGCATTCCAGTTCTCGGCAAGGCCGGCGTCGACCGGCATGAACCCGGCCCCCCGATAACAGCGCAGAGCTTTCTCATTGTCTGGATGAACGCGCATGAAGACGTCGGAAAAGCCCGCCCCGACGGCCTGCGCGAGAAGCCCCCGCACCAGCACGCGACCGAGTCCCTTCCCGCGTTGGTCGGGCGCCACGATGATCCGGGCGAGTTCGACCTCGTCTTCCTCAGCGTCGAACCACAACTCCCCGTAACCGACGGCCTTCTCCTCCTCCACGAGGACCTGGGCCCGCACGTCGTCGTCCCGCTGCCAATCAGCGATCGTCTGTATGTCCACGGGGAACTCCTTCCGCCCGCACCACATGACGACCTCGTCGGCAGAAGTCGGCCAGGTCGCCATCGTGACGGCGTGAGCGTCGGCGAACGGACGAAGCTCCATACGTGTCGATCCATCCATGATCATGATCAGATAAAGCAACCGGCAGGCAGCCGGCACCACCTGCCCCATCTATTCTGCACGGGCAATGACAGGGGCTGGCGCCCTCAAGGGCGTCGGCCTCCGCCATGCTGAGCCCGCCCGCTCTCCGCCGGCCGAGCCAATTGCCCGTCCTCGGCATTTGCTGCGGAGAGGCCAAGAAATCCTTGAGCGCCCCAACCGAGGGTGGCACCCGCAGACCGAAGTCACCGGCCGGGGCCGGTTGAAGGAGTCGATCGGCGACTCGGCTGCGGTCCCGAAGCGCCGCAGGATCTCACCCAGGCTTGAACACCGAGGAGACCGCCCAGGCCCTGAACGTTGCTCAGGCACCTCCAAGAACCCGCCCCACTGAGTACCCATCAGTCGGCAGCCCGGCAGGCCGTCCGGGCCGGGATGAGGCAGGAAGCCCAGCCATCCCGGCCGGACCTCACCGGACGTACTTGGCGGGCTTGGTGGCGGTGTTGAGCAGGTACTCCAGGGGGCCGCGGCGGAAGAAGCGGGACCAGACGGCGGCGACCACGATCGCCCCGAGGACGTACATGAGCAGCGGCACCCAGGACTGCTGGGTGTCTGTCCCGGCGGGGGTGGACAGCACGGACTGTGCGAGGAAGTGGCCGACATAGGCGGTCAGGGACATGGTGCCCACGGCGATGACCGGCTTCGCCAGGCGGCGCAGACGCGGCAGGCGGTCCATCAGCATCGTCGCGCCCACGATCACGAGGATCGCGACGCCCACGCTGCCGATGATGTCGAACGTGGTGCCGCTGTGCGGCCCGGCGGTCAACAGTTCCGAGAACGACCGCTGGGGCTCGCCG
>NZ_JAMGBF010000105.1 GCF_023516615.1 Streptomyces panaciradicis
GACGCCCACGCTGCCGATGATGTCGAACGTGGTGCCGCTGTGCGGCCCGGCGGTCAACAGTTCCGAGAACGACCGCTGGGGCTCGCCGGACCCGCTGCCCATGGACGCCGCCCCGGAGCCACTGGACGACGACATGTCCTCCGCCGTGCTACGCAACGCGTTCTTGCCCGCCAGCAACAGGGACAAGCCGTAAGCCCCCACGACGAGACAAGCGCCGAGCGCCGCCAGGCGCCGCTGGATGGCGGCCGCCGACAGGTCCATGCGGCCCAGCGCCATACCGGCGATCACGAACGGCATCCAGGTGAGCGCCGGGTAGAAACCGGTGAGCAGCAGATCGAGCGCTCCCACCTCGCTGAGGTGGCGGAGCGGGTCGTAGGCGTTGATGCTCTGCTGGACGGAGTCGCTCAGCCGCATGGTCAGGACGAACGACAGCTGCGGCGTGACGAGTGCGAGCCCCGCCGCGATCATCGCGAGGGTCCCCGCGCTCAGTCGCACCAGGGGCAGGGCGAGGAGGAAGTAGACGCCGTAGAAGCCCAGGATGATCACGCCGCCGTATTCCATCGCCATGGCGGTGCCCAGCGCCAGCAGGATCACGGCGCGGATCGCGATCCGCGCCTTGGCCTGTCGGCCGGCCAGTCCGGTTTTCGGCTCGAAGCGGCCTGCGATCAGCATCAGCGAAAATCCGGCGAGAGTGGCGAACAGGACCGACGAGTGGCCGTCGGCAATGTACCGGACCCAGCCGGCGACGCCGTGTGTGGCCGACAAGGGCGGCCCGATGTGCACGACGTACATGCCGAACACCGCCAGCGCGCGGGCCAGATCCACCCCGACCAGGCGTCCCATCGAGGGGCCGCCTGGGGTCTGCCCGGCGGGCTCGGGTGAAGTGCGGGGCGGTGGAGGCGAGTTCTCCTGCGGAGCCGGTGTCTCCCGGGGCGGGTGTGTCTGTGTCATACGGAAAATCCTTCGGTGCCTTCAGGCCGCGGACCATCCGGCAGGCTTCGGCCACACCCCCGCCGACCGGCCGGGACCGCCCCGCCGACCGGCGGAACAGTGCCGCGCCGTGCGGTCGGCGGGCCCGGCCGGCCAACTGCCGTGTCCCGTGGCGGCGTCGGCCACCACGACCGCAAGCCCGGGTAACGCGTCCCACCGTGCCGACCTCCAAGGCGAGGCCCCACCCGCAACCCCCGGCGCGGGCCCCGAGCAGGCCCCCGGGCGACCAGCAGCACCACATGCACGGCGACGGCCAGGTATGCGATGCCCGCCGAGGGCCGACCACCCCCAGGTCGCACCGGAACGATCCCACCGGACGGGAATCACGGACGCCGTGCGCCGAGCCGCCTCGCCCACCCTCCCGCCGACGTGCCGGACCGCTCCCCCGACCGGCTGGAACCCGCCTGCCGGGTGGCGGGTGTCCATAGCGGCCGCACCGTCGCGGACCTCGCCCGACGTACTGTCGTCGGCAGGCGATCACCGTACGGGAACGAGGACGCCCCGATGCGGGGTGCAGGGGCCTACGGGTCGTCGAGAAGCTGGACAGAGCAGACAGTGTGACGAGTGTGAGGCGGAACGCCGGTGATCCGGGTAGTGGTGGTGGACGACGAGGCGCTGGTGCGGTCCGGGTTCGAGCTGATCCTGAACGCCTCCGACGGCATCCAGGTCGTGGCGACCGCGCAAGGATCGCAGGCCGCCGACGTGATCCGGCGTGAGCACCCGGACGTCGTGCTCCTCGACATCCGCATGCCCGATGTGGACGGCCTGACCGTCCTGAGGGAGATCCAGACGCTGGCCGAGCCGCCGACGGTGGCCATGCTGACCACCTTCGACACCGACGAGTACATCGTGACCGCGCTGCGCTCGGGAGCCGCGGGCTTCCTGCTCAAGGACACCGAGCCCGAACAACTCGCCCACCTCGTACGCACCCTGGCCGCGGGTGGAGTCGTGCTGTCCCCGAAGGCCTCGCGGGCTCTGCTGCGCAGCCATCCGGGTCCGGGCGCGCCCCAGGACGCGGACGTGGCGCGCGTGAATCTGCTCAGCGACCGCGAACGTGACGTCCTCGTCCTGATCGCGGAAGGACTGTCCAACGTCGAGATCGGCACCCGCCTCCATCTCAGCGCGGGCACCGTCAAAGACCACGTCAGCTCGATCCTGACCAAGCTCCGGGTCTCCAGCCGCGTTCAGGCGGCGCTCCTCGCGGAGCGCGCCGGGCTGCTCAGCGGCGACGACGCCGACACCGGATGGAGCAACGGGTGATGAGCACGGGTGGTGCACTGTGGCGGCGGGTGCCGTCCTGGGTCGTCGACGCGGGCCTCGTCGTGCTTGCCGCGCTCGACGCCTGGATCAACCTCTACGGCGAGGCGACGTCGTTCATGTGGGCCTGTGCCGCCCTCGGCTGCGTAGGACTGGTCCTGCGCAGCCGCTTTCCACTGGTGGTCTTCCTGCTGACTCTGCCCATGACCCTGTTCATGGACGTGGCGGTCGCGCCGATCGCCGCCCTGTACACACTTGCCACGCGCACCCGCAACCGCCCGCTGCTGGCCGGCTGCGCCCTGCTGAACGCGGCCGCGAGTACCATCGCCTGGCCGCTGTCCGAGTCGTTGTCCGGCGATCAGACCTGGACGGTCATCCAGTTCGTCTACACGCTGGCCACGGCCTTCGCCCCGATCCTGTTCGGCCAGCTCGTCCAGGCCAGAATCGAGGTGGCCCGCCGGCTCGTCGAGGTCGAAGTGGCCCGCGAACACGAACGCGCCCTGTACGCCCAGACCGTCCTCGCCCGTGAACGCGCCCAATTGGCCCGGGAGATGCACGACGTCGTCTCCCACCAGGTCAGCCTCATCGCCGTACAGGCCGGAGCCCTGCAGGTCGCCGCCAAGGACCCCGCCGCCCGCGACGCAGCCCGCACCATCCGCACCCTGAGCGTGAACACCCTCGACGAACTCCGCCACATGGTCACCTTGCTGCGCGCCTCCGGCGGCAAGGAAACCGAACTCACCCCCCAGCCCACCCTCGCCGACCTCCAGCAGCTGATCGCCAACAGCGGCATCGAGACCACTTTGACCGGCGGGCTCCCGCCCGGCATCAGCACAACCGCCCAACGCACCGTCTACCGCACGGTCCAGGAAGCCCTCACGAACGTGCGCAAGCACGCCCCCGGCGCCCGCGCCGAGGTGCGTCTGTGGCACGCCGCGCAGCACTTCGGCGTCACCATCACCAACAGCGCCCCGACCCGCCCATCCGTCGCCCTGCCCAGCGCCCGGCACGGTCTGATCGGCCTGAGAGAACGCGCCGATCTGCTCAGCGGCACCCTCACCGCCGAACCCACCCCGCAAGGCGGATACGAGATCGAACTACAGGCCCCCACCCGTCCCACCTGAGCACAACCCGCCCGACGCAGCTCGGCGCTGCTTCGCGGAACGCGACCTGGGTCCCCTACCTACCGGCACGCGCGCGCAGCCCTCCGCCCATGGGGCGCCCCCGCCCCGAGGAGTTGACCCTCATGAGGTCCAGGGCAACGAGACATCGTATAATTTGGGCCCGAACAATTCTCATGACTCATGGCTTCTCAGGCGGCCCGAAGGAGCGTGCCCATGCCCGGCCAGCGATCCATCGCCGAAGCCGAGAGACTGGCAGCGGCCAGGCTCGGCGGTATCCCCGTCCGGCATGACCAGATGGCCGTTGTCGCCAACATTTATCGCGCCGCCTCGGCGGTGCGGCAGCACCTGGAGAACTCCGTGCTGCGCGGCGTCGACCTGACCTGGACCGCCTTCGTGGTGCTCTGGGTCATCTGGATCTGGGGCGAGTCGGAGACGCGGCACGTGGCCGAAGAAGCCGGGATTTCCAAGGGCACGCTCACGGGGGTTGCCCGGACGTTGGAAAGTCGAGGGCTTGTGCAGCGAGCAGACCATCCCACTGACGGGAGGCTGGTGCTTCTGAGCCTGACCGACGAAGGGGAGCAGCTGATGCAGCGCCTCTTTCCGGCGTTCAACGAGGAGGAATCCTTCGTCACCGGGCAGCTCAGCGACGCGGACTGCCAGACCGTCGCCGAGGGCCTGCGCCGGGTGGTGCTGCAGGTGGAGGAGAACGGCGAGAAGCGCCGCCAGGATCTGTTGGGCGGTGCCGCCCCCGCGCCACGCCGCAGCGGCCGCCGTAAGGCCTGATCCGCGACAGTCCCGGGCGAGGGTACCCGGATCGCTGCCAGAGACTGTTCGCAGGGGCCCGGCCTTCAGGCGGCCAGGACAACGTCGGCTGACCGGCCGAGGACCTCGTCGGACGCCAGAGCGAACAGTTCCTCCGCTTCCCGGCTCCGCCCGGTGAACCGCAGGTGCTGCTCCAGCACCGCAGTCGCGCCGACGGGCGTCGGTTCAGCCGAGGAAGACCCGCCGTGCGGCCGGAGTCGCTGGTCACGGCCTTTCGAAATGATCGTCTTCGCCGCTCGTCCAGGGAGTGCAGGAGAGCTTCGGCTCATTCGTCGTACCGCCGGTCGCCCTCGATGACGCCTGTGCGCGATAGGCCCCCAGGAGCCGGCGCAAGGCGTCGACGCTCTGCTCGGTGCGGCCCGGTGCGCCGGACGTGACCTGATGGAAGACCATGCCGTCCAGAGCGGCGAAAACGATCTCCGTCATCTCCTGTGACACGTCGAAGCAGGCCAGTGCCTCGCGTACGGCATCGCGGTAGGCGTCGTAGAGCAGGTCGACGTGGTGGCGCAGTTCCGGCCGCCGGCTGGATTCGAGCTTGAGCTCGTACTGGAAGGCCTGAATGTCGGGGTCGGCCGCGATGAAGTCCGCCAGGGTCGCTGCGAAGTCCTCGAGCCTTCCGCTGGCGGGCACCAGCGAGGAGGTCTCGATGCTCCGGGTGACGCACCACCGCAGCGCTTCTTCGAGCAGCGTGTCACGCGAACCGAAGTGGTGGGCGACCAGTCCGTGCGTGACACCGGCCTCGGCTGCGACGGCACGGTAGGTCAGTTTCCGCAGACCGCCACGGGCCACCACCCTGACGGCCGCTTCCAGGAGGGCCCCGCGGCCTTCGCCGTAACCGGGTCGGGCCTCCTGGCCGATGTCTCCGTCTGTTTCCGCCTCGGCAGTCACTGACCCTCCCTTCCCCCTGTCTGAGCGGTCCCCGAAGGCCAATCTATCCTATTGACAAGTTATCCAGATGGATAGATTCTCGCTGCAGCGCACGTCTCCCCTCTCCACTGGAGTTCCCATGGCCATCCCCGAAGGACTGAGCACCACCCCGTTCGCTCCCCGCTACGCGGACCACGTCGAGGAGTGGATCGACGTCTATGGCAACGCCGTACCGCTTGCCATCGGTGATCCGGCTGAGGAGTACGAGGCCATCCGCACCGCCGTCGGGGCCTCCGAGTACTCGATGCTCTACAAGTGGCACGTCGAGGGTGAGGACGCCGTCGCCACCGTCGACGCCGTCTTCTCGCGCAGCGTCAAGGGGCTGGGCACCGGACGCATCGCTTACGGAGTCGTGGTCGACGCCGACGGGATGATGCTGGACGACGTGACCGTGGCCGTGCTCGCGCCCGACCACGTCGTCGTCACCGGCGGCAACCCGGCCACCCAGAAGGCACTGGCGGCCCACGCCCCCGCCGGGACCGCGGTCACCGAGCGCCGTGACGAGTCCGCCGTCCTCACCCTGCAGGGCCCGCGCAGCCGCGATGTCCTGCGGCGCCTCACGGACGTGGATGTGTCCAACGCGGCGTTCCCCTACTACACCTTCCTGCGCGACGCTCCCGTCGCGGGCATCCCCGCGCAGGTGAGCCGACTCGGGTTCACCGCCGAGCTCGGCTACGAGATCCAGGTCCCGCGGGAGCGCGCGTTGGAGCTGTGGGACGCGGTCTTCGAGGCCGGAGCCGGCCTGGGCATCAGGGCCTTCGGCGCCATCGCCCTGCTGACCTGCCGCACCGAGGCCGGAATGATCATGGGAGAGCTGGAGTACGACCACACGGTCACCCCGTTCGAGTGCCGGATGGGCTGGGCGCTCGACTTCGACAAGGGACCCTTCCAGGGCCGGGACGCACTGCTGGCGAAGAAGGACAGCGCCAGCGGCCGTGTGGTCAGCGTCGTCGTGGACGCCGCGCCGGAGGTCGCCGAGGGCGCCCGGCTGGAGCTGGACGGCCGGGACATCGGCTACGTGACGATGGCGCTGCCCTCCCCCGTCCTCGGCGGCGCCACCCTCGGCCTGGCCCGGGTTCACCGCGACGCCGTGAAGTCCGGCATAGCGCTGACCGCCGTCGCCACCGACGGCTCCGAGGCCGAGGCAACGGTGCGGCCCACTCCCGTGTACGACCCCGAGCGCGCCCGCGTGCGGGCCTGACCCGACGGAGATCCTGACGTGCAACGCTACATTCTCACGCTCCGCTGCCCCGACCAGCCGGGCATCGTCCACGCGCTCGCCGCGGGCGTCGCCCAGGTCGAGGGAAACATCCTGGAGAGCGCCCAGTTCTCCGATCCCGGCACCGGCGTCTTCACCATTCGTGTGAGCCTGGAGACACCTGCGGCCGACACCGAGAAACTGCGGGACGAACTCACGCTGCGGCTGGCCCGCTTCGACCCGGTCCTGACGGTCCGGCCCGAGGAGCAGCGCCGCCGGGTACTGCTGATGGTGTCGAAGTTCGACCACTGCCTGGTCGACCTGCTCTACCGCTGGGACCTGGGCGAACTGCCCGTCGACATTCCGCTGATCGTCTCCAACCACACCGACCTGGAGCCCGTCGCGAAGCGGTACGGCATCCCCTTCGTCCACCTCCCGGTCACCCGCGACACCAAGCCCGAGGCGGAGGCCGAACTGCTGCGGCTGGTGGCCTCGCACCAGACCGACTTCGTGGTACTCGCCCGCTATATGCAGGTCCTCTCCGACGACCTGTGCCGCAAGCTGTCCGGGAGAGTCATCAACATCCACCACTCGTTCCTGCCGGGCTTCAAGGGAGCCAAGCCCTATCACCAGGCCCACGACCGGGGCGTCAAACTCATCGGCGCCACCGCCCACTTCGTCACCGCCGACCTGGACGAGGGCCCGATCATCGAACAGGACGTCGTCCGCGTCGGACACCGTCACAGCGCGCCCGAACTCGTCGCGATCGGCCGGGACGTCGAGCGTGTCGTACTGGCCCGGGCGGTCCGGCTGCACGCGGAAGACCGTGTGGTCCTCACCGGCTCCCGCACCGTCGTCTTCTCCTGACAGCACCGAGAGGTTCGTACGACATGACCACCGCGACGCTGCTCGACGGGAAGGCCGCGGCAGCCGACACCAAACGTGAACTCGCCGAACGGGTGGAGGTACTGAAGGGCCGGGGCATCGCTCCCGGGCTCGGCACCATCCTGGTCGGCGACGACCCCGCCAGCCACTCCTACGTCGGCGGCAAGCACCGCGACTGCGCCCAGGTCGGCGTGGCGTCGATCCGGGTGGAGCTGCCCGGCACGGCCACCCAGGCCGATGTCGAGGCCGCCGTGTTCAGGCTCAACGCCGACTCGGCCTGCACCGGTTTCATCGTCCAGCTGCCGCTGCCGGCCCACATCGACACCCATGCCGTGCTGGAGCTCATCGACCCGGCCAAGGACGCCGACGGGCTCCACCCCGCCAACCTGGGCCGTCTCGTGCTGGGCATGCCGGGGCCGCTGCCCTGCACCCCACGCGGCATCATCGACCTGCTGCGGCGCAACCATGTGCCCATCACCGGGCAGCAGTTCTGCGTCATCGGCTGCGGACTCACCGTGGGCCGCCCGCTCGGCCTGATGCTGACCCGCGGCACCGAGCACGCCACGGTGACCCTGTGCCACGAGGCCACCCAGGACATCGCCGCCCACGCTCGCGTCGCCGACGTGGTCGTGGCCGCCGCCGGCGTGGCACATCTGGTCAAGCCCGCCTGGATCAAGCCCGGCGCCACCGTCCTGTCCGTGGGCATCACCCGGACCGTCGAGGGCATCCTCGGAGACGTTCACCCGGACGTCGACCAGGTCGCCGGCTCCTTCGCCCCGCCGGTCGGCGGAGTGGGGCCGATGACCCGGGCCATGCTGCTGACCAACATCGTCGAGGCGGCCGAGCGCGGCTGACGTACACGGCTCGGGGCCGGTACCGCCCAAGCGGTACCGGCGACGAGCTCAACTACGTTCTCGAAGGCCATGTGTTCGTGGGGTGCGACGGGGACCCGACCGAAGCGCACGCCGGGGACCTCGTCCTGGTTCCGGCCGGCACGGTCGGCAGATACTGGGCGCCTGACTACGCCCGGATGCTCGCCGTCTACGGCCCCGATCCCCAGGGAGGAGGGATCCGAGTCCACGGCTACCGGCGGATCGGTCCCGATCAGGATGCCCGCCACTGACCCTGCCGTCCGCCTGCTCACACGGGACCATGCGCCGCGCGACCTGCCGGCACGGTGAACCAGGCCCGTGGAGGCGACTTCAGCGGGCGAATTGTTCCACCGGGTCCCCCTCGTAGTTCCACGGCCACGGCGTCACCAGTCCGCCGACCGCGGAGAAGACCGGGTCGGCATCGCCGCTGCGGCCTGCCCGGACCAGGGCGTAGGCGAGCGTTCCCAGGTCCGCGACGGCGGCCGCGTGACGCAGGTGACCAGGCTGCAGCCAGTGGGCCATGCCGTGGTCCAGCAGTCGTGCGGTGTGCGGCTGGGACCAGTACCGGCTCACTCCCAGCGCCTCGATTCCCCCGCTGCTCCTTTCACGGTGGTACTGCCGCACAGCCGCCGTCAGGGGCAGGCATGCCGTCGGCGCGTCCCAGGGCATGACCGCGACGGCGTCGTCGAGGAAGTCACGCAGCGCGGCCTGACTGCCCTGCTCCTCCGGAGAGAGGTAGCCCAGGATCTGCAGGTGTGCCTCCCGGTGCCAAGGATCACGCGCGTGTATCTCCTGCCAGACGGGAGAGAGCTCAGAACTCGGCCGGCCCAGGAGCCGCAGCGCCGCGAGCGCGGCCACCCACGGAGTCGGATCTGCCGGGGCGGCCTCGGTGGCGGCGCGGCAGATCGCCAGGGCACCCCGCGGATCGGTTGCCAGTTCGGACCAGGTGGCCAGTACCAGGGCGTCCGGGTCGCGTGGCCGGCGTTCCCGCCAGGTACGGGCCAGCGCGGGCGCGGCCCGCGCGAGGACCCCGACCCGGTGGCAGCGGCGGTCCCAGTCATCACCGGTGTTCCGCAGGAGACGCTCCACCTGGGCGATGGCGAGGTCCTGCGGTCCCGGTCCGCGGGCGGCGGCGATGCCTCTCAGCACGCGGCCCAGCGGAACATCGTCGAGTTCGGGGGCGAGGCGGGGCGCCTGTCGCTTGGGGCCGAAGAGAGCCATGTCGTTGTCAGTGTCTGTGGTGGGCGGCGTCAACCAGTGCGTCGAACAGGGCCTGCTGGGCCGGGTCGTGGTCCGCGGTGTCCTCGGGGTGCCATTGCACGCCCGTGAACCACCCCGGGTGTCCGGGCAGTTCGAGTCCCTCCACCGTGCCGTCGGCGGCCCGCGCGGTGACCGTGAGGCCGACGCCGATGCGGTCGACTCGCTGGTGGTGGTAGCAGGATGCCTCCGTCTTCTCGGCGCCGGTGGCCCGTTCGAGCAGCGTGCCGCGCTGGATCGCGACGGGGTGGACGATGTGTCGGTGTTCGCGCTCCGCGCCGCCCATGTCCTGTTCCAGGCTGCCGCCGAGGGCGACGTTCACCACCTGCAGCCCGCGGCAGATCGCCAGCAGGGGCAGTCCCAAGTCCAGTGCCCGACGGGCGACTTCGAGGTCGAACACGTCCTGGAGGTCGTCGACGTCATAGACGCTGTCATGGGTGTCGGTGGCGCCGTAGCGGTGCGGGGCCAGGTCCCCGCCGCCCGGAAGCAGCACGCCGTCGAAGCGGGTGAGGCGCTCGGCCACGTCGGCTCCGGCCGGTTCGGCGGGGTGGACGCTCACCGGCTCACCCCCGGCCCGCCACACGGCCTCGACCAGCGCGCGGGCGTTGACCTCGGCGGCGTAGCGGAGCGCGGACGTGCTGGCGGCGAACCGGGACGGGATCGCGATCAGGGGTCGCGTGTGCGTACGGGTCACAGCTGGATCCAGGTGGTCTTCAGTTCGGTGTACTTCTCGATGGCGTGGGCGGACTTGTCGCGACCGTTGCCCGACTGCTTCATGCCGCCGAAGGGGACGGTCAGGTCGCCCTCCTCGTAGCAGTTGACCCAGACCGTCCCGGCCTTCAGCGCGCGAGAGACCTTGTGGGCGGTGGACAGGTCGGAGGTCCACAGGCCGGCGGCGAGGCCGTACTCGGTGGCGTTGGCCAGCCGTACCGCCTCGTCGAGGTCGTCGAAGGCAAGGATGGACAGGACCGGGCCGAAGATCTCCTCGCGGGCCAGCCGCATGCCCGGGGCGACCCGGTCGAACACGGTGGGCCGCAGATAGCTGCCGCCGGTCTCGGCCAGGGTCCGGCCCCCGCCCGCGCGCAGCCGGGCGCCTTCGTCCAGGCCACAGGCGACATGCTCCAGGACCCTGCCGAGGTGGCTGTCTCCGACCAGTGCGCCCATCTGGGTGGCCGGGTCGAGCGGGTCGCCCACCCGCAGTTCGCGCGCCCGCGCCACGACGGCCTCGGTGACCTGTTCGGCGATGGAGGAGTGGACCAGCAGCCGGGAGGGGGCGGTGCACATCTCGCCCTGGTTGAAGAAGATGCCCCAGGCCGCGGTCGCCGCGGCCTTTTCCAGGTCGGGGGCGTCGGGAAGGACGATGTTCGGCGACTTGCCGCCGAGCTCCAGCCAGACGCGCTTGAGATTGGAGTCGGCGGCGTAGTGCAGGAAGTGCCGGCCGACGGCGGTGGAACCGGTGAAGGCGAGGACGTCGACGCCGGGGTGGAGGCCGAGCGCCCGGCCGGCCACCGGTCCGTCACCGGTCACCACGTTGAGTACGCCGGGCGGCAGTCCGGCGTCGGTGGCGGCGCGGCCGAGCAGGAGGGCGGACAGCGGCGAGGACTCCGACGGCTTCAGGACGAGCGTGCAGCCGGCGGCGAGCGCGGGAGCGACTTTCCAACTCGCCAGGGTGAGGGGGAAGTTCCAGGGCACGACGGCTCCGACGACGCCGGTCGGCTCCCGGGTGATGAGAGCGAGCGCGTCCGGTGCGGTGTGGGGGGACTCGTCGGTGAGCTTGTCGGCGAGCTGCCCGTACCAGCGGAAGGTGTTGATCGCGGCGCGCAGCTCGATGGCGTACGCGTCCGTGACCGGTTTGCCCATCTCCAGGCTCACGGTCAGTGCCAGTTCCTCGCGCCTTTCCTCCAGCAGGTCGGCGATCCGCAGCAGGATCCGGCCGCGCTCGGCGGGCGAAAGGTGCGGCCACGGCCCTGTGTCGAAGGCGCGGCGCGCCGCCGCTACCGCGAGATCGACCTCCGCCTCCCGCGCGTCGGCGACCTGGACCAGGCTCTGGCCGTCGCGCGGGGAGATCACGGCGAACGATCCACCGTCACCGGCTTCGCTCCTGCCGTCGATGTGGTGCTGCGTGGGCAGGTCGAGTTCCTTGGCGCGGCGCAGCAGTTCCTCGTGGGTGGCGTTCAGCACGCGCTCTTCCTCTCCGTCTCATCGGTTTCGTTCGGCGAAAACAACTCACGCGCTCCGGCACAAGGCCGGATACGGCCGGGGCGCAGGCTCCGGCCGTATCGGTGAGGCATAGCGGCGTTCAGTGGGCGGTCTGTGTCCGGGACCGCGTCAGCCGGGCGGCGACGACGCCGAGGACCAGCACCGCCGGGACGGTGAGCTGGAGCCATACGGCCGTCGTCCGGTCACCGCCGATCAGCGTCGTGAAGTTGGCGATGATGAGCCAGATGGCACCCGCGATGCCGAGGGCGCCCAGGACGGGGGCGAACAGCGTGTTCCAGGGGCGGGTGTCGGCGTGCGAGCGGCGGAAGAAGACGACGATCGAGGCCGAGGTCAGGAAGTACAGCAGCATGACGCCGAGGACGGCGACTCCACTGAACCAGGAGAAGAGGGTCAGCACCGGGTCCTTGCCGAGGACGGCGAAGGGCATCACCAGCAGTACGGACAGCACGGTCTGCGCCGTGCCCGCGACCCAGGGCGAGTGGCGCCGGTTGATGGCGGTCAGCGCGTGGGGCAGCAGGCCCTCCCGGCCCAGGGAGAACAGGTAGCGGTTGGCGGAGTTGTGGAAGGCCAGGATGCCCGCGAAGAGGGAGGTGGCCAGCAGGATCGGCAGGACGTCGTTCGCCCAGCCGCCGAACAGGGCGGCGATCGGGGCGAAGACGAAGCTTGTCGCGTCGCCGCTCTGCAGGGCCTTGCCGGCGTCGCCCGTCGCCTGGGACGCGCCGTGCGCCGAGATCAGCATCCACGAGGTGAACGCGAAGAAGCCCGTGACCACCGCGACCGACAGGTAGGTGGCCCGGGGGACGGTCTTGCGGGGTTCGCGGGCCTCCTCGCCGTAGATGGCGGTGGCCTCGAAGCCGAACATCGACGCCACGGCGAACATCAGGGCCACACCGGGAGCGCCCTGGAGCGCGGCGGACGGCGAGAAGCTGTCCGTGAAGCCCAGGCCCTCGTGTCCGCCGCCCTTGAACAGCGTCACGAGGGCGAAGGCGATCAGGATGCTGAACTCCGCCAGGACGAAGACGGCGAGGATCTTGGCGCCCATCTCGATGCCCGAGGCGCCGAGGGCCTGCACGATCACCATGGTGACCAGCGTCCAGACCCACCAGGCGACATGGGCGCCCGAGTAGTGCTCGACCAGACCGCTCACCGTGACGCCGTACAGCCCGTACATGGCGGCCTGGACGGCGCAGTAGGCGAAGAGGGCGACCCCGGCGCTGCCGGAACCGGCCGGGCGGCCGAGCCCCTTGCCGATGTAGGTGTAGAAGGCTCCGGCGTCCACGACATGGCGTCCCATGGCGACGAATCCGACGGAGAAGAGCAGGATGATGACGCCGGCCGCGAGGTAGGCGGCGGGAGCACCGGCGCCGTTGCCGATGGCGACGGCGATGGGCACGGCCCCCGCGATGCCCGTCAACGGCGCCTGGGCGGAGAGAACGAAGAAGAGAATGCCCAGGACACCGAGAGAATCGGGCTTGAGCCTGCCTGCCATGGATGCATCATGACCCGTTTGCTGAGGAACCGCGGTCTGACTGTCCACTCGAATCACCTGCCGGGGACGGGGAGGGGCGGGAGTTTGTTTTAGGCCAAACGAGTTGCCTCATGGTGGGCTGGAACTATCCGTTTGGCAAGGGGTTTCAGCAAGATCCTTCCGCGGACACGGAGGTCTTTGCGGGACCGTGACCCAGGTGGAGGTCAGGTCGGCCGTGGTGCGGTGTACGGGTCGCCTCCGGCCCGACCGCGCGCGGTTGCCGAGCCGCGCACTTCCCCGGGACGCCCGTTCCGGCCCCGGACGGCACCGCCAGGCCTGAGGACGCGTGGCACATGTTCGACCGGTCCGACCGGCCATCAAAGCCCGGTGCGCGCAGGGACGGCCGGTGGACGAACGCCGGAGGTGCCGCGGTGCGGCGTGGGCTCCTCGGCCACCGGCGTGGTGCCGTTCTCGCTGAGCTCGGCGGCATGCAGGCGATCGCTCTCCGGCCAGGCGCAGCCGGGCAGTCGGACCCGGCCTTCTGATTGACGCCCCGCACGGTGGGCAGTGTGCGCTCGGTGCCCGTCCGGCGGCCGCCGTGCCGCAGTGACCGGACGAGCCGCGCACCCTTGGGCGTGCCCACGGGCGGACCGCTGACGCCCGCGTGCTCTTCGGCGGCCCCGGCGCCATCGGCGGCATGCCGGGCTCTCGCCCCTACGCGTGCACGGTGATGGCCTGCAGCGGACAGACCTCGGCGGCCTCGTACAGCTCCTCGGCGCTCGCCTCGTCCACGTCGGCCAGGTAGACGTCCGTCGCCTGCGACCGCAGGGACAGACGTCCCTCGTCGTCCAGCGCGAACAGCTCTGGGGCGGCGTACACGCACTGGCCGTGGTCCTGGCACTTCTTGAGATCGACTTCGACCTTCATGACGGCTCCTGTCTCTCGGAGGGGTCGGGGGATCAGAGGAAACGGACGGGGAGGTGGTTGATGGTGCGCAGGAACTCGGTGTGCGCATAGGCGGGTTCGCCCGCCAACTCGACACCGGAGAAGCGGTCGACGATGGAGCTGAAGACGATGTCGGCCTCAGCGCGGGCCAGGACCTGGCCGGCGCAGCCGTGCATGCCCGAGCCGAAGGCCAGGTGCCGGCTGGCGGCCAGCGGGCGGGTGTGGTCGAAGGTGTCGGGGGCGGCGAAGACGTCGGGGTCGCGGTTGGCGGATGCGATGAGCAGGGCCAGCGCCTCTCCGGCCGGTACGGTCGTGTCGCCGATGACCGTGTCCTGGGTGGTCAGGCGCACCACCATCGACTCGGGTGTGTCGATCCGCAGGATCTCGTTTATGATGCCGGGCCGCGCCTCCGGCTCGTCCCGATAGGCGGCGAACAGCTCGGGCCGCTGCGTCATCAGCCAGATGCCGTGGTTGATCAGGTGCTTGACGTCGAGGTGGCCCACGGCGAAGAACAGGAAGACGGTGTAGACGACCTCTTCCTCGGTCATCCTGCCCTCGTCCTGCGCGGCGATGAAGGCGTCGATCAGTCCCTCGCCGGGGCGGGCCCGCTTGTCGGCCACGAGCCGGCGGATGTGCTCGGCGAACCAGGCGAACGCCTCGGTGGCGGCTCTGGCTTCCTCGTCGTTGCCGCCGGGGCCGAGGCTCAGTCCGATCTCGTAGGTCTTGCGCTGGATGGTGTCCATCTCGGTCGGCTCGATGCCGAAGATGTGGCAGGTGGTCTCGAAGGTGCACTTCAGTGAGAGGCCGTCGGCCGCATCCAGGGTGCCGTCGCCGTTCTCGACTTCGTCGAGCACCGCCTCCACGGAGGCGCGCATCACCTTGGACCACTCCTCGACGGCCTTGGGTGTGAACCAGCGGTTCGTGATCCGCCGCAGCCGCGTGTGGTCGGGGGCGTCCTTGCCGAGCATGGTGTGGTGGATCGGGGTGGCCGGCCCGAAGTCGAGCTGCTGCACGCTCAGGCTGGGGTTGCGGATCAGTCGGGCGACGTCCTCGTAACGGGAGACGATGTACAGGCCGACCGGATGCCGGTAGACCGGGTGCTCCTGCCGCAGCCGCGCGTAGTACGGGTACGGGTCCCCGCGGAAGCCGGGGTCCCGGAAGGGCAGCAGGTCCTCGGTGGCGGACGCGGGTCCTGCGGTGGTGACGGTCATGTGGTGACACTCCTCGTATCGGGCGCGAGGCGGAGGGGGAGCTGGGGAGTGGAAGAGGGGGCGGCCAGAGCGCCGTACCGCGAGAATTATCCACTCGGATAATTTCGTCAAGACTTCGCGGGCACGAAGTCAACTCTTCACGCCGCCGGAAGCAGACGAGAGCCCCCGTCGCGGTGCGACGGGGGCTCTTTCTGACCTGCTGTTCTGCGCGAATGGGGCGACTACTCCGCGTCCCCCGGCCGTCGGGTCAGCAGTGACCGCAGCTCCTTCAATGCGGCCTCGGTGACCTCCGGCTCGTCGAGGACCAGTTGGTGCAGCACAAGACCCTCCAGGGCGGCGAAGACGAGCCGGGTCAGGGCTGGGCTGGTGCCCTCGGGCAGGCTGCGGGACAGCTCCCTCTCCGTGGCCTGGAAGTACTCGTCGTACAGCGCGCGGATCTGCGGCAGCAGCTCGGGCCTGCGCCGGGATTCGAGCATGAGCTCGTACTGGAACGTCTGCATCGCCGGCTCGCGGGTGACCATGTCCGCCAGTCCCGCCGCGAAGTCCGCGATGTCGCCCGTGCCGGGTTCCAGAGAGCTCGTACTCGCGCTGGTGCGCACCGCGTGTTCGAGGGCTGCCTCGATCAGCGCGTCCCGGGAACCGAAGTGGTGCACCACGAGCCCGTGCGTGACTCCGGCCTCTTCGGCCACGGCGCGATAGGTCAGCTTGCGCAGCCCGCCCCGGGCCACCACGCGCACTGCCGCGTTGAGCAGGGCCTCACGGCCGGTCCCGTAGTCCACCCGCTTGCGGGGCCTGGTGGGTGGCTCTTCGGAGGAATCGCTCATGGACGCGACCCTACCCGTACGCCGGGTCCGGCAGACCGCCGCAGGCGTCACCGCTTCGGCGGGCGGATGCCGCGGAACTCCCAGTCGCCGCCGAGCGCGGTGGACAGCACTTCCTCCGACTCGGTGGGCTGGGCGCCCACGTCGGTGCGGACGGGAGTGGGGCCGGTGACGATGTGGTTGGTGAGTCTGCCGAGGCCCTCCACCTCGACCTCGACGACGTCTCCGGGCCGGACGGGGCGGGAATTGGCCGGGGTGCCGGACAGCAGTACGTCTCCCGGGTACAGGGTGATCGTGCGGGCGATGTCAGCGACGAGGTAGTGCATGTCCCACTTCATCTCGTCGGTGGAGCCGTCCTGGACGACCTCGCCGTTGACGTAGGTGCGCAGGGACTTGCCGTGGAAGTCCCAATCGGTGACCAGGCCGGGGCCGAGGGGGCAGAGGGTGTCGGAGCCCTTGACGCGGAGCATGGAGCCGGCGTCGGTGTCGCGGAAGTCGTGCAGTCCGTAGTCGTTGGCGATGGTGTAGCCGGCGATGTACTCGCCCGCTTCGGCCGGGGAGATGTTGCGCGCGGTCTTCCCGATGACGATGGCGACCTCGCCCTCGTAGTTGAGCCATTTGCAGCCCTCGGGGCGGACGATGGCGCCCTTGTGGGAGTTGAGGGCCGAGGTCGGCTTGTGGAAGTAGGTGGGCGTCTCGGGGAGGTCGATCTGGAACTCGTCGACGCGGCTGCCGTGGTTGAGATGGACGGCGATGACCTTGGAGGGGACGACCGGGGGCAGGTGCTGTGCGTCCTCGGTCTTGACGCGGCGGCCGTCCCCGGCGACGAGTTCGTCACCGTCGACGGTGACCTGGACGGCGGCGCCGTCGAGGAGGATGCGGCGGTACTCGGGCATGTCACGGACTCCTAGATACGGCTGTGGGGGGTGCGCGGGGTGGGCAGGCCGGTGCCGGTCCAGCCGTCGGCCGGGCGGTCGAACCAGAGGTGCACCTGGCCGGTGCCGATCGAGTTCTCGTACTCGCCGTACTGACGGGCCGTGGCGACGCAGGCGCGCTCGCCGAGGGCACCGGCCATCATCAGATAGTGGAAGAACTTGGCCTCCGGCTTGTACTTCCAGAACGCGTCCATCGTGTCGAGGACCTTGTCGTGACGGCCCTCCTTGAACCAGGCGATCCGCTCGAAGTCCGCCTCGCGGGCCTCGGGCGTGAAGATGTGCACCGGGTCGCCGGCCTCGTGGTCGCGCAGCTCACGCAGCGGCCAGAACGTGTGCGAGAGGGCACCGGAGGCGATCAGCAGCACGCGTCGCCCCGGGGTGGCGGCGATACCGTCGGCCAGGGCGCGGCCGAGCCGCAGGTGGTCCTCCATGTCGCCGGTCTGGCAGACGCCGATGGTCACCCACCGTTTGTCGGGCAGCCCCTCGCCGAGGAACTTCCAGAGGTTGATGGTGGCGTAGTAGATCGGCAGATAGTCGTCGTCGATCGCGGTGATCCAGGTGCCGTGCTTGTCGGCGAACTTCGCGATGTTCCCGGCCAGTTCGGGATCACCGGGGAAGTCGTACGGCATCCGGCACATCCCGCGCGGCAGCTCCTCGGAGGTGAACAGGCCGGCGCGGCGGGCCTGCGCGGTGACGACGAACTCGACGGTGGTGGCCCAGTGGGAGTCCAGGACGACGACGGTGTCGTAGTCGTCGCGGGCGAAGACGTCCTGACGGAGCTGGTTCAGTCCGGTGACGAGGGTGATCTCCTTGCCCCCGTTGAGCTCCAGCCGGGTCTCCTCGGGCAGCACGATGGTGGGGACGTGGGCGAGCAGGCCCGCCCCGACGATCTCACCCATGGTTCCTCCAGCCGCTGGGGGCGGTCACGGTGTTCTTCACGTCGCAGTAGAAGTCGAAGCTCCAGGTGCCGCCCTCGCGGCCGACACCGGAGAGCCGGGAGCCGCCGAAGGGTGCCTGCAGGTCGCGGACGAAGAAGCAGTTCACCCACACCGTGCCCGCGACCAGCCGCGCGGTGACGCGCTCGGCGCGGTCGGGGTCGCCCGTGAAGACGGTGGCGGCCAGCCCGAAGCGGGTGCCGTTGGCGAGCCGGACGGCCTCCTCCTCGTCCGTGAAGGTCTGCAGCGTCAGGACAGGGCCGAAGACCTCCTCCTGCACGATCTCGGAGTCCTGGGCCACATCGGTGAGCAGGGTGGGCGCGTAGTACTGGCCGTCCCCCCGCTGGCCGCCGATGACGGCGCGGGCACCGGCCGCGACGGCCCGCTGCACGAACCCGTCGATCTTCTCCAGCTGGCGGGGGTGGATGTTGGGTCCGATGTCGATGGCCTCGTCGCGCGGATCACCCTGCTTCAGCGTGCTCGCCTTCTGGACGAACCGGCGCGTGAACTCCTCCGCGACCGCCTCCTCGACCAGCAGCCGGGTACCCGCCAGGCAGACCTGGCCGGCGTTGTCGTACTGCTCCACGGCCAGGTCGACGGCGAGGTCCAGGTCCGCGTCGGCGAACACCAGCAGCGGCGACTTGCCGCCCAGTTCGAGACTCAGGGGCGTGAGGTTCGCGGCCGCCGACTCCGCGATGCGCTTGGCCGTGGGCACCGAGCCGGTGAAGCTGATCCGGCGCACGTCGGGGTGCGAGGTCAGTGCGTCGCCGATCTCGGAACCGTAGCCCTGGACGACGTTCAGGACGCCCGCCGGGAGCCCGGCCTCGGCGGCGATGTCGGCCAGCAGGGAGGCGGTCAGCGGCGACCACTCGGCGGGCTTGAGCACCACGGTGTCGCCGGCGGCCAGCGCCGGCGCGACCTTCCAGGTGGCCAGCATGAGCGGGGCGTTCCAGGGGGTGATCAGGACGCAGGGGCCGGCCGGGTCCCAGCTGACGTGGTTGGTGTGGCCGCGCGTCTCGAAGTCCTCGTGCTCCAGCGACAGTAGCCAGTCCGCGAAGAAACGGAAGTTGTGCGCCACCCGTGGCATCACCCCACGGCGGTGGGAGCGCAGAAGGGCTCCGTTGTCGGTGGTCTCGACGATGGCGAGCTCTTCGATCCGCTTCTCGACCCCGTCGGCGATGGCGTGCAGGATGCGGGCGCGTTCCGCGCGGGGGGTGGCGGCCCAGGCGGGGAACGCGGCTTTCGCGGCGGCCACGGCGGCGGCCGCCTCCATGGCCGTGCCCCGGCAGATGTCGCCGATCGTACTGCCGTCGATGGGCGAGACGTCCGGGAACGTCTGTGTCGAGGCGACGCGCTCGCCGCCGATCCAGTGCCGGGTGTCGATGGCGACCCCGGCCACGGTGATGGTGTGTTCGCTCATGCTCTGTTCCTCCGGTCTCACGAGGTGGTGGGCTCTACTCGGCGCCGGAGGTGCCGGATTCCAGCAGTCGGCCGCCGTCCCAGACGACGCCGACCTGGCGGTAGTAGGCGGCGATCGGCTCGCGGATCTCCAGGCGGGCCAGTTCTTCGGTGGGCGCGTCGAACAGCTCCAGCTCGGCGTCGCCGCGCCAGGCCTGTCCCGCCTCGAAGGACGCGGCGCCCGACTCGATCAGCTCGTCGAGAGCGAGGCCCTTGCCCTTCTCGATGGAGGGCAGCCAGCGGTGGTGGGCCATCGGGTGGGCGTTGACGAAGCCGTTCGTCTCCGACGGCTCGCGCAGGGTGACCACGGTGTGGGCGAGGCGCCGGTCGGCGGCGGCGAGCGTGGCGCCGAAACGGGCCCCCGCTTCGATGCGCGGGGCGGGGCCGTACGGGTGCGGGCGCGTCTGGTGGATCGAGCCGAGCTTCTTCGGGTAGCCCTGGTGCAGCCCACGCGCGATGGCGAAGTCCTTGTCGACCCAGATGTAGACGCAGCGCGAGTAGGTCTGTCCCCGGTACTTGCAGCGGACGACCGCGAAGGCCTCCTTGTACTGGGAGAGCACCGGGTCGAGCAGCTCCGCGCCGGACGCCGAGCAGGACTGCCAGTCGGCCCAGATCAGCGCCACCGCTCCCGGGTCCTCGTCGGCGAGTTCCAGGGGCTCGGGAAGCAGTTCACGCACGCGGGCCGGGTCGGTGCGGTACTCGACGGTGAGCAGGTCCCCGGAGTACCGGTAGGGCGGTGAGGGGATCAGCGACGAGGCTCCGCTCGCCGTCTTGGGGAAGAGGAATCCACGGACGGTGGTCATGATCAGCGAGGTCCTTAGGCGGTGAGGGCGGGCTGCTTGAGCAGGTCGGCGCGGTAGCGGGAGGCAGCGGCCGCCGCGGCCTGGCCGCCGAGGGCGACGACACCGACCAGTCGGCCGCCGGCGTGGTAGCCGACGACGACGTCACCGTCGAGGTCGCCCTGAAGTACGCGCACGTCCTCCTTGCCGAGCACCGGTGCGCCGAAGGACTGCAGGCGAAAGTCGTGCTGGTCGCTCCAGAACGTGGGCAGCGGTGCGAACGGGGGCAGGTCGTGGCCGGTGCGGGCCAGCCCGGCGACGAGGGTTTTCGCGGCGTGCTTGGCGGTGTCCGTGGGGATGCACCAGTGCTCCACCCGGCGCGGTACGCCGTCGTAGCGGGCGTTGGGGAAGCGGGCTATGTCACCGACGGCCACGACGTCGGGGCGTCCGCCGACGCGCAGATGCCCGTCGGTGGGCACGCCGTCGCTCAGGTCGAGGCCGTTGCCGTCCAGCCACTCGGTGTTGGCGACCGAGCCGACCGACTCGACCACGACGTCCGCTGGCAGGACGGTGCCGTCGCCGAGGGCGACGCCGGTGACATGGTCGTCTCCGGTGAAGCCGGTCACGCCCGTGCCGAGGGCGAAGCGCACGCCCCGTTCCTCGTGGCGCGTCAGCAGGGCCCTGGCGAGGAGCTCGCCCAGGGGGCCGACCATCGGCAGGGGCAGCGGGTCGACGACGGTCACCTCGCGGGCACCGAGCGCGACCGCGGTGGCGGCGACCTCGCAACCGATGAAGCCGCCTCCGACGACGACCACCCGGGCTCCGGGCCGGGTGAGGGCTTGCCGCAGGCCCTGCGCGTCGTCGACGGTGCGGACGGTGTGCCGGCCGGTGAGCGGGCCGGGGCAGCGCAGGCGCCGCGGCCGCATTCCGGTGGCGACGATCAGTCCGTCGTACGAGAGCGCTTCCCCGTCGTCGAACTCGACGATGTTCTCCGCGAGGCGTGCGGCGACGACCTTGGTGCCCAGCCGCCATTCCGCGTCGGCCACACTCGCCCGCGGGCGGAAGGCGAGAGACTCGAAGGGTGCCTTGCCGGCCAGGACCTCCTTGGACAGGGGAGGCCGGTTGTAGGGCATGTGCGGCTCGTCACCGACGAGCGTGATGGCTCCGGTCCAGCCGGCGGCCCGCAGCTGTTCGGCCGCGCGCAGGCCGGCCATGGAGGCGCCGGCCACGACGATGCGTGTGTTCATCGTCAGCCCTCGAGACGGATGGCCTGGAGCGGGCACACGTCGGCGGCTTCCTCGACCTCGTCGCGCAGCGCGTCGCCGGGGTCGGAGACGTAGGCCAGGTGGCCGCTGTCGTCCATGGAGAAGACATCGGGGGCGGCGAAGACGCACTGGCCGTGATCCTGGCACTTGTTCATGTCGACGACGACCTTCATGGCCGGTCCTCCTGAAAGTGAGGGCGTCGGGGCGGGAAGGAAGAGGGGCCCGACCGCTGTCGGCCGGGCCCCGGCCAAGGGCCCGGCGGTTCACCGGAGTCCCTTACTCATTTGGCTTCAAACAACATAGGAAGCCGCTCACCCCTGGTCAATACCTATCCATGCGGATAATTTTTTTCCATCCGCCTCTTGCGGGGCGCCTGCAGCACTCCTACCGTTTGGCATCAAACAAGTCGGCCGTGTCCCGACCGGCACCGGACTTCTGACTTTTCTCGCCACCTGCATCCCCAAGCGCCCGAGGAGACATCGGTGAGCGCAGCTCCAACCCCCAGCCTCCGTCAGCACATGCAGCGGCTCGCCGCCGAGGGCATCGACGTGGTGCGCGTGACCTATCCCGATCTCATCGGCACCGATCGCGCACGCGACATCCTGCTGGACCACCTGCCGTCGGCCTGCGACCACGGACTGGCCTTCTGCAGGGCCGTCTACCACACCAGCCCCCAGGGCGACGTGGTCCCCGTCTCCGGCGGTCTCGACGCCGGCCTGCCCGACATCACCGTGCGCCCCGACCTGGAGAGCCTGGTCGCCCTCCCCTGGGAGCCCGGCGTCGCCTCCTGTCTCGCCGACGTCACCGACCCGGCCACCGGCCTGTCCGCGCCCGAGTCACCCCGCGATCTGCTGCGCGCGGTCCTCGACCGGTGCACCGAACACGGCCTGCGTCCTGTGGTCGGTCCCGAACTCGAGTACTTCCTCTGCGACCGGGCCCCGGCCTCCCCGAGCGGCTGGGAGCGTTACTCGGGCACCACCGGCGTCGTCTACACCGCCGGTCTGCGCGCCGACGGCGACAACCACCTGCTGCGCACACTGCGCCTGCTACGGGACATGAACATCGGGGCGACCAGCGGCAACCACGAGTTCGACGGCGGGCAGTTCGAGATCAACCTCACCCACTCCGACGCCCTGTCCGCCGCGGACCGCGCCTTCCGCTTCAAGTCCGCGATCAAGGAACTGGCCCGGAAGGAAGGGAAACTCGCCACTTTCATGGCCAAGCCGTTCAACGACGCCGGAGGCTCCGGTTTCCATCTCCACCTGTCCTGCGACGGCGACGAGGGCGGCAACGCCTTCGACGATCCCGCCGGACCGTACGGACTGTCCGCCACCGCCCGCCACGCCGTCGCCGGCATCCTCGCCCACGCCCCGGCCCTGGCCGCACTGGCCAACCCGACCGTGAACTCCTACAAGCGTTTCGGACCGGACACCCTCGCACCCTGGCTGATCGACTGGGGCCTGGACAACCGCAGCGCCATGGTCCGCATCCCGCCCGAGCGCGGCTCCGGCGCCCGATTCGAACTGCGTCTCGGTGACGCCAGCGCCAACCCGTATCTGCTGATCGCGGGCACGATCGCCGCCGCGCTGCTCGGCGTGCTGGCCGGCGAGGAGCCCCCCGCCCCGCTGGAGGGATACGGCTACGACACCGCAAGGGCAGCCGTCCTGCCCGTGAGCCTGCCGGCCGCACTGGACGCCCTGGAAGCGGACACGGAACTGACCGAGGTTCTCGGCAAGGACTTCACCACCGCCTTTCTGTCCTACAAGCGAGACGAGATCGAACGCTTCCAACGGCACGTCACCGACTGGGAGTTCACCGAGTACGCCTACCACCTGTGACGACTGGGAGCCATACGATGACGACCGAGACCCCGACCGCCGCCGTGAACGAACCGCTGCCGCTGGCGGACGTCGACCTCGCGGACCTGGACAACTTCACCGACGGGATCACCCCGTGGCGCATGTTCCACACCCTGCGCCACCAGGACCCGGTGCACTGGCAGCCCGAGCAGGCACCCAACTCCGGCTTCTGGGCGGTGACCCGGCACGCCGACATCGCCCGCGTCGACCGCGACGCCGAGACCTTCACCTCGATGAAGTTCGTCAACCTCGAAGAGGTCGACGAGGACCAGATCAAGACCCGTGCCTCCATCCTGGAACTGGACGGCGTCCGCCACCGCGCCATGCGCAGCCTGCTCCAGCGCCAGTTCGGCGCGAGCGTCATCAACAGCTACACCGACTTCCTGCGCGGCCTGACCGCCACCACCCTGGACGCGGCGCTCGCCAAGGGGAGCTTCGACTTCGTCAAGGAGGTCTCCGCCGACTTCCCCATCAACGTCCTCGCCCGCCTCCTCGGCGTTCCGCCGGAGGACAACCAGCAGCTCATCGACTGGGGCAACCGCATCATCGGCAACACCGACCCCGACTACGCCGACGTCCTGCTGCACAGCGAGGAGAGCGAGAAGTACCGGCACCTGCCGTTCCGCTCGCCCGCCTCGCTGGAGGTCTTCGCATACGGCCGCGAGCTGGCCCGGCAGCGACGCGGCGGCGACGGCACCGACCTGGTGTCGAGGCTCGTGAACACCACCCCCAAGGACGGGGTTCCCCTCTCGCCGCAGGACTTCGACAACTACTTCCTGCTCCTCGTCGTGGCCGGCAACGAGACCACCCGCCACACCATCACCCACTCCATGCTGGCCCTCCTCCAGCACCCCGAGCAGCTGGCCCGGCTTCAGGAGGACCCGTCCCTGATCCCCGTCGCGGTCGAGGAGTTCCTGCGCTGGGCCTCCCCCGTCTACCACTTCCGCCGCACGGCGACCCGTGACGTGGAATTGGGCGGCAAGTGCATCAAGGAAGGCGACAAGGTCGTCATGTGGTACGCCTCCGGCAACCGCGACGAGCAGGTCTTCGGCAACCCCTACGACTTCGACGTCACCCGCGCCGACAACGACCATGTCACCTTCGGCAAGGGCAGCCCGCACCTGTGCCTGGGCAACCTGCTGGCCCGCACCGAGATCCGCATCATGTTCGAGGAACTCATCCCGAGGATCGCGGACATCCGCCTGACGGGCGAAGTCCCTCGCGTGCGCTCCAACTTCGTCAACGGCATCAAGAAGCTGCCCGTCGAGGTCACCCTCGCCTGACCGCCTGCCCGAGCCGCCCAGAAGGTGCGGCTGCCCGGAGCGCCGGCCCCGGGCAGCCGCACCCCTCGTCCGTCCGCCCCATCACCCGGCCCGAGGAGCACCCCCATGACCACTCCCCGCATGCAGCTCGTCCTGAGCGAGAACTGGACCATGACCGGCGGCCGCGCGGATCTGCCGACCGTGATCCGCTGGGCCCGCGAGGCCGAAGACGCCGGATTCGACTCCGTGATGATCAGTGAACACATCGTGCTCGGCCCCGACGCCGGAGCCCATGGTGTGATGGGCAACCCCCGCGACTACGCCCTGCCCGGCAACCAGGACCCCCACACGCCGTGGCCCCACTCGCTCATGCTGCTCAGCGCGATCGCCGCCGTCACCGAGCGCCTGCGCCTCGCCGCGTCGGCGGTCATCGCTCCCCTGCGGCACCCCCTGCTCCTGGCCCGTGAACTCGGCACCCTCGACCTTCTCTCCGAGGGCCGGCTGATCGTGCTGCCCAACGTCAGCTGGAGCCGGGACGAGTACGCGGCACTAGGTGTTCCGTTCTCCCGGCGCGGCAAGCTCCTCGACGAACACCTGGAGATCTGGGCGAAGTTGTGGGGTCCCTCTCCCGTGTCCCACGAGAGCGAGTACTACACCTTCCACGACGTCTACTTCGAGCCCAAGGCCCACCGTCCGGACGGACCCAGGCTGTGCTTCGGCGGCGCCGGCATGCACGACGCGATGGTCCGCAGAATCGTCCGGTACGGCCACGCCTTCAACCCGCTGGGCAAGGTGACACCCGAGCAGATGCAGACGCTCAAGACCGCGATGGCCGCCGCGGGCCGCGACATCGCCGACCTGGAGATGATCGGCGGCACCCGCGCCGTGTTCCCCGACGACAACTCCTGCGCCGACCTCGCGCAGGCTCTGGAGCCCATTCCCGAGCAGATGGCCCAGGGATTCACCACCTTCTGCGTCAAGCCCTCGCAGTTCACCGACGACCCGAACGGAGTGGGCGCCTTCTGTCGCGAGGTGATGCGCCGCGTGGAGTCCCTGACCGCCTGACGGCGCCGGTCGACGTCCGGTATCTCGGCCCGAGCGGCCCGCTGACGACGAACGGCACCAGGCCGTGGAAGAGCGCACCGAACAAGCCGAGGACCACGGCATGACGACATCGCCGGCGCCAACGGTCGAGCACTGGGAACGTCCCGCGCCATCTGTGTGCCCTGGCCATCGCGATGGCCAGGGCACACAGATGGCGGAGCACCACACCGCCTTACCGCCGGAGCGGAGTCCGCACCTAGGGATGTCTCGGAGAGAGGGGACTCAGCATGCCTGTGCCGGGTGGTATCAACTGTGAGCCGTTGGACTGGGCCGTGGACCGTTGCGGGCGGCATGCCGGCAGGCTCGTCGAAGCGATCCCGGAATAATTCGCTCGGGCTCACGCCGTTCACCTCACCGCGAGGCTGATCAAGCGCAACCCCTACGGCGTCACCCTGGCCGAGGCAGTGCGCGAGAATCTCGAGGATATGACTCATGAGCTGAACCAAGCCGTGCGAGACGTGCGCGGGTACGAGTACGCCGTCATCAACGACCACGCGCTCTTCCCCTTCAAGTACGCCGACCGGCCCAAGCCTCTCGAACGTGCTCGGTTGGCGGCCAACGCTTCCCCCACGCGCCGTCGGATGCTTCTGTGCCCCGGGCCAGCGCCGCAAGGCGGGTTCTTCCCTCTCGACGACTCGTCTGTCTGTTCTTCACGGCCGACCCAGAGAACGGCATCCACATCATCCGCTGGGGAGACGCCCACCTCGAACCCGACCGCACCTTCACCTGGCCACACAGTAAACAGCTGCGGGTGGCGGCCCAACCTCTTGAGTGAGCAACCCCAGCGCTGGGCCGTCTCCGGGCCGTGCAAGGCCGCCCGACGTCGACCAACATTGACGGAAGCCCACGGCATTTGAGCTGTTCGGAGCCGTAGGCTTGTTCAGTCTTGCTGGCAGATCACGATCTTTCCGCGTGTGCGTCCGCGCTCGGCGTGCGCGTGGGCGTCGACGATCCGCTCCAGGGGGTAGGTCTGTTCGATGCGGGGTGTGTAGCGGCCTTGCCGACCCAGTTCCGCGGCCGCGGTCTCCCACGAACTCAGTCGGTACGAGGCCCCCGCCGCCGATGAGCGCTTCGACGCCCGTGACGAAGGCTGGACCAAGGTGGTCCTGTATCCCAACGGACACGGCAACGGACACAAGCGGTAAGGCGCGTTCGTCATCCGTCTGAGTCTCCCGGACCGGACCAGTTGACGGACGGCGGTCTGCACGCCCGGGGCCGGTGAAGAGACGCGATCCCGGGCGTTTTCCGTGGTGCGAAGGCCAACACGTGTGGAAGGTAGCCGGACTAGCGAAGACGATCAAGTGTCCGCCGTACCATGACGGCACACGG
>NZ_JAMGBF010000106.1 GCF_023516615.1 Streptomyces panaciradicis
CGGATCCGACTTTATCAGAAGTTTCGAGCCGGTCTGACCGGCTTCATTTCCGATTCATCGGGAGTGGCTTCGTCGAAATCGATGTTCCGAGAAGCAGACAGACACTCACTGCTGCCGACCGGGTGAGACCCAGTTCCAGGCAACTGTTCGAATCTACCTCCCCTGGCGGTCCGTGTCAACGGCTCCGTTGGGGCGAGGAAGAGACTAACAGCTCGGCAGGCCCCTATGCACATCAGGCCGCCGTCGGCACCGCGGCACTTCGCTCGGCCGCCTCGACGTCCCCTGTCTCCCCTGCTCGGGCGGCTCGTCCGCCCAGGACGAAGACGTAGGCCAGGAAGGTGAGCTCGGCGACGACTCCGATGCCGATGCGCGCCCAGGTGGGCAGGCCGGACGGGGTGACGAAGCCTTCGATGGCGCCCGAGACGAAGAGGACCAGGGCGAGGCCGATCGCCATGCCGATGGCGGCACGGCCTTCCTCGGCCAGGGCCGTGCGACGGGTGCGCGGGCCCGGATCGACGACGGTCCAGCCGAGGCGCAGCCCAGTGCCGGCGGCCACGAAGACAGCGGTCAGTTCGAGCAGGCCGTGGGGCAGGACGAGGCCGAGGAAGGTGTCGAGGCGGCCGACGGACGACATCAGGCCGAAGCCCACGCCGAGGTTGAGCATGTTCTGGAAGAGGAGCCACAGGACCGGCAGGCCCAGGAAGACGCCGAGGATCAGGCACAGGGCGGCGGCCCAGGCGTTGTTCGTCCAGACCTGGGCGGCGAAGGACGCCGCGGGGTGGCTCGAGTAGTACGTCTCGTACTGGCCCCCTGGGCGCGTGAGCTCCCGCAGCTCGTTGGGTGCCGCGATGGTGGCCTGGACGTCGGGGTGGGTGCCGATCCACCAACCCAGGAGGACGGACACGAGGGTGGAGAGGAGCGCGGTGGGCACCCACCAGCGGCGCGACCTGTAGACGGCCGACGGGAAGCCGTGGATGAGGAAGCGGGTGACGTCTCTCCAGGAGGCGCGCCGGGTCCCCGTCACCGCGCTCCGCGCGCGTGCCACGAGTTGGCTGAGGCGTCCGGTCAGCTGGGGGTCGGGCGCGCTGGACTGGATCAGGGAGAGATGGGTCGCCGTGCGCTGGTAGAGCGAGACGAGTTCGTCGGCCTCCGCGCCGGTGAGACGGCGCTGGCGTCCCAGGAGCGCGTCGAGGCGGTCCCATTCGGCTCGGTGGGTCGTGACGAAGACGTCGAGGTCCATCGGTTCGGCTGCTCCTCGGCTGTCGTCGCCGGCCCGTCGTTGGCCCGTCGTTGATGTCAGCTTGTCGTACTGCGGCGCGATGCGCCCTCAGCTTGGCAGACTGGCCGCTGCGAGGGCAGACCAGGGAAGGGCGGCGGGCGTGAGTGAGCTGGTGACGGGCGAGGCGGTGGCGCTGGAGCTGCGCCCCGCGAGGCTGCCCAGCAGGGCGCTCGCGGTGTTGCTGGATCTGGTGGTGGCCATGGCCGTCTACGTCGTCGTGACCATCGCGCTGGTCGCCGCCACGGCCTCGCTGGACGACGCGGCGCAGTTCGCGGTGTCGATCGCGACGTTCGTCCTGTTGCTGGTGGGGGCGCCGATCGCGGTCGAGACCCTCAGCCACGGGCGGTCCCTGGGGAAGCTGGCGTGCGGGCTGCGGGTGGTGCGCGACGACGGCGGCCCGATCCGGTTCCGGCATGCGCTGGTCCGGGGCGCGATCGGCGTGGTGGAGATCCTGATGACGTTCGGTGTCATCGCCTGTATCGCGTCGCTCGTGTCGTCGCGCGGGCGGCGGCTCGGGGACGTGTTCGCCGGGACTCTCGTCGTACGGGAACGCGTGCCTGCCGCGCGCGCGGGGTTTCTGCCGCCGCCTCCGCCGTGGCTGGCGGGACGGTTCTCGGAGCTGGATCTGTCCGCGGTTCCCGACGGGCTGTGGCTGGCGGTGCGTCAGTACCTGACGCGGATGCATCAGCTCGACCCGCAGGTGGGGTGGGCCATGGCGGAACGGCTGTCTTCCGACCTGGCCGCTCGTACGGGCACTCCCGTTCCGCAGGGTGTGCCGCCGACGGTCTATCTCGCCGCCGTCATGCAGGAGCGGCAGGCCCGCGAGGTGCGGCGGACCGTCGGGAACGGTGCGGTGACCGGTCCTGCTCCGGCGGCGCCGTACGAGCCCCGGCGCGCCCAGCCGCCGTACCAGCCTCGTCCCACCGAGTCGCCGTACCAGCCCCGGCCTGCCGTGCCGGCGGACGCGCCGCCTGTCGAGCGTCCTGCGACGGAGGCCCCGGGGAAGACGGGGTCGACCGGGTTCGTGCCGCCGGCCTAGTCGAAGGCTCGGTCAGAGGAAGGTCGACGGTGGTGACTCGAGGTGTTCCAGCTCGATTCCGGGCGCCGCGAGCACCACGTCCCCGGCGATGTGCACGGTGTGCTGCTCGCCCGTGTCCAGGGCTGTGACCTGGTATTCGTCCACGGTCAGAGGGCCGTTGTCAGTGGCGTGTGCTTCTCTGTTGCGCAAGGTCCAGGACTGGTCCACGGTGCGCGGGGCGAGGACGGGGTCCGTGAAGGCGACGAGGCGTACGCGGGTTGCGGAGGCGGAAGGGGTGAGGCGCAGAAGACGGGTGAGGGCGATGAGGAACGCGGGGGACGTGCCGGTGAAGGCGTGGGCGCGCACATTGCCTTCGGTGGCGTGAGCTCCGGTGGAGTCCGTACGGACCCAGGTGACGCCGTCCAACGCGGCGCCGCGCACCTGCCAGCCGGCGGCGTGGAGCTCCAGGCGGATGGGGCGGCCGAGTTCGTCGAGGGTGAGGTCGACGGAGCCGTGGTGGTTGCCCGCGGGGGTGGTCAGCTGGGAGACGTAACGCCAGCCGGAAGGGCCGGGGGCGCAGTGGAAGTGCTCTTCTGCGAGGAGGGTGTGGTCGTGCGGATCGTGGAGCGAATAACGGCCGCGGGGCATGAGGGTCCTGGATCTTGACGAGCCGGTCCGGCCTGCGGGCCACGGGACCGAAGGGGCAGGCCCCCGACACGGGGGTGCGGGGGCCTGCCTCGGAGGTGGTGCTCAGTACCGGTAGTGGTCGGACTTGTACGGGCCTTCGACCTCCACGCCGATGTACGCGGCCTGCTCGGGGCGGAGCGTGGTCAGCTTCACGCCGAGCGCGTCCAGGTGGAGGCGCGCGACCTTCTCGTCGAGGTGCTTGGGCAGCGTGTACACGCCGGTCGGGTACTCGTCGGGCTTGGTGAACAGCTCGATCTGGGCCAGGGTCTGGTCCGCGAAGGAGTTGGACATCACGAACGACGGGTGGCCGGTGGCGTTGCCGAGGTTCAGCAGGCGGCCCTCGGAGAGGACGATGATGACCTTGCCGTCCGGGAAGGTCCAGGTGTGGACCTGCGGCTTGACCTCGTCCTTGACGATGCCGGGGACCTTGGCGAGGCCGGCCATGTCGATCTCGTTGTCGAAGTGGCCGATGTTGCCGACGATGGCCTGGTGCTTCATCTTGGCCATGTCCGAGGCCATGATGATGTCCTTGTTGCCGGTCGTGGTGATGAAGATGTCGGCCTTGTCGACGACCTCGTCCAGCGTCGTGACCTGGTAGCCGTCCATCGCCGCCTGCAGCGCGCAGATCGGGTCGATCTCGGTGACGATCACGCGGGCGCCCTGACCGCGCAGGGACTCCGCGCAGCCCTTGCCGACGTCGCCGTAACCGCAGACGACCGCCGTCTTGCCGCCGATGAGGACGTCGGTGGCGCGGTTGATGCCGTCGATCAGGGAGTGGCGGCAGCCGTACTTGTTGTCGAACTTCGACTTGGTGACGGCGTCGTTGACGTTGATCGCCGGGAAGAGGAGGACGCCGTCGCGCTGCATCTCGTACAGGCGGTGGACGCCGGTCGTGGTCTCCTCGGTCACGCCGCGGATCTCGGACGCCAGCTGGGTCCACTTCTGGGGGTTCTCGCCCAGGGTGCGGTGGAGCAGCTGGAGGATGACGCGGTGCTCGTCGGACTCGGCGGTCTCCAGGCCGGGGACGGCGCCGTCCTTCTCGTACTCGACGCCCTTGTGGACGAGGAGGGTGGCGTCACCACCGTCGTCGAGGATCATGTTCGGGCCGCCGGTGGGGCTGTCCGGCCAGGTCAGCGCCTGCTCGGTGCACCACCAGTACTCCTCCAGCGTCTCGCCCTTCCAAGCGAAGACGGGGATGCCCTGCGGGTTGTCGGGCGTGCCGTTCGGGCCGACGGCGATGGCGGCGGCCGCGTGGTCCTGAGTGGAGAAGATGTTGCAGGACGCCCAGCGGACCTGCGCGCCCAGGGCGGCGAGGGTCTCGATGAGCACGGCGGTCTGCACGGTCATGTGCAGGGAGCCGGTGACGCGGGCGCCGGCCAGCGGCTGGGCCTCGGCGTATTCCTTGCGGATCGCCATCAGGCCGGGCATCTCGTGCTCGGCGAGGGTGATCTCCTTGCGGCCGAACTCGGCCAGGGAGAGGTCGGCGACCTTGAAGTCCTGTCGGTTGTCGACAGTCGTCATTGCGAGCTGCTCCTCGGGGTTGGGGCGAGGTGGGTACGGCTGGTCTGCGCGGCGGCGGACACAGGGGTGCCCGAGAAGAGGACACAGGCATGCCCGCGTGCGCGCAGCGCAGTCCGTCGGAGGCCCTCTCTCCCTCGGTCGGTCCGCTGTGGGACCGCCCGACCGCCATCAGCAGCGACGTCTGGCTCCACTCCAAGCTACACCGGCCGGGCCGACCACCCCAGTCCGCCTCCGGACAGATCGAGCCGATCGCGGTCCGGAAAGCGGGAGCCGAGCCCGTCAGTGGCCGGCCGGATGGGGCGCGGGGCCGCCGGGCGTGGCCTCCCGGTCGGGGCCCTTGGCGGCCTCGGCCTCGCTGTAGATGTCGGGTTCGAGGTAGATGACGCGCGCGATGGGGACCGCGGCGCGGATGCGGGCCTCGGCGGCGTTGATGGCGGAGGCGACCTCGGCGGCCGTGTCGTCGTGCTGGACGGCGATCTTGGCCGCGATCAGCAGTTCCTCGGGGCCGAGGTGGAGCGTGCGCATGTGGATGATGCCGGTGACCGTGTCGCCGTCGACGACGGCTTCCTCGATCTTCCTGACCTCCTCGACGCCCGCGGCCTCGCCGAGCAGGAGCGACTTGGTCTCGGCGGCGAGGACGAGGGCGATGGAGACGAGCAGGACGCCGATGCAGACGGTGCCGATGCCGTCCCAGACGCCGTCGCCGGTGAGCAGGGCCAGGCCGACGCCGCCGAGGGCGAGGACCAGACCGATCAGCGCGCCGAAGTCCTCCAGCAGGACGACGGGCAGCTCGGGCGCCTTGGCGCGGCGGATGAACTGCGACCAGGACAGCTTGCCCCGCAGTTCGTTCGACTCCTTGATGGCCGTCTTGAAGGAGAAGCCCTCGGCGATGATCGCGAAGAAGAGGACGCCCACCGGCCAGTACCAGTGCTCCAGTTCGTGCGGGTGGCGGATCTTCTCGTAGCCCTCGTAGATGGCGAACATGCCGCCGATGGAGAACAGGACGATGGAGACCAGGAAGGCGTAGATGTACCGCTCGCGGCCGTAGCCGAAGGGGTGCTGCGGGGTCGCCTCGCGCTGGGCCTTCTTGCCGCCGATCAGCAGCAGGAACTGGTTGCCGGAGTCGGCGAGGGAGTGGACCCCCTCGGCGAGCATCGAGGACGAGCCACTGAACGCGAACGCAACGAATTTCGATGCCGCGATCGCGAGGTTGGCGCCGAGTGCCGCCACGATCGCCCTGGTGCCGCCTGACGCGCTCATGTGTCCGCGTTGTCCCTTCGCCTTCGTACGTGTACGCCGTCCAGGGCCTTTGCCCGTCCTTTGCCGGTGGGCCATTGTTGCAGCCCGGACCGGCGACGGCTCGTCAGGTACCCACAACCCCGGTCATACGATCACAGTGGCGCGGAAGACGGTGCCCGCACCGGACACCTCGGCCTTCTCGCCCGCGGGGACGAACACGGAGGTGCCCGGGGTCAGTTCCTCCTCCCCCGCCCGTACCGAACCGGCCGTGCACAGCAGGATCTGCGGGGTCTCGCGGGTGAGGTGGTGGGGGGTGCCGCCCTCGGGGAGGACGTACCGCGACAGCCGGAACTCGTCGATCGGGGTCTCGTAGACCTCCTCGCCGTCCGGGGACGCCTCGGGGCGCAGGACGCCCGGGTCGCTCGCCTCGAAACGGACGACGCGCAGGAGTTCGGGGACGTCGACGTGCTTGGGGGTCAGGCCGCAGCGCAGGACGTTGTCGGAGTTGGCCATGATCTCGACGCCGAGGCCGCTGAGGTAGGCGTGCGGGATGCCGGCGCCGAGGAAGAGCGCCTCGCCCGGCTGCAGGCGCACGTGGTTGAGGAGCATCGCGGCGATCACGCCCGGGTCGCCCGGGTAGTGGTGGGCGATCTCGGCGTAGGGGGCGTACGGGCCGCCCAGGCGGGCGCAGGCGGAGGCGGTCTCGTGGACCGTGTGGCGCATCTCCTCGGGGTCGGCCGTGAGGATCGCGGTGAGGACCTCGCGCAGGGCCGCGTCCTCGGGGTGGGCGTGGAGCAGGTCGACGTAGGGCTTGAGGGAGTCGACGCCGAGGCCGTCGAGGAGTCCGGCCGCCCGCAGCGGGTCGCGGAAGCCGCACAGTCCGTCGAACTCGGTGAGCGCGCAGATGAGTTCGGGCTTGTGGTTGGCGTCCTTGTAGTTGCGGTGGGGGGCGTCGACGGGAATGCTCCGGCGCTCCTCGTCCGCGTACCCCTCCTTCGCCTGCGCCAGGTCGGGGTGGACCTGGAGGGAGAGCGGGGCGCCCGCGGCGAGGATCTTCAGGAGGAAGGGCAGGCGGGGGCCGAACCGGGCGACGGCCTCGGGGCCCAGTTCCCTCTCCGGGGCCGCGTCGATCACCTCCACCAGGGTGCCGCGTGCGGTGCGCGAGGGGGCACCGGGGTGGGCGCCCATCCACATCTCCGCCTGGGGTTCACCGCTCGGTTCGACGCCGAGAAGGGCGGGGATGGCGGTGGTGGAGCCCCAGGCGTAGGGGCGGATGGTGTTGTCCAGGCGGTCCATGCGGTTCTCTCTGCCGGTCGATCGGTACGCGCGTGCGTGCACGGCGGTTTTCAGTGCGCAGGCGTCAAGATCAGGCCCCCGAGGCGAGCGCCAGGTAAACGGCGGCGAAATCCGTGATGGCGATCAGTTCGGCGAGGGTCTCCAGCTCGTCCCCGGGCTCCGGCTCGAGTTCGCTGATCGGTGTGTCGTGGCTGAGGGCCAGGTCACGGGCGGCCGGGGCGGCGGTGAGGCCGCCGATCGGGCGGTCGCGCAGCAGCACCACGCGCGCGTGCAGGGCGGGCGGCTCGTCCACCCGGTCGCGGAAGAAGTCGTCCGGGTCGGCGCTCGCGGCGAGCGGGCCGGCGAGCAGCGCGCTGTGCGCGGCGAGGGCCTCGGGGAGTTCCGCGACGACGGCGGGGGTGCCGGACAGTTCGGCGAGGGCCGCGGCGAAGCGACGGCCGGCGGGGCCCGCGGAGACGCCCTCGGTCCAGACGATCGGCAGGGCGTCGGCGAGTTCGGCGGCGAGCGTCTTGGCGGGGTTGCTGTAGGTCGCGATGGCGGGCCCGCAGCGCTCGGCGACCTGGTCGAGGCGGTCGGCGACCTTCTCCACGGCGTCCGGCGGGGCGGAGAGCAGACCGGTGCGGTCCAGCAGCGCGAGAAGGGGCGTGAGCAGCGCCCACAGCACGCCGGGGGCGGACGCGGCGAGCGGTTCGTCCTGCTCGTACGGGGCCGTCGCCATCGGTACGAAGAGGCCGTGGGCGCCCGCCACCGCCTCCACGAGCGGGGTGTGGGAGGGGGCGACGGCGACGACGGTGCAGCCGCGGCGGTAGGCCGACTCGGCGAGCAGGGACAGGCCCGGCTCGGTGCCGTCGGGGGTGGTGATCAGGAGCAGGTCGACCGAACCGGCCCAGCCCGGGAGTTCCCAGCGCAGGGCGCCTGCCGCGGGGGCCACACCGGTGGGGGCGAGGCGGATGACGGGGCTGCCGGGGCCGGCGAGGGTGCCGAGGAGGTCGGCGGCGCAGATGGCCGCGGCGCCGGGGCCCGCGATGAGGACGGCGCGGGGGCGGCCGTCCGGCTTGAGGTCGTGGACGCCTGCCTCGGCGGCGTGCCGGGCGGCGGTGCGGACGCGGGCGCCCGCCTCGGCCGCGCCGCGCAGAAGGCCGCGGCGGTCGGCCTCCGAGAGGGCCTCGGGGGTGTCGAGCAGCGATTCGTCGAGCATGGGGCGGCAGCCTCCGATCGCCGGTCCCTGGGGGCGGCGGGCTTGGGGGGTGCGTGCGGCGGACGGTGTCCTGCTGCGGGGTCTGGTGTGGGGTCTGTCGTGGCGCGGTCGTGCTGCGCGGGTGAGGCGGTGTCTCCCGGGTCAGGCGGGGCGGCGGGCCTCGTCGACGAGGAGGACGGGGATGCCGTCGCGGACGGGGTAGGCCAGGCCGCAGTCCTGGCCGGTGCAGATCAGCTCGGTGTCCTGCTCCTTGAGGGGGGCGTGGCAGGCCGGGCAGGCGAGGATCTCCAGGAGGCCGGATTCGAGCGGCATGGGGTGTCCCTTCGGGGCGGGTACGCGTGCGCGTGGCTGTGCGTCGGCTTGTGCGGATGTGCCTGGTCAGGGTACCGCCGTGGGGGGCGGCTCGGTGGGGGTCGGGGCGGGGGTGGGTGGGCGGTGGGCGTCGGGGGTTTTCTCGCCCCCGCCGCCCCTACCCGTCCCGTCCTTCAGGGGGCCCCGCCCCCTGGACCCCCGTCGGCCCTGAAGGGGCCTTGTCCTCAAACGCCGGACGGGCTGGAATGCGCGGGCCTCGTCCTCGGGCGCCGGACGGCCAGAAGAGCACCCGACGGGCCGAAAAGCGGCCTCATCCTCGGATGATCGCCAGGGCCTCGTCGCGGACCTTCGTCATCGTCGCCTCGTCGCGGGCCTCCGCGTTGAGGCGGAGGAGGGGTTCCGTGTTGGACGGGCGGACGTTGAACCACCAGTCGGTGGAGGTGACCGTCAGGCCGTCGAGCTCGTCCAGGGTGATGTCCTCGCGGCCGGCGTAGGCGGCCTTGATGGCGGCCACGCGGTCCGCCTGGTCGGCGACCGTGGAGTTGATCTCGCAGGAGCCCACGTAGCGGTCGTACTCGGCGACCAGGGCGGACAGGGGGTCGTCCTGGCCGCCCAGGGCCGCGAGGACGTGCAGGGCCGCCAGCATGCCGGTGTCGGCGTTCCAGAAGTCCTTGAAGTAGTAGTGCGCCGAGTGCTCGCCGCCGAAGATCGCGCCGGAGGTGGCCATCTCGGCCTTGATGAAGGAGTGGCCGACCCGGGTGCGGACCGGGGTGCCGCCGTGCTCCCGGACCACCTCGGGGACCGACCAGGACGTGATCAGGTTGTGGATGATCACGCCCTTGCCGCCGTTGCGCGCCAGTTCGCGTGCGGCGACCAGCGCCGTGACGGCGGACGGGGACACCGGCTCGCCGCGCTCGTCGACCACGAAGCAGCGGTCCGCGTCGCCGTCGAAGGCGAGGCCGAGGTCGGCGCCCTCCGCGCGGACGCGCTGCTGGAGGTCCACCAGGTTCGCCGGGTCCAGCGGGTTCGCCTCGTGGTTGGGGAACGTGCCGTCGAGTTCGAAGTACATCGGCACGAGGGTCAGGGGCAGGCCCTCGAACACCGTGGGGACGGTGTGGCCGCCCATGCCGTTGCCCGCGTCGACGACGACCTTCAGGGGGCGGATCGAGGTCAGGTCGACGAGGGAGCGGAGGTGGGCCGCGTAGTCGGACAACGTGTCGCGCCGGGTGATCGTTCCCGCCTCGGCCGCCTGTTGCGGAGCGCCCGACTCCGTCCACCGCTCGACGAGTGCGCGGATCTCGGACAGGCCCGTGTCCTGGCCGACCGGTGCCGCGCCGGCGCGGCACAACTTGATGCCGTTGTACTGGGCCGGGTTGTGCGAGGCGGTGAACATCGCGCCCGGCAGGTCCAGTGCGCCGGAGGCGTAGTAGAGCTGGTCCGTCGAGCACAGGCCGATCTCGGTCACGTCGGCGCCCTGCCCGGCCGCCCCGCGCGCGAAGGCCCGCGACAGACCGGGGGACGAGGGCCGCATGTCGTGGCCGACGACGATCGCGCGCGCCCGGGTCACCTGGACGAAGGCCGCCCCGAAGAGCTCGGCCAGTGACTCGTCCCACTGGTCCGGGACCACCCCGCGCACGTCGTACGCCTTCACGATCTGTGACAGATCAGCAGCCACGGCCAACCCTCCTGGAGTCCTGTCGGTGGCCCCAAACTACCCGCACCGGACGGCCGTGCGGTGCACGGACTCCGACCGGGTACCTCGGCCGTAACCTCAGGTCAGAGCAGGGTAAGAACGCTCAGGGCAGCATCCAGTCCAGGACCGGCGAACTCTGGCCGACGACGATCAGGCACATCACCAGCAGCAGACCGGCACTCCAGGGCAGCACCTTGCGCAGCAGGTCACCCTCGCGGCCGGCGAGGCCCACGGCCGCGCACGCGATGGTGAGATTCTGGGGGGAGATCATCTTGCCCAGGACGCCGCCGGAGCTGTTGGCCGCCGCCAGGAGTTCGGGCGACAGCCCCGACTCGCGGGCGGCGCTGACCTGCAGGGCCCCGAAGAGGGCGTTCGCCGAGGTGTCGGAGCCGGAGACGGCCACGCCGAACCAGCCGAGGACCGGCGACAGGAAGGCCAGCCCGGCGCCCGCGGCCGCCACGAAGTGGCCGATGGTGGCCGCCTGTCCGGAGAGGTTCATGACGTAGGCGAGGGCCAGCACGGAGGTGACGGTGAGGATCGCGAAGCGCAGTTCGTGCACGGTCGCCAGCCATTCCTTGACGGCCACGCGCGCGGGCACCCCGAGCACGGCGGCCGTGCACAGCCCTGCGAGCAGCACGAGGGTGCCGCCGGTCGAGACGACCGGCCAGACGAAGACGTTGCCGCCGACCGGTTCGCCGTTCGGTGCGACGACGTCCAGGAAGGGCCAGTCGTACGTCTGCGTGGCCCGGGCCAGCCAGTCCTTGACGGCGGGGATCTGCGCGACCGAGAAGATCACGACGATCAGGACGTACGGCGCGTAGGCGCGCACGACCTCGCGGCGCGGGTCCTCCTCGTCGAGCTCCTCGCTGCGCGCACCGGTCAGCACGGACGCGCGTACCTCCTCCCTGGCGGCCACGCGCGCGTGCGGTACGGCGACCAGGGCGGCCGCGCCCACCAGGGAGGCGGCGATGTCGGCGAGTTGGGCGGAGACGTAGTTGGAGGCGGCGAACTGGGCGACGGCGAAGGCGACTCCGCACACCAGGGCGGGCACCCAGGTCTCGCGCAGCCCGCGCCGGCCGTCCACCAGCCAGACCAGCACGAGCGGCACCACCAGGGCGAGCAGCGGGGTCTGACGGCCCACCACGGAGGCCACGGTGTCCAGCGGCAGCCCGGTGACCTGAGCGAGCGTCACGACCGGGGTGCCCATCGCGCCGAAGGCGACCGGCGCGGTGTTGGCCACCAGGGCGACGACGGCGGCGCGCACCGGGTCGAAGCCGAGGGCGACGAGCATGACCGAGCAGATCGCGACCGGCGCGCCGAAGCAGAAGGCGACGACGAGCGCCTGGATGCGCGGGTCGTCGGAGAGGCGCCCGAAGGAGCGGCGCAGGATGTCGAAGTGCCGGGTGCGGACGGTCATCCGGTACACCCACAGGGCGTTGACGACGATCCACAGGATGGGGAAGAGACCGAACACGGCGCCCTGCGCGGCGCTGGAGAGGGTCTGGCCCAGCGGCATGCCGTAGGCGAGCCGGGCGACCAGTACGGCCGCCAGAAGGCCCGTCAGGCCCGCGAGATGCGCTTTCACGCGGAGGCCGCCGAGCAGGATCAGGACGATCACCAGGGGCAGGGCGGCGACGAGGGCGGACAGGCCGAGCGAACCGGCGACGGGTTCGAGTTTCTGGACGTACACGGGCGCCTCCCCGATTCCGTCATGCGGAAAGCGATTTCTCACTTCGGCTTACGGAATGGTCGTGTCCGCGCCAAGCTCGCGTCAATGGCCGCGTATCACTCGCATCGGCGTATGCATCACCCGCACCGGTGAAGGCAGCTCACTCGCATCGGTGAGTGCGACGCGTCCCACGCACGCGGGGAGAGGCGGATCAGTTGTCCGGGGAGCGCAGCACCCGCAGGTGGCCGCGGCGCGCGACCTCCATGGGGTCCGCGGAGCGCGCCCCGCCGGCCTCGGCCGCCCGCTCCTGCGGACGGGCCGCCTCGCGCACCGCGTTGGCGAGGGCCTCCAGGTCGTCGCCGCTGGGGCGGGCCGGGGCGGAGCCGTCGAGGAGCCGGACGACCTCCCAGCCGCGCGGCGCGGTGAGGCGCTCGGAGTGCTCGGCGCACAGGTCGTAGCAGTGGGGTTCGGCGTAGGTGGCGAGCGGGCCGAGGACCGCGGTCGAGTCGGCGTAGACGTACGTCAGCGTCGCGACGGCGGGACGGCCGCAAGCGGTGCGCGAACAGCGACGTACAGGGCTCACGACGTTGGACGGTACCGCACTCTTGAGCGGGCCGCGACGACTCTCCACCAGGTCACTCCCCCGTGTCGTGGTGTGAATCGCCCCACACGCCCCTTTCGCCACACCTTGCTGACCAGGGCGGACGCACCCCCGCGCGCCGTCTCACAGCCCACCGTCCGATCAACTCTCGGTACAAACACCGTCAATTGCCTCGACGTCGGCGGTCTGGGAGAGATACGGAATCGAGCCCAACCTTGGCTGGAATGGTCAACCTGTGACAGGCCGTACCCGGTGGCCGAACGGTGTCCGGGATGCCGTGTGGGGCCGGGCGGCCGGGCTCGGCGGGGACTACGCTTCACCAGTGATGGACAACCCCGTACCGCACCGTGCCGCCGGCCGCCCCGGGCCCCGCCGTCGTGACCGCCACGGCCGGGGCATGCGCGGCCCGATCGCACCGCCCCAGGTGCCGCTCGCCGCGAGCCGCGCCGACCTGTTCGCGGACCTGGTCCAGGACTCCGTGGAGCGGCTGGAGCGGCGCTGGCCGCAGCTCGCCGACATCGATTTCCTGGTCCTGGAGGTGCCGCGGCTGGACGGACCCGGGCAGACCTGGAACGACGAGGCGGTGCCGCTGGGCGGCACGATCGCCGCGCGCGACGGACGCCCCGCGCGCGTGGTCGTCTACCGGCGGCCGGTGGAGATCCGCACCAAGGGACGCGACGAGCGGGCCGCCCTGGTGCACGAGGTCGTCGTGGAACAGGTCGCCGAGCTGCTGGGGCTGACCCCGGAGACGGTGGACCCGCGGTACGGCGAGGACTGAGCCCCGCCGGCCGCCCTCACTTCTGCAGGACCGAAAGGTCCTCGTCGGCCTGCGGCACCGACACCAGCCCCCGGTCGTCCGGCAGCGTCTGGATGGTGAAGCCGGGGACGCCGCCCTCCGTGGCCGACAGGGTCCGCGACGCGTACACCGGGCCGCCCGAGAGCGTCTCGACCGTCAGCGCGTACGTGCCCTTCGCGCCGTTCGGCACGGGAGCCTCGACGTCCTGGGTGGTACCGGCCTTGACGGTGTACGTCTTCGACACCGGCGAGCCGCCGTCGCTGCCCGCGGACGCGGTGACCTTCACCTGGGCGGTGCCGGTCGGCGCCGTGATCGACAGGGTGGAGCCCTTGCCGCTGTTGTCCGCCGACGTCGCGCGCGTGCCGACCGGGACCGTGGCCGGGAGGAAGGCCGTCTCCTGCTTGCCGGTCTTGCCGCGTACGACCTGCAGCGCCGCCACGACCGGCACCGCGCGGGCGGAGGGGGTCAGGACCAGCGAACCCGCCTCGCCGCGGGTGACGGCACCGAGGTCGACCGCGCTCGTCATCCCTGCCCTGACGTGCAGCGTCTCGTTGCCGGCGGGCGTGATCAGCCCGGACGGGGAGGCGAGGCGCACCTTCAGGTCGGCGTCCGTGTCACCCGGCGTGAAGGCGATCAGGCGGACCGACGTGGCGTCCTTGGGGATGCCAGGCAGCACGAGGCTGCCGGCCGGTTCGGTGGCGGCCAGCCAGTCGCCGCCCGTCTTGTCGTCCAGGGCCTGCACGGCGGCGCCCACGCGCCCGCTGCGTACGTTCACGTGCACGGTGAGGTCGGTCTGCTTCTCGTCGGTCAGTGTGGACAGCAGGAGCGGGTCGCTGGAGTGCGGCGGGACGGTGATGCCCTCCCCCACCGTGGACTTCAGGGCGCCGTCCTTGCCGTACAGCTCGACGTCCACGACGGCGGCCGAGTCGTCCGGGTTGGTCAGGTGGACGTAGTCGGTGCGGGTGGCGACCGTGCTGGCGCCCGGGAACCAGAACTCCGTGTCCGCCGCGGAGCAGTTGACGCCCTGCAGACCGCGGCCGGTGCCAGCGGCGACCTCAGTGGTCTCCTGCACCGTCCAGCCCGGCGCGAACTTCCCCTCGGCGGTGCCGATCAACGCGGGGGCGTCGGCGCCGGAGGTGTCGCCCGTGACCGGGGTGCCGGGCTCCTTGGGCGTCAGGACCGGCTTGTCGGCCGCCTTCTTGCCCTTGCCCTTCTTGTCCTTCGTGCCCTTGCCGCCCGTCGCGCCGTCCGACTGCTCGGTCGCGGCCTGGAGTCGGGCCTTGCCCGCGCCTCCCGCGCCCTTGGTGACGGGCGTGTACGACGTGTACGAGGTGTCGGCGAGGTCGGAGGTGCTGGGCGCCGGGCACAGCAGCGTGGTGCGTTCCACGGGCAGTTCGGCCGCCGCCTTGGCGGGAGCCGCGCCGGAGGCGCCCGGCGCGGTGAGCGAGGCGACGCCCGTGATGGCGGCGAGGGCGGCCGTGCCGGCGATCAGGGAGAGGGTGGTGCGGTTCACTGCTGACTCCCGTCGGGACGCTCAGGGGCGTGCGGGTGCTGCTGCTGCGCCGGGTCGTACGCGGGGTCGTAGCCCTGCTGCTGATAGACCGTCGGGTCGTACGTCTGGCCGTACGCGCCCTGGGAGTCGCCGTACGCGTACGGGTCGTACTGGCCGCCCTGGTACGGATCCGCCTGGTACGTCTGGTCGTACGCGCCCGCCGGGTACTGCTGGGCGCCCTGGTACTGCTCGTTGCCGTACGGGTCGTACCCGGCGTTCTGGTAGCTCGCCTGGTCCCAGTCGCCGTACGACTGCTGCTGCGGGACCGCGGCCGGGGGCTGCTCCGCGGGAGGGGCCGGGAACTCCTCCTCCGGGGCGCCTTCCTCGGCCTCCGACTGGGCGCGCAGGCGGCGGGCGCGGCGGCCCTCGCCCTCGACGGCCTGGGCGGGGATCGACGGCTCCTCGGGGAGGTCGTCGTCGATGTCGCGGCGCCGGCCCGGCAGGGCCATGACCACGAGGACGACGGCGAGGAAGCCCTGCGCCCACAGCCAGGCGGTGTGGGTGACGGGCTCGTCGTAGGTGACGTCCAGCCTGCCGCCGGAGGAGGGCAGTTCGAAGCCCTGGGCCCAGCCGTCGACCGTGGTGCGGGTGAGCGGTCTGCCGTCCAGGGTCGCCGTCCAGCCCTCGGCGGCGGTGTCGGCCAGCCGCAGGACGCGGCCGTCGGCTCCGGCCGGGACGGTGGTGTGGATGTCGACCGGTCCGGCGGCCACGGGCTGCGGGGCGCCGGAGCCGGAGGCGGCCACGATCGTCGCGCGGGCGACCTCCTGGTCGACGCGCCACAGGGCACTGCCGTCCTGCTGGCTGAGGCGGGACAGGCCGGGCGTGGCGTCCAGGACGCGGGTGACCTCGCGGGGGGCGCCCTTGTGGACGAGGACGTAGCGCACGGCGAACTTGCCGAGCTGGTCGGACTGGTCGGCTCCGGAGCCGGCGACCAGGTTGGCGACGACCTTGTCGAGCGCGCTGTTCTCGCCGTCGGCCGCGGCGGCCTCGGCGTCGCCCAGGCGGGCACCTGAGCCGCGCACCAGGGTGTAGCCGACGCGCGCGGCGGAGTCGCTGTCCAGGACCAGAGTGCGGGCCTGGTCGCTGGTCCCGCTCTCCTCGGCGACGAACGCGGGCACCTGCGTGGGGTCGCGTCGCTCCACCGGTCCGTCGGCGCCGCCGATCATCCAGCCCGCGGCGACCAGCAGCGGGCCGGCGAGCGAGGCGAAGGCGATCAGCGCGGCGACCGGCTGGCGCCAGCCGAAGCTCTGCTCGGCCACCCGCGCGCGTGCGCCGTCGGCGCCGAGGGCGGCGGCGGCGAGCAGGGCGATGCCGTAGACGAGAGTGGCCGGACCGGCCCAGGTCGAGCGGTTGGACAGCACCGCGAAGACCAGACCGACCAGGGCGACCGCCCAGGCGGCCCGGATCGCGGCCTGGCGTTCCGAGCGCAGCAGGGCGGCCAGCGCGGCCAGGACGACGCCGATCAGCATCAGCCCGTCGACCGTGCCCGGCCCGCCGGGGCTCATGCCGAGCAGGTCCAGCGCGGTGGCGGCCGAGGGGCCGTAGTCGAGTCCGGCCTCCTTGAAGAAGCCGAACGGCAGCAGCGTCAGCGACCAGGGCGCGAGGACCAGCAGGGGCGAGCCGAGCTGGGCCAGGAAACGCAGCCCGTAGGCGGTGATGTCGGTGCGGCGCAGCGCCAGCACCGCGATGCCGAGGATCAGCGCGATCGGCCACACGATCGGGGTGAACGCCGTGGTGATGGTCAGCAGCAGCGCGTACGCCCAGGTCGCGCGCCAGCTGCCGCGCGCTCCGGAGGCGTTCGTGACGCCGCTGGCGGCGATGCCCGCGCGCGCGATGAGCGGCAGCAGGACGGCGAGGACGGCGGTGCCGATGCGGCCGCCGGCGAGCGCGCCGGTGGCGGCGGGCAGGAACGCGTAGACCACGGCCGCCCAGGCGCGCAGCAGGCGGGACTCGACGAGCGGGCGGGAGGCGAAGTAGGCGGTGAAGCCCGCAAGGGGCACCGAGCCGACCAGCAGGACCGTCATCGCGAGTCCGGTGGAGCCGAACAGCACGGAGGCCAGCGTCGCCACGATCGCCAGGTACGGCGGCGCGGACGGGGTGCCGCCGGCGCCGACGGCGTGCCAGGAGTCGGTGTAGCGCGACCACAGCTCGCTCGCGTCGGCCGGGGCGGGCAGCAGGGCGCCGCCCGCGAGCGCGCCGCCGCCGAGCAGGGCGCGGCAGGCGACGAGAGAGACGAACAGCAGCACCAGGAAGAGCATCGGGCCCGGTTTGCGGGCGATGCGCTTGAGCCGGGCGAACTGCTCGATCTCCAGGAAGTCGGCGTCGTCGCCGCCCGGCCCGGACTCGACCGCGCCGCCGTGCCGTCCGGCGCCGGAGGCGGCGTCGGCGTCGGAGCTGCTGAAGAAGTTGCCCGCGACCTGTTCGACGGTGGCCCGCACGGTGGCGCCGGGCGGCGGGAACAGGGCGCGCAGCTCTCCCTTGTCGATCTGCGGGGCGCCGCGTCTGCGCCGCCCGGCGATGATCCGCTCGGGCCGCAGCAGGGTGCCCAGCAGGCCGCGGATCTCGTCGACGGCCTGTCCGGGGACCTTGCCGACGAGATAGGCGAGGGTGCGCAGGAGGGTGCCGAGCACGACGCGCAGCAGCACCCAGGGCAGCACGGCCGTACGTGAGTTGACGAACAGGGTGTAGACGGCGCCGGCCTTGTCGACCATGTGCGGGGAGGCGGCGCTGCGGCCCACGCAGTCGACGGTGCGGCGCTCCCGGGAGGCGGCCTCGGCGTGCCGGACGACCGCCTCGGGCGCGATCAGGACGCGCTGCCCGGCGGCGGTGGCGCGCCAGCACAGGTCGACGTCGTCGCGCATCAGCGGCAGCCGCTTGTCGAAGCCGCCGAGGCCCTCGAAGACGTCGCGCCGCACGAGCATGCCGGCGGTGGACACCGACAGCACCGGGCGGACGTGGTCGTGCTGGCCCTGGTCCTGCTCGCGGCGGTCCAGGCCGGTCCAGCGGCGGCCGGAGTGGGCGATGGAGACACCGACCTCCAGCAGCTGCCGCTTGTCGTACCAGCCGCGCAGTTTGGGGCCGACGACGGCCACGTCGTCGCGGCCGAGCTCCAGTTCGTTCTCCACGACCCGCAGCAGCTGGGCCAGGGCGTCGGGGTCGGGGGCGCAGTCGTCGTGCAGCAGCCACAGCCACTGGACCGGCTCGCCGTGCGGCAGCTCCGGCATGTCGTAGGCGTCGTCGCGCCAGGTGCGCGTGACGGGGTCCCAGCCGCTCGGCCGCTTCAGGTACGGCAGTTCCTCCGGGGTCAGCACCGGCGCGGTCCGCACCGCCTCCTCGACGGCCTGGCCGAAGCCGGTACGGCGGGCCAGGTGCAGCACCCGGTCGGCGCCGAGGGCGTCGGTGACCAGCTGGGCGGAGGCGTCCGCGCTGCCGGTGTCGGCCGCGACCACGTACTGGACGGGGCGCTCCTGGCCGAGCAGCCCGGCGAGCGCGTCGGGCAGCCAGCGGGCGCCGTCGTGGGAGACGAGCACCGCCGTCACCACGTGACGCGGGAACTCTGGAGTGGCAGCGGGGTTGTGGGCTGCCGTGTGGCTGTGCACGGACATCGAGGTACGGGCCCCGGTTCGGTGGACTGCGGTGGACGTCTGTGCCCCGTGGGGGCGGCGAGGCGTCTCGGACGAGCGACCACACTATCGGCTGGGCAGCACAGCGGCCCGCCGCCTGTGGACAAGCCACCTGCGACGGGCCGTTCGTCGGATGCGGAGCGGGAGGTACGGGGTCAGACGGCGGCCTTCTTCAGCCTGCGCCGCTCCCGCTCGGACAGACCGCCCCAGATGCCGAAGCGCTCGTCGTTGGCGAGGGCGTACTCGAGGCACTCGGAGCGCACCTCGCAGGAGAGGCAGACCTTCTTGGCCTCCCGGGTGGAGCCGCCCTTCTCGGGGAAGAAGGACTCGGGGTCGGTCTGGGCGCACAGCGCGCGCTCCTGCCAGCCGAGTTCCTCGTCCGCGTCGTCGACCAGCAGTTGCTGCACCAGCTCGGTCATGTGCGCCCCTCGTCTGTCTTTCGCGTCCCCGTGATGTAGCCGTTACCGTTTTCGGCTGAACGACACGAGTGAAATTACAAGTGTGCTGCTCCGGGCGAGTCAAGCCGAGATCTGCTATTGGGCCCCTTATTCACTCTGCGGAACCAAGGCTATGCGGAAAGTGTTCAAATCGGCATAAACCTTGACATGCAGATGAGGCCCGGGAGGGCCGTGGGCCCCTTGCAGAGCCTTCACGGGAAAGGACGCCCGGATGTTCGATCCCGTTCCACGCGCCCCACGAAGCGAACCGGATCACGTTCGGATCACGAGATCGCAACGAGGCCTGACGCGCGGTTGTGCGCCTTGTGTCCCGGTCCCCCGCTGAACAAACCTTTCATCACCCAGATGGACCGGATGAGGTGAAAGCCGTCCCACATACCGGGTGTCGAGTTGACAGTGAAGGTGTGAACCGCTGTCCTTGTGGGCATGCTCGCGAACTCGGCACTGACCTCGACCCGCACCGCCGGGTCCCACGGTGCTGCCCGCGCTCGCTGTAGCTGTTGCTGTTCCAGCTGTTGAGCCTGTCCGATCGCTCCAGCTGAGAACCGAGTCGCCCCGCGGCTCGGTTTCGTGTTTCTCCCCCGCCGCTCGTTCCCTCTGTCCTTCTTTCACCGAGGAACCACCGCACCCATGAACAGCGACAACGACCTCCAGATCGCCGGCGACATCCTCGAGGTCCAGCACCTGCTCCAGCCGCCGCGCGAGCACCCGGCCACCGTGGCCGAGTTCGTGGGCCTCGCCCGCTCCGTCGCCGCCGACCGCTCCGCGTGGGAGCACCTCGTCCGCTACGACGCGACGACCCGCTGGTACCACCGCCTGCGCACGGGCCCCGGCTACGAGGTGTGGCTGCTGTCCTGGGTGCCGGGCCAGGGCAGCGGACTGCACGACCACGGGCGTTCTTCGGGCGTGCTGACCGTCCTGGAGGGGACGCTGACCGAGCGGACCGAGCGGGGCACGCGCGCGCTGGCGGCCGGTGCGCAGCGCGTGTTCGCCCCCGGCTATGTGCACGAGGTCGTCAACGACACGCTGGAGCCGGCCATAAGCCTGCACATCTACTACCCCGGCCTGACCGACATGCCGATGCACGCGTCCCAGCACTGCGAGGCGCGTCCCGAGCCGGCCGCGCGGACCCGGCCGGTGACTGCCTGACGCGTTGTCGTACCCGCCTGCAACACTGAGAGACATGCGCATCGTGGTTCTGGCAGGCGGCATCGGTGGTGCCCGGTTCCTGCGCGGTCTGAAGAAGGCCGCGCCGGACGCGGACATCACCGTCATCGGCAACACCGGGGACGACATCCACCTCTTCGGGCTGAAGGTCTGCCCGGACCTCGACACGGTGATGTACACGCTCGGCGGCGGCATCAACGAGGAACAGGGCTGGGGGCGTGCCGACGAGACCTTCCATCTGAAGGAGGAGCTCGGGGCGTACGGCGTGGGCCCGGAGTGGTTCGGGCTCGGCGACCGCGACTTCGCCACGCACATCGTGCGGACCCAGATGATCGGCGCCGGATACCCGCTCAGCGCGGTGACCCAGGCGCTGTGCGACCGCTGGCAGCCGGGCGTACGGCTGATCCCGATGACCGACGACCGCGTCGAGACGCATGTGGCCGTGGAGATCGACGGCGAGCGCAAGGCCGTGCACTTCCAGGAGTACTGGGTGCGGCTGCGGGCCTCGGTGCCGGCCGAGGCGGTCGTGCCGGTGGGCGCCGAGCAGGCCAAGCCCGCGCCGGGCGTGCTGGAGGCGATCGCCGAGGCGGACGTCGTGCTGTTCCCGCCGTCCAACCCCGTCGTGTCGGTGGGCACCATCCTCGCGGTGCCCGGCATCCGGGAGGCGATCGCGGAGGCCGGGGTGCCGGTGGTGGGCCTGTCCCCCATCGTCGGCGACGCGCCCGTGCGCGGCATGGCCGACAAGGTGCTCGCGGCCGTCGGAGTGGAGTCGAGTGCCGCCGCGGTGGCCGAGCACTACGGCTCCGGACTGCTCGACGGCTGGCTCGTCGACACCCGGGACGCGGACGCGGTGCAGCGCGTGGAGGCGGCGGGCATCCGCTGCCGAGCGGTGCCCCTGATGATGACCGACCTCGACGCGACCACGCGGATGGCGCAGGAGGCACTGGAGCTGGCCGAGGAGGTGCGGGCGTCGTGAGCGGGGCGTCCGCCGAGGGCTACCGCGTCTGGGCCGTGCCGGGTCTGCCCGAGGTGCAGCGCGGGGACGATCTCGCCAAGCTGATCGCCGACGCCGAGCCGCACCTGGCCGACGGGGACGTGCTGCTGGTCACCTCGAAGATCGTCTCCAAGGCCGAGGGGCGGCTCGTCGCCGCCGACGACCGGGAGGCCGCGATCGACGCCGAGACCGTACGGGTCGTGGCGCGGCGCGGCACGCTGCGGATCGTCGAGAACCGGCAGGGCCTGGTCATGGCCGCGGCCGGCGTCGACGCCTCCAACACCCCCGCGGGCACCGTGCTGCTGCTGCCCGAGGACCCGGACGCCTCCGCCCGCGCGATCCGCGACGGCCTGCGCGACGCCCTCGGCGTGCGCGTGGGCGTCGTCGTCACCGACACCTTCGGGCGGCCTTGGCGCTCGGGCCTCACCGACGTCGCGATCGGCGCCGCCGGGGTGCGGGTGCTCGACGATCTGCGCGGGGGCACCGACGCCCACGGCAATCCGCTGGGCGCGACCGTCGTGGCCACGGCCGACGAACTGGCCGCCGCCGGCGACCTGGTCAAGGGCAAGGCGGCCGGACGGCCGGTCGCCGTCGTGCGCGGGCTGCCGCACGTCGTGGCCGACGAGGACGGGGAGGGGGCGCGGGCCATGGTGCGCGGTGCGCGCGACGACATGTTCCGGCTGGGGACCTCCGAGGCGGTACGGGAGGCGGTGGCCCAACGCCGTACCGTACGGGCGTTCACCGACGAGCCCGTCGACCCCGGGGCCGTGCGGCGGGCGGTCGCGCTGGCGGTCACCGCGCCGGCGCCGCATCACACGACGCCGTGGCGGTTCGTGCTGCTGGAGTCCGAGGAGTCACGGGTCCGGCTGCTGGACGCCATGCGCGAGGCGTGGATCGCCGATCTGCGGCGCGACGGCAAGAGCGAGGAGTCCATCGCCAAGCGGGTGCGGCGCGGCGACGTGCTGCGCAACGCGCCGTATCTGGTCGTGCCGTGTCTGGTGATGGACGGGTCGCACACGTACGGGGACCAGCGGCGGGACGGGGCCGAGCGGGAGATGTTCGTGGTCGCCGCGGGCGCCGGGGTGCAGAACCTCCTGGTCGCGCTCGCCGGGGAACGGCTGGGGTCGGCGTGGGTGTCGTCGACGATGTTCTGCCGGGACGTGGTGCGCGAGGTGCTGGGGCTGCCGGAGGGCTGGGACCCGATGGGGGCGGTGGCGGTCGGACATCCGGCCGAGGAACCGCGGCCTCGGCCGGCCCGGGAGGCGGACGCTTTCATCGAGGTGCGGTGACGGGCGCGTGAGTGCGCCTACCCTCGTGGGGAAACCCAGGGACCTCTAGGACATCTTTCGTGGCAGGACGCTTCTCTCCGCGGCCCACTCGTACGACCGTGCGGGGCGGGCATGTCGCCGTGCCCGCGGGGGTGCCCCGGCAGGCCGAGGCGGGCGGGCGCGTACGGACCGTCGTGCCCGACGGGCCGCTCGACCTCGGGCTGGTGCTGGGGCCGCTGCGGCGCGGGCCCGGCGATCCGACGTTCCGGGCCATGCCCGACGGGTCCGTGTGGCGGGCCACCCTCACGCCCCTCGGGCCCGGCACGCTGCGGGTCTCCGTGGCGGGCGGGGCGGTGCGCGGGGAGGCCTGGGGGCCCGGGGCCGAGTGGCTGCTGGACCGGTTGCCGGAGCTGCTGGGCGGGGCCGACGAGCCGGAGGCGTTCGTGCCGCGGCACCGGGTGGTCGCTTCGGCGTGGCACCGGCGGCGGGGGCTGCGGCTGACGCGGACCGGGCTGGTGCTGGAGTCGTTGATCCCGTCCGTGCTGGAGCAGAAGGTCACGACCGACGAGGCGTATCGCGCGTGGCGGTTGCTGGTGCGGAAGTTCGGGGAGCCGGCGCCCGGGCCGGCGGCCGGGGGGCGGCTGTGGGTGATGCCGGCGCCGCGGACGTGGGCGTTGATCCCGTCGTGGGAGTGGCACCGGGCCGGGGTCGACAACAAGCGGGCGTCGACGATCCTGCGGGCGGTGCGGGTGGCGGGGCGGCTGGAGGAGGCCGTCGGGATGTCGCCGGAGAAGGCGCAGGCGCGGCTGGAGGTCGTGCCGGGGATCGGGCCGTGGACCTCGGCGGAGGTCGTGCAGCGCAGCCATGGGGCCGCGGATGCGGTGACCGTGGGGGATCTGCATCTGCCGGGGATCGTGGGGTGGGCGCTGGCGGGGGATCGGGATGCGGATGACGGGGTCATGCTGAGGCTGTTGGAGCCTTATGCCGGGCAGCGGCATCGGGCCGCTCGGTTGATTCTGCTGAGTGGACGTACGCCGGCTCGGCGAGCGCCGAAGATGCCTCGCGGGGACATCGGGAAGTTGTGAGGGGCGGTTCCGTTTGCGCCGCCCAGGCACCAGGGGGCTCCGCCCCCTGGACCCCCGTCGGCCCTGAACGGGCCTCGTCCTCAAACGCCGGACGGGCTGAAGTGGTGGGCCTGCGCCCAGCAAAGCCGTGGGACAGGCTGAAACGAAGGTGCCCCGGTTACTGGTCCGACGAGAAGCGGAGTGCTCCTGCTGGGATTTGGGCGTTGCACCAGACGCGGGCGCCGTCGCGGAGTTCGTTGTCGGGGCCGATGATCGCGCCGTCGCCGATGACCGTGCCGGTGAGGACGGAGCGTTCGCCGACGCGGGCTCGGGTGCCGATGAGGGAGTCGGTGATGACCGCGCCGGGTTCGATGACGGCGCCGGGCAGGATGGTCGAGCCGAAGACGCGGGCGCCCTCGGCGACGAAGGCGCCCTCGCCCACGACCGTGCCGCCGGTCAGTTTGGCGTCGGGGGCGACCCTGGCCGTGGGAAGGACGAGGCGGTCGCCGCAGCGGCCGGGGACGGCGGGCGACGGGGCGCGGCCGAGGACGAGGTCCGCGGAGCCCCGTACGAAGGCGGCCGGGGTGCCGAGGTCCAGCCAGTAGGTGGAGTCGACCATGCCCTGGAGGTGGGCTCCGGCGGACAGGAGGCCGGGGAACGTCTCTCGTTCCACCGAGACCGGGCGGCCCGCCGGGATCGTGTCGATGACCGAGCGGCGGAAGACGTACGCCCCCGCGTTGATCTGGTCGGTGACGATCTCCTCGGGGGTCTGCGGCTTCTCCAGGAAGGCCAGGACGCGGCCCGTGTCGTCGGTGGGGACCAGGCCGTAGGCGCGCGGGTCGGTGACCTTCGTCAGGTGCAGGGAGACGTCCGCGCCGGAGGTCTCGTGGGTGCGCACCAGGCGGCGGATGTCCAGCCCGGTCAGGATGTCGCCGTTGAAGACCAGCACCGGCTCGTCCGGGCCGGAGTGGAGGCGGGCGGCGACGTTGCGGATCGCGCCGCCCGTGCCCAGGGGCTCCTCCTCGGTGACGTACTCGATGTGCAGGCCCATCGAGGAGCCGTCGCCGAAGTACGGTTCGAAGACCTCGGCCAGGTAGGAGGTGGCGAGGACGATGTGGTCCACTCCCGCCGCTCTGGCTCTCGCCAGTTGGTGCGTGAGGAAGGGGACGCCCGCCGCCCGGACCATGGGCTTCGGCGTGTGCACCGTGAGCGGACGCAGCCGCGTTCCCTTGCCGCCGACCAGGAGGATCGCTTCTGTCACCGTCGTCTCTGCTTCCTGCCGGGACCGGCCGAAATGTCCTTCGGCCGGCCAGTGTATGCAGATCGTCGTGCGACGCCTTCGACGGCTCGGCGGCGTTTCGTGGTTCCGCCCCTCGTCCCCCGACGGCGGTGAATGCGACCCTCTTCTCCCGCCCTACCGGCCCTGGTAACGGGCGGCGGTCGTGCGGGCGGTGCCGAGTTTGCGGTAGAGCTGCCGGCCCGGGCAGTCCGTGGCGAAACCGTCACGATGTCCGGAGATCACATTCAGTCGTACGCTCTTTCCCTTTCGGTAGAGATTGCCACCGCCCGACTTCAGATATGTCTTGCCGCGCGGGTTGGCTCCGTACAGACCGAGTTTCCAGGCCGTGAGCCGGGCGATGGCCTTGAGGGCCGCCGCCGGGGGCTTCGCGGAGCCGAAGCTTCCGAGGACCGCGATCCCCATGCTGTTGGTGTTGAACCCGAGGGTGTGCGCGCCCAGTACGGGCTTGGCGACGCCCCCGGCCCGGCCCTCGTAGATGTTTCCGCACTTGTCGACGAGGAAGTTGTAGCCGATGTCGCGCCAGCCCATGCTCTTGACGTGGTAGCGGTAGATACCGCGGATGACGGAGGCCGCCTGGGAGCAGCGGTACCCGTTGCCGGAGGCGGTGTGGTGCACGAAGGCCGCCTTGACCTTCTTCGTGTAGACGAAGCCCCGGTCGCGCAGGCTCTCGTCGGCGCCCCAGCCGCGGCGCGTGATGATACGGGGGCGCGGGCCGATGAAGGGGTTGGTCCGCTGGACCTCCGTCAACTCGGCGCCCCGCAGGGTGCGTTGTTCGCTTTCCGTCGCGGCCCTGCCGAGCTCCGGGATCTCCGTGGCGCCGAGCGGGGCGAGTTCGGCGTTGGCGGCCGAGGCGGTCAGCGATTCGGCCGACTCGGCGCCGAGGCCGCGGTCCCCAGGGACGTCGGAGGTGTCGGACTCGATGTCGCTCCGGGCGGGCGGGGGCACGGCGCGTGATGCCGTCTGCGGACCGGGGTCCACGAGTTCGAGGCGGAGCCCGGCGGGGAGCGGGGCGAAGGCGGTCGCGGTGCGGGTGCCGCGGGCGGTGTCGTCGGTACGGCGTTCGCCCTCGGCGCGTACGCGGACGTCGACCCCGTCGGAGTCGCCCACCCACAGCGGGGCCGTGGAGCCGCGGACGTGGCCCGAGGTGCGCTCGGCGGCGTCCGGGTCGGCGCCGTCGTCGTTGTGCGTCTGCAGGTCCTGCCAGCCGGACCAGGCGCCGGTGCCGGACGCGCGGGTGCGGACCTGGACGCGGCCGTGCAGCACGGCGTCCGGGTCGTTCCAGACGACGCCGACGAGCGAGAAGGGCCGTACATGGTCGCGGGACAGGCCCTGTTCGGGGACGGCCGGACCGATGGCGCGGTCGCGGGTGAGGGGCGCCAGGGGCAGGGACTGGGTGCTGCCCGGGAGGGCGGCAGGGTGCTGGACGGCCTGGCGGACCGCCGTCGGCGCGGGTCTGGCTCCGCTGTTCGCCGCACTCGGCGACGCCGCGGACGCGGGCGGGGCGAGCGGGAGGACGAGGGCGGCCGCACAGGTGACGCCGATCGAGGAGGCGAGGGAGGAGGCAAGGAATCCACGCATGTCCCTGATGTTGGACATGGTCATATTTGTCTGTCCATTCGGGAGCTGACGGACCGTCGACTCCCGTTCCGCCGAACCGGTGGTGCGGCCGCGCGCCGCGCCGGGTGCCGCCCGCGTACGCTTGCGCGGGTGAACGCCACCGATCGCACCCCCGCCGACCTGCTGTCTTCCGCGCTCGCCGCGGACCCCGGACGCCCTCTGGTGACCTTCTACGACGACGCCACGGGCGAGCGTGTCGAACTGTCCGTGGCCACCTTCGCCAATTGGGTGGCCAAGACCGCGAATCTGCTCCAGGGCGACCTCGCGGCCGCGCCGGGCGACCGGGTCGCCCTGCTGCTGCCGGCGCACTGGCAGACGGCGGTGTGGCTGCTGGCGTGCTCCTCGGTGGGGGTCGTCGCGGACGTGGGCGGGAATCCGGGCGCGGCTGACGTGGTGGTGAGCGGGCCGGACACGCTGGAGGCCGCGCGGGCCTGCCGCGGTGAGCGGGTCGCGCTCGCGCTGCGGCCGCTGGGCGGGCGGTTCCCGCAGACCCCGGAGGGCTTCGTCGACTACGCCGTCGAGGTGCCGAGCCAGGGCGACCGGTTCGCGCCGTTCGCGCCCGTGGACCCGGAGGAGCCCGCGCTGGTCGTGGCCGGGCGGGAGTTCAGCGCGGCCGAGGTCGTGGAGCGGGCCCGGGCGGAGGCGCCGGGGCTGGGGCTCACCGGGCCCGGCTGCCGGATCCTGTCGGGGCTGCCGTACGACACCTGGGACGGGCTGAACGCCGGGCTCTACGGGCCGCTCGCCACCGCGGGCTCCGTGGTGCTGTGCCGGAACCTGGAGCGGCTGGGCGAGGAGGCTCTGGCCAAGCGGGTCGAGAGCGAGCGGGTGAGCACCGTGCGGCGCGCGGACGCCGGCTGACCGCCGGGCAGCGGCCCTTCGTCGCCGCTCGCGCGTTCCCCCAGCTCGCACAGAGCTACGCCGTCACCCGCTCGTGCGGCCCGCCCGTTCCCCCGCGCGCCCAGGGCTACGCCCTCACCCGCCCGTCGCCGCACGCCCGCTCCCCCACGCACCCAGGGTGTCGTCGTCACCCGTTCGGAGCAGCAGGGCCCGCCTCCCCCGCCCCTTCCGGGGCATGGTCGTAGCAGCACTACGTCCTGTACGCCGTGAGGGGTGGGCCGGCTCGTGAGCGACTCCGCAGGCACCCTCGGGCCCGGCGCCGGCGCGTCCGCGACCGGCCGGGGGCTCGCGCGGCGGCGCCGGCGGCGGTGGCTGCGGGGCGGCGGGCTCGGCCTCGCGCTCGTCGTGCTGGGCGCCGCCGGGGCCGGGTGGGCGGTGTACGAGAAGCTGGACGGGAACATCACGGCCGACGACGCGGCCGCCGCCGAGCTGGCGCGGTACGAGAAGGAGCGGCCCACCGCGCTCGTCAAGGACGCGCAGAACATCCTGCTGATCGGGTCGGACTCGCGGTCGGGGAAGGGCAACTCGCGCTACGGACGGGACTCCGGGACCGAGCGGTCGGACACGACGATCCTGCTGCATCTGGCGGCGGGGCGGCGGTCCGTCACCGCCGTGTCCCTCCCGCGGGACCTGATGGTGGACGTGCCCGCCTGCCTGCGGCCCGACGGCACCCGTTCCGAGCCCGCGTTCACGATGTTCAACTCCGCCTTCGAGACCGGCGGTTCGGCCTGCACCGTCCGGACCGTGGAGCAGCTCACGGACATCCGCGTCGACCATCACGTGGTGGTCGACTTCCAGGGCTTCAAGGACATGGTCGACGCCGTCGACGGGGTGCGGGTGTGCCTGGCCGAGCCGATCGACGACAAGGCCGCCGGGCTGCGGCTGCCGGCCGGGCGTGTGACGCTCGACGGGGAGCAGGCCCTGGGCTACGTCCGGGCCCGCAAGTCGCTCGGTGACGGCAGCGACACCGAACGGATGGACCGCCAGCAGCAGTTCCTCGGCGCCCTGGTCGAGAAGGTGCGCGGCGACGACGTCCTGCTGAACCCCGTCAAGCTCTACCCCGTGCTGGACGCGGCCACGTCCTCCCTGACGACCGACCCGGCCCTGGCGAGCCTGCGCGGGCTGTACGACCTCGTGCGCGGACTGCGCGACGTCCCCTCGCAGGATGTGCGGTTCCTCACGGTCCCGCGGGAGCCGTACGCCTACGACGCCAACCGCGACCAACTGGTGGAGCCGGAGGCGCAGAAGCTGTTCGAACGACTGCGCGCGGACCTGCCGGTCCGGGTGGCCGAGGACGGCCCGGCACAGGCCCCGAAGGCACTTCCGCAGGAATCTCCCCCGCAGAGCGGCCGTTCGACCGCCGGGGACGGGGCACCCGAAGGCCCGCACGATTACGTTGCGTACGGAATCCGCGACGGAAAGTCGGGGGGAAATCAGCCCGGGTACCCGTCGAACGGAGTTTCACCCGCCCCCACGTTCCGCGGCAACTCGGCCGCCACGGCCGCCTGCAGGTAAAGCGATCACCAAATCACCGCACTTATGTCCGAGAAAAAGGGCGAATTGCCCCGCCCTTGGGCGTGGAATTTCTCACCGTCGTCACTGGGTGCTGAACAGGGCGGATAGTGTGAGCGGTCCGGTGCATCCCGCCGCGAGGTCCGTCCTGGCGTCGAGCACTGTGAGACCGATACCGAGCGCCTTGAGGGGGGAAGGCGCCGCGCCCCGACGGAGGATTCGGACAATCGTGGACGCGACAGGCCGTGGGCGGGCGGACGACATCGATCCCGCAGACCAGTGGGTGCTCAATCCGAACACCGGTGAATACGAACTGCGACTGAGTCCTTCCGCTCCGCAGTCGGGAGTGCCCGGTCCGCGCCGGGCGGCCCCGCGTTCCGCGGGTGGTGCCGTGCGCGGTCGTACGGCGGCTCCCGAGCGCGCGCCGGACCGGGACGTTCCGCCGCCGCGCCGTCGTCGCGGTGTGCCCGAGGAGCCGTTGCCGGGCCGGCGCGGCCGCCGCCCGGTGAAGAAGGGCAAGGCGAAGAAGGTCCTGCTGTGGACGGGCGGCACGATGGCGTTCGTGCTGGTCGCCGCCGCGGGGGGCGCCTACCTCTACATCAAGCACCTCAACGACAACATCACGTCCGTCTCCGACGACGGCGCGAGCACCGGTGGGTTCAGCAAGGGCAAGGCGATCAACATCCTGCTGATCGGCACCGACAAGCGCACCGGCAAGGGCAACACGAAGTACGGCGACAAGGACAGCGTCGGCCACGCCGACACCACGATCCTGCTGCACGTCTCCAAGGACCGCTCGAACGCGACGGCGCTGAGCATCCCGCGCGACCTGATCACCAACATCCCGGACTGCCCGACCAAGCTGGCCGACGGCACCGAGAAGGTCATCGCCGGCACGGACAACGTCCGCTTCAACACCAGCCTCGGCCAGGACGACCGCACGCCGAGCTGCACCGCGCGCACGGTCACCGAGCTGACCGGGATCACGCCGGACAACTTCATGGTCGCCGACTTCAACGCGGTCAAGACGCTGACCACAGCGGTCGGCGGCGTCGACGTCTGCCTCGGCAAGGACATCAACGACCCCGACTCGCACCTGAACCTGAAGAAGGGCACGCGGCACATCCAGGGCGAGACCGCGCTGGCCTTCGTGCGCACCCGGCACGCGGTCGGCTTCGGCGGCGACCTGAGCCGGATCACCCTGCAGCAGCAGTTCCTCAGCGCCCTGATGCGCAAGCTGAAGTCGAACGACACCCTCACCGACCCCTCGAAGATGATCAAGATCGCCGAGGCGGGCACCAAGGCGCTGACGGTCGACTCCAACCTCGACAGCATCGGCAAGCTGAAGGACCTCGGTCTGGAGCTGGGCAAGCTCAATCCGAAGAACCTGGCGTTCACCACGGTGCCGGTGATCGACAACCCGGCCGAGAAGGTGAAGGCGACCGTCGTGCTGAAGCCGGGCGCGGCCCAGCAGGTCTTCGACGCCATCAAGAACGACGTCTCCTTCACCGCCGTCAAGGCGCAGAAGAAGAAGGAGGCGGCCGCGGTCGCCGCCCGTCTCAAGGGCAGCAAGTCCGCCGCCTCCGAGGTGCGGGTGCGCATCCTCAACGGCGGGGCGGACGCGGGCAGCGCGCAGGCCGAACTCAGCTACCTGCAGAACACCGCGGGCGTGCTGAAGAGCGAGAACGCGGGCAACGCGGAGGCCTCCCAGGCGAAGACCACCCTGGAGTACTCCCCCGACCAGGCCGACCAGGCCCGCCGGCTGGCCGACATCCTCGGTCTGTCCGGCTCGGCGATGAAGCCGGGCAAGAGCGTGACCAACGACCAGGGGCTGCCGACGATGACGCTGACCCTGGGCAAGGACTTCCCGGGGGCGGGGGAGAAGTTCACCGCGTCGTCCAAGGCGCCGGACGTCGACAAGACGACGGCCGACAAGGTTGAGTGCGCCAAGTGACCTGACGGGCCTGTCGTGCGTCTAACAGGACGCATGGCAGGCCCGTTTGACGGCGCAAGGGTGGGGAGGACGGGGAATGACGCAGAGCAGTGTGCGTGGGGAGGGAACGCGACCGGGGGTCCGGCCGGCTTTCGGCGGCCAGGAGGCCACCGAGGGCGCGGACGGCTCGGGCAGATCGGGGACGGGGGCGTTCGAGGCGGGCGGACACCGCAGGGGCGGCCCGCGGCGGGGGCGACGGGTGCTGCGCTGGTCGGCGGTCACGCTGTCGGTACTGATACTCGGCACGGCCGGCGCCGGTTACCTGTACTACGAGCACCTCAACGGCAACATCCACAAGGGCGAGCGCAGCAGCGGCGACGCGAAGGCGCTGAAGTCCAAGGCGAACGCGGCGGGGCAGACCCCGCTGAACATCCTGCTGATCGGCTCCGACAGCCGTAACTCCGACGAGAACGTCAAGCTGGGCGGCGCCAAGTACGACCGCGGCAGCCCGCCGCTCGGCGATGTGCAGATGCTCATCCACCTCTCCGCGGACCGCAGGAGCGCCGCGATGGTGAGCATCCCGCGGGACACCCGCGTCGACATCCCCAAGTGCACCGACCCCAAGACCGCCAAGGTCTACCCGCCGACCAACGGGATCATCAACGAGTCCCTCGCCCGCGGCGGCGCCGGTTGCACCCTCGCCACCTGGGAGAACCTCACCGGGGTCTACATCGACCACTGGATGACGATCGACTTCTCCGGCGTGGTGCGCATGGCCGACGCCATCGGCGGCGTCGACGTGTGCGTCAGGCAGAACGTGTGGGACCACCCGACGGCCGCGGTGCCCGGCGGCTCCGGTCTGAAGCTGACGAAGGGCACCCACAAGGTCGAGGGCAAGCAGGCCCTGCAGTGGCTGCGCACCCGGCACGCCTGGGGCAGCGACCTGATGCGGGCCCGCGCCCAGCACATGTACCTGAACTCGATGATCCGCAAGCTGAAGGGCCAGAACGTCTTCACCGACACCGGCCGGCTGATGGACCTGGCCGAGGCGGCCACCAAGTCGCTGTCGGTGTCCGAGGAGATCGGCACCGTGAAGAAGCTGTACGACCTGGGCACGCAGCTGAAGTCGGTGCCCACCGACCGCATCACCTCGGTGACGATGCCGAACGTCCCCGACCCGCAGAACGCCGACCACGTCGTGCCGAACGGCGCGAGCGCCGACCAGCTGTGGCGGATGCTCCGCGACGACGTGCCCCTCGACGACAAGGGCAAGGCGTCGGGCTCGAAGAAGCCGTCCGCCAAGTCCGAGGCCACGAAGGCCCCTTCGGCGCCGGACGCGCAGATCGGCGTCCTGGTGCAGAACGCGACCCGCAGTTCCACGCTGGGCCCGGTCAGTGGCCGCGCGGGCGTCATCGCCCAGGAACTGGTGGCGAAAGGGTTCAGCAGGGCGTCCAAGGACGCCACGTCGGGCCTGTCCGAGGAAGGCACCGTCGTGCGCTACCCGAGCGCCGACCTGGAGGGAGACGCCCAGCGGGTCGCCAAGTCGCTAGGGATTCCGCTGAGTTCGGTGAAGCGGTCCACGGACGTCTCCGGCGTCACGGTCGTCGTCGGCGCCGACTGGCGTACCGGCACGGCGTATCCGAAGCAGTCCGCGCCCAAGGCGGGTCAACTGCCCGGCGGCACCGACGCCATCAACGGCTCGGACAAGAGCCAGTGCATGGACGTGTACGCGCCCTACCGCTGGTAGGCGGTTCGGTCCGGCGCCGAACCGGTCGGCGTGTCGAGGGCAACCTCTCGGGCCCGTCGTATGTCTCCAGGACGTACGGCGGGCCCGTGCCGTGGGGGACGGCGGGTGCGCCGGCCGGGGTTCACCCGGTGACCCACAGCTGAAACCAAGCTGTCTGCACGATGATGAGGCGCGCTCACGTCCGAGGGCCCGGGGCGCAGGGGTGGGAAAGGACACGGAGTTGGCGCAGAGCGGCGTTCCCGCGGTCGAGGACACGACGTCCCTCGCCGCACACGGTGACGAGAGAGTCCCGCGGCAGCGGCGAGGCGGCGCCGGCGGCCGGCGCGGCGACGGCCCGCGCGGTCACGGCGGCCGGCGCCGGCACCGGATACTGCGCTGGTCGGCGGCGGTCCTGGCGGTGGTGATCGTCGGCACGGCGGGCGCCGGCTACCTCTACTACCGGCACCTGAACGACAACCTCCGCAAGGACGACCTCAACATCGGGGACAAGAAGGACCGGGCGGCCGCGCCCAAGGCCAACGCCGCCGGGCAGACCCCGCTGAACATCCTGCTGATCGGCTCCGACGCCCGCGACTCCAAGGAGAACCAGAAGCTCGGCGGCGCGAAGGACACCTACGGCACCGCCCCGCGCGCGGACGTGCAGATGCTGCTGCACGTCTCCGCGGACCGCACCAACATGTCGGTCGTGAGCATGCCCCGCGACACCCTGCTCGCCATCCCCGAGTGCACGGACCCGGACACCGGCAGGACGTACGCCGCTTCCACCTCGGCGATGACCAACGCCTCCCTGGAACGCGGCGGCCCCGGCTGCACGGTGGCCACCTGGGAGAAGCTCACCGACATCCACATCGACCACTTCGTGATGGTCGACTTCGCGGGCGTGGTCTCCATGGCGGACGCCGTCGGCGGCGTCCCGGTCTGCGTGGACGCCGCCGTCTACTCGCACACCTCCTCCGGCCACGGCTCGGGCCTGAAGCTGAGGGAGGGCACGACGTCCGTCCAGGGCAAGCAGGCCCTGCAGTGGCTGCGCACCCGCTACGGCTTCGAGGACGGCAGCGACATCGCACGCACCAAGGCCCAGCACATGTACATGAACTCGATGGTCCGTCAGCTGCGTGCCAACGCCACGCTCAGCAACCCCGGCAAGCTGCGCGCGCTCGCCGAGACGGCCACCGAGGCGCTGACGGTGGACGACGGCCTCGGGAGCGTGGCCAAGCTCTACGACCTGAGCAAGGAGCTGAAGAAGGTCCCCACCGAGCGCATCACCATGACGACGATGCCCTGGGTGTACTCCTCCGACGGCAACCGGGTGCTGCCCAGGCCCACCGACGCGGCGAAGCTGTTCCGGCTGGTGCGCGAGGACATCGCGCTGGACGGCAAGGACAAGAAGAAGGCCACGCCGGCCACGGCGACGCCCGAGCCGGCCGACACCGACGACAGGATCGCCGTACAGGTGCAGAACGGCACGCGCACCAGCACCCTCGCCCCGGTCGGCGGACGGGCGAGCGCGATCGCCGCGCTCCTCGTCGACAAGGGATTCGAGAAGGCCACGGCGGACTCCTCGACGCTGCCCGTCCGCGACGAGACGGTGATCCGCTACCCCGATGCCGACCTGGAGGGCGACGCCCGGCGGGTCGCCAAGGTGCTCGGCATCCCGGCCGGCCAGGTGAAGAGGTCCACGGACGTCGACGGCGTCACCCTGGTCGTCGGCGCCGACTGGCGCTCCGGTACGAAGTACACCTCGGCGGACTCCGACGACACGACGCCGAAGTCGGCGAGCGCCCTCAACGGCGCGGACACCAAGGCGTGCATGCACGTCGACCCGGACTACACCTGGTAGTCCGGGCCGGGGAGGGGGCTGACGGGTGCTCAGTCGACGGTGACCACCGCGGGCCGCCGCGACGCGATGACCTTCCTGGCCAGCGACTTCGGGCTGGTCAGGAAGCCCCAGCCCCAGGACATGTGCATGGTGGCGAGGGCGACCGGGATCTGCAGCCGGGCCTTCAGGGGCAGCCCCTTGCCCGCCGGGATCGACCCGAGGACGATCGCCGCGAGGTAGCCGCCGGGCACCACGAAGCCCCACGGCGTCACCAGGGCGCCCACCAGGACGCCCGCCGCTATCGCGAGGACCGCCGTCGGCGGGGCCAGGTAGCGCAGGTTGATGGAGCCCTCGTGGTAGCGGGCGACGACGTGCCGCCAACGGCCGTAGTCCTTGTACTGCTTGGCGAGCGCCTTCACGCTCGGCCGTGGCCGGTACGACACCCGCAGCTCCGGCGAGAACCAGATCAGCCCGCCGGCCTCGCGGATGCGGAAGTTCAGCTCCCAGTCCTGGGCGCGGATGAACTCCTCGTTGTACCCGCCCTGCCGCTCCAGCGCCTCGCGCCGGAAGACGCCGAGGTAGACCGTCTCGGCCTGCTGCGCCTCGCCGCCGGTGTGGAAGGCCGCGTTGCCGACGCCGATCTTCGAGGTCATCGCGGCGGCGACGGCGTGCTCCCAGTCGTTCTCGCCCTCGGCGTGCATGATGCCGCCGACGTTCTGCGCGCCGGTCTCCTGCAACAGCCGTACGGCGGTGGCGATGTAGTCCGGCGAGAGCATGCCGTGGCCGTCGACACGGACCACGATCGGGTGCCGGGAGGCCTTGATCGCCGCGTTGAGGGCGGCGGGGGTGCGGCCGGTGGGATTGGGGACGGTGTGGACGCGCGGGTCCTCCCGTACGAGCTCGGCGGCGATCTCGTCCGTGCGGTCCTTGGACGGACCGAGGGCGATCACGACCTCCATCTCGCCGGCGTACTCCTGCGCGAGGATCGCTTGGACGGCTCCGCGCAGATGCCGTTCCTCGTCGAGGACGGGCATGATCACAGATACGGCGGGGAGCTGCACGTCGGAATTGGCGTTCATCGGTGCTCACGTTACCGCGAACGGGGGACAGCTCCGCGCCCCGCCGGGGCGGCGGACCGGGCCGCAGATCGTATCGGCCTACGGTGCTCACGATCCCACGTACGGCCGTAGCCCGGAGGTGTCCCCCATGCCCACGCAGCCCCGGTCCGCCGCCCCCGCCCGCCCGCAGCGCCGCACCCAGCCACCCCGCACCCCGCAGCAGCGCGGCGGCGGCGCGCCACGGCCCCCCGTGCGCCGCAAGAAGCCGCGCTGGGCCATGCGGGCGGTGACGACCCTGTCCGTCGTCGTGCTCGCCTCGGCCGGGATCGGGCACGCGGTGGTCACCAGCCTCGACGCGGACATCGCCCGCGTGGACCCCTTCAAGGACATGAAGAACCGCCCCCGGGCCGGCCACGGCATGAACGTCCTGCTGGTCGGCACGGACGGCCGCGACAAGATCACCGGGCAGGAGCGCCGCCAGTACCACCTCGGCGGAGCGCCCTGTCACTGCACCGACACGATGATGATCGTGCACATCTCGGAGGACCGGGAACGGGCGAGCGTGGTGAGCCTGCCGCGCGACTCCTACACGCAGGTCCCGAACGCCGACGGCAAGGGCACCCACCCGATCAAGCTGAACGCGGCGTACGCGGAGGGCGGCCCCCGCCTCACCGTGCGGACCGTCGAGGACATGACCCACGTGAAGATCGACCACTACCTGGAGGTCGACTTCACCAGCTTCATGAAGACGGTGGACGTGCTGGGCGGGGTGAGGATCTGCACCTCCGCACCCCTGAAGGACTCCTACACCGGCCTCGACCTGCCCGCCGGCACCCACACCCTGATGGGCGGTCAGGCCCTGCAGTACGTCCGCGCCCGGCACGTCGACGGCGCCTCCGACCTGGGCCGGATGAAGCGCCAGCAGCGCTTCCTGGCCGCCCTGGTGGAACGGGCCACGTCCTCCGGGATCCTGCTGAACCCGATGAAGTTCCGGGACGTGACCCGGGCCGTGCTGGGCTCGGTGAGGGCGGACAAGGGCTTCGGCACGGACGAACTCCTCGACCTCGGCCGCGCGATGCGCGACTTCTCCCCCTCCTCCTCGGAGTTCACCACGGTCCCCATCGGGCAGATGGGATACGCCGTCAAGGGCGTCGGCTCGACCCTGAAGTGGGACACCGCCAAGGCCGACGCCCTGTTCGCCGACCTCCGTGACGACAAGCCCCTGACCGTGCGCCGCGCCGGCGCCCCGAAGACCGCCCGCGTCGAGGTCGCCCCGCAGCAGATCCGCGTCCAGGTCGAGAACGGCACCGCCACCGAGGGCCTCGGCCGGCGCGTGGACGCCGCGCTGGCCGCCGCCGGGTTCGGCACGACCCACGCGCCCGCGAACGCGGCCGACCGCAGGACCGCACGGACCGTCGTCGTCTACGACCCCCGCTGGGACCGCTCGGCCAGGTCGCTGGCGGCCGCGCTGCCCGGCAGCGACCTGCGGGCCGTCAAGGGACTGGGGCCGACGCTGAAGGTGATCGCCGGGGCCGACTTCAAGGGCGTGCAGAAGGTGCGGGCCGAGGACGCGACCCAGGGCCGCTTCGAGGCCGTGACCGGGGACCAGGTGGTGTGCTCGTAGCCGGGCTCGGACCTCGGCTCAGTCGTCCAGGCCCTCCGCCGCCCGCTTCTCCCGCAGTTCCATGATCGCCCGGCGGCGGGCCAGCCGGTGCGTGCGCCGGATCTGGGCCTCCTGGTAGCGGCGCCTGTCCTTCTCGGTCTCCGGGAGGACCTGCGGGACCCGGCGGGGCTTGCCGTCGGCGTCGACGGCGGCGAAGACGAGGTAGGCGGAGCCGACCTGGGTGGGCGGGGTGGACTCGTTCCACCGCTCGGCCAGGACGCGCACACCGACCTCCATGGAGGTCCGGCCGGTCCAGTTGACCTGCGCCTTGACGTGCACCAGGTCGCCGACGCGGACCGGCTCCAGGAACGCCATCTCGTCCATGGACGCGGTGACCGCGGGCCCGCCGCTGTGCCGGCCGGCCACGGCGCCCGCCGCGTCGTCGACGAGCTTCATGATCACACCGCCGTGCACCGTGCCCAGCAGGTTGGTGTCGTTGTGGGTCATGATGTGGCTGAGCGTGGTCCGGGACGCCGAGGTGGGCTTGCCCGGGATGCCCGGGGTGTCCGATTCCGTGGCCGTGGCCTGGTCTGTCATGGCGTCCACCTTATGCCGACGTGTCATTCGCGGACTTTGTGTTGGGTTCGCAACAGCAGTGCCCTGATTTTTCGACGACCCTTGTAAAGGGCATGCCCGCTGCCTGCACACTGGGGCCCATGAACGAGTGGCCCGAGGCATGGTCCGACGACAACCGCGACAACCGGTACGGACGCGGCAGCGCCAGCGCACAGCCCGAGAGCGCGCGCGTGATGCGGCAGGTCCGCCGGCCCGCCCCGGGCGCGTACGGGGGCTCCGGCCCGTCCGCGCCGCCGTACGGCGGCGCGGTGCCCCAGCAGCCGTCGTACGTCGACGGCCAGGGCCACGGCGGCTACGCGGGAGGCCCCGCCGACGACTACGACGGCTACAACACCGGGCAGGTGTACGGCGGTGGCGGCCACGGCGGTGCCGGCGGCCCGGGCGGGGGCCGGCCGCGGCCGAACTGGCGGCGCCGCATCAAGTGGACGGCGATCACCGTCGTGACCGTGCTGGTCGTGACGTCCGTGGCCACCTACTTCTGGGCCGACTCCAAGCTGCACCGGGACGTCGACCTGTCCAAGGTCATCGACAGACCGTCCGCGGGCGACGGCACGAACTACCTGATCGTCGGCTCCGACAGCCGCGCCGGGATGTCCTCCGAGGAGAAGAAGAAGCTCCACACGGGCTCGGCCGAGGGCAAGCGCACGGACTCGATGATGATCCTGCACGTCGGCTCCAGCGGCGACACGCTGATCTCCCTGCCGCGCGACTCGAACGTGACGATCCCCTCGTACAAGGGGTCGACCTCCGGCAAGACCTACCCGAACACCGGCCGGCAGACGAAGCTGAACGCGGCCTACGCGGAGGACGGGCCGACGCTGCTGGTCCGCACGATCGAGTACAACATGGGCCTGCACATCGACCACTACGTGGAGATCGGCTTCGCCGGCTTCGCGAAGATCGTGGACGCGGTGGGCGGCGTGACGATCGACATCGACAAGGGCTTCAAGGACAAGTACTCGGGCGCCGACTTCAAGGCGGGCAAGCAGACGCTGAACGGCGAGCAGGCCCTCGCCTTCGTCCGCACCAGGCACGCCTTCGCCGCCTCCGACCTGCAGCGCACCAAGAACCAGCAGAAGTTCCTGTCGGCCCTGGCGCACCAGGTGGCGACCCCGTCGACGGTCCTCAACCCCTTCACGTTCTACCCGACGATGGGCGCGGGCCTGGACTCGCTCACCGTCGACAAGGACATGAGCCTGTGGGACCTGGCGTCCATGTTCTGGGCGATGAAGGGCGTCAGCGGCGGTGACGGCACGTCGATGAACATGCCGATCTCCGGCTCCACCAACGGCAACCTGGTCTGGGACAAGGCGAAGGTGAAGACGCTGGTGAACGAGTTGAACAACGACGAGAAGGTCACGGTGTCGGGTGACTGACGGCAACAACGGCAGACCGCCCTTCGGGGCGGTTCTGTGCGATGTGGACAACGTGGTCCGCTCCTTCGACTCCTCGCGCCTGCAGGCCCTGGAGCGGGCCGCGGGGATCGCCGAGGGGTCCACCAAGAAGGTGGCGTTCGCGCCGGAGACGGTCTCACCGCTGCTGCTGGGCGAGATCACCTCGCAGGAGTGGGCGGAGTCGATCGCGGCGGGCCTGGCCGGGCTGGTGCCCGACTCCGATCCGCAGACGGCGTACGAACTGGCCCTGGCCCTGCTGGAGTCGCCCTTCCACGCCGACGACGAGGTGGTGGCGCTGCTGCGCCGGGCCCGGATCCGGGTGCCGGTCGTCCTCGTCTCCAACGCGGCCCTGGAGCTGGAGGCCGACCTCGACTCCCTGGGCCTGGGCGACCTCGCCGACCACGTCGTCAACAGCGCGCGGGTGGGCCTGGCGAAGCCGGACCCGCGCATCTACCGCCTGGCGGCGGACCTCGCGGGCGTGCACCCCGAGCGCTGCCTGTTCGTCGACGACAGCGAGGAGAACGTCGGCGCCGCGGCCGCCCTGGGCATGAACGCGGTGCACTACCGCGACCCGGCGGACCTGGAGCGGGCGCTGGAGCCCCTGTTCGCCTGACGCGGCGGGGGCACCCGTGGGCGGGTGCCCCCTCTCACGCCGCGGTGAGCGTCACATCGTGGCGCCCGCCATGGTGCGGCACATCTGCGCGCAGCGGCGACACGCCTCGGCACAGCGCATCATCTGCGGGTCGTCCGGCATGGACATACACGCCTCGGCGCACATGTCGCAGGCCTTGGCGCACATCGCGCACATCTCGGCCGACATGGGCGAGCGGCGCATCATCATGTCCGCGCACATGCGGGTCATCTCGGAACAGTCGATGAGCGCGCGCATGATCTGCATCTGGGCCTGACCGCCCATCTGCATGCAGGAGCTCATGGTCTCCTCGCACATGCTGTGGCACGACATGCACGCCTCGACGCAGTCCTGCATCTCCTTGGACATGGCGGCGGCGGGTCCGGTCTGGGTCATGGCTCCTCCTGGGAGGGAGAGGGGCCCGGGGCGGGCCCCGTGTGGTGTCCGTCCTACGCCCGCCGGGCGCGACGCGCCATCGGGCGGACGCGAACAATCCGCCACGAATTGCCCCACCACAGGGACGACGAAAGCCCCCGGACTCGCTCCGGGGGCTTCGGTGCCGCTACGCCGATCGGCGAAAGCCGTCGGGCACCGGCCGTCGGCCGTTACGGCAGGTTGCGCGCCATGACGATGCGCTGGACCTGGTTGGTGCCCTCGTAGATCTGGGTGATCTTGGCGTCGCGCATCATGCGCTCGACCGGGTAGTCGCGGGTGTAGCCGTAGCCGCCGAGGAGCTGGACGGCGTCGGTGGTGACCTCCATCGCGACGTCCGAGGCGAAGCACTTGGCGGCCGCGCCCTGGAAGGTGAGGTCGGCGTCGCCGCGCTCGGAGGCCGCCGCGGCCTGGTAGGTGAGGGCGCGGGCGGCGGCGATCTTCATCGCCATGTCGGCGAGCATGAACTGGATGCCCTGGAAGTCGGCGATCGGCTTGCCGAACTGCTTGCGCTCCTGGACGTAGCCCTTGGCGTAGTCGAGGGCGCCCTGGGCGACGCCGAGGGCCTGGGCGGCGATGGTGATGCGGGTGTGGTCGAGGGTCTTCATCGCCGTGGCGAAGCCGGTGCCCTCCTCGCCGATCATGCGGTCGGCGGGGATGCGGACGTTGTCGAAGTAGACCTCGCGGGTCGGGGAGCCCTTGATGCCGAGCTTCTTCTCCGGGGCGCCGAAGGAGACGCCCTCGTCCGAGCGCTCGACGACGAAGGCGGAGATGCCCTTGGAGCGCTTGGCCGGGTCGGTGACCGCCATGACCGTGTAGTACTCGGAGACGCCCGCGTTGGTGATCCAGCGCTTCACGCCGTTGAGGACGAAGTGGTCGCCGTCGCGGACGGCCTTGGTCGTCATGCCGGCCGCGTCCGAGCCGGCCTCGGGCTCGGAGAGGCAGTACGAGAACATCGCGTCGCCCTTGGCGAGCGGGCCCAGGTACTTCTTCTTCAGCTCCTCGGAGCCGGAGAGGATCACCGGCAGGGAGCCGAGCTTGTTGACGGCCGGGATGAGGGAGGAGGAGACGCAGACGCGGGCCACCTCCTCGATCACGATGACCGTCGCGAGGGCGTCGGCGCCCGCGCCGCCGTACTCCTCGGGGACGTGCACGGCGGCCAGCTCGTTGGCGACGAGCGCCTCCAGGGCCTCCTGCGGGAAGCGGGCCTCCTCGTCCACGGCCGCGGCGTACGGTGCGATCTTCGCCTCGGCCAGGGAGCGGACGGCGTCGCGGAGCATGTCGTGCTCCTCGGACGGGCGGTACAGGTCGAAGTCAGCCGATCCGGCCAAGGTCTCTCACGCTCCAAAACGCTGCGATTGCCGACGCTAATTACCGTTAAGTAACTCAAATTTTAGAGGGCGGCTCACCGGACTGATACGTGAGCTTGGCGACAGCGGGAAAACTGCCCGGCGATCAGCCCGACTATGCTCGGCTCCGCATCGCCCACGTCCCCACTCTGGAGCACCCCATGGCCCTCAGGATCACCGTGATCGGCACCGGCTATCTCGGCGCGACGCATGCCGCCGCCATGGCGGAGCTGGGCTTCGAGGTGCTGGGGCTCGACGTGGTGCCGGAGAAGATCGCGAAGCTGGAGCGGGGCGAGGCCCCCATGTTCGAGCCCGGCCTGGAGGAGCTGCTGCGCAAGCACGTCGCCGGGATAGAGGGCTCCAGCGGGCGGCTGCGCTTCACCATGGACTGGGCCGAGGTCGGCGCCTTCGGCGACGTGCACTTCCTGTGCATCAACACCCCGCAGAAGCACGGCGAGTACGCCTGCGACATGTCCTACGTCGAGTCCGCCTTCGCCTCCCTCGCCCCGCACCTGACCGAGCGCGCGCTGGTCGTCGGCAAGTCGACCGTGCCGGTGGGGTCGGCCGACCGGCTGGCCCGCTACCTCGCCGAGCACGCCCCCGCCGGGGAGAACGCCGAGCTGGCCTGGAACCCGGAGTTCCTGCGCGAGGGCTTCGCCGTCGAGGACACCCTGCGGCCGGACCGGATCGTGGCCGGTGTGCGCAGCGAGCGGGCCGAGAAGCTGCTGCGCGAGGTGTACGCCACCCCCATCGCCCAGGGCACGCCGTTCGTCGTGACGGACTTCGCGACGGCCGAACTGGTGAAGACCTCCGCGAACTCCTTCCTGGCCACCAAGATCTCCTTCATCAACGCGATGGCGGAGATGTGCGAGGCCTCCGGCGGCGACGTGGCCAAGCTGGCCGAGGCCATCGGCTACGACGACCGGATCGGGAAGAAGTTCCTGCGGGCCGGCATCGGGTTCGGCGGCGGCTGCCTGCCCAAGGACATCCGGGCGTTCATGGCGCGCGCCGGTGAGCTGGGCGCCGACCAGGCGCTGACGTTCCTGCGGGAGATCGACTCGATCAACATGCGCCAGCGCGGGCAGATGGTGGAGCTGGCCCGGCAGGCGCTGGGCGGCGGCCCGTTCCTGGGCAAGCGGGTCGCGGTGCTCGGCGCGACGTTCAAGCCGGACTCGGACGACGTACGCGACTCCCCCGCTCTGAACGTCGCGGGGCAGATCCACCTCCAGGGCGGCCAGGTGACCGTCTACGACCCCAAGGGCATGGACAACGCCCGCAAGGTCTTCCCCACCCTCGGGTACGCGGAGTCGGCCACCGAGGCGGTGCGGGGCGCGGACGTGGTGCTGCATCTGACGGAGTGGCGGGAGTTCCGCGAGCTGGACCCGGCGGCGCTCGGCGAGGTGGCCACGGCCCGGGTGATCCTGGACGGGCGCAACGCCCTCGACCCGGCGCTGTGGCGCAAGGCCGGGTGGACGTACCGGGCGATGGGCCGGCCCACCGCGTAGCCGACGGGCGGACGACGCCGGTTCGGCCGAGGCTCAGTCGGCCGAACCGGCGTCTTGTTGCATTCTGCACCACCGGTGCGGGCGGTGACCGGGGAACTACCTGGCCCGGTAGCGGCGCATCTTCGCGCGGGCCCCGCAGACCTGCATCGAGCACCAGCGGCCGCGTCCGGCGGGGCTGCGGTCGTAGTACGCCCAGTGGCAGGTGTCGGCCTCGCAGGCCTTCAGCCGCAGCCAGGTGCCCGCGACGAGCGCTTCGGCGACGGCGGCGGCGACCCGGGAGAGCAGCGGGCCCGGGTCGGCGGGGACGAGGGCGGCGGCGCCGTCGGCGGCGTCCACCGTGACCCGCAGCGGGGCGGACGCCAGCAGGTCGTCCAGGGCCGTGACGCGGGTGTGCGGCGGGTGCCCGGCGTGGGCGAGCAGTGCCGCGCGCAGGGACTCCCGCAGTGCGCGCGCGGCCGGCACCTCGTCCGGGGTGAGCCCGAAGCGCGCCCGGCCGTCGTCGGTGTCGAGGGCGTCGGTGCCCGACGCGATGTCCAGCGTGTTGACCAGGGACTCGACCAGTGCGAGACCCCCCGGCGCGGCCGATCTCTCCGTCATGGCTGCACGCTACCTCCGCGATTCCCCTTGCGACGTTACCCCCAATGGGGAAGTATGCGGTAACGGTTACTCCTTGACCGCATCTACAGGTAACGCTGGAGGAAGTCATGGCCATCGCGAAGCTGGGCGCCGTCGTCCTGGACTGTCCCGACCCGCGCGCGCTCGCCGGTTTCTACGCCGAGATCCTGGGCGGCACGATCGAGGGGGAGGGCGACTGGGTGGACCTCACGACCCCCGACGCCCGGGCACTGGCCTTCCAGGCCTCCCCCGGCTTCGTCGCCCCGGAGTGGCCCTCGCCGGACCGCTCGCAGCAGTTCCACCTCGACCTGACCGTCGAGGACCTGGACACGGCCGAGGCCGGCGTCCTGGCGCTCGGCGCCAAGCCGCTGGACGCGGACGACCGTTCGCGCACCTTCCGTGTGTACGCCGACCCGGCAGGGCACCCGTTCTGCCTCTGTGCCTGCTGATCAGGAGGACACCATGGCCGTGGCCCGTTTCCGTTCCGTCGTGATCGACTGCCCCGACCCGCACGCGCTGGCCGACTTCTACGCGCAGATCGTCGGCGGCACCCCGCGGGCCGATGACGACGACTGGGTCGTCCTGCGGGTCCCGGACGGCCCGCGGCTCGCCTTCCAGCGGGCGGAGGGCCTCACCGCGCCCGAGTGGCCGCGCGCGGACCGCAACTCGCAGCAGTTCCACCTCGACCTCGACGCCGGTGCGACGTGGGAGGAGATGGACGCGGCGCACGAGCGGGTGCTGGCCCTGGGGGCGACACCGCTGGACCTGGAGGACCGCAAGGAGAAGGACTTCCAGGTGTACGCCGATCCGGCGGGGCATCCGTTCTGCCTCTGCCGGATCGACGAGCCGTAGGACCTGCGCCCCTCACCCGTCCAGGTCGGCGATCTTCGCCGTCGACGGCTCGCGGCGCTGCTGGGCGGCGCGGGCCGTGAAGTCGGCGTTGCGCAACACGCGCTGGACGTTGCCCCAGGTCAGCAGGGCCAGGTCGGGTTCGGACCAGCCGCGGTGCAGCAGCTCGGCGATCAGCAGCGGGTAGCAGGAGGCGTCGGCCAGGTCCTGCGGGTGGGCGCTGCCGGCGTCGTAGGTGCCGGACAGGCCGACGCACTCGGGACCGGCGATCTCCCGGACGTGGTCGAGGTGGTCGGCGACGTCCCGGACCGACGGCCCGGCCTGCTCCGCCGTCAGCGGCACCATGCACAGGCCCCTGGCGGCGCCGAGCTCGGCGAGCAGGTCGTCGGGGAGGTTGGCCGGGTGCGGGCGCAGGGCGCGGGCGGCCGAACGGGTGAACAGCACCGGCGCCTTGGAGACCGCGAAGGCGCGCCGGACGGTGTCGGCGGAGGCGCCGGAGAGGTCGGCGAGCACGCCGAGCCGGTTCATCTCCCGCACGACCTCCTCCCCGAACCGGGTCAGGCCGGCCTCGCTCGCCCAGGACGCGCCGGTCAGCGTGAGGACACGCAGCCCGAGGGAGTGCAGGGAGCGCAGGATGCCGAGGGAGTCGCCGAGGGCGGCGGCACCGGCGGGGCCGAGCAGGACGGCGATCCGGCCGCAGTTGCGGGCGTCGGTGACCTGCCCGGCGGCGCCGGCGAGGCGCAGGCCCTCGGGGTGGGCGTGGACGACCGTCTTGACCAGGTCGAGCTGCTCCATGGTGGCCCCCACGGCCCGGTCGCCGGCCAGCCCCTCCGGCAGGTGCAGCGACCAGAACAGCGCGCCGACGTGCCCTTCGCGCAGCCGCGGCACGTCGGTGTCCACGGAGCTCTCGCCGAGCTCCAGGTCGTACCAGGGCAGGTGTCTGAGGGCCCACGGCAGCCCGCTGTAGCCGTCGGCGACGGGATGCGCGGCGAGGATGGCGTGGGCGCGCTCCAGCGGAGCGCCGTCCGGGTCGGAGACGGGGGTGTACGGCTCCGCGGTCTCGAAGGGGTCCGGCAGGCCGTCGAGCCCGCCGACCTCGGTCGTCGTGTCCAGGTCGTGCTGGAGATCTGCCATGGCGGGCTCCGTACGTCGTGATCGTCCCGAAGGATCCCGAAGATGTACGGTCACCGTCGCACGGAGCCGGTGGGGCTTCCTGGTGGGTGGGGCGTTCGGGGGTCGGCCGGTCCAGCGACCCCCGCCGCCGCACCGCGTCAGCCGTCCAGTTCCCCGATCGTCGCGTTCGACGGTCCCCGCGTCCCCTGGAGCTCGCGCGCCACGTCCTCCGCGGCACCCAGCACGCGGACCGCGTTCTGCCAGGTCAGCTTGGCCAGGTCGGACCTGGACCAGCCGCGGTCGAGGAGCTCGGCGATCAGGTTCGGGTAGCCGGAGACGTCGTTCAGGCCGTCCGGGGTGAAGGCCGTGCCGTCGTAGTCGCCGCCGATGCCGAGATGGTCGACGCCCGCGACCTCGCGCATGTGGTCCAGGTGGTCGGCGACGGTCGAGACCGTGGCGACCGGGCGCGGATTGCGCTCCTCGAAGGCCCGGTGGATCTTCATCGCCTCCGGGCTGGTGTCGAGGTGGTGCAGGCCGTGGGCGCGCATGTTCTCGTCGGCCGCGGCCGTCCAGTCGACGGCGGCCTGGAGCACGAACTTCGGCACGAAGGTCACCATCGCCATGCCGCCGTTGCCGGGGAGGCGTTCCAGGACGTCGTCCGGGATGTTGCGGGGGTGGTCGCACACGGCCCGCGAGGAGGAGTGGGAGAAGATCACCGGCGCGCTCGTGGCGTCCAGCGCGTCCCGCATGGTCGTCACCGCGACGTGCGAGAGGTCGACGAGCATGCCGAGCCGGTTCATCTCCCGCACGACCTCACGGCCGAAGGCGGACAGCCCGCCGACGTTCGGCTCGTCGGTCGCCGAGTCCGCCCAGTCGTTGTTGTCGTTGTGGGTGAGCGTCATGTAGCGCACGCCGAGCGCGTACAGCCCCCGCAGCGTGCCGAGGGAGTTGGCGATCGAGTGGCCGCCCTCCGCGCCCATCAGGGAGGCGATACGGCCCTCCCGCCGGGCCGCCTCCATGTCCGCGGCGGTCAGCACGGGCGCCAGCTCCGCCGGGTGGCGGGCCAGCAGCTGCCGTACGCAGTCGATCTGTTCCAGCGTCGCCGGCACCGCGTCCGGCAGGTCCGAGCGCACGTACACCGACCAGTACTGCGCGCCGACCCCGCCCTCGCGCAGGCGCGGGATGTCGGTGTGCAGATGCGCGTTCTGGTGTACGGCGATGTCGCGGGCGGCGAGGTCGTAGCGGACCTGCTCGCGCAGGGCCCAGGGCAGGTCGTTGTGGCCGTCGACGACCGGGAACTCGCCGAGGAGTTCCCGGGCCTGCTCCAGTGAGCTCACGGGCGTCACTTCCCGAAGCCGAAGCCGCCGCCGTTGCCCTCGGCCTTGGCGCGCAGGCGCTTGCCCTTCTCGGTGGCCTGGTCGTTCAGGTCCTGCTGGAAGTCGCGCATCTTCTGCAGCAGCTCCTCGTCGTGGGCGGCGAGGATGCGGGCCGCGAGCAGCCCGGCGTTGCGGGCGCCGGCGACGGAGACGGTCGCCACGGGGACGCCGGCCGGCATCTGCACGATCGACAGCAGGGAGTCCATGCCGTCGAGGTACTTCAGCGGCACGGGCACGCCGACGACCGGCAGCGGGGTGACGGAGGCGAGCATGCCGGGCAGGTGGGCCGCGCCGCCGGCACCCGCGATGATCACCTTCAGGCCCCGCTCGGCCGCCTGCTCGCCGTACGTGATCATCTCGCGCGGCATGCGGTGCGCGGAGACGACGTCGACCTCGTACTCGATCTCGAACTCGTCCAGGGCCTTGGCGGCGGCCTCCATGACCGGCCAGTCGCTGTCCGAACCCATGACGATGCCTACAACGGGGCTCATTCGGTGATCGTGCCTCTCAGGTAGCCGGCTGCGTGACGCGCGCGCTCGAGAACGTCGTCCAGGTCGTCGCCGTAGGTGTTGACGTGGCCGACCTTGCGGCCCGGCTTCACGTCCTTGCCGTACATGTGGATCTTCAGCTGGGGATCGCGGGCCATGCAGTGCAGGTACGCGGAGTACATGTCCGGGTAGTCGCCGCCGAGGACGTTGACCATGACCGTCCACTTGGCGCGCGGGCGCGGGTCGCCGAGCGGCAGGTCGAGGACGGCGCGGACGTGGTTGGCGAACTGCGAGGTGATCGCGCCGTCCTGGCTCCAGTGGCCCGAGTTGTGCGGGCGCATCGCCAGTTCGTTGACCAGGACGCGGCCGTCGCGGGTCTGGAACAGCTCGACGGCGAGGTGGCCGACGACGCCGAGCTCCTTGGCGATGGTCAGGGCCATCCCCTCGGCCTGGAGCGCGAGGGCCTCGTCGAGGTCGGGGGCGGGCGCGATGACCGTGTCGCAGACGCCGCCCACCTGCTGGGACTCCACCACCGGATAGGCGACGGCCTGGCCGTGCGGGGAGCGGACGACGTTGGCGGCGAGCTCGCGGACGTAGTCGACCTTCTCCTCGGCCAGCACGGGGACGCCGGCGCGGAACGGGTCTTCGGCCTCCTCCGCGCTGTCCACGACCCACACGCCCTTGCCGTCGTAGCCGCCGCGGACGGTCTTGAGGACGACGGGGAAACCGTCGCCCTCGGCGGCGAAGGCCGCCACGTCCTGCGGATCGCTCACGATCCTGTGCCGCGGGCACGGGATGCCGAGCGCGTCGAGTCTCGCGCGCATCACGCCCTTGTCCTGGGCGTGCACGAGCGCCTCGGGGCCGGGGCGCACGGGGATGCCGTCCGCCTCCAGGGCCCGCAGGTGCTCGGTGGGCACGTGCTCGTGATCGAAGGTGATCACGTCACAGCCCTGCGCGAAGGCACGCAGCGTGTCCAGGTCGCGGTAGTCGCCGACGACGACATCGCCGACGACCTGGGCCGCGGAGTCCTGGGGAGTGTCACTGAGGAGCTTGAACCTGATGCCGAGCGGGATGCCTGACTCGTGTGTCATACGAGCGAGCTGGCCTCCGCCGACCATGCCGACTACCGGGAACGTCACGCCCCTAGGGTATCGGCCGCGGCGCGGGGACCGATTTCCGGCCTTTCCCAGGGGCTCTTACCGGGCTCTTCCCGGACTTTTCCCTCGCCTCCCCCGCTCTTGGCGACCTCTTTCCGACCTGTTTCCGACCTGTGAGCTCATGCGCGGGCGATCGTCACAGGCGGTGGTTAGCATGGCTGGGTTGGCGAAAACGACGAAAAACGACGGTGATACCGACCGGATGGGAGCCTCAAGGACCATGGAACAGGGTTCCTCCGGGCTGCGAAGGCTCACTCAGGAGATCGCCAAGTTCGGGGCGGTGGGTGCGCTCGGCACCGTGGTGAACTTCGGCGTCTCCAACCTGCTGTGGCATGTGACCAGCCTGCAGGCGGTCCGCGCCAACGTGATCGCGACCGTCGTCGCCATCGGCGTCAACTACCTGGGCTTCCGCTACTTCACCTACCGTGACCGCGACAAGAGCGCCCGGACCAGGGAACTGACGCTCTTCCTGGCGTTCAGCCTGGTCGGCCTGGTGATCGAGAACGGCGTGCTGTACACCGCGATCTACGGCTTCGGCTGGGACAGCTCGCTGCAGCGGAACATCTTCAAGGTCGTCGGCATCGGGCTCGGCACGCTGTTCCGGTTCTGGTCGTACCGCACGTGGGTGTTCAAGGCCCTGCCCGCCCCGGAGGCCGTGGCGGACGCGGACGCCTTTCTGGACGCCGGGTCCTCGGCCCCGCTGGGACGGCGAAAGGCCCGGCAGCGGGTCGGCTGACCCGGACTGACGAACGCCGGTCCGCTCGGCGCCCCCGCCCTCAGCGGACCGTGGGCTCCTCGTCCGTCTGGTGCCGCTTCAGGGGCGGTGTGCGGGACAGGAACAGACCGAAGACCGGCGGCTTCGTCTGGAGCATCTCCAGGCGGCCGCCGTCCGCCTCCGCGAGGTCGCGGGCCACGGCCAGGCCGATGCCCGTCGAGTTGCGGCCGCTGATGGTCCGCTCGAAGATGCGCGCGCCGAGGTCGGCCGGGACGCCCGGGCCCTCGTCGGTCACCTCCACCACCGCCTGGTTGCCGGTGACCCGGGTCCGCAGCGCCACCGTGCCCCCGCCGTGCATCAGCGAGTTCTCGATCAGTGCCGCCAGGACCTGGGCCACGGCCCCGGGGGTGCCCACGGCCTGCAGGTGCCGCTTGCCCGAGCTGACGATCGCCCGCCCCGCGCTGCGGTAGGCGGGCCGCCACTCCGCCAGCTGCTGCTGGATGACCTCGTCGAGGTCGAAGGAGACGGCGTTGCCGGCGCGCGGGTCGCGGGAGTTGGTGAGGAGACGTTCCACCACGTCCGTCAGCCGCTCGACCTGGGTCAGGGCGACGTTGGCCTCCTCCTTCACCGTGTCCGGGTCGTCGGTGAGGGTGATCTCCTCCAGCCGCATCGACAGCGCGGTGAGCGGCGTACGGAGCTGGTGGGAGGCGTCGGCGGCCAGGCGCCGTTCGGCGGTGAGCATCCGGGCGATGCGCTCGGCGGAGGAGTCCAGGACGTCCGCGACCCGGTCCAGCTCGGGGACGCCGTAGCGCTTGTGGCGCGGGCGCGGATCGCCCGAGCCCAGCCGTTCCGCGGTCTCGGCGAGGTCGGTGAGCGGGGAGGCGAGGCGGTTGGCCTGGCGGATCGCGAGGAGTACGGCGGCCACGACCGCGAGCAGCGCGACCAGGCCGATGATCAGCAGGGTCCGGCCGACCTCCCGGCTGACGGTCGAGCGGGGCTCCTCGACGACGACCGTCTCGCCCTCCTCACCGGTGGCGTGGCCCCGGATGACCTCGCCCTGGGGCTTGGTGCCGAGGGTGAAGGAGGACTGCCCGGGGATCGTGACCACGGCGTAGCGGTCGCCGGTGACCTGTCCGTGCAGCACCTGCGGGTTGACCGCTCCCGCCCCGATCAGCCGGCTGTCCACGATGCTGGCCAGCCGCTGGGCCTCGGAACTCACGCGCTCCTGGGCGCTGTTGCTGATGGTCCGCGTCTCGACGATGACGAGGGAGACGCCGAAGACGGCGATGACCACCAGCACCACGGCGAGGGTGGACTGGATGAGACGACGACGCACGAACTCCTCCGGACAGTGGCTTCAAACACCCTCTGGGCAACGCCGTGAAGGGGCGCGGGGAACTGCGCGACCAGCCCCCACGCACCGGCGTCCGCGCCACACGCCCGAGCCACGACGGCGCAACGCGCGTAGCCGGCTAACTCTTCTCGAACCGGAACCCGACACCCCGCACCGTGGCGATGTACCGCGGGTTCGCCGCGTCGTCGCCCAGCTTCTTGCGCAGCCAGGAGATGTGCATGTCGAGCGTCTTCGTGGACGACCACCAGGTGGTGTCCCACACCTCGCGCATCAACTGGTCGCGGGTGACGACCCGTCCCGCGTCCCGCACCAGCACCCGCAGCAGGTCGAACTCCTTGGCGGTCAGCTGCAGTTCCTCGTCCCCCATCCAGGCCCGGTGCGACTCGACGTCGATCCGCACGCCGTGCGTGGCCGGGGGCTGCGCCGGCTCGGCGGCGCCGCGCCGCAGCAGGGCCCGCACCCGGGCGAGCAGTTCGGCGAGCCGGAAGGGCTTGGTGACGTAGTCGTCGGCGCCCGCGTCGAGACCGACGACGGTGTCCACCTCGTCGGCCCGCGCGGTCAGGATGAGGATCGGAACGGTGTGGCCTTCGGCACGCAGTCGGCGGGCGACCTCGAGGCCGTCCATGCCGGGCAGACCGAGGTCCAGCACGACCAGGTCGACGCCGCCCTGCATTCCGGCGTCGAGCGCGGTGGGTCCGTCCTCGCGCACCTCCACCTCGTACCCCTCCCGGCGCAGTGCGCGGGCCAGCGGTTCCGAGATGGACGCGTCGTCCTCGGCGAGCAGTACACGGGTCATGAGGTGATGGTAGTCCGCTCCCGACAGGTGCTGGGGTGTGATCGGCACGCGTGATTCTTACCTTCGTCCGCACCGAAACGAACCTGTGCATCAGTGGGGTGATCTTGTAAAGGACCTTGGAAACGGGGTGTACGGTTCCGAGGTCACCTGTGATTCACGTCTCAAGTCCTTCCTTTTCCGGCACTGCTCTGCCGTATGGTGAAAAAACAACGCCTGTAGCACTGCGGGGACCTTTGGCGGCAAAGACGCCGAAGGTCTCTTTTGTGTGCGGTAACCCCCACCAGCAAGGAACGACCATGGCGTCCAGCCTGACGAAGGACTCGGTCCGCCCGGAGACCCCCGGCACCGGGAAGACCTTCTTCGGCCACCCCCGCGGACTGGCCACTTTGTTCATGACCGAGATGTGGGAGCGCTTCTCCTACTACGGCATGAAGGCCCTGCTCCCGCTGTACCTGGTGGCCCCGGGCGGCCTGCACCTGAGCGCGGCGACCGCGACCGCGATCTACTCGGTGTACCTGTCGCTCGTGTACCTGCTCGCCCTCCCCGGCGGCTGGTTCGCGGACCGGGTCCTCGGCCCCCGCAAGACCGTCGCCGTCGCCGGCGCGGTCATCATGCTCGGCCACCTCACCCTGGCCCTGCCGAGCGCCGGCACCTTCTACGCGGGCCTCGGCCTGGTGGCCATCGGCTCCGGCCTGCTCAAGGCCAACATCTCCACGATGGTCGGCCACCTCTACGACGGCCCCGAGGACCCGCGCCGGGACGGCGGCTTCACCGTCTTCTACATCGGCATCAACCTCGGCGCGTTCGCCGCGCCGCTGGTCATCGGCACCGTCGGTGAGAACGTCAACTGGCACCTGGGCTTCGCGCTCGCCGCGGTCGGCATGGCGCTGGGCCTGGCCCAGTTCCTGCTCGGCAGCCGTCACCTGGACGTCCGCTCGAACGTCGTCCCGACCCCGCTGTCGGCCGAGGAGAAGGCCAGGACGCTGCGCAAGTCGGCCTTCTGGGCCGCCGTGGCCGCCGTCTTCTACGCGGTCGTCGGCTTCTCCGGCCACTACACCCTGAACTGGCTGCTGGTCCCGATCACGATCGCCGGTCTGCTGATCCCGGTGCTGGTCATCGCCCGCATCAAGCGGGACCGGGAGCTGGACCGGGTCGAGCAGTCGAAGATGTCCGCCTACATCTGGTTCTTCGTCGCCGCTGCCGTTTTCTGGATGATCTACGACCAGGGCGGCTCCACGGTGTCGCTGTTCGCCGAGTCCTCGGCGAAGAACACGGTCTTCGGCTGGGACTTCCCGGTGTCCTGGTACCAGTCGGTCAACCCGGTCATGATCATGGCGTTCGCGCCGGTCTTCGCCTGGATGTGGCTGGCCCTGGCCCGGCGCGGCAAGGAGCCGAGCACGGCCGTGAAGTTCGCGATGGGCCTGGTGCTGATCGGCGCCTCGTTCTTCCTGTTCCTCGCGCCGCTGGGCATCGCGGACGGCGGCCACAAGGCCGCGGCCATGTGGCTGGTCGGCATCTACTTCGTGCAGACGGTGGGCGAGCTGACGCTCTCCCCGGTCGGTCTGTCGGTCACCACGAAGATGGCCCCGGCGAAGTACGCCTCGCAGATGATGGGCGTGTGGTTCCTGGCCGTGACCGCCGGTGACGCCACGACCGGCCTGCTCTCCATCGCCGGTGTCGACCTCAACAAGACGGGCATCGTGGGCCTCCAGGCGGTCCTCGCCGTCCTCGCGGGCGCCGCGGTGTGGATGTACCGCAGGAAGGTCAAGGAGCTCATGGGCGACGTGCACTGACGCACGGGCACGTGAGAGAAGAGCCACCCCGTCCTTCGGGACGGGGTGGCTCTTCTCGTTCTTGCGTCACCGGGTCCGTCGGCCCGGCATGAAGGTGAAGACCGCCGCGCCCAGCAGCACCGCCGTGCCGGCCACCAGGCCCAGGGCCTTCAGGGCGCCGTGGTCGCTCGCACCCGTCTCCGCCAGGCCGCCGCCCGACGCCGAGGACGAGGAGGACGACGTGCCGCCGGACGTCGAGGTGCCGCCCGAGGCGCCGCTCGCCTGCTGGGTCGTGTCCAGGGTCAGCGACACCGCCGTCCGGTCCGGCTTGCAGGTGGTGGTCGTGCCCAGGGCGTTGATGGTCAGGACGCCCGGGGAGAGGGTCGAGCTGCCGCTCGCGCCGGGCTTGTAGGTGCCCGTCAGGTCGGGGATCTCGATCGGGTCGCCCGACTTGATGGGCTGGGAGTTGGCCGGCCCCTCCACATGCACCGTGCCCTTGTCGGCGCCGCCGAGGACGACCTCCATGGAGGGCTTGACCGATCCCGCCGGGATGTCGGCGGGGCTGTCCATCACCGACTTCTTGAACTGCACGGTGAGACCGAAACTGCCGCCGTCCTTCTTGGCGTTGATCTGGATGGGCGAGGTCGCCTTCTTCTCGCCGATCGGGGACTGGCAGGTGTAGGGGATGTCGACCTCCTTGCCGGTGAAGTCGGTCTGGCCGTCACCGGTACCGTCGCTCGCGGACGCGGAGGCGGAGGCCGAACCGGTCGCGGTCGGCGTGTCCGTGGGGGTCGCGGAGGAGGTGGCGGTGTCCGTCGGTGTCGCCGACGTCGTCCCCCCGTCGCCCGGCGCCACCTCGATCGTGGCCGCCTTCTGCACCGTCTCCTTCGGCGTGCACTTGGTGTCCGTCGACATGGCGTTGACCGTGTACGCGTCCGGCGTCAGCGTCACCGCGCCGGCCGTCGTCAGCTTCAGGGTGCCCTTCATGTCGGAGAGGACCATGGCGCCGCCCTTGGGGATCGCCGGGTTCTCCCGCGGCCCCTGCATCGCGATGTCCGCGGCCTGCGCGCCGGCCGCCTTCAGGGTGCCCGACGGCTGGACGGAGTTGGCGGGCAGGTCGATGATGTCCGGGTTCTTGGAGGCCGCCTGGACGAACTTCCACACGACGGTCACGGTGTCGCCGACCTTCGCGGTGGCCGGCGCGGTGATCTCGACCTTGGTGGTGCCGTCGACGGGATCGATGCCGGCCGGCGGCACGCAGTGCGTCGCGAACGACACCTCCGCCGCCTGCGCGGACCCGGCGGCCAGCCCCAGCAGGGCCCCCGCGCCGCCGAGCACCAGCGCGGCGCCCGCCGCGAGCGGCCTCGCCCGTCCGGCCGGTGTGACTCTCCTTCGCTTTCTCACGTCGTTCCCTTCCTGGTGGGAGTCGTGGGACTCGTCGGACTGTCGTCGTGCGGTGCGGAGAGCCGGCCGGCCGTGTTCGGATCGGAGTCCGGGGTGAACCACGGCAGGGTCGAGGCGGTCGGGGGCGCCGCGTGGGCGCCCGGCTTCTGGTTGCCCAGGCCCGGCAGGCGCAGGGCGAGTTCGGGCAGGCGCAGCCCGCGGTGGCGCAGGCCGCCGGCGCGGCGGGGCCGCACCCGGTCCACGATCGCCATCCCGGCGCGGAACAGCGCCGCCGGGACCACCAGGCAGACCAGGACCCAGAACAGGGTCACGCCCCAGGGCCGGCCCACCCCCCAGGGCTGCTCGGCGAGGACCTTCCCGCCGTACTTCAGGGAGACGGTGTAGTCGCCGTGCGCGCCCGCGGCGAGCTCGACCGGCAGCCTGATCCTCGCCTTCTTGCCGGAGCCGAGGGTGCCGCGCCACTCCTGGTCCTCCCACTGCGGAGCGAACACCCCGTGGGAGGTGCCCACTTGGAACACCGGGTTCCTGATCGGCGAGGTGCCGACGTTGCCGACGGTGAAGACGAGGGTGCGCGAGGGCGGCGCGCCGAACCAGGTGAGCAGGCCGTCGGCACCGTCGAGCCGGGGGTCGGTCAGGATCGACAGGCGCCCGCCGGAGGGCTGGGCGGGCAGCGGTTCCACGGCGTGCCCGGCCACCCTCAGCACCGCGTCCGCCTGCGCCTTCGCGCCCTCCACGGTCGCCACGTGCACGACGCACGGGCAGGGCACCGGCGGCTCGGCGACGGGCAGTTTCCTGGTGAAGGAGCCCTTGGCGTCGGTGGTGACGGCCCGGCCGTCGCCGTTGGCACAGGAGTTGGTGCCGCCGAGCACCCCGCGCGACGGCGTGGACCGTCCGCAGACCAGCATCATCAGCAGGGCGTGCGGCCGCCAGCCACTGCCGCTGACGGTGAGCGAACCCCCGGTCCCCGCCTGGGCGGTGGAGAGCCGCACGCTCGGCCCGTCGGCCGCCGCCGTCCCCGCCGTCAGCGGCAGCAGGAGCAGCGCGAACACCGCCAGCAGCGCGGCCGTCCTCACCTTGCCGTTCACGTCACCGCTCCCGTCGACTCGACGTCCCTGTCCGGGCGTTCGGGGGCCTCCTCTGGCGGACGGCGCCCGCGCCGTCGTAGTCGTACGAGGAACAGCGCGCCCCCCGCCGTGACCGCGCCCGCCCCTCCCGCCACCCCGCCCCACGGCACGAACCGCGCCGACGCGGCGGCCGAGCCCCGCGCGCCGCCGGGTGCCGTCACCGTCAGGCGGACGTCGACCGCGTCCAGGGCGGGGTGGTCGCGCCAGGGCTCGGTGAGCCGCAGCCGGCGGCCGGGCGCGAGGCGGACCGGAAGGGTGCGCGGCACACGGTCGAGGACCGGGCCGAAAAGGCCGTCCGCGTGCACGGCGAGGGTCGGGACGAGGGTGGTCGTACCGCGGTTGACCAGGTCGTACGTGATGCGGTCGGCGTGCACGGACACCCGCTCGACGGTCAGCGCGGCCAGCTTCGGTCCGCCCGCCCGCAGCCGGAGCGCGACCGTGGCCGTGCGGCCGTCCTGGTCGCGGGCGACGATCTCGCCGCTGCGGTCGGCGCGCGCGCTCACCGTGAAGGGGACGTCGGCGCGGGTCCGGGCGGGTACACGGACGCGGCTTTGCGCGAAGACGGCCCGGACGCCCCGGACGCCGAGCCGCACGACGACCGCCCGGCCGCCGCGGTTGGTCACCGACACCGTGTCCTGGAGGACCGCCCCGGGCGCCCCCTCGGCGTAGAAGGAGGGCCGCGAGCCCCCGGCGGGCGCGAGCGACCACCCGTCCGCCGCGCTCGCGGCGGGAGCGGCCGTCAGCAGGACCAGCAACGGCAGGCCCAAGACGGCCGGAACACGGACGGGTGAGGGCATCGGGCGGCTCCAACGACGGTCCGGAGGCGACGGGCGAGGCGGTCGGCGGGTCGGCGAGGGCTGGGCGGCGTCGGGGACGGCTCTGGTGCCGTGGCCGTCGGCGAGCGCCGTACCGCCGGCCGCGGACCCGCTCAGCGGCGCGCGCGGGCCGTCTGGTTCCTGCGGGTGATCCACAGCGCGCCCGCCGCTCCGGCGAGGAGCACCGTGCCGCCGAGGGTGCCCAGGGCGATCGCGGAGTCGTCGGGTCCGGTCTGCGGGAGGGCGCCGCCGGAGTCCGAGCCGGTCGAACCGGTCGTGCCGGTGCCGCCGGAGGTGCCGCCGCCGCTCGCCGCCGTGACGTCGAGGGTCAGCGCCGGGCCCGGGTTGTTGGAGGGCGTGCACGTGGTCGTCGTACCGAGCGCCTTGATGGTGAGCACGCCCGGGGTGAAGGTCACGCTGCCCGTCTCCTTCGGTGTGTACGTCCCCGTCAGGTCGCTGATCTTGATGGGCGTGTTGGCGGGGATCGCCGCCTGGTTGGCGGGGCCGCTGACGTTCAGCGTGCCGCTGTCGGCGCCGCCCAGCTTGATGGTGGCGCTCGGGTTCATCGCCCCCTTGCCCAGCTCCACCGGGCTGGAGGAGACGCCCTTCTGCCAGGACATGGTGATCTTGTAGCCGCCGCCGCTCTTGACGCCGGTGATGTCGATGGGCGAGACGGCGCTCTTGTCGCCGATGGGCGTCTTGCACTGGTAGTTGACGTCGACGACCTTGGCCTGGGCCGCGGGGGCGGCCATCAGCACCGCCGAGCCCGCCAGGGCCGCGACGGACGCGAGCGCGGCGGTCCGATTCCGGTACGACACGATGTCCGCTCCCTCTCGGTTTCCTGACGGCACATCAGATGGGCCGTCAAGGTACGCCCGGGCCCTTGAGGAGGGAAGAGAAGATGCGCGCCGGAGTTGTGCGGATCCGGCGCGTGCGAGAGGGGTTTCGGTGGAGGCAGTGACCGTCGGTAACCCCAGCCGGGGCGCCCGAGAGGCTACGCGGGAGCGCCCAGTTCCGCCCAGACCGTCTTGCCCGCCACCCCCGGGGTCCGTACGACGCCCCAGTCCAGGCAGAGGCGCTGCACGATGAACATGCCGTGACCGCCGGGGCGGCCCGCGCGGTGCGGGGTGCGGGGTGCCGGCTGGCCGGCGCCGTGGTCGGAGACCTCCAGGCGGATCACCTTGTTGTCGAGGGCGATCCACAGCTCGCTGGGGCCCTCGGCGTGCAGGCAGGCGTTGGTGACCAGCTCGGACACCACGAGCAGCACGTCCTCGGCGGCGGCCCGCTGGTCGGCGCCGTCGGCCGGCAGCCAGCCCCACGCGTACAACGCCTGGCGGGTGAAGTCGCGGGCGAGCGGGACGACGCCGCTGGCCCCGTCGAAGCTCAGCCGGCGGACCTGGCGCCCCCCTGACGACACGGACGCCGCGGACGACGCGGCAGCCCCCTCGGCGGACGCCCCGGTCGCGGGCGCGCCCCCCTCGGACGTCCCGGAAGCGCCGCTTGGCTCCGGGCCGCGGTCGCCCGGCGGGTAAGGCCGGGTGGTGCTCATCAGCGCTTCACCTCACCGATTCACCAGTTCACGTTTCAAAGTCTGTACGTGGCTCGACGGCTTTTCCTGTCGGTATGCCGTCTTCTTCTTTCGTTTTCCCTCGTTCGCCCACCGCGTCCGCCGACAGGCTCAGGATGTCTCCTGCCCGACCGAACCGGCAGAACACCCCCTGTTTCGGCACGGAAAGCGTGACATCCGGAAAGTGCCGGTCACACGGGGGCGGGCGGAACGGGCCCGGCGCCGTGCCGGGCCCGCCCTGCCGGGGTCAGCCTGATTGGTCGGCCAGGGCCGCCTCGAGCGTGTCGTGGACGGTGAAGACCGCCTCCGCTCCGGTGATCTCGAAGACCCGGGCCACCACCGGGAGCATCCCGGCGAGGTGGACACCGCCGCCGGCGGCCTCCGCCTTCAGCCGGGCGCCCAGCAGCACGTTGAGGCCCGTGGAGTCGCAGAACTCCAGCCGTGAGCAGTCCACGACCAGCCGCTTGAATCCCTTGGCGAGGCAGTCCTCGAGGGGCTCGCGCAGCAGATCGGCCGTGTGGTGATCCAACTCACCTGCCGGCGTCACGACTGCACTGGAGCCCTCTTCCCTGACCTCCACCAGAAGCCGGCCAGACTGTGCGCTGCCGACCGTCCCGCGGTCCATGCCGTCTCTCTCTCCCGACGTCGTGGCTGCTGACGTACGCCCTCGAACACTACGCCTTCCTCACACTTCCCGACACCCGAACAACCCCCCACAAACGGACATAACCGCACGTAACGCACTTGCGGCGGGTGTGGAAAAGCGGGTAGGGCTAGTAGGGATACGTAACCGACACGGCCGGCTTTGGAGGCGCCGCACACCGCAGTGCACGCACTGGCTTCGGCAGCCATATGCCGAGAACGATGGAGGACATCATGTCACCCCGGCTCGACGCACCGCATACCCGGCAGGCGACGTCGACACCCCCTCCGGAACATCTTGCTCCCATCGAGAGCATCGAGAGCGCCGAGAACGACGGCCCCGTCGGCACGGACGCACTCGCCGGACTCCCGGAGATCCCGCCCTACGACGAGGTGGGTCCGGTCGACGCGCGTGCGCTGTCGAAGACCCTCTTCGCGCGACTGGAGTCCCTCGAGGAGGGCACGTACGAGTACGCGTACGTGCGCAACACCCTCGTCGAACTCAACCTCGCCCTCGTCAAGTTCGCCGCCTCCCGATTCCGTTCACGCAGTGAGCCGATGGAGGACATCATCCAGGTCGGCACCATCGGCCTGATCAAGGCGATCGACCGCTTCGAACTCTCTCGGGGCGTGGAGTTCCCGACTTTCGCGATGCCAACCATCGTGGGTGAGATCAAGCGCTTCTTCCGCGACACCTCGTGGTCCGTGCGGGTCCCGCGCCGGCTGCAGGAGCTGCGGCTCGACCTGGCCAAGGCCGGGGACGAGCTGGCCCAGCAGCTGGACCGGGCGCCCACGGTCGCCGAGCTCGCGGAGCGCCTGGGCCTGACCAAGGACGAGGTCGTCGAGGGCATGGCGGCGTCGAACGCCTACACCGCCTCCTCGCTGGACGCCCAGCCGGAGGAGGACGACGCGGAGGGCGCCCTCGCGGACCGGATCGGCTACGAGGACCACGGCATCGAGGGCATCGAGTACGTCGAGTCCCTCAAGCCGCTGATCGCCGAGCTCCCCGCCAGGGACCGGAAGATCCTCTCGCTGCGCTTCGTCGCGGGCATGACCCAGTCGGAGATCGGCGACGAACTCGGCATCTCCCAGATGCACGTCTCCCGGCTGCTGTCGCGGACGCTGGTACGGCTGCGCAAGGGGCTGACGCTGGAGGAGTAGATCCGCGCGGGCTCCGGGGCCGGCCGGCCCGGGGGCGGCGACGCCCGGCACCCGATGTCGCAGGCGCCGCCCCGAGCCCCTCATGGGTTACCCAGAGAAACCCTTTCCCCAGAGCTTCGTTTCCACCACTATGGGCCCCCTACCTGCCGGTAAACCGGATTCGGCGGAACGCGGCGGGATGCCGGAAGGGGGCCTGCAGATGGCCGGGGCCTACGGGACCGACAACGGCGTCGCGACCGAGGGCGGTGCGTACGCCGACGTGCCCGACGCGCGGCTGACCGAGCTGCTGCGGGCCCGCACCGCCATCGTCTACCCGGCTCTGCGCGAGCTTCGCGCCCGCCATCAGCCCGCGGTCCTCGCCTACACGCGCCTGTGCACGGCGAGCGAGTCCGCGGCCCGCCAGCTGGCCTCCCAGGCCTTCACCCTGGCGGCCCGTCAGACGGCCCGCGGCACCGAGCCGTCGGTCCCGCTGCGGCACGAACTGCTGCTGCTGACCGGCCGGCTGGCGGCCTCCTGGGCCGGTGACGAACGGGCCGCGGGCCTGGACCCCTCTTTGCTGTTCGCTCTGAGCACCTGGGGCCCGCAGACGGTTCCCGAACCGCCGATGCTCGCCGCCTTCCGGTCCCTGCCCTCCCGCGCGCAGGGACTGGTCTGGTACGGCGTGGTGGAGCGCGAGCCGGAGCCGCGGACGGCCCTTCTGCTCGGTCTGACCCGCGAGGACGTCGCCCACGAGACGCCCTCGGCCCTCCAGGCCATGGCCCAGGCCTGTCTCCGCTCCCGCCTCGCCGCCTCCGGCGACCCGCGCTGCGGGAACTTCGGCCGGCTGATCGAGGAGGCGGTACGCCCGTACCACCCGCGTGAGAGCGCCGACCTGCGGGCCCACATGATCCACTGCGCCCACTGCACGGCGGCGTACACGGACCTCGCCGCCCTGCGCGACTCTCCGCGCACAGCCCTGTCGGAGGGGCTGCTGCCCTGGTCGGGCACGGCCTACGCCACCCGCGCCATGACGGCCGCCGAGTCGAGGGCAGGGGCCACCGGGCGCGCCGGCGCCGGGCGGCGGCGGTCGAGGTCCGGCGGACGGTCCGGAGCCCTACCGCCGCTCGCCCGGGTGCCGTTCCTCGTGGGCCCGGCCGCCTGGCCCGCCTCCCGGCGGTTGCTGCTGACCGCCGTCGCCCTCGGCGTGGCATTGACCCCGGTGCTGGTGTTCACGCTGTCGCGCAGCGGGGACGCGCCGTCTCCGGCACCGGGAGGGCCGGCGGGCACCGTGGACACGCCGACGGCTCCCCCGCAGGCGACGGTCGCCTCCACCCCGCCCGCGCCCTCCCCCACCGCGCCGTCGTCCTCGGCGGCGCGGAGTCCGGCCCCGTCGCGGTCGGCGAAGCCCCGCCCCTCCTCCGCCCACGCCCCGAACGGCACCTACGCCCAGATCGTGAACGCCTCGACGGGCCGCTGCCTGGACATCAGCGGCGGCGACCTGAGCAACGGCACCAACGTCGTCACGGCGCCCTGCTCCGGGGCCGACACCCAGCGCTGGCGGGTGGACGCGGCGCGCGGCATCGTGCAGTCGTACGCCGACTCGGACTTCTGCCTGGACAGCCGGGGCTCCGTGGACCGGGGCGTCGGCATCTGGGACTGCGGTTCGCTGGACGGCGACCACGGACAGAACCTGCGGTTCACGGTGGACTCCGACGGCCTGATCCGCCCCGCGATCGCCGTCGGGACGGCCGTCACGCCGGGCGGCGGAGACGGTGTGTCGCTGCGGCCGCTGAGCGGAGGCCGGGAGCAGCGCTGGCGGGCGGGGGCTTCCTGACCTCGCCGGTCAGCCCTGGCGCACGCCCCGCCGCCACACGTCGGTGACCAGCGGCACGCCCGGGCGGTAGGCCAGGTGGACGTGGCTCGGGGCGTCGAGGACGATCAGGTCGGCGTAGGCGCCCGGGGTGAGCCGGCCGACGTCCGTGCGGCGGAGCGCCGCCGCGCCGCCCGCCGTGGCCGACCAGACCGCCTCGTCCGGGGTCATGCCCATGTCCCGTACGGCGAGGGCGATGCAGAAGGGCACGGAGGACGTGAAGGACGAGCCCGGGTTGCAGTCGGTGGAGAGGGCGACGGTGACGCCCGCGTCCAGCAGGCGGCGCGCGTCGGGCCACTCGGCGCGGGTGGAGAACTCGGCGCCGGGCAGCAGGGTGGCGACCGTGTCACCGTTCGCCAGGGCGTCGACGTCCGCGTCGGTGAGATGGGTGCAGTGGTCGGCGCTGGCCGCGTCGAGTTCGACGGCCAGCTGGACGCCGGGGCCGTAGGAGAGCTGGTTGGCGTGGATGCGCGGGTGGAGGCCCTTCGCCTTGCCCGCGGTGAGGATCGCGCGGGCCTGGTCGCCGTCGAAGGCGCCCTTCTCGCAGAAGACGTCGATCCAACGGGCGTGCGGCGCGCAGGCGTCGAGCATCTCGCCGGTGACGAGGGAGACGTAGGCGGCCGGGTCGTCGGCGAAGTCGGGCGAGACGATGTGGGCGCCGAGGTAGGTGACCTCGTCGGTGTGCGCGGCGGCGATCCGCAGGGCGCGGGCCTCGTCGGCGACGGTGAGGCCGTAGCCGGACTTGGTCTCGAAGGTGGTGGTGCCCTGCCGCAGGGCCTCGGCGAGGTAGCGGGTGAGGTTGGCCTCCAGCTCCTCGTCGGAGGCCGCGCGGGTGGCGGCGACGGTCGTGCGGATGCCGCCGGCGCTGTAGGAGCGGCCGGACATGCGGGCGTTGAACTCCTGGGTGCGGTCGCCCGCGAAGACCAGGTGGGAGTGGGAGTCGACGAAGCCCGGCAGGACCGCGCGGCCACCGGCGTCGACCCGGTTGTCAGTGGCGGGTGCTTTGCTTGATGCACCGGTCCACACGACCCGGTCGCCCTCGATGACGACGGCCGCGTCCCGGATCAGACCGAGCGGGGAACCGTCACCTGAGGAGGGGGAGTTGGTGACCAGCGTGGCGATGTCGGTGATGGCGGTGCTGCTGCTCATGGCGTCCTCGTGGGTGGTCGTCAGGCGCGGAGGGCTTCGATCGCCCGCGCGAGGGCTTGCGGCACATCCGGTACGAGGGTGTGGGCCCCGTCGCGTACGACGTGCCGCCCGCCCACGATCGTGTGCCGTACGTCCGCTGCCGTCGCCGCGAATACGGCCGTCTCGGCGCCGAGCCTGGGCAGCGGCCCGGCCGTCCTGACCGAGTCGAGCGCGATGGTCGTCAGGTCGGCGAGGGCCCCGGCCTCGATGGTGCCCGCCTCCTGCCAGCCGAGGGCCGCGTGACCGTCGGCGGAGGCCGCGCGCAGCAGTGCCGCGGCGGTCCAGTGACCCCGGCTGCGGGTGCGCAGCCGCTCGTTCAGCTCCATCGCGCGGGCCTCTTCGAACAGGTCGATGACGGCGTGGCTGTCGGAGCCGAGGCTGAGCGGGGAGCCTGCGGCCTGCAGGGCGGGGGCGGGGCCGATGCCGTCGGCGAGGTCCCGTTCGGTGGTCGGGCACATGCAGGTGCCGGTGCCGGTGCCGCCGAGCAGGGCGATGTCCTCGTCGGTGAGGTGCGTGTTGTGGACGCCGGTGGTGTGGCGGCCGAGGACGCCGTGGTCGGCGAGCAGCCGGGTCGGGGTGCAGCCGTGGGCGGCCTGGCAGGCGTCGTTCTCGGCGGTCTGCTCGGACAGGTGCACATGGAGCGGGGCCTGCCGCTCCTCGGCCCACCGCGCCACGGTCGCCAACTGGGCGGCGGGCACGGCCCGTACGGAGTGGACGGCCGCCCCGATCCGCGCGTGGTCCCGTTCCTTGAGAAGTGAACAGCGTTCGGCCCAGGCCTCGGCCGTGCCGTCGGAGAAGCGCAGCTGGTGGCTGTCGGGCGCCTCGCCGAAGCCGGAGGACAGGTAGGCGGTGTCGAGGAGGGTGATGCGGATGCCGGCCTCGGCGGCGGCGGCGACGAGCGCCTCGCCCATCGCGTTGGGGTCGGCGTAGCGGGTGCCGCCGGGGGCGTGGTGCAGGTAGTGGAACTCGCCGACGGCGGTGACGCCGGCGAGGGCCATCTCGGCGTACACGGCACGGGCGAGCGCGTGGTAGCTGTCCGGGGTGAGCCTGTCGGCCGTGGCGTACATGACCTCGCGCCAGGTCCAGAAGGTGCCGGAGCCGACCTGGACCGTGCCGCGCAGGGCGCGGTGGAAGGCGTGCGAGTGGGCGTTGGCGAGGCCCGGGAGGGTCAGTCCGCGCAGGATCTCGGCGCCGGGCGGCGGGCCGTCGGCGCCCGTGCGGACGGCGGTGACGCGGCCGCCGTCGATGCTCAGGACGACACCCGGCTCGACGTGGGTGCCGAGCCAGGCGTGCTCCAGCCAGTACGTCCGCGTGGTCACCTGCAGGCCAGTCCTTCCAGTACGTCGGCGAGGGCGAGCACCCCGGCCACGCAGTCGTCCTCGGCGGCGTGCTCGGCCGGGGAGTGCGAGACGCCCGTGGGGTTGCGCACGAACAGCATGGCGGTCGGGATGCGCCCGGAGAGGATTCCGGCGTCGTGTCCGGCGCCGGTGCCCAGCACCGGGACGCGGAGGTCGGTGTCCTTGCCGAGGATGCGGGCGAGTTCGTCGCGCAGGGCGTGGTCGAACTCGACGACGGGCGTGAAGGACTCCCGGACGACGTCGAGGTCCACCCCGTGGGCGGCGGCGTACTCGCGGGCGGCCTTCTCCACGCCGGTGACCACGAGGTCGAGGGTGTGCTGGTCGGCGGCGCGGGAGTCGAGCCAGCCACGCACCAGGGACGGGATGGCGTTGACGCCGTTCGGCTCGACGGCGATCTTGCCGAAGGTGGCGACGGCGCCGGCCAGTTCGGCCTCGCGGCGGGCGGCGAGCACGGTCTCGGCGTACGACAGCATCGGGTCGCGGCGGTCCACCAGGCGGGTGGTGCCGGCGTGGTTGGCCTCGCCCCGGAAGTCGAAGCGCCAGCGCCCGTGCGGCCAGATGGCGCTCGCGATGCCGACCCGGTCGCCGGACAGGTCCAGCGCCCGGCCCTGCTCGACGTGCAGTTCGACGAAGGCACCGATCCGGGCGAGCCGCTCGGGGTCGGCGCCGATGGCGTCGGGGTCGTATCCCGCGGCCTCCATGGCCCGCGGGAGGCTCACGCCGTCCGCGTCGGTCAGCCGGTGGGCCTGCTCGACGGTGAGCTCGCCCGCGGTCAGCCGGGAGCCGACGCAGGCGAGGCCGAAGCGGGCGCCCTCCTCGTCACCGAAGTTGACGAGGGCGAGGGGTTTGGTGAACTCCACTCCCCTGCGGCTCAGTTCGTCGAGCGCGGCGAAGGAGGACACAACGCCGAGGGGCCCGTCGAAGGCGCCGCCGTCGGGCACGGAGTCGAGATGGGACCCGGTGACGACGGCGTCCCCGGCGGCGGGGTCGCCGAGCCAGGCCCACTGGTTGCCGTTCCGGTCCACCTCGTAGGCGAGCCCCCGCGCCTCGGCCTGCTCCCGGAACCACTCCCGGCACTCGGCATCGGCCCCGGTCCAGGCGAACCGGCGGTAGCCGCCGGAGGCGGAGCTGCGGCCCAGGGGGAGCAGCTCCGCCCACATGCTCTGGAAGGTCACGCGTCGTCACCCTCGCGCATCGGTACCCGTACGCCCCGCTCGTCGGCGACCGTCTCGGCGATGTCGTAGCCGGCGTCGACGTGGCGGATGACGCCCATGCCGGGGTCGTTCGTCAGGACGCGGCGGATCTTCTCGCCGCCCAGCTTCGTGCCGTCGGCGACCGTCACCTGACCGGCGTGGATGGACCGGCCCATGCCCACGCCGCCGCCGTGGTGGAGGGACACCCAGGAGGCGCCGGAGGCGACGTTGACCATGGCGTTCAGCAGCGGCCAGTCGGCGATGGCGTCGGAACCGTCGAGCATGGCCTCGGTCTCGCGGTAGGGCGAGGCCACGGAGCCGCAGTCGAGGTGGTCGCGGCCGATGGCCAGCGGGGCCGCCAGCTCGCCGCTCGCCACCATGTCGTTGAACCGCTCGCCGGCCTTGTCCCGCTCGCCGTAGCCGAGCCAGCAGATGCGCGCGGGCAGGCCCTGGAAGTGGACCCGCTCCCCGGCCATCTTGATCCAGCGGGCGAGGGACTCGTTCTCCGGGAAGAGCTCCAGGATCGCCTTGTCGGTCTTGGCGATGTCGGACGCCTCGCCCGACAGCGCGGCCCACCGGAAGGGGCCCTTGCCCTCGCAGAACAGCGGGCGGATGTAGGCGGGGACGAAGCCGGGGAAGGCGAACGCCCGCTCGTACCCGGCCAGTTGCGCCTCGCCGCGGATGGAGTTGCCGTAGTCGAAGACCTCCGCGCCGGCGTCCATGAAGCCGACCATCGCCTCGACGTGCTTGGCCATCGACTCACGGGCGCGCGTGGTGAACCCGGCCGGGTCCTTGGCGGCCGCGTCGGCCATGTCGTCGAAGTCGACGCCGAGCGGCAGGTACGCCAGCGGGTCGTGGGCCGAGGTCTGGTCGGTGACGATGTCGATGGGGGCGCCCATGGCGAGCAGCTGCGGGACCAGTTCGGCGGCGTTGCCGAGGACGCCGATGGACAGCGGGCGGCGGGCGTCACGGGCCTCGGTGGCCAGCTGCAGGGCGTGGTCGAGGGAGTCGGCCCTGACGTCCAGGTAGCGGTGCTCGATGCGGCGCTCGATGGCACGCGGGTCGCAGTCGATGCAGAGGGCGACGCCGTCGTTCATGGTGACGGCGAGCGGCTGGGCGCCGCCCATGCCGCCGAGGCCGGCGGTGAGGGTGATCGTCCCGGCGAGGGTGCCGCCGAACTTCTTCGCGGCGACGGCGGCGAAGGTCTCGTAGGTGCCCTGGAGGATGCCCTGGGTGCCGATGTAGATCCAGGAGCCGGCGGTCATCTGGCCGTACATGGTCAGGCCGAGGGCCTCCAGGCGGCGGAACTCCTCCCAGTTGGCCCAGTCGCCGACGAGGTTGGAGTTGGCGATGAGGACGCGCGGGGCCCACTCGTGGGTCTGCATGACGCCGACCGGGCGGCCGGACTGGACCAGCATGGTCTCGTCCTGCTTGAGGGTCCGCAGCGTGCGCACCATCGCGTCGAAGGAGCGCCAGTCACGGGCCGCCTTGCCGGTGCCGCCGTAGACGACGAGCTTGTCGGGGTGCTCGGCGACCTCGGGGTCGAGGTTGTTCTGCAGCATCCGCAGGGCGGCTTCCTGCTGCCATCCCAGGGCGCTCAGTTCCGTACCGCGCGGCGCTCGGACGGGGCGGGGTCCTGACATGGTCTGCCTCCTGAGTGGATTGCTCGCAGCGAACCGTTACTACGACTATTCACATCCTCGCCCGCTGAATAGGACTAGTCAAGAGAACCGGCGGGCAGCGAGGACTCGTCCCAGGTGTTTGGCTGGACGCATGGGCGCGGGTGACGACACGACGGGGGACGGTGTGGGCTACGACAACGGCGGGCGGACGGACGGCGCCGCGCGGCGCGACGACGCGGTGCGGGCGGCCGTGGAGCAGGGGCTCCTCGGACCGGACACCCCCATCCTCGGCCTTCTGGACGTCACGGGCATCCGCGAGTCGGCGGCCGAGCTGCGCGCGGCGTTCGACGCGGTGACGGCGCCCGGCACGCCCGTGCTGCACGCCTTCGCGGTGAAGGCGACCCCGCTGGTGCCGGTGGTGCGGCTGCTGCGCGAGGAGGGGCTGGGCGCCGAGGTGGCGAGCCCGGGCGAGCTGGCGCTGGCGCGGGCCGCGGGCGTGCCGCCGCGGCTGACGGTCCTGGACTCGCCCGCGAAGACGCCGGCGGAGCTGCGCGAGGCACTGGCCCTGGGGATCGCCGTCAACGCCGACAACGCCCAGGAGCTGGCGCGGATCGACGGCCTGATGCGCTCGGCGCACAGCGCCTCCCCCCTCGGGATCCGGGTGAACCCGCAGGTCGGCGGGGGTTCCATCGGGGCGACCTCGACGGCCACCGCGACCTCGAAGTTCGGCGTGGCGCTGCGCGACGAGGGCGCGCGGGAGTGGGTCGTGCGGGCGTACCGGGACCGGCCGTGGCTGACCCGGCTGCACACGCACACCGGGTCGCAGGGCATCCCGCTGTCGCTGATGGCGCAGGGCGTGGCGGAGGTGTTCGCGCTCGCCGAGGAGATCAACCGGAGCCTGGGCCGTCCGCAGATCGACACGCTGGACATCGGCGGCGGGCTGCCGGTGAACTTCGGTTCGGACGAGTCGACGCCGACGTACGCGCAGTACGCGCGGCTGCTGAGCGAGGCGGTGCCGGGGCTGTTCGACGGGCGGTACGGCCTGGTGACCGAGTTCGGGCGGTCGCTGCTCGCCAAGCACGGGACCGTGGTGGCGCGGGTGGAGTACGCCAAGAGCGCGGGCGGGCGCCCGGTCGCCGTCACGCACGCCGGCGTGCAGGTGGCGGCGCGCACGGTGTACGTGCCGGGCTCCTGGCCGCTCAGGATCGCCGCGTACGACGCCAAGGGGCGCCCGAAGGAGGGGCCGGCGGTGGTGCAGGACGTCGCCGGACCGGCCTGCTTCGCGGGCGACCTGCTGGCCGAAGGGCGGGCGCTGCCGCTGCTGGAGCAGGGCGACTACGCGGCGGCGCTGGACACCGGCGCGTACTACTTCGCGCACCACTACGCCTACAACTCCCTGGCCAGGCCCGGGATCTACGGCTTCGCACCGGACGGATCGGGGGACGTGGCCTTCGCGACCGTACGCCCGGCACAGCGGGTGGACGAGATCGTGGCCGAGGCCGGAGGAGCGCACGCGGGCGCCCTCACCACCCTGCGCGCCCCCGACCGCCGTTGACGCGCGCCGGGGTGGTTGTGGTTCAACTGCCCTGAAACGGAGGCGAGCCGACCCACCTTAGCCGTCCGGAGCATGTTCCACCGGAAAATGCCATATCCCTCACCCGTAGCGCACACGTTGCGTAGTTTCGCTGTCACTCAGCCGAACCCCAGGCGGGAGGGGAGCCACGGTGCCCGGAATCGACGAGTGTCTGCTGGAAGCCATGCGACTGCCCGGTGCCCGGGGCGCCGCGCTGATCGACTGGACCAGCGGGCTGGCCCTGGGCAGCGTCGGGGAGGCTCCGGGCGGCGACCAGGAGGTCGCGGCGGCGGAGGCCGCCGAGATCGCCCGGCTGGCCGCCGAGCAGCGCGCGTTCGCGCCGGACGACGATGCCGGCTCCGGACCGGCGGCGGACGCCGACCCGCCGGTCGAGGACCTCATCGTCAGCAACCGGGACAGCTACCACGTGCTGCGGTTCGTGGGGGCGACCTTCGACGGCAGCGTGTTCCTGCACCTGTGGCTGGCCCGCGCCGAGGGCAACCTGGCGATGGCCCGCATCCGGCTGGGCGAGATGGCCGAACGGCTGGTGCTGGCATGACCGCCGTCCACACCACCGAGCCGCCGCGGCTGCCGGTGCGCCAGAAGGTCGCCGCCGCCGAGCGCGGCTGGGGCGGCGTCTCGCCGATGCTGACCCGGCTGGCCGCCGAGCGGGCCACCGGCATCCTGTTCCGCGAGCACGGCACGCTGCACCTCGCCGACGGCCTCGTGGTGCACGCCGAGAGCCCGTGCGCGCCCGGTCTGGAGACGCTTCTGACGGCCCACGGCACGCTCGCCGTGGAGGTCTGGCGGCAGGCGCTCGGCGAGACGGACGACGACCACCAGGCCGGGCACCTCGCCGGGCTGCGCCTGGTCGACGCCGGGCTGCTCACCCTCGGGGCCTTCGAGCTGTGCCGGCTGACGGCGCTGTACGACGCGGCGTACTTCGTCCTCGCCCCCAGCTCCACGCCGGGCCGCTTCCGCTACGGCACCGCTCCCGCCGCCGGGCACCGGGCGGTGCGCCGCGTCCCCGTGGCCGCCCTGGAGCGCGAGACGCTGCGCCGCCGCGACCTGCTGCACCGCATCTGGCCGGACGCGGCCACCGACGAGGCGCCGCTGGCCCGCACGGACCTGCCCGCGGCGCCCGCGCTCACCCGCCGCCAGCG
>NZ_JAMGBF010000107.1 GCF_023516615.1 Streptomyces panaciradicis
CGGATCCGACTTTATCAGAAGTTCCGAGTCGGTTTCCCCGCCCCTCCGGGTCTGCTCCCGACGCGTGAAGCGTCAGGGCCTTCCCTTGCTGGCGGAGCCGTAAACGTACTGGAGCGGGGCGCCCGGATGCAAATCGAGGCGCCCCGCTCCCAGTTCGGACCCGACGAGGTGTCAGACCTCCACCACGACCGGCAGGATCATCGGCCTGCGGCGATACGTGTCGGAGACCCACTTGCCGAGGGTCCGGCGGATGAGTTGCTGCAGTTGGTGCGGCTCCACGACGCCGTCCTGGGCCGAGCGTTCGAGGACCTCGGCGATCTTCGGGATCACGTCGCTGAACGCGGAGTCCTCGATGCCCGAGCCCCGGGCCTGGATGTGCGGACCGCCCGTGATCTTGCCGGTGGAGGAGTCCACGACGACGAAGACCGAGATGATGCCCTCGTCGCCCAGGATCTTCCGGTCCTTCAGGGCCGGCTCGCCCACGTCGCCGACCGACAGGCCGTCGACGTAGACGTACCCCGCCTGGACCTTGCCCGAGATCTTGGCCTTGCCCTCGACGAGGTCGACGACGACGCCGTCCTCGGCGATGACGATGCGGTCGTGCGGGACGCCGGTGAGAGCGCCCAGCTCGGCGTTGGCCCGCAGGTGGCGCCATTCGCCGTGCACCGGCATCAGGTTCTTCGGGCGGCAGATGTTGTAGAAGTACAGGAGCTCGCCGGCGGACGCGTGGCCCGAGACGTGCACCTTGGCGTTGCCCTTGTGGATGACGTTGGCGCCCCAGCGGGTCAGGCCGTTGATCACGCGGTAGACCGCGTTCTCGTTGCCCGGGATCAGCGAGGAGGCGAGGATCACCGTGTCCCCGTCGACGATCCGGATCTGGTGGTCGCGGTTGGCCATCCTGGACAGCGCCGCCATCGGTTCGCCCTGCGAGCCCGTGCAGACCAGGACCACCTCGTGGTCCGGGAGGTCGTCGAGCGTCTTGACGTCGACCACCAGGCCCGGCGGGACCTTCAGGTAACCGAGGTCGCGGGCGATGCCCATGTTGCGGACCATCGAGCGGCCGACGAAGGCGACCCGGCGGCCGTACTCGTGGGCCGCGTCCAGAATCTGCTGGATGCGGTGGACATGGCTGGCGAAGCTCGCCACGATGATCCGCTTGCGGGCACTCGCGAAGACCTGGCGCAGGACGTTGGAGATGTCCCGCTCGTGCGGGGTGAAGCCCGGGACCTCGGCGTTCGTGGAGTCCGACAGGAGGAGGTCGATGCCCTCCTCGCTCAGGCGGGCGAACGCGTGCAGGTCCGTGAGGCGGTTGTCCAGCGGGAGCTGGTCCATCTTGAAGTCGCCGGTGTGGACGACCATGCCGGCCGGGGTGCGGATGGCGACCGCGAGCGCGTCCGGGATGGAGTGGTTGACCGCGATGAACTCGCAGTCGAAGGGGCCGACGCGTTCGCGGTTCCCCTCCGCCACCTCCAGGGTGTACGGGCGGATGCGGTGCTCCTGGAGCTTGGCCTCGATCAGGGCGAGGGTCAGCTTGGAGCCGATCAGCGGGATGTCCGGCTTCTCCCGCAGGAGGAAGGGGACGCCGCCGATGTGGTCCTCGTGGCCGTGCGTGAGGACGATGCCCTCGATGTCGTCGAGGCGGTCCCTGATGGACGAGAAGTCCGGCAGGATCAGGTCGATTCCGGGCTGCTCCTCCTCGGGGAAGAGCACTCCGCAGTCGACGATCAGCAGGCGGCCGCCGTACTCGAAGACCGTCATGTTTCGGCCGATCTCGCCGAGACCGCCGAGCGGGGTGACCCGTAGGCCGCCCTCGGGAAGCGCCGGGGGCCGGCCGAGTTCAGGATGCGGATGACTCAAAAGACTCTCCTCACCACGCGCGCCACGTACCGATAGGCACGTGGCGCGCATGACGTTCGTGCGTGTAGCAGTTGTCGTTGTGGGGTGCAGGCGCGCGACGGCCCTGCCTGTTCAGTTGTGAAGCCCGGTGGTGCCAAGTCTGGTGTTAGAGCTGTACCCCGCCCGCGGCAAGATCGATCTTGAGCTGCTCGATCTCTTCCGGCGTGCACTCCACCATGGGGGCGCGCAGGGGGCCGGCCGGGAGGCCCTGGAGGGCGAGGGCGGCCTTCGTCGTCATGACGCCCTGGGTGCGGAACATGCCCGTGTAGACCGGGAGCAGCTTCTGGTGGATCTCGGTGGCCTTCTGTACGTCGCCCGAGACGAAGGCGTCCACGAGGGCGCGCAGGTCGGGGGTGACGACGTGGCCGACGACCGAGACGAAGCCGACCGCGCCGACGGACAGCAGCGGGAGGTTCAGCATGTCGTCGCCGGAGTACCAGGCGAGACCGGAGCGCGCGATGGCCCAGCTGGCGCGGCCCAGGTCGCCCTTGGCGTCCTTGTTGGCGACGATGCGCGGGTGCTCGGCGAGCCGGACGAGGGTCTCGGTGTTGATCGGGACCCCGCTGCGGCCCGGGATGTCGTAGAGCATGACCGGCAGCTCGGCGGCGTCGGCGACGGCCGTGAAGTGCCGGTACAGGCCCTCCTGCGGGGGCTTGTTGTAGTACGGGGTGACGACCAGGAGGCCGTGGGCTCCGACGCGCTGGGCCTCGCGGGCGAGTTCGATGCTGTGGTGCGTGTCGTTCGTGCCGACGCCGGCGACCACGTGGGCCCGGTCGCCGACGGCTTCGAGGACCGCCCGTACGAGGTCCGATTTCTCCGCGTCGCTGGTGGTGGGGGACTCGCCCGTGGTGCCGTTGATGATCAGGCCGTCGTTGCCTGCGTCCACCAGATGAGCGGCGAGCCGCTGCGCGCCGTCGAGGTCGAGTGCGCCGTCCGCCGTGAAGGGCGTGACCATGGCGGTGAGGACCCGCCCGAAGGGGGTCTGCGGAGTCGAGGTCGGAGCCATGGGGAACACGCTACTCGGTGCTCAATGCGAGGTCTGCCCTTGGGGTGCGGGATAAGTCAGGACAAATGCGGAGCCCGGTACTGCCTGCTCGGGGGTTCAAGCAGTACCGGGTCCGTTTGATCAGGCTAGATGAACTTCTCCAAAAGCCGCAATACGGACACCTCTGAGCGTGATCCGTACAGATGTCCCAGCCGGATGTCCCGCTCGGAGGGGCGGCCCGCCTGTGTGCCTACGATGAGACCCCATCCCTGAGCGGCCCGGCCGCTGCCCGGCCCGCCGCCAGAAGCGGGGGCGCCAGCATGGGAGGATTACCCCCCCTCTGCCCCGTTGTGAACTGGAGTGATCACATGCACGCGGTCGAACCACAGGTGCATCTCATTGGTCGCCCCGCCCTCGACTACGACGAGATCGCGGCGTACCTCAAGGATGTCGGTGGGGAGAAGTGGCTGGAGCGCATCGACCGCGGTGAGCTGGACGACGCACAGAACCTCGCGGAGTTCGCCGGCCGCATCTGCTACCGCTCCTGGGAGCCCGGACTCAACCCCAACGTGACGCGCATCCGCGCGGACCAGGAGAAGTACCTGCAGAACATCCTGGCCAGCGCCCACGGGTCGGTCCTGGAGCACGTCACCTTCAACTTCATCCTGCACAACGTCAGCCGCGTGGCCACCCATGAACTGGTGCGCCACCGAGCGGGCGTGGCCGTCTCCCAGGAGTCCCTGCGCTTCGTGCGACTGGACGACCTGCCGTTCTGGTTCCCCGAGTGGGCGCAGCAGGACGCCGAGCTGATGTCCCGCGCCAACGGGCTGCTGAAGGAGATGGAGGCCTTCCAGCGCTGGATGGCCGACCACTTCGGGCTGGACGAGGAGGGGGTGCCCTTCTCCGAGAAGAAGGCGAAGACCTCCTTCATGCGACGGTTCGCGCCCGAGGGGCTGGGCACCGGGCTGGTCTGGAGCGCCAACGTGCGCACCCTGCGCCATGTGATCGAGAACCGTACGGCGGCCGGCGCGGAGGAGGAGATCCGCCTCATCTTCGGCAAGGTGGGTGAGCTGATGATGAAGGAGGCTCCGGCGCTCTTCGGCGACTACACCGTCGAGGACGGGGCCTGGGTCCCGGGCTGGCGGAAGGTCTGACCCTTTCCGCCCTCCTCCTTGAGCGGACCCGAGGTGGCCGGGTCGCTCCCCGCGCGGTCGTGGGAGCGACCCGGCCACCTTTTTCACGACATCGTCGGCGAATTTCTGTGAATTCGGGGAAAGCGGGCACCTTTTGGGGCGCTCGGCCGTCTGTGTAGACGACAGTCACCCGTTCGACACCCGCGGCCGTGTCCAGAAGGAGGCGCACCCCATGTTCAGTCGGCGCGAACCCGTCCCGTTCGCCTTCGTCGCCGAGGCCGACAGGTTCCGCAGCAACGTCACTCCCCCGCCCCGTCAACGGGCGTCCGCCGGTCAGATGGCCGGGCGCTGGCTGCTGGGGCTGACCATCGTCGCCGGGCTGGTGGGCTCGCTGGTCCTCGGGATGCCGGCCCTGTCCACGCCCGCCTCCACGCCGGCTCAGCAGTCACAGGCGTCCCAGGGGCACTGACTCCATCCGGACCCCCGAAGGTGGTGAGCGGGGACACAGGCGGATAGCCTCACCGGGCACAGCCCACGCATGGAGCGAGTGAGGACCAGCCGTGCCCCTGCCCTTCCTGACGGCCGACCGTGCTTTCGAGACCGCCGAGGACGTCGCACTGCCCTACGAGGACCGCGACCGCTGGCGGCGCCCGTACCGCCCCGGGCCGTGGCGCGTCGGCGCGGCGGCCCTGTGGCTGCTGCTCGCCTCGTTCGTGCTGTTCGCGGCGGTCCTCATCGCCCTCACGGGGTCGGTGTCCGAGGCCGCGGTGATCCTCGGCGTCGCGCTGGTCGTCATCCTCGGCGCGCTGCGGCTGCTGCGCGTGGGCGTGTGGGTGAGCCCGCGCGGTCTGCGCCACGTCCGCTACTTCGGCACGCGGACGACGCCCTGGGCGCAGATCGCCGCCGTGCGGACGGTGCAGCAGCCGGTGCGCTGGCTGGGGCTGCCGCGCACGGTGCAGGGGCAGGCGCTCATCCTCGTCCGCACGGACCGGCAGGCTCAGGACCTTCCGCTGCTGCTGACCACCCACAACGCCGACTTCCTGGCGCGGCCGGGGTCGTTCGACCGGGCGGCGGACACCATCGAGGCCTGGGCGGCGGAGAACCGGCGGGGCTGAACCCCGGCAGACGTACGCCGAAGGGGCCGGTCCGCACGCTGCGGACCGGCCCCTTCGGCATGGGCGGAGCTAGGGCTCGATGGTTCTGCCGTCGTGCAGCGCGATCGCGCGTTGCATCGCCTTGCGTGCCCGTGGGGTGTCGCGGGCGTCGTGGTAGGCGACGGCGAGGCGGAACCAGCTGCGCCAGTCGTCGGGGGCCGCCTCCGTCTCGGCCTTGCGCTTGGCGAAGACCTCGTCCGCCGAGTCACGGTCGATCCGCCCGCCGGGCGTCCGCCTCAACTCGTCGACGGGCAGGCCGCCTTCGGCGTCGAGTTCGGCGGCGAGGGCGTTGGCCCTGCGGACGAACCGGGTGTTCTTCCACAGGAACCACAGGCCGATCACCGGCAGGATCAGCACCGCGACGCCGAAGGTGACGGTCACGGCCGTGCCGGCCTGGATGAGCATGACGCCGCGGCTGCCGACCAGGACGAAGTAGAAGACCAGGACGGCGGCCGTTATGACGTAGGAGATCTTCGCGCGCATGACGTCGGGGCTCAGTTCAGATCGAGGAAGTGTTCCAGGCCGAAGGTCAGGCCGGGAGTGGTCACCACGCGGCGCACGCCGAGCAGGATGCCGGGCATGAAGCTGCTGTGGTGCAGGGAGTCGTGACGGATCGTCAGCGTCTCGCCCTCGCCGCCGAGCAGGACCTCCTGGTGGGCGAGCAGTCCGCGCAGGCGGATCGAGTGGACGGGGATGCCGTCGACGTCGGCGCCGCGCGCGCCCTCCAGGGCGGTCTGCGTGGCGTCCGGCGCCGGGGCCGTGCCGGCCTGCGCGCGGGCCTCGGCGATGAGCTGGGCGGTGCGGGTGGCGGTGCCCGAGGGAGCGTCGACCTTCTTCGGGTGGTGCAGCTCGACGACCTCGACGGACTCGAAGTACGGCGCGGCGATCTGCGCGAACTTCATGTTGAGCACGGCCCCGATGGAGAAGTTGGGCGCGATGAGGACGCCCGTCTCCGGAGAGGCGGCCAGCCAGGTCTTCAGCTGCGCGAGGCGCTCGTCGGTCCAGCCCGTCGTACCGACCACCGCGTGGATGCCGTGGCCCAGGCAGTACTCGAGGTTAGCCATCACCGAGTCCGGGGTGGTCAGTTCGACGGCGACCTGGGCGCCGGTCTCGGCGAGGGTCTCCAGCTTGTCGCCCCGGCCGAGGGCGGCGACCAGCTCCAGGTCCTCGGCGGCCTCGACGGCCCGAACCGCCTCCGAGCCGATGCGGCCCTTGGCACCGAGGACCGCCACGCGCAGCTTGCTCATCTCTTTCGCTTCCTCACGCAGTTACCGAAGACGGATGTCAGGCCACGGCTTCGTGCAGCCGGGACGCCTGCTTGTCCTTGAGCGGGCCGATGACCGACAGGGACGGCCGCTGTCCCAGGATGTCGCGGGCGACCGAGCGGACGTCGTCCGGGGTCACCGACGCTATCCGGGCGAGCATCTCGTCGACCGACATCTGCTCCCCCCAGCACAGCTCGCTCTTGCCGATGCGGTTCATCAGCGCGCCCGTGTCCTCCAGGCCCAGGACGGTCGAGCCGCGCAGCTGGCCGATGGCCCGGCCGATCTCGTCGTCGGACAGACCGTGCTCGGCGACCTGGTCGAGCTCGTCGCGGCAGATCTTCAGCACGTCGTGGACCTGCGAGGGGCGGCAGCCGGCGTAGACGCCGAACAGGCCGCAGTCGGCGAAGCCCGAGGTGTACGAGTACACGCTGTAGGCCAGGCCGCGCTTCTCGCGGACCTCCTGGAACAGGCGGGAGGACATGCCGCCGCCCAGCGCCGTGTTCAGCACGCCGAGCGCCCAGCGGCGGTCGTCGGTGCGGGCCAGGCCCGGCATGCCCAGGACCACGTGCGCCTGCTCGGTCTTGCGGCCGAGCAGTTCGACGCGGCCCGCGGTGCGCAGGGCACGCCGCCCGTCGCGCGGGGCGATGGGCGCGGCCTCCGCGTTCTTGAAGGCGCCTGCCTTCTCGAAGGCGGCCCGGACCTGTCGTACGACCTTGTTGTGGTCGATGTTGCCGGCGGCCGCGACCACGAGGTGGGTCGGGTCGTAGTGCTTCTTGTAGAAGCGGCGGATGCGGTCGGCGGTGAGGGCGTTGACGGTGTCGACCGTGCCGAGGACCGGGCGGCCGAGGGGGTTGTCGCCGAACATCGTGTGCGCGAACAGGTCGTGCACGCAGTCGCCCGGGTCGTCCTCGGTCATGGCGATCTCTTCGAGGATCGCGCCGCGCTCGACGTTGACGTCCTCCTCGCGGATCAGGGAGCCGGTCAGCATGTCGCAGACGACGTCTATGGCGAGCGGCAGGTCGGCGTCGAGCACACGCGCGTAGTAGCACGTGTACTCCTTCGCCGTGAACGCGTTCATCTCGCCGCCGACCGCGTCGAGGGCGGCGGAGATGTCCAGGGCCGACCGGCGCTGCGTCCCCTTGAAGAGGAGGTGCTCCAGGTAGTGGGTGGCGCCGTTCAGGGACGGCGTCTCGTCGCGGGAGCCCACGTGCGCCCAGATGCCGAAGGTCGCGGAACGGACCGAGGGCAGGGTCTCGGTGACGATGCGCAGGCCGCCCGGGAGGGTGGTCTTGCGGACCGTGCCGATGCCGTTCTCGCCCTTGATCAGGGTTTGGGTACGGGCGACGGCCCGCGCCTCCGAAGAGGTGCGGGCCGTCGCCGTGGCGCTGCTCGACGTCACTTGTCGGTGTCGTCCTTCGTCTCTGCGTCCTCTTCGCCCTCGATCACGGGGACGAGCGAGAGCTTGCCGCGGGAGTCGATCTCGGCGATCTCGACCTGGACCTTGGCGCCCACGCCGAGCACGTCCTCGACGTTCTCGACGCGCTTGCCGCCGGCCAGCTTGCGGATCTGCGAGATGTGCAGCAGACCGTCCTTGCCGGGCAGCAGCGAGACGAACGCGCCGAACGTCGTCGTCTTCACGACCGTGCCCAGGTAGCGCTCGCCGACCTCCGGCATGGTCGGGTTGGCGATCGAGTTGATCGTCGCGCGGGCCGCCTCGGCCTGCGAGCCGACCTGGGCACCGATGTAGATCGTGCCGTCGTCCTCGATCGTGATCTCGGCGCCGGTGTCCTCCTGGATCTGGTTGATCATCTTGCCCTTGGGGCCGATGACCTCACCAATCTTGTCCACGGGGATCTTCACGGTGATGATCCGCGGGGCGTTGGGGGACATCTCGTCCGGCGTGTCGATCGCTTCCATCATCACGTCGAGGATGTGGAGGCGGGCGTCACGGGCCTGCTTCAGGGCCGCGGCCAGGACGGAGGCCGGGATGCCGTCCAGCTTGGTGTCGAGCTGGAGGGCGGTCACGAACTCCTTGGTGCCGGCGACCTTGAAGTCCATGTCGCCGAAGGCGTCCTCCGCACCGAGGATGTCGGTGAGGGTGACGTAGTGCGTCTCGCCCTCGATCTCCTGGGAGATCAGGCCCATGGCGATACCGGCGACGGGGGCCTTCAGCGGCACACCGGCGTTCAGCAGCGACATGGTGGAGGCGCAGACCGAGCCCATGGACGTCGAGCCGTTGGAGCTCAGCGCCTCGGAGACCTGGCGGATCGCGTAGGGGAACTCCTCGCGCGTCGGCAGGACCGGGACGAGGGCGCGCTCGGCGAGGGCGCCGTGGCCGATCTCGCGGCGCTTCGGGGAGCCGACGCGGCCGGTCTCGCCGGTGGAGTACGGCGGGAAGTTGTAGTTGTGCATGTAGCGCTTGCGGGTCACCGGGGAGAGGGTGTCCAGCTGCTGCTCCATGCGGAGCATGTTCAGGGTGGTGACGCCCAGGATCTGGGTCTCACCACGCTCGAACACCGCGGAGCCGTGCACGCGCGGGATGGCCTCGACCTCGGCGGCCAGGGTGCGGATGTCGGTGACACCGCGGCCGTCGATGCGCTTCTTCTCCTTGATGACGCGCTCACGGACCAGGGTCTTGGTCAGCGAGCGGTACGCGGCGGAGATCTCCTTCTCGCGGCCCTCGAACTCCGGCAGGAGCTTCTCGGCGGCGAGCGCCTTGACGCGGTCCAGCTCGGCCTCGCGCTCCTGCTTGCCGGCGATGGTCAGCGCGGAGGCGAGCTCCGGCTTGACGGCGGCGGTGAGGGCCTCGAGGACGTCGTCCTGGTAGTCCAGGAAGACCGGGAACTCGCCGGTCGGCTTGGCGGCCTTGGCGGCGAGGTCGGCCTGGGCCTTGCAGAGCACCTTGATGAAGGGCTTCGCGGCCTCGAGACCGGCGGCGACGACCTCCTCGGTGGGGGCCTCGGCACCGCCCTTGACCAGCTGGATGGTCTTCTCGGTGGCCTCGGCCTCGACCATCATGATCGCGACGTCGCCGTCCTCCAGGGTGCGGCCCGCGACGACCATGTCGAAGACGGCGTCCTCGAGCTCGGTGTGCGTCGGGAAGGCCACCCACTGGCCGTTGATCAGCGCGACGCGGACGCCGCCGATCGGGCCGGAGAAGGGCAGACCGGCCAGCTGCGTGGACGCGGAGGCGGCGTTGATCGCCACGACGTCGTACAGGTGGTCGGGGTTGAGGGCCATGATCGTGCAGACGACCTGGATCTCGTTGCGCAGGCCCTTCTTGAAGGACGGGCGCAGCGGGCGGTCGATCAGACGGCAGGTGAGGATGGCGTCCTCGGAGGGACGGCCCTCACGGCGGAAGAAGCTGCCGGGGATCTTGCCGGCGGCGTACATCCGCTCCTCGACGTCCACCGTGAGGGGGAAGAAGTCGAGCTGGTCCTTGGGATTCTTGGAGGCGGTGGTGGCCGACAGCACCATGGTGTCGTCGTCCAGGTAGGCCACGGCGGAGCCGGCGGCCTGCTTGGCCAGGCGGCCCGTCTCGAAGCGGATGGTGCGGGTGCCGAAGGAACCGTTGTCGATGACGGCTTCGGCGTAGTGGGTCTCGTTCTCCACTAGCGTTTTCTCCGTTACTTTTCGTCTTTTGTCCCGTCCGCCCGTGTGGCGGGGGGACGTGAGCGGAGAAGCGCTCCTTCTGGTGCGGGCCGGTCTTCGATCGAAGCACCCGGGGTTCGCATCGCCCGGGGGCCACTACCGAGGACCGGCGGCGGCGAGGTGCACTTCTCCTCGTGCATACCGCGTGTGCGGCATTGCGCTGTGCTACCACACTACAAAGCGGGTGTGACACTGCGCACGTTTCCGTACGCACGGCAAAGGTTTCCGTACGTACGGCAAAGGGAGCGATCCCCGATCGTTTCGGGAACCGCTCCCCTCATGGCGTACTACTTGGCGCCCGCCGCACCGCGACGGATGCCGAGGCGGTCGACCAGCGTACGGAAACGCTGGATGTCCTTCTTGGCCAGGTACTGCAGCAGGCGACGGCGCTGACCGACCAGGATGAGCAGACCACGACGGGAGTGGTGGTCGTGCTTGTGGGTCTTGAGGTGCTCGGTCAGGTCCGAGATGCGGCGCGAGAGCATGGCGACCTGGACCTCGGGGGAGCCGGTGTCGCCCTCCTTCTGGCCGAACTCGCTGATGATCTGCTTCTTCGTAGCGGCGTCGAGCGACACTCGTACTCCTCGTGATCTGTGGTTGCCGCCGAGTGCCCCTGGTCTGCTTCTCAGGGGAGCTTCCGTGACTCGGGAGGCGGGATCCGCTGAGCGCAGTCTCCGGACGAACCGGGGACGCGTACACAAACGGCCGTCACACAGCGTACCAGGCGGCCGGGGCCGTTCCCGCCGGGGTCCTAGCGCACCGCCAGGCTCTCGACGCCGAGGACGAGGTAGACCCATCGTGGCTGCCCCTTGGCGGGTCCGTCGACCTTCTTGACACCGAAGAAGATACGGCCGTCCTGGACGACGATGTCGTTGTACTCCGTGGTCGTCATGAAGTCGGCCTCCTGGGGGAGGTCGAAGTAGAGGTACGGGGTCTCCGCACCGGTCTTCGGGTTCAGGGCGACCAGTCCCGTGGGCATGACGTGCTGGTCGGTCACGCGCACGGCGAGGAGCCGGTCGCCGCTCATCCGTACGGGGTACAGCAGCGAGCCGGGGCCGGAGTCGAACTTCCTGGTGGTCTTCCCGGTCGCCAGGTCGAAGCCGATGATCCAGTTGGAGTTGATCAGCTCACCCGAGTCCTTGCTGCGCAGGAAGACTTGGCCGGCGCCGACGGCAATGGTCGGGCAGTCCTCGGTCGACAGGTAGTCGTCGTACGAGCACTCGCCCACGTAGGTGCCGTTCTGCAGGCGGATCACCGCCCGCGTGCTGCCGTGGCCGTCGAGGGAGAGCATCTCGGAGATGCCGATCTCGCCGGCCTGGACGGCGAGGACGGGCGGTTCGGCGGAGGGGATGTTCAGGTCGCGGACGCCCTTGGCGGCGGAGTACGTCCACAGGGTCGCGCCGGTCTTCGGGTCGACCTTGCGCGCCTTGTAGGTGGTGGCGTCCGTGGAGTCGGCGGGCGCCTTGTCGTTCCAGCACTGCTCGCGCACCAGCAGCGCGCCTCCGCCGGCGGCGCCCATGTCCTGGCAGGCGCCGTTCGCGGTCGTCCCCCACGCGCGCGTGCCGTCCTTCATGCGGTACGCGTCCGTGCCGCCGCCCCACGTCACGACGACCGTGCCGTGCACGAGGGTCACGCTCGGGGTGTCCTGCTCGTCGCCTCCGGTCGCGATGCCGTGGCCGTCCCCGAGCTGGGAGACGGGGAAGTCGGCGTCCCAGATCTCCCGGCCGTCGTCGAGGTCGAAGAAGGCCACGTGGTTGCAGTAGGCGTTGCCGCGGTCGTTGGCCCGGAAGAGGACGGCCGTGCGGTTGTCGCCGGTGACGCGGCGGGTGTAGCCGCAGATCGGGCCGTCGAGGGGCAGCTTCCACTTCTCGTCGCCGGGAGAGGCGTCGTCGCCGATGCGCAGGCCGAGGACGGTCTTGTTGATGCCCTTGGCGAGGATCTTGTCGGTGGCCCACATGCCGGGCAGCTCGTAGTGCTCACCGGGGCTCATGTCGTCCACGGAGAAGCGGAAGGCCATCTTTCCGGTGGGGTTCGCGGGCTTCTTCTCGACGGTCTCCCGGACGTCGAGGGAGCCCTGCGCGGTGGCCGGGGTGCCCGAGGCCTTCGTACCGCCCCTGCCGGAGCCCCACAGGAACCAGCCGCCCGTGCCGAGGGCAGCGACCAGGACAAGCGCGAGCAGGGCCAGGGGCCACCTGGGGCGGCGCTCGGGAGCGGGGGGCTGCGCGGGGGGCGCGGGGGGCGTGTACATCGATGGCGGCGGGCCGAAGCTCACGCGGGGGGTCCCTTTCGTACGGCGGCCTTGTGGTGGCGGAGCGTTTCTGCGACGGGGGCGGGCTTGGGTGGAGGTGCGGTTCCGAGGAGGGGGCGGATGCCGGTGGAGGCGGGGCTCCGACCGGGGTGCGGCCTCCGACGGGGGTGCGGCCTCCGGGGGGTACGGACTCTGGTGGAGGCGCGGACTCCGGTGGAGGCGCGGGCTGGGGCAGGGTGCGGATTTCAACGGGGCACGGACTCTGGCGGGGGCGCGGCTGCCGACGGGGGTGCGGATTGCGGTGGAGCCGCAGCTTCCGAAGGAGGCGCGGGCTCGGGCAGGGTGCGGAGTTCGACGGGGCACGGACTCTGGCGGGAGCGCGGCTTCCGACGGGGATGCGGATTGCGGTGGCGCCGCAGCTTCCGAAGGAGGCGCGGGCTCGGGCAGGGTGCGGATTTCGACGGGGCACGGACTCTGGCGGGAGCGCGGCTTCCGACGGGGATGCGGATTGCGGTGGCGCCGCGGCTCCACCGGGGCACGGACTCGAGTGGAGACGCGCTTCCGAAGGGGGCGCGGGCTCCAAAGGAGAGGCGCGCGCGGGCTCCAGGAGAGGCGCGGCTTTCGACGCGGTGCGGGCTCCGGTGGCGGCGCGCATTTCGGCGGAGGTGCGGATTCCGGTCCGGTGGGCATGGCAACGCCCCACGCTCCGGGTGCGGAGTGTGGGGCGGTACGGCCGTCGGCTAGACGCCGCCGCGGACCTTGCCGTAGACGTCGAGGACGGCCAGGCAGACCGGCACCAGCGACAGCAGGACCAGCGAGTCCGCGAGGTCGAGCATGCGGCCCCAGAAGGGGGACAGGCCCTTCTGCGGGACGATCAGGGCGATCGCGATGAGCAGCAGCACACCGACCGCGACCGAGGCGCCGAGCCACAGGGTCCGTACGTTGACCGGGCCCGAGTTGCCCTGGAGCAGGTCCATGATGACGCCGGCCGGCGGCGAGATGGCTAGGCCGAGGACCAGCAGGGCGAGCGTGACGACGCCGGCCACGAAGAGGCAGGTGACCTGGGCGGTGTAGCGGAACAGACGGGCCCGCAGCATCGCGGCGAGGCCGGTGCACAGGGCGAGCAGCTGGGCCCAGCCGCTGTCGCTGAAGCCGAGCACCGCGCCGCCCGCGCCGACGACGACCGCGGCGCAGCCGCCCACCAGGCCGAGCAGCAGCTCGTGGCCGCGGCTGGTCTGGGCGACGATGCGCTGGACGTCGACGGCCTCCAGGTCGCCCTCGCGGCCCTCGCGGCGCGCGCGGGCCAGGTCCTCGGGGTTGCGGAAGCCGATCGGCAGTTTGGCGAACCGGGCCGACCAGCCGGGCAGGAAGCCGACGACGGCCAGGGCGACGACGGCGGTGCCGGCGGCGATCTCGCGCGGCGCGGCGTCGGTGAGCACCCCGGCGAACACGGCGAGCGTGCCGATCGCGGAGGCCAGCGCGGCGGCCACGAACGGGGCGTCGCCCTGCGGCAGCAGCATGATCAGCACGACGGAGAACAGCAGGACGGCGACGCAGCCGACGAGGAACTGGATCCGGCCCGGCCCCTCGTGCGCGTCCTGCGCGATGACACCGGAGCCCGCGATGAGCGCGTGCGGCAGCGCCGAGATGCCGAGCGCGACGGCCGAGCCCCGGTCGTCGTACACCCGCGCGCGTACACCGGCCATGGCGGTCAGGGCGAGCGCGGTGACGCCGGCGAGGATGCCCTGCAGGCCGTGCATGTCGTGCCGGACCGGGTCGGCGAACCAGAAGACGAAGCCGAGCATGACGAGCAGCAGCGATCCGGCGACCAGGCCGGCGATCCGCATCAGGTTGTCGTTCCAGCTGCGGGTGTCCTGCTTGACCGCGGCGGCGATGGCGTCGACCACGTCGTCATGCACGGCCGGCGGCAGCGAGTCGGCGAACGTGCGCAGCAGCAGCACCTCGCCGTCGCGGACGCGGTGCTCCAGCAACGAACGGCTCGCGTCGAGCACCTGGCCCTCGCGCGTCACCAGGTGGTAGCCGGCGAGACTCGTGTCCGACTGGACCAGACCGGCGAGCCGGATGATCTCAGGGAAGAGGTCCTGGATCGGAAGGTCCTCGGGCAGCGCCACATCGACCCGACTGTCCGGCGCTGCGATGGTGATTCGGCAGAAACCTGTCGAAGTCCCCGTGCTCACCTGGTGATCCCCCTGCTAGACAACTTCTCGACGACTGCCAGACGCGACGGCTGGACGACTGCCGAGGTCGCGTCCTCGCGTCGCTCGTACGACGCGGAGCGCCACCCTATCCGTTGTCGCACCCACGACAGGCCGGCCTCCCCCATTCCTCCCAGGACCTGCGCCGCATCTCCATCCGCCTGGCTCCCTCGCCCACCTCGGCCATCAGTAGGATCGTCGCCTACGCGAACGACGCCTACGCGAACAAGAACGTCGCGGTACACGGGGGCGTCGGTGCCAGGACGTATCAATCGCGAAGGATGAGTGCATCGGTGAGCGTCGTCATCATCAAACGACCACCGCGGACAGTGCCCCCGGCCGTACCCGAGGGCGAGGTGCGGCTCGAGACGCCGCCCGAGCTGCCCCGCGAGGGCGACGAGAGCATGCTGATGAACCTGCTGCCCATGATGGGCATGCTGGGTTCCGTCGGCTTCTTCTTCATGCCCAACCTGCCCTCGTACATGAGGGTGGTCGGCGGCCTGATGCTGGCCTCCACACTGGCCATGGCCATCGCCCAGTACGCCAAGTCCCGCCAGGGCGGCGGCGCGGGGATGGCGCAGGACCGGCGTGACTACTTCCGCTATCTGGAGCAGGTCCGCAAGGACGTGCACAAGACCGCCGAACTCCAGCGGCGCAGCCAGCTGTTCCAGCACCCCGAGCCGGACCAGCTGTGGGCGGTGGCCGCCGACGGCAAGCGGCTGTGGGAACGGCGGCCGACGGACGCGGACTTCGCCTCCGTGCGGATCGGCCGCGGCGTGCAGCAGCTCAACACCCCGCTCGTCGCGCCGGACACGGCCCCCAAGGAGGAGCTGGAGCCGCTCACGGCGGCCGCCATGAAGGCGTTCCTCGACGCGCACGGCTCGCTCAACGACCTGCCCGTCTCCGTGTCGCTGCGCGCCTTCTACCACGTGACGGTCTGCGGCGAGACGGACACGGTGTACGCCAACGCCCGTGCCACGGTTGCCCAGTTGACGACGCTGCACTCCCCCGAGGACCTGATGGTCGCGGTCGTGGCGCACCCCTCCTCGGCGGCCGACTGGGACTGGATCAAGTGGCTGCCGCACAGCCAGCACCCGAAGGCCAAGGACGGCGCGGGCTCGGCCCGGCTGCTCTTCGACGACCTCGGTGAGCTGGAGGAGGCGCTGGCCGACCAGCTCGACGACCGTCCGCGCTGGAACCGGGACGCCAACCCGGTCTACGACCAGCCGCACCTGATCGTGATCCTCGACGGCGGCACCGTGCCCCCGGACTCCGAACTCGCCAGCGTCGAGGGGCTGCAGGGCGTCACCTTCCTGGAGATCGCCCCGGGCGAGCTGGAGGAGGAGCTGCGGGCCGGCCTCACCATCTTCGTGAAGCCGGAGCGGATGCGCCTGTTCGTCGGCCACGAGTCGGCGTACACGGGCAGGCCGGACGTGCTCAGCCCCGAGCAGGCCGAGTCCCTGGCCCGCCAGCTCGCGCCCTACCGGGTCGGTTCGGCCGAGGAGGGCGAACCGCTGCTGTCCAACCTGGACTTCACCGACCTGATGGGCATCGGCGACGCCGGTGCCGTCGACGTCTCGCGCACCTGGCGGCCGCGCACGCTGCACGAGCGGCTGCGGGTGCCGATCGGCGTCGGCGAGAACGGCGAGCCGGTCATGCTGGACCTGAAGGAGGCGTCCCAGGAGGGCATGGGCCCGCACGGCCTGTGCGTCGGCGCCACCGGTTCCGGCAAGTCGGAGCTGCTGCGCACGCTGGTCCTCGGCCTCGCCGTGACGCACTCCTCGGAGACGCTGAACTTCATCCTCGCGGACTTCAAGGGCGGTGCCACGTTCGCCGGTATGGCGGACATGCCGCACACCGCGGCCGTCATCACCAACCTCGCCGACGACCTCACCCTCGTCGACCGTATGCGGGACGCGATCACCGGTGAGATGCAGCGCCGCCAGGAACTGCTGCGCACCGCGGGCAACTACGCCAACCTGCACGACTACGAGAAGGCCCGGGCCGCCGGCGCCGCCCTCGAACCGATGGCGTCGTTGGTGATCGTGCTCGACGAGTTCTCCGAACTCCTCACCGCCAAGCCCGACTTCATCGACATGTTCATCCAGATCGGCCGGATCGGCCGTTCGCTGGGCGTGCACCTGCTGCTGGCCTCGCAGCGCCTGGAGGAGGGCAAGCTGCGCGGCCTGGACACCTATCTGTCGTACCGGATCGGTCTGCGCACCTTCTCCGCCGCCGAGTCCCGCACGGCGATCGGCGTCCCGGACGCCTACCACCTGCCGTCGATCCCCGGTTCCGGCTACCTGCGCTACGACACCGACACCATGGTCCGCTTCAAGGCGGCGTACGTGTCGGGCGCGTACCACGGCGAGGGCCCCTCCCGGGTGCACCGCTCGACGCAGCTGCGGCCCGCGCTGTTCACGGCGGAGCACGTGGCGCTGCCGCCGCAGCCGGTGGTCGAGGAGCCGGAGGCCGACAACCGCGTCGACGACGCGCTCGCCGACACCGTCCTGGACGTCATCGTCGGCAAGATGGTCAACCAGGGTCCGCCCGCCCACCAGGTGTGGCTGCCCCCGCTGGACGAGGCGCCCTCGCTGGAGCAGCTGCTGCCGCAGCTCGCCGTCACCCAGGACCGCGGCCTGACCGCGCCCGACTACACCGCGCTCGGCCGGCTCAACGTGCCGGTCGGCCTGGTGGACAAGCCGTTCGAGCAGCGGCGCGACGTGCTGTACCGGGACTTCTCCGGCGGCGCCGGTCACGGTCTGTTCGTCGGTGGCCCGCAGTCCGGCAAGTCGACGCTGCTGCGCTCGCTCATCGCGTCGTTCTCCCTCACCCACACGCCGGCCGAAGTGCAGTTCTACTGCCTGGACTTCGGCGGCGGCGGTCTGATCGCGATGGAGGAGCTGGCGCACGTCGGCGGCGTCGCGAACCGGCTGGACGCCGAGAAGGTGCGCCGTACGGTCAGCGAGGTCGAGGGCATCCTCAACGCCCGCGAGGAGTACTTCCGCACCAACAACATCGACTCGGTGCAGACCTACCGTCAGCGGCGGGCCGCCGGGCATCTGCCGGACCAGCCCTGGGGGGACGTCTTCCTCGTCATCGACGGCTGGGCGACCTTCAAGACGGACTACGAGCTGCTGGAGTCCACGGTCACCGAGATCGCCACGCGCGGCCTCGGCTTCGGTGTGCACGTCGTCCTGACCGCGTCCCGCTACACCGAGGTGCGGCCCGCGCTCAAGGACATGCTGCAGAACCGCATCGAGCTGCGGCTCGGCGACCCGACCGAGTCGGAGATCGACCGCAAGGTCGCGCAGAACGTGCCCGCCGGCATCCCGGGCCGCGGTCTGACCCAGGACAAGCTGCACTTCATGACGGCGCTCCCCCGCGTCGACGGCTCCTCCTCGACGGAGGACCTGTCCGAGGCGACGCAGATCCTCATCCGCGGCGTCAACGACAACTGGCAGGGCAACCACGCCCCGGCCGTCCGGCTGCTGCCGACCATGCTGGCGGCGGACCGGCTGCCCAAGGGCTTCGAGCACCCGGACCGCGGTGTCGCCATCGGCATCGACGAGTCCTCGCTGTCGCCGGTGTTCGTGGACTTCGAGACCGACCCGCTGTTCATCGTCTTCGGTGAGAGCGAGTCCGGTAAGTCGGCGCTGCTGCGGATGCTGGTCAAGCAGATCACCGAGCGCTACACGCCGGACCGGGCGAAGATCGTCATGGGTGACTACCGGCGCGCCCACCTGGAGGGCGTGCCCGACTCGCACCTGTCGCGGTACTGCGCCTCGGCGCCCGCGCTGACGGAGACGCTGGAGGGTCTCGCCGGCTCGATGCACCGCCGTATGCCGGGCCCGGACGTCACGCCCGAGCAGCTGCGCAACCGCAGCTGGTACAGCAGCCCGGACGCGTTCGTCATCGTCGACGACTACGACCTGGTCGCGACCGGCGTGAACCCGCTGGCGCCGCTGCTGGAGTACCTGCCGTTCGCCCGTGACATCGGTCTGCGCATCATCATCGCGCGGTCCTCGGGCGGTGCGAGCCGGTCGCTGTACGAGCCGGTCATGCAGCGGATGCGCGAGCTCGGCGCCCAGGGCGTGGTGCTCTCCGGCGACCGCTCGGAGGGCCAGCTGCTCGGCAGCATCACGGCCTCGCAACTGCCGCCCGGCCGTGGGTACTTCCACACCCGCCGGCGCGGCGGGCAGCTCATCCAGACGGGCTGGCTGCCGGCCCGCTTCTGAGCCCCGGACCGGGTATCGGGGGGGGCGGCGCCCGCACGGGTGCCGCCCCCCTTGTGTCGGTGGGGGCCGCTATGGTGACGTTGCACGAGGAAAGACGAGCCGAAAGACGAGCCGGACGAGCCACGGGGGGCAGTTGTGTCGTCGGACTACATGGATTCCGATCCCCAGGTCCTCAAGACCGAGGGCTTCAACATGTTCACGGTCGGCCAGAACTTCTCGAAGGCCGTCACCGCCCTGCAGAACGGGCTCAGCGCGCAGGAGCAGGGCCAGACCCCGCCGTGGGGCGACGACGACATCGGCGAGAAGTTCGGCGTCGTCTACGAGGGCCTGCGCGACGGCATGTACCAGTCGATGGGCAGCCTCGCCGAGCGTCTCGCGGGCATGGGCCTCGCCTTCACGAAGATGGGCGTCGCCCACGAACAGAACGAGGCCGACCAGGTCGACATCTGGCAGAAGACGACATCCGAGTACGACGGCCAGGTCAAGCTTCCGCCCGGAGCCGCGCAGGGCACGTTCACGAAGGTGGAAAACGCCTGATCCGCAGGCGGATGCGCGGCGCCCGCCACTAGGGTGAACCGCGTACGTCGTTCGCGCGTGAGGAAGAGGGCCCCGCAGCATGGCCGAGACGGAAGAGCAGATCAAGGCGCGCAAGGAGCGGGAGCGGGACGAGCTGTACGCACTCGACATCTCGGACGCCGAGTGGCACAGCGCGCCGGGCACCGAGGAGCACGAGGAGCGGGTCGAGATCGCCTACCTCCCCGGGGGCGCGGTGGCGATGCGGTCGTCCCTCGACCACGGCACGGTCCTGCGCTACACCGAGGCGGAGTGGCGCGCGTTCGTGCTGGGCGCGCGGGACGGGGAGTTCGACCTGGAGTCGACGCCGGGTGGCGGGGGCGCGGCGGCCGAGTAGGCCGCGACCGTCCTCACACTCGGTGCCTAAGATCGACTCGCATGCCGTACGGACACGGCATGTCTGGTGAAGAGGCATCCGTGATGGCGGAGGACGGGGAAGCATGACCGGCGTGACCGAGGACTACGCACCGCACCCTCACATAGGCGGTCGGGTCGCCGCGCTGCGTGCGCTCGCCGCGTGGCGTGCGGCGGCGCCCGGCGCTCCCCGGGTCGTCGTGCTGACCGGCCACTCAGGCAGCGGGCGTTCCCGGCTGATCACCGGGTTCCTGATGCTGTGCGACCCGGACTACCGCAAGCGGCTGCCGCTGGAGGAGATGGACCCGTCGACGGTGCCGCCGGAGCTGCCGGCCCCCGCGGTACCGGCCCCCGACGGGCTCACCGCGGCCCAGGTCCTCTGGCTGCTCGCCGAGCACTACGAACTCACCGCCACCAGCACCGAGGGCGTCTACGCCGAGCTGGACGCGCGCGCCGAGCCGGTGACCGTCGTCGTCCCGGACGTCGACCGGGCGGGCCCGGTGCGGGCCGCGGACGAGCCCGCGCGGCTCGTCCGGGAGGTGCTCGCACCCCTGGCCGCCACCGGGACGGTCCGTCTGCTGGCCGAGGTGCCCAGGCCGCTGGCCGCCGAACTGGCCGGGAGCCTGCCGTCCGGTGAAGTGCAGGTCATCGATCTCGACGAGCCGGAGTGGGCCGACCCCGAAGGTCTCGTGCTGCACGCCCAGGCCGCGCTCGACCCGGAGTTCGGGGCGCCCGAGCTGCCCTTCACCGTCGATCCCGCCGTCCGGCTCGCCCTCGGAGCGGCCATCGGCAGTCGGGCCGGAACCAGCCACCTGGTCGCCCAACTCGCCGTCAACTGCGCCCTGATGGCACCCGAGGGTTACGACCCGGCCGACGAGCGTCACCTGCCGACCTCCGTCGGCGAGGCCCTCGACCTCCACGCCCGCCGGCTCGGCGCCGACCCGCAGACCCTGCGGCTGCTGCTGGCGCCGCTCGCGCTGGCCGAGGCCGACGGCATCCCGGTCCAGCTGTGGCCGCGGCTGGCGAGCGCGATCGCCGGGCAGGACATGAGCCAGGCCTTCGCCGACGGGATGCTGCTCGTCGGGCCGTTCGTGCAGCCGGAGGAAGCGGCGGAGGACGGCGGGCGCACGCTGCTGCGGCTGTTCCACCCCGCCGTCGGCGACGAGATCCGCGCCGGTCTGCCCAACGTCCGAGCCGCCCAGACCCAGGTCGCCATGGCGCTGCTGGAGGCCGTGCCGGAACAGGACTGGAGCAAGGCCGACCCGTACGTCCGCGACCACATCGCGGGGCACACCCTCGAGGCGGGCCTGCTGCCCCAACTCCTCACCGATCCGGGGCTGTTCGTCCATGCCGACCCGGTGTCGCTGCGCGCCGCCGTCGAGGCGGTCCCGACCGAGGAACTCGGCCCGCCGGCGCGCACCTACCTGCGCACGGCGCCTCTGCTCACCCGTACGCAGGCGGAGGTCGTGCTGCGCGCCGGCCTGCTGGAGACGGCGTTCGTGGAGGACGGCCTGCCCGAGTACGCCGACGCCGTCCACGGCCGACTCGGCCTCGACCTGCCCTGGCGGACGCTGTGGAGCCTGCCGGTCGGCGACGTCGACGCCGTCACGGTCGGCAGCGCGCCCCGGCCCGAGGGACCGCCCGTCCCGGTGGCCGTCCTGGTCGTGCCCGCGGGGACGGCTGGAGCGCGGCCGGTCGGCGAGGACGCGGGCGGCGCCGGTTCGGCGGTACTGGTGCGGGATCTCGTGAGCGGGGAGGATCTCGGTGACGTCGATCCCGCGCACATCCTGCGTCCCTCCGAGGAGGAGCGGGCCGCCGCACCGCTGGGCCTGAGCCGCGGCGCCGACTACCTGCGCGTCTGGGACCGGGCGAGCGAGGAGGTGGTGGCCGCGCTCATCTCGGACACTCCCTTCACCGCCGCCGACCTCTCCCCCGACGGCATCCTGCTCGTCGCGACCGGGCGCGGGGCGAAGGCCCTGCGGATTCGCTCGGCCGACCCGGCGATAGCCTCGTAACGGCACACCGTTCCCGACATCCGACCAGTCACCCGAAGGAGCCTCCCCGTGAACAGCCAGGAGCAGGCGACGGCACAGGGCACGGCCGCGGCCCAGGGAGCCCGTCCGGTCACCGGCCCCGGCAACACCGCCGTCTTCACCTACGTCGACCCGGCGAACGGCGAGGAGACCACCCTCTTCCGCAACTCCGGCCCCGGCCTGCCCCCGGCCGAGTACCAGGCGTACGCGGAGCTGCGCCGGATGAACGTGCCCGCGGACAGCGTCCTTGCCGTGCATACGGATCTGCGTCCCAGCCTGCTCCCCGGCGGCTACACGTCCGAGCTGCTGAACTCCTTCCCGAACGCCGAGCTCTCCTGCTCGCAGACCTACGGGTCCCGCACCGAGGAGCGCGCCGAAGGGGTCCAGGCGCTGATCCAGCAGGTCGAGATGCTGCACCAGGTGGCGGGCCGGACGCCGCCGCCCCGCCCGCACCGCCTCCCCGTCCCCACCCGGGTGACGCCCGCGGAGCCGATGCGCGACGTGGCTCTCGGCCGGCACCTCGTCGAGGTCTTCGGCGAGACCGGCGTACGGCGCTACGCCGCCGACGACATCGCCGACAGCCCGCTGCCGGAGACCACCAAGTCCACCCTCACCTGGGCCGGGCTCCCGGCGGACGTCCCGCTGTTCTTCACCGCGGACCGGGCCGACAACCCGCCGCCCGGCGGCCTGTTCACCGATGTCGCCACCAACCTGCGGGAGCGGCAGAGCCCGGCCGGTGAGGAGAAGATCGGCGCCCTGGCGCACCTGTCCCGGATCGGCTTCGACGGGGTCGCGGTCATCGCCGTACAGTGCCTGCCCGGTACGACGGAGCCGGACGGCCTCGGCGCGCTGTGGGCCGTGGACCCGGTCACCGCGGAGTGCCGCTACGTCAACGTCTCCGCCGCCGCCTTCGCCCGCTCCCTCGCGCTGCTCGCGACGGTACGGCAGCGGATGCGGGGCCTGGACCCGGTCGCGGCGGGCGCGGAAGTGGCCGCGCTGCAGGAGCAGTTGGTGGCCCTGGACGCGTCCGCGCTGGCGAACGCCGAGACCTGGTGGTCGCTGATCGTCGAGCAGATGTGGCACGGGCTGTTCTGACCGGCCGCGAAATCCGCACCCAACGAGTCAGACTCAGGGAGACCTTCTGTGACCTCGGACCACCCGGCACCGCCGACCACCCCCGAACAGGCCCTCGACATCGTCCGCAGCCGCTTCGCCGAGCCCAGGATGCCCGACGGCTCCCGCGCCGAGCTGCGCGTCGAGGAGTTCGACATCGGCTACCTGGTCTACGCGGTGTTCCCGCCGGTCACGGACGCCGCCGGGCGGCCTCAGCCGACTCCGCCCGGCGGCAGCAAGATCGTGGTCTCCAAGGAGACCGGCGAGACGGTCACCGTGCCCAACTACCCGACGCAGGCGGCCATCGATCTGTACCGCAGGCAGCACGGCTGATCTGCTCCGGTTCGTGCGGCGGGTGCTCAGTACAGCGAGAATCCGCCGCTGTGCCGGCCCTGGTTCTTCTTTGCGAAGCGTGAGGGACGACCCTCGGTCTCCGGCTTCCCGGGCTCGGACGGATCGCCGGACGGGTGCGCACCGTCCAGCGGCTCGCCGTGCCTGACCTGGTCGCGCTCCTCCTCCGACAGCGACTCCCACTGCCCGCGCAGGGACGCCATGCCGCTACCCAGGGCGCGAGCGATGCCAGGGTCGTCCATCGCGTCGCGCAGCGCGAGACGACCGGAGAGCAGCTTCTTCGCCGCTTCCTGCAGGTCCTTGTCGACGCCGTCGTTCTTGGACAGTTGACGCAGGGCGGAGTTCAGCGAACGGATCTGCTCCGGTTCGAGCGCCTCGTCCAGCACACCCCGCTCCGGCGAAGTGCCCTCCGGGGTGGGTGAGTTCTCGGGTCGCCTGGTCATGCCGCTTCTCCTCGCTGGCCCTCGTCTCTCGGACTCCAGCAGTATCTCCCGTCACGGCCGGGTGTCATGCTGGGCCCTTGTTCCGAAGGGAAGGACCTCGTCAGGGAAGGACCTCGTCGTCATGGCTCAGGCGCAGGGTACGGGGAAGGGCGACGCGGGAGACGGTTCCGCGACCGGCCTCAACGGTCTGGTGAGTGGTGCGCTGGGCCGTCTCGGGCGGTGGGGCGGGCTGGTGTTCCTGCTCGCCGGGCTGGCGCTGAGCGGGTGGGGCGCGTACCAGGGGTCGTACCTGGCGGGCTGGGCAGGCACCCACGGCACGCTGACCGTGCAGCGGTGCGAGGTGAGTTACCCGAACAACGCGTCCCGCAGCAGCCGTAAGAACCGTCGGCCGGTGCGGTGCGAGGGCGTCTTCGTGGCCGACGGCGGAGCCGACCGGGAGGCGGGTGCGTCGGTGCGGGTCAGGCAGCGGTACGCGGCGGGCACCGAGTTGTCGGTGCAGCGGGCGGGTGGTGAGTATCTGCAGAGCGGCCTCGACCGGGCCTGGCGCTACTTCGCCGCGTTCTTCGGGGGTTGGGTGCTGACGGGGCTCGGGCTGTTCTGCCTCGCGACCGGGTACGCGCCGTTCGGGCGGAGCCGGGTGTCGTACGACGGTGCCTGGGAGGCGGCGGGGCGGGGCCGGACGCGTGTGGTTGTTCTGGGGATGACCGGGGTGGGTTCGGTGGGCGGCATCCTGTCCTTCCTGATCAGTTACCTGGTGTGAGCGGGTTCGATTGGGACCCGCCTGACCTGGGCGTATAGCCTGCGCAGGTCCACTTCCTTCTCCACCACTGATGTCAACCACGGGGTTTTTCAGGCATGTCGACGCCTCCGCCGCAGTACCAGAACCAACCGCCGTACGGGCAACCGCAGCAGCCCTATGCGCAGCCGCAACAGCCTTACGGGTACCCGCAGCAACCGCAGGCGCCGTACGGGTACCCGCAGCAGCCGCAGATGCCGCAGGGGCCTCAGCGTCCGCGCCCGGGCGGGCCGTTGCGGGTCGTGAAGTCGGCGGCCATCGTGATCGCGGTCTTCGGCGCACTGGCCTGGTACGTCTACGACTACAACACCGACCCCGACGGCGGAAAGGCGAAGGCCGAGGCCGCGGCGTCCGCGCAGGCCTCCGAGGACGCGACGCACGACCCGAACATCGGCGACTGCGTCAAGGTCAAGGACCCGCAGGGCGAACCGCTGCCGACGATCGTCGACTGCGGCTCCCCCGAGGCCGAGTACAGGACGGCCGACAAGCTGCTCGGCCCCGACCAGAAGTGCGGCTCGAAGTACGCCTACGGCATCCAGGTCCACCAGAGTCACCAGCTGGACTACACCCTGTGCTTCACGAAGGTCTGACCTGTCCACCGTCCGGGCACCGTGGGCGCTGTCTGCACCAGACCTGCACAGGACCTGCAACGGATTTGTGACGGCAACCCTCTGAAGTTGCTCGCGGGTGATTCCGTAAGCTTTGCGAACGGCTGTACTTCTGTGTGATTCCCCTTGACCGATGAGGGAGTTGTACGGCCGTATCGGCTGACGGGGGTGCTTTCTGCTGTGGCGATGATGCTGCCGAGCGAGCTCGAGTGGGTTCTCGAGATGCTCGGCTACGACTGGCCGACGGCGAACGAAGACAAGCTCAAGGAGTGCGCCAACATCTGGCGGAAGTTCGGTGACGACGTCACCGAACTGCACACCGCGGCGAACACCAGCGCCCGCCAGGTGGTGGCGCACAACGCCGGTGAGTCGATCGACGCGTTCACCAAGACGTACGCGAAGTTCGACAGCGGCGGCGACGGCTACCTCGCGAACGCCGCGCAGGCCGCGTACACCATCGCGACCGTGCTGGAGGCCTGCGCCTACATCGTCGAGTTCGCGAAGTGGGCGGTCATCGCCCAACTCATCGCGCTCGCCATCGAGATCGCCGCGGCGCAGGCCGCCGCGCCGTTCACCTTCGGCCTGTCCGAGGTCGGCGCGCTGGGTGCGACCCAGGCCGCGCGGCTGATCGTGCGCCGGCTCCTCAAGGAGCTGAAGGAGGCATTGATCGAGGCGATCGTCGAGGCGATGAAGGAGCCCGCGATCTCGGCGATCGAGGCGATCATCACCGACCTGATCCGCCAGACGGTGAACGTCGGCTTCGGCGCCCAGGAGGGCTACGACCTCGCCACGACCGCCAAGCAGGGCGCGAACGCCGGCTGGGACGCCATCAAGCAGACCCCGCAGACCCTCGCCGAGGGCGTCCGCGACAGCCTCGGCGAGAAGGCCGGGCACCGGGCACACCACGCGATCGACAGCCGTATCGACGGGCATGGGAGTTCCGGGGACGGGGAGGGGGGTTCGCACTCGTCCGAGGGTTCCGAGGGCTCCGAGGGTTCCGAGGGGTCCAGCGGGTCTGAGGGGTCCACCAGTTCTGAAGGGTCCAACGGCTCTGGCGGTTCCGAGGGTTCGGGGAGCGACGGCGGCTCGGACTCCTCGTCCGGTTCCGGGTCGCATTCGGACGGCTCGGATTCCTCGGCGTCGACGCGTGGGGGCCACGACTCCGGTGCGAACATCGGCGGCGGGATATCCGCCGACACCGGCGGCAACACCATAGGCGCGCCGGACGTCGGTTCGGGTCCGGGCTCCGACTCGGGGTCGGACTCCGGGTCAGGTGCGGACGCGGGGTCCGGGGCGGACTCCGGGGCCGCGCGGCCGACGGTGTCCCACGCGGGACCGACGCTGTCCGACTTCGACGACCCCTCGCCGAGCAGTTCGTCCTCCGGTGGTGCGGACTCCGGAGGCTCGTCCGACGGCCCGAACGTCTCCGGCCCTTCCCACTCCGGCGGCGGCTCGTCGGTCTCGGGTCTGTCGTCGCCGACGCCGCACACCGTGGCCGCCTCCGCGTCGTCCGGGGGTACGTCCGCGACGCCGTCGACCGGTGGACACGGCGGCGGCATCAGCACGAACGTCGACAGCCTGGCCGCCAGCGCCCCCACGCACACCAACGCGGCACCCACGTCCACTCCGACGTCGAGCGACCCGTCCGCCGGCGGCGGGCGGCCCGACGGCGGCTCGTCGATGCCCACGTCTCCCGTGGCGCCGTCGACGGGCGGCAGCGTGAGTGGCGGCGGCTCGCCGCACGTCGGCAGTTCGTCCGGCGGCACGACGTCGTCGGGTTCGAGCCCGAGCAGCCCGACGCCCAACTCGGGTGCGGCGAGGACTGCTTCGGCGAGCGCGTCGGGTACGGCCACCGCGACCGGGTCGGGGCCGGCTTCCACACCGAGTCCTACGTCGTCGACGGCACCGCGGAGCACTCCGACGCCGACGGCGTCCGCATCCGCGTCCGCATCCGCGACGGCTGACGGGCGGGCTTCCGGCGGAGGGGCCGGACTCCGGGTGTCCGGTGCGGGGGACGGACGTACGCCGGGCAGCACGCCGGACGGGCGAATACCGAGCCAGCGCACGCCGGGGAGCACGACGCCGGGCGACGGCACGGCACCGCGGAGCACCACGCCGGGGACCAGGCCGGGCGACGGGACGACGCCGCGTACGTCGACGCCGGGCGATGGGACGACGTCCCGTAACACCCCCGGCGACGGGACGACTTCTCGTAACAACCCGGCGAACTCGACGCCGGGTGACCGCACCACCCCGCGCACCGGCACGGACCCGACGGGCAGCACGCGTACCACCACGCCGAGCTCCAACTCCACGAACACCAACCCGAACACGTCGAACCCGGGACCGTCCTCTTCTCCGCGGACCACATCGCCGTCCACCGGCAACTCCACGTCGACGCCGTCCTCCTCGACCGGATCCGGATCGGACCGGACGTCACCGTCGAGCAACGGCACTCCGAACTCCTCGGCGTCCCAGAGTTCGCCGAACTCCTCGCCCCCGGGTGGCCGTACCGACGGCCCCACGGCGCAGGGCGGCACGACCGGCACGCCGGGCCGTCAGAACCAACCGGGTCCCGACACCGGTACCGGCACCACCCCCAACCGCCCCCAGCAGCCCGCGGGCAACACCCCCAGTACCCCCGCCTCCCCGCAGCAGCCGGCGGCACAGTCGAACAACCCGCAGCAGCAACAGCACCAGAACCAGGTGACGCCGGTCCCGGTGCACACGCCGATCCGCACGCCAGCGGCCGCGGCGGCGCCGCACCACGCGGCCGGCCCCGCCACCCCGCACGCGCCGGGCTCGCCGCAAGCCACGCCGGGCGACACCACGTCACCGAACCACCCCAACCAGGACAGCCTGCAGGACATCCGCAGCGACCTGGACCACTACCCGGGCGGCCTGACCGACCCCGACCCGTCCGACCAGCAGGCCCTGGCGGACGCCGTACCGCGCAACGAGGACGGCACCCCGCAGCGCTACCCGGACCCCTTCGACGGCAACTGGTCGCAGCTCCAGAACGACGGCGGCGTCAACGTCCCGGGTCGAAGCAACAACTGTGCCGACTGCTCCCGTTCGTTCCTGGAGACCTGGTACGGCAATCCCCAGGTCTCGGCGCCGCGCACGCTCGACACCGACGCGAACGGCAAGCCGGACCTCTGGTCCCCCGAGGACAACGCCAACGACAACCAGATCCGCTGGACCGGCGCGGCGCACACCTACGCGGGCCCCGGCGGCGACCCCAACACGGCGAACAACATCGCCAACACGCTGCAGCAGGCGGGCCCCGGCTCGGCGGCCATCGTCCAGGTCGACTGGCCGGGCGGCGGCGGCCACGCCTTCAACGTCGTCAACCACAACGGCAAGATCGTGTGGATCGACACCCAGAGCGGCCAGGTCAGCACCCAGCCCCTCCACATCGACCAGGCCACCCACGTCTGGCACATCCCCCTGGACGCCAACCGCAACCCGATCGACACCAGCCAGCCACATGGTCAGGGGACGGACCAGTCCGGGCAGGGCACCGACGGCTCACAACAGAGTGCTGATACGTCCCAAACGGCGAGCCCTTCCCAAACGACGAACGAGTCGCAAGATGGGACCGAGGTATCCCCGCAGTCCACGACCGACGTGACCGACACGAGCCAGGGGAAGTCGAACGCACCGGGTGAGACGCCTGACGCTTCTCCCGCTCAGGACTCCTCGAGCGGCGTCTCGCATGCGGATCCGACACAACCCGATACGAGCGGGGCGGATTCCCCTGTCGACAGCGGGCCCGAAACCAAGCGCGGCGACGACCAGGACTCGCTGCCCGCGCAGGACAAGGTGTCACCGCCGGACAACGACACTCGTACCGAAGGCAGCGCCCCGGTCACTTCCGATACGGGTGATGCGGGCTCCTCCAGAGACGGCGAATCGTCACCCACCCACCTGTCCGAGGACTCGGCTGCCACACCCCCTGGGCATGACACGGCTCCCTCCACGTCGCACACCGCGCCCAACGACTCGCCGGGCGACCACAGGGCCGCCGAACACGCGCAACGATCGACGACCGACCAGGCAACTTCGACGGACCATCGACACGGTCCTGAGGCCCCCGCAGCAGGAAATGAGAAGAACAAGGGGGAAGGCGACAAGAAGGACAGTCAGGAGAACGACAACCAGCCGAAGAAGCCGAAGAAGACGCCGGCCGAGCGTGCGGCAGAGTTGGCCAGAGCGCGGCGAATCGCCAACACGCCACTGGACAGTTCCGGCCCCGAAGGTCACCCCGGCTACGGAGTTGTTCAGGACGGCGATCAGTCATCGGTCCACCACAACATGCTCGGCGACGAATCGCAGGATCTGCTGCGTGTCACCAACCAAGTGGTGCAGACCGACTTGCATGGCATCGCCCAGCATCTCCATCGCTGGGCGGAGGGAAATCCGTCACCGCTTCTGCAGACCATCCGGGAAGCATCCGAGAGCGGCAGACTGACCCAGGATCGACTCAACGCGTTGCTTCGTCCCGGCTTCGAGGAGATGTCGCGAGAGAACAAGGCCGCGACAGTTGCCGCGATCGCACGCCTCAGCAGCGCATTCCACGACGCTCACGCCGTCGACGACTCCGGTGGCGCCGATCTCCATTCACGACACAAGCCGACGCGTGGCGACCACCTGGACCCCGCGCCCCTCGCTCGACGTTATGCCGCGACTCGGAATCTCGCGGACCACGATGCTCAGGCGCTCGCCGAAAGCGGTGAGGCTCTCAGTGAGGGCGACAGCCCGCAGAAGACCGAGAAGGAAATCTCGCGTGAACGGCTCAAGTTCAACAAGCTGTGGAACCAGCACGTCGGTGACGCACAACTGAACAGAGCCATCGCGCAGGCCGAGAGCGAAGGACGGCCGCAGGAAGAGATCGACGCCATGCGCGAGCATCGACGTATGATGCGGCCCGACTTCTCGGGCAAGAACTTCGCAGCGCTGGAGATCATCGATCACAGGCCCGACGGGACCACGGAGATCCATTACATCATCGACTCCTCCAACCCACCGCTGGATCACTCCGAGCCCGTACTCGGTGAGGCTTATCGCCGACTGGACCAGGAAGACCCTGGCCGCTACGAAGCACCCATCATGTACACGGAATTCGAGCCCTGCGGCAATCGGACCTATCCGGCCAACGCCAACTGTGCCGACTACATCGCCCACGAACTCGAACGTCCGGCCGACCAAGAGCTGAAGAAATATCACGAGAAGACCGAGGAAGAACGCGCGGCGATTCCTGAGGCAGCAAACCGAACCAAGGTTGTCTACGGCGCCGGTTACCGCCTGGGGGATCTTTCCCCCGATGAGGTGGCCCGGATCGAGAGTCTGCCGCCTGACGAGCGGCAGGCCGAGACAGAGAGGGTGCGGCAGGAGGCCGTCGATGCCCGCAACGCGGACATGCACCGTTTCCGCGGTGAGCTGGCGAGAGTGTGGATGAAGCTCGCGGCCGGCGTTGACGTACCCTGACGCTCATCGGCCCGGTCTGATCGGAGTGATGCACAGTGTTGGCCGAAGACGCAGATCAGGAGCTTGTGAGCTGGTTGGCCGACCCGCCTCACCACGCACCGAAGCTGTTGTTGTACGGCTCGCCGGGAGCGGGCAAGACGGCTCTTCTGAGCAGCCTCCACGAGGAGTTGCCGGGCTCGCTGTTCCTGGACTGCCGTCACTTGACCGCGGAGCAGGTACTCAGTCGGCTGCTCAGGCATTTCGGCCTCCAAGTCCGGCGTCGCCCGCTGAGCGACCCGTTGACGGACACCCTGTCGGGTCTGCGCACGGGTGGAATCGTGCTTCTCGCCAACGTGCAATGGGCGGGCCCTTTCCACTCGTCGACCGACTCGGAGCTCATCGATCGCCTGATCGGCAGGTTCACCAGCCAGGGGGGCGGTCACGTACTCCCGGTGCTGGAGGGGCTTGAGCCAAGGGCCCGTGCCGAGGGCGAGACCCCCGACGAGATACTGCTGGACGGCCGGCCCTACGAAGTCGACCCGGCGGATCTTCTGGCAGCCCACCCAGCGCTGCGCTCCTTGGCCACGGCCGAGCTGCCTGAAGTGCCCCTGCACGTGTGGGAGTTCATGGACGGGGTGCTGGGCGATAGACACACCGGGTTCGCCCTCGGCCGTATTGCGGAGCAGCTCGGCGACGTACTCCTTCTGCGGGCGGACCAAGACGGCACCCCGACGGTGCGGCTGGCGTCGGACGGCCTGGCGCGTCTGCTCCGTCAGGTGGAGCCGATCACCCCGGCGGAACAACTGGCCGTCACCGAGGTGCTTCTCGCCGAGGCCGTCAAGGTGCGGGCCGGTACGGCCGAACCGCGGATCGCCGCGTACGCCGGCCGCGCGCTCGCCGTCCATGCGGCGCTCTCCGGAGAGTTGCCGCGCCTCATCGAGGAACAGCCGGCACTTGCGGCGATCGCCGACCGTGTTTCGCTGCAGCAAGCGATCAAACTCGCCTGGCCTGGAGGTCCTCCGGTCCCGGGCGTCGCTGCTGACGCTCACTATCTGCACTGCGACGGTGTCGCTCCCGATGCGCAAGGTGAATGGCTGGCGTGGTTGCACTGGGCTGCCGTCAACCGTGATCGCCGGGATTGGGCCGACAGGCTCGAAGACGCCTGCCACGTTCCCCTCGCCTGGCGCACCGTATGGTCGAAGTGGCGCCCCTACGGAGTACTGGGTGCCAGACCGGATCTGCCGGGAGCGGTCGAGGACGTCAGCGTCGGCAGGTATTCCGATGCCACCGTCGTCGCCAGTGAACACGGCGGTGTCTTCAGCCAGGACGAACTCGAAGAAGCCCTGGGCGACGCTGCCGATGAATGGGGGGACGATCACAGGCGGGAGCGTGTCTGGCGGCTGTCCGACGGCGAGGAGTTGCTGGAACCCAGAGTCGTCCACCGGTTCGTCGATGACGAGGGACGTGTGACACGGACCGTCGGAAGCGCTCTCGACACCAGTCGGCCCGACAGTCGCCCCTCGGCAGAGCACCCTGACTGGCCGGGCCCTTTGATCGCACGCACCGCGGTGGAAGCCGCCGGAGACGGACGCTGGGTGGGCTACGGCCCAAGGGGCCTGTACGTCTTCGACGTGCTGAACGCCGGAGAGCTGACGTCTGGGCCAGGCCGCCCGCGCGTGTGGCAGCAGCCCTTCCTGTCGTTGAATTCCGCGACTGCCCTGTGGCCCCTGCCCTCCCCCGTCGCCGAAGGGGGAGAGGCCCTCACGTCCTGGCTCGCGAGGACGTTCGGCGAGCACGCTCTGGGCCGTATTCCAGCGAGCGAGGTTCCCGCCGAACTCAGTGAATCGCAAGCCCGGATGGTCCTGTGTGAAACCGGCTTCCCCGCCCTCGACGGGACAGCGCCGACGTTTCTGACCACCGTGCCCATCGATCGGTCCGGTCTCGAACCCTTCGTGGATCCAGGCTCGCCCGTAGGCTTCTCCCTCCTGGGCCACTGGCTCGCGCAGCCTGTCGTCCTGGACACTCGCAGCGGCCGAGTCGTCCTGATGTCCGCCGCCGGTAACGAACTCCTGGGCAGCAGCCTGCTCTCGTTCCTGACGCTGGTCGGTCTCTATCGCCAGTTCCGCCTGAGCGAATTCCCCGTCCGAAGCGCCGAAGAACGGGACGCCCGCCGGAGTATGAAGTCCTGGGCAAGAGAGATCGACCCTGAAGCGGCTGCTTCGTCCAACTGGCAAGCGGCGCTCGCCGGACAATTGGACAAAATCTGAGTGGGACGAACTCTTTCCAAGTGGCCTCGCGCCATGGTTGAAGGGCGATCTGCAGGGCTACGGAGCACAGCCGATCCGCTCGCGCCCCCTACCGACGACCCCCCATGAAGGGGCCACGTCCTGGATGCCGACAGCTACGGTTACCGTGAGGCTGCCCAGGTCAGACCCGTGCAGCAAAGGACCCTCTCTTGCCTGAGACTCTCGACCAGAATTGGGAGCGCATCGAGGCGTGGCGAACTCTTCCTGCTCGCACACGGCCGGTCTTCTCCGTCACCGGTCCTTCGGCGGCCGGCAAGACGGACTTCCTGGACCAGGTACGACAGCGGATCCCCGAATCCATCTGGATCGACTGTCGGGGAATGACGGCGGACGCCGTCGCATTGCGTATGCGTGAGGCGTGCGGGACCCGCCCCACGCCTGGCGAGGTAGTGATCCTCCTCGCCAACGTGCAGTACGCCGGGGAACTGTTGACCTCCGCCCAACCGGCACGCATCGCCGGAGTGCTCGCTGCAGGCTTCAGACGGTTCGGCGGCCGAGACGTGTGGGTGATGGCCGAGCGGGACCCGGAGCTCATTCCGGTGCCTGTGAATCACGAGTACGCCATCGCGCTGTCCGACCGGTCGCCGATCCGTCCAAACGGTGACCGGTCTCAGGTCGACGCCCGGATAAAAGCTCTTGCGGCCACGGAACTTCGCAGAACCCCGCTTGCCGTATGGCAGTTGCTCTGCGCTTCCGCCGGCGCACCGGCCGACGCCGGGGAATTGCTCGCCCTTGCTCGCCGCACGCCGGACGTTCTCTCGGTGACCGAAGACGATTCCGGCGCCAAAGAGGTGGAGTTCGTTTCAGACGCACTCGCGCATGCCTGGCGTCGGGCGTGGCCCAGCACGGCAGCTACTCAGGCAAGAGTGGTCGAGGCCTTGTCCGCCGCCGTCAGCGCCTCACACCGGAACAGGCCGGCGTCCCCAGACCCGGCGGCTCGGTACGCCAGCCGTGCGTTGCCCATGCATGCCGCTCTGGCAGGCTCCTTGCCCGATCTGCTGGACGACGGGCGTCTACTCGCTCACTTGCTGCCGACAGGCGTGTATGAGGCGCTCACCGTCGCCTATCCGGATGGTGTTCCGTACGCGAGCACCGCCGCGCTCCTGCACTACATGGAAGCCCAGGGCATCGTCCCCTCGGGACAGGGCGAATGGGTCGCCTGGCTGCATCATGCGGCTCTGTGTGCCGGACGTACGGAGTTGGCCGATCAGCTCGTGAGCGCGGCGGCGGAACTCCCCTGGCGAACAGTCTGGACCCGGTGGCGGCCTCCGGGCCTCTTCGGACTGCGTCCACAGGACGCGGGAAGGGTCGACGAGTTCGGGATCACGAGTCTCGAACCCGATGCACTGCTGGTCACCGCGCGAGACACAACGACGGGCAAGAACGCGTCTCCCCGCTATGCCTATGTGCGGCAGGAGTGGGACCCCGCGACCGGGGACCGTGCCTCTGCGCCAGTCACGGTGCGCGGTGCTCTCGTCGAAGGTGACTGGGATTGGGTCGATGCCCGCAGTCGCGCGGAAGATTCCCCCATCGTCTTCGCACGTCACGGCGAACGCGGTTGGGAGCACAACCCACCAGCGGGTTCCCCTGTGCCGCCTCGGTGTCCGGCGTCCGTCACCCAGGCCGTCCGTATGGCCGACACCTGGTGCGTGGCGGGTACGGAGGGACTCTTCGCCGTGACTACGTCGGCGGTGGACGATCACGTACAACCGCCCTATCCGGGCAAGCCTCTGGTCGCGACTCACTGCCAACCCTCCCCCTGGCCTCTGCCCGGCCGTGCGGCAGCCGCCCTACGCGGCGACGCATTGCGGGAATGGCTGGAAGAGACGTTCGGTGCCTCTGCCTGCCACCAGCTCGGCCCTGACCAGGTGCCCGCAGGCATCGACGACGCGGCCCGCCGTTTCCTTACCGACATCGGCCTGCCCGAGATCCGAGACTTCCTGCACCTTGCCATCACTCCACGGGGCGACCGTCCCCTGCACGAAGTTGCATGGCCCGGCCGCGGAAGGAACGTCCCTCGTCATCTCCGGGCCCGGAGCGAGCCGCCCAGCAACGGCCCTTTCTACGAGCTCGGTTCATGGATGTACTCGAAGCTCCTGCTGGACGGCACGACCGGACGAGTACTCCGTGACACGACCGGCGGCCTGCCGGAACCGCTGGCCGGCAGCAGCCTCGTTCAGTTCTTCGCCATGGTCAGGCTCTTCGACGAGTTCCGCAGGGCCCACCGTCCAGGTGCTCCCGACCACAAGGATGCGCGGAACGGTCTTGCCACATGGTGTCGGCACATCGATCCCGAGGCGGCCCAGGGCGAGGTCTGGACGCACATTCTTGAGGGCTACGACTTCGAGGACAGCACATGGGACCTTGCGACATATGGTGACGACTACGTCTGAGGCATGAACCGATCGCCCCAGCCCCTCCCGGTGGTGCGGTCGGACACGGAGTGGGAGCCCTGTGGAACTGGCGGCTGAGCAGGCTGCGGAGCAGATCGAAACCTGGCTGGCCGCACCGGGCGGCCCGTACGAGACGCTGGCGATACGGGGATTGCCCGGGAGCGGTAAGGCAGAGCTCCTGCGTGTGCTGGCGGCTCGGAACCCCCGGGCCGTCTTCGTGGACTGCCAAGGCATGACCGCGGAGGAAATCGCACACCGGCTGCTGGCGGCGTGGGGTGTCACCGAAAGCTCCGGCTCGCTCGTCTCGGATGCCTTTCGCGTCGGACAGAACGGGATCGCATTCCTCGGAAACGTCCAATGGGCGGACAGGTTCGTCACATCGGACGAAGCGAACGAGATCACCCACCACGTGCTCCGCACCCTCAGGCGCTGCGCGCCCCACTCTCAAATGTGTTGTCGAACGATCGGCAGACAGACCGTGGGTGCCGGCTCCGGCAAGAAACGATCTGTTGCTCACCTCCGCACCCGGGGGTGAAGACAGGGACGACGGTCGAGTTCCGGAACTGGCGGGACTGGTCGAACAAGATCCAGCTCTGGGCGCGTCGGCACGGACCGCACCAGCTCGTTCCTGGCTCGACGCCTCATTCGGTCAGGGTACGTGCCGACGACTGCCGGAAAGCGCCCTGCCGATCGATCTGGTTCATGAGGGAAGCCGTCACTTCCTGACCACGGTCGGCCTCCCTGAACTGACAGATCACCTTCCCTTCGTCCGTACGATCGGTGTCGACAGAACAGGCCAACGCGCGCCGCAGCCTCCGCGAGTGGGCGGCCCGGATCAATCCGGTGACCGAAGACGCCGATCACCGGGAGCACGTTTCGACGGGGACTTGGACGCGTGGGACACCGAGTAGCCGTCTCCGCTTGGCTGTACAAACAATCCGCGGCGGAACACCACGCCTTGTCCCGGCATGCCGGCGGACTACACACAGAATGAGGATTACGCCCCGTGCAGAGCACCGTTGAAGCGCTCGTCGGAGACCTCTCGTCCCGGGATCACGTGGTTCGCGATGCCGCATTGGACGGGCTGGTCGCGCTCGGACCCACCGCCGTGCACCATCTCCTGCCGTACACCAGGGACCGGGGGTCGACAATTCCGAACTCCAGTGTCCGCTATGTCATCAAGCTTCTGGGTGACGAAGGGCTCCTGCGTCTCCGCGAGATCCGCCGTGAAGGGCCCGGTCGGCTGCGCAGCAGCGCGCTTGAGCTTTTGGTCGAACTGGGTGGCGCGGACGCCCTCGACGAGAGCGACCGGCGTGCCGTGGATCGACTCGTGCGGATCAAGATCCTCGACGAACGCCCCGTAGAGACCCCCTCGGAAGGGGGCCGTTGGCTGGCCTTCCCGGCCGACCGGCTCGACGACGCCGTAGCCGCGCTCGGCCTGCACGACGTCCGGCCCGCCACCAGCGTCATGGGAGTGGCCGCCGCCACTCAGGCCGCCGACTCGCTGGAGTTCCGGCACGCCGACGGCGAGAAGCACCGGGCCTACCGCGTCTTCATCACCCCGGAATTCGAGAACTGGCGCGCAGAAGGGCCGATCAAGAACTGGCGCATGCTGTGGGGCAATTCGTTCCTCGACGAACTCGACGGCTTCCTGCTGGCCAGGAAACTCAGCGAACGGTGCGGTGAAGCGCACTTCTACGTCCTCGACCCGTACAACTCCTCCGAGAACTGGTACGTGGCCCGCGACGGTCACATGGTGCGTAGCTACGGCACGTACACGGAACCTCAGTTCGAAGGGGAGCCCCTGCCCTTCGAGGCCGTTCAGAGGGAGATCGCCGACGAAGACGAGGCCGAGGCGTATGCCGAAGGGGTTCCCGACGCGTTCACGGCAGCCGACAACCTCTCTGTACATCCCGGCCCCCACCTGGCGGAAGACACCCACGGCCACGGCTGGCTCGCCACCACCCACCCCGACGTACCCAACACCCGTTTCAAAGGCGCCCTGCCCTTGTGAAGCCCACACCAGCGGACAGAGGAGTTCCATGCCCAAGTCGGCCCCTTCCCTCGAGTCTCTTTCCGCGACGCAACTGCCGACGCACCTGGTGAACTGGTTCCGTGCGGGGCGCCCCGGCGGGTCCAGGCTCCACGTGGTCAGCCGGGCCGGCAGTCACGTCGCGCTCCAGCAGGTGCACGCTCAGATCGACGAGAGTATTCATCTGGACGCGGCCGGCGCGGACGCGGAAGAGGTGTTCCGCCGGCTGCTCGCCCTCACGGGAGTTGCGGAGGCCGATCTGACACCGCACAGCTGCCGTCGTGCGGCCAAGCGGCTGGCCAAGGGCAAGCTCATCCTGATCTCCAATGCCTGGCGGGCAGGGGGAACCAGGCGGTCTTCGCAGTCCTCCCTCGTACGGGGATATGTAGCCGAGCGATTCGCCCTGTGGGGCGCCGCCGTGGTCGTCGACGCAGGACCGCACGATCCGCAGGGTGAAAGGCCTGCGCGGGGGGTGGTCACGCTGACGCTGGACGAGTCGCCGCCCAGCGAGGGACACGGACGCGTGGACCAGTTGATCAGCACGGCGATGAATTCACCCGCGCTCCGGGCGCTCGCACTCTCCGAGCCCAGGCAGGTGCCCGTTCCCGTATGGAGCCGGCTTGCCGAGGCCCTCGGTGTGCCCCATTTCGATACGCAATCCCTCCTGGGCCTTGTGGAAGAACTTCCGGATCTGCTCACCCTCACGGACGACCGTGTGTCTTTCGTGGATGAAAGCATTCCTGAAGAAGTGCGACGCGGTACGCCGGAGGAGGAGCGTATTAGCGTCAACCGGCACATCACCCGTTGGCTGCGGGAGATCGCTCCGCAACTACGGCATCCAGAAGGCTGGGAACGGTTTGGCCCGGTCGGCCGGTACGCGGCTCACGGGTTGGCCATGCACGCGATGCAGGCAAACGAATTCGACGCGCTCCTGAGCGAGGGTGAGGCAGTGGCCGCTCTGCCGCAGAGCGCGCTGATCGATGCCGCGCACTGCGCCTACGACGGGTCGCTGTTCGGCTCGAACCCTGCCGCGGACGCCGTTTTCCTCACGATGAACGGCGTCATGCCATCCTCCCAGGCGGAATGGGCAAGTTGGCTGCACCTGATGGCCACAGCCAGAGGTGATGCCGAACTGTGCCGGGGCATCGAGGACTCCGGCCTGCGGATGCCCTGGAAAGCCTTGTGGACGCGTTGGTGCCCGCCCGGCGGATACCACCCCCGCTACCTTCACCCCGGCCCCGTCTACGAACTGTTCGCCGTCCGCTGGAACGGGCGGCCCGTGGTAGCGAGCACGGACGTGGACGACGCCGTCCGTGTCTGGGACCTCGCAACCTCGGAGCCTCTGGCGGGCCCATGGCCCGACGAGGACTTTCCCCTTGCGCAACGGGCGCCTTTGACCTGGGACCCCGAGTATGCGGAGGGTCAGCCTTCGTCCCCGGACGCCGGTCCGACCAACCTGGAGGAGTTGCGTACGCAGGACCGATCTGTCCCAGGTCCGGGTGAGGACTACGAGTTCCTCCCCGTTGCCCTGGAACTCGGCACCGTCACCGTGGTCGGCGGTGTCGGCGGCCTCTTTGCGGTGCGGAGCACGGATCCTGAGTCCCCGGCACAGATGGCGACGTTGGCAGGCGGGCCGCTGCTCGGCAACCGCACCGCTGCCGGACCCGCCAGGCCGAAGCACGCTCCGCAGACCACCGCGTCCGATCTCGCCGCGCTGTTCCCGGACGCCCCTTCCGTGCGCATCCCCGTGGACCGCATCCCCCTCGGCCTGACCGACGCAACTGCACGCCGTGTCCTCACGGACGTCGGTCTGCCGGCGGCCGACGGTTCGGGAATCGCCTTCCGACCGAGCGAAGCGGATTTCCTGGAAGAGCTGGCATGGCCTGCCGGAGTGGAGCAGGCCGAGGAGGCCGGTCCGTTCTTTCGTCTCGGTGACTGGACGGGCGGCACGATCGTCGTGGACGGCGGATCCGGCCACGTACTCCGTATGCCCCGTGATCCTGACGAGGACGGCCTCGAAGGCGTCCTTCTCGCCCAGAACCTCGAGCGGTGTCTGACGATGCTGACGCACTGGGTCACCGGGCTCCGTATCCTCGAACGCCTTGAGAACAGCGACGAGAAGCACCTGCTGCGACAGCACATCGACGACGCCGTCTGGGAAATCGATCACGAGGGAGCTCAGGCCGGAGCCTGGACCTACCCGCTGCACAACGAATCGTGAACCACGTGGATCTCTGCCGCTCTGTGAGGTGCTCACGCCGGTAGCGGTGAGGCCACGGCGGCCCAGGGCGTCACTGATGCCCGAAGGCAGTGCCCAGGCGCCGCTGTCGCGTTGCCCTACGGGCCCGTATCAGTGCCAAGGACCAAGTACCCCATGTCTCGGGACGATCCGCAGCCCGTCCACATCCACCTCCTGCAGACCGGCGGCATCAAGGCCACTTACGTCTGAGGCGTGAACCGGCCGACCGGCCCAGCGAGCACGCCGAAGCCGGAGAACGGCGAGGAGGACGAGGCCGACCGAGATGTACGCCGAGGGTGTTCGCAATGCCGAGACGGCCACCGCCAGCCTTTCGGTGGCCCCGGGGCCTGCAAAGGCGCCCTCTCCCTCTGAAGGCCACGCGTCCTTCACCCTTCACGCACCCCGCTCCGTCCCCGACGGCCCCCTCCCGATCTCGCTGGTAATTTGCTGAAGTCAACAGCCGACTCGATCTGACGTCACGGGGAATCATGAGCCAGCCGCCGTTCCAGCCGCCGCAACAACCCCCGCAGCCGCCGCAGGCTCCGCAGTACCCCGCGAACCCGTACGCCCAGCCATCCCCGCCGCCCGCCCAGCAGCAGTCCCCGGGGTTCGGGCCGCCGGCCGCCCCGCAGCAACCGCCGATGCAGGCCGCGCCCCCGCCCGTACCCGGCCAGCCCGCGATGTACGGCGGACAGCAGGCCTTCCCCGGTCAGCCGGCCTACCCGATGCAGCCCCCGCCGCCGTACCAGCCGGCGCCCTTCGCGCAGCAACCGCATGCCGGTGGCGGCAATCCGGTCGGTGCGGTCCTGCTCGGGTTCCTGGTGTCCTTCGTCGTGGCACTGCTGTACACCGGCCTCATCGTGGCCACGTACAGGGACCAGTCGACGACCACGGCCAACGTCCTGTACTTCGCGCACGCGCTCCTCAACGGAGCGGTCGTCGGCGCCTTGGTCGGCAAGATGGCGCACCGCAGCAACGGTGCCCGCGTCGGCGGAGCGATCGTGGCCGCGCTCGGCACCTTCTTCGGCTACGCCGACGCGCTCCCGGTCATCGTCCTCAAGGAACAGTCGTTCATGGCGCTGAAGAGCCTGCTGGAGGCCCAGCCCTTCTTCCCGGCCAAGGCATGGTGGAACGACGAGGCGCACGGTGGCGTCGACTGGCTCATGGTCCTTGGACTCGTGGTCGCCGCGGTCGCCGTCTGGGGCGTGGCCCACCTCGTCGCGAGCAGGCGCCGGCCCGCGTGACGAACAACGACACCTACGCGCGCTCGCTGGGCTTCCGGGCACACCCCAGGACCTTTGCCGTGTCCGCCGCGCTCGTCTGGGCGTCGCTCACAGCCTTCTGCTGAAGGCCGTTCACCTTCGGCAGACCGCCCTGCCTCCGCTCAAGGCGACGCGCCACCTCCGCAAGCCACTCATGCGAGTCCGACGCGGGAATGTCGGCGGCGATGCCGTCGTAACGGCCGAGCCCCGCGGCGCACGCACGCGCCGGCTCGGTGCAGACGGGACCGGTGACCCCTGAGCCGGCACCTCGATGTAGAGGGAGTGCAGTGCCCGTTCAGGGAAAGTGCCGAGTCGGCCGTCCACCGCGGCCACCGCCCGAGCCGTGCACGGGCGCGTCCCGCTCAGCGCGCTCGCGGTCCAGTTCGGCCTGCTGCCGCGCGTCCCACGCCCCGAACTGCGCCTTGGACTGCTGCTGTTCGGCGTACGTCTGGTTCTCGGCCGCGCGACGCATCTCGTGCAGGCGCTGGTAGACGGCCTCGGTGTAACGCGGGTCCTGGAAGGCGTCCTTGACGTCGACGTTCCCGCTCAGCGCCGACTGCGCCATGTCGCGCAGCGCCGGGTCGAGCGTGGTCGCGCCGGCGATGGTGCGCAGGGACCGGCGCAGCCGCAGGGCCTGTTCGGGGTCCTGGGCGACCCCCCTCAGTTCCTCGTCCTGGATCTCCTGGTCCGCGGTCATGAGCGGGCCACGTCCTCTCTGCTGCGTGTTGTTGATGACGATCGGGGGCGGCGCTCGGCGCGGGAGGTCATCCGAACTCGTTGCGGGCCCAGTCCTGGGCGCCGCCACTGTGCGAGGAGGCGGAGGACGCCGCGGCCACCGGCCGTTCGGTGTCGGACGGCTGCCTGTCCGCGGTGCCGGCGGAAGAGGCGGCCGACTCGGCCCCGTCGGACGTCTCCGCGCCCTGGCCGCCGTGCCCGCTCAGCGCGTCGACGCCGTGCTGCACCCGGTTGCCGACCGCACCGGTGACCTTCTCGGTGGCGGCGTCGACGGCCCCGTCCACATGGCCCTTTACGTCCGTGTAGCCGGCGAGGGTCGAGCCCTCACCGCCCCTGACCTCGTTCTTGAGGCCGTCGACGTACTCACCGGCGGCGTCCTTGGCGACGCCCGCCGTCTCACCGAAGTCAACGCCGGAACGCTCGTCGAAGTAGGTCTCGATGCTCTGCTGGCCGATGTTCTGCGCCATGCCGATGGCGGCGTCCTTGGCCTTCTCCTTGGCGGCGTCGACGACCTTCTCCTGGACGAACTTCTTGGCCTCTTCCTTGATCTTGTCCTTGGCGAACTGCTTGACCTTCTCCTTGGTGACCTTCTCCAGCTGCTCCTTGGCGATCTTCTTCAGGGCGTCCATGGTGGCGTGTTCCATGGCCTTCGTGATCGCCTGCATGACCTCCTGTTTGAGCTTGTTCAGCAGCTCGCGGACGATCACGCGGGTGGCCTGGGTGGCGCCGAGCGCGCCGACCTCGGAGAGACCGAAGGTGAAGGGGGCGGACGCCTGCGCAGCGATGATCTCCACGGCCAGGGCGATGAGTTGGGCGATCACGGCGAGTTTCGCGGTGAGTACCGCGATCGCCGCCGCGTCGAAGGCGAGGGCGATCACTTCGCACGCGAGCTGCGCGTCGGGGAGGTATCTGTCGTCGCCGCCGGATCCGGTGTAGGCGCCCCAGGCCTTGCTGAAGCCGTCGACGGCCGTTCCGGAGTTGCCGGCGACGACGGTACGGGCGTACCCCTCGCCGGCCGCCTGGATCTCCTCGAGTGTCTTGCCGAAATCCCGCCAGGTCTCGGCGACCTGGTGCAGTGCGTCTTCGTCGGCCTCGGGCCATGAGTAGCCGAGGAGGTCGAGCACCCAGACGAGCTCGCTGGGGAGTGTGAGCGCCATACGAAAGCCCCGTTATTTACTTGGAATTCTTAAAGATTGCCGACTTCGCCGATGATCCCGTTCAGATGGCCACTGTTCGACGCGTCCGAGGCGTCGTAATTGACGGCCATGTCTTCCAGGTTGTGGCCGATCTGTGCGAGCCGCTTCGCGAGGGAGTTCATGGACGTGAAGAGTCCGTCGCGGATCGGTGTGTAGACCTGGCCGAAGAGCTCTCCGAAGTCGGCGTCGTCCCACGGCTCACCCAGGCCGTCGAGATCGTCCTGAAGCTTCTTGGAAGCCTTGGAGAAATCACTCCCGAGCTCTGCGAAATTGTGCCCTTGTTTCTTGAGCACCGTCGTGTCGACGTCAAAGGTGTCGAATCCCACGCTCTCCCCTGGACTCCCTTTGCTGCAGTTCATATTGGACGACAGACCGATACCTTAGACTCCTCGCGCACGACCCAGCGAGCCCGCCGGTCAAGAGATCGTCAAGTTTCCCAGGGGGACGTCAACAGTGGTGACCACACAGCAGAGTTACGGCAGTACAGGCGCCCTGTGGGTGGGAAGACTCCTCGGCCTGGGGCTGATCCTGCTGGCCGCGGTCATCGCGGCGGTGACCGTTCCGGAACTGCGCGGCGAACTCGCCGGTGAGGGCACGGACGGAACCCTCACCGTTTCTTCATGCGAAGTGCACACGAAACCCCACTACGGTACGCGTCGACGGACGACGGAACTCAAGTTCGGTTGCACGGGGACCTGGAAGGCCAACAGCGGTGGCGCCGCGTACGAAGACGTGACGGTGGAGACTTCGTCCCGCCTGGAAAGCGGCGCGAAAATCGACGTCGTACAGGCGGACGACACGTTCGAACTTCCCGAGGACCGGGCCCCCGGCAAGGACATCGCGATTCTCGCGTTCTGCCTCTCCTTGCTGACGTTCGGCGCCTTCTGCCTCCTCACCGGATTCGGCACCCGCAACGGCCCCGGCCTGGCGGCGTCCTGGCAGCGACTCCCGGGCGGCAATGCGACGGGCTACGCACTGGGTGGCGCCTTCGCCGTCGGCGCAGTGACGGCACTCGCGTGCGCGTTGACAGTCTGACGCTTCTCATTCCTGAAAAGAACCCAATTACTGAGTTCTGATTTCTCAGTCCTGTTCTCCAAATCCTTTTCTGAGCCCTGTTTTCTGAGTCCTGAGGACCTCTCGATGACCCAAGTACAAGGGAACACCGCGCCGGACACCGCTGCCCGGGGAGACCGAACCGGCCTCGCCCGCCTTATCGGCGCGGGCCTGATCCTCGTGGGCGTCGTCCTCCTGGGCCTGGGCGCCTACCTCGGCCCTGTCCGCTACGCGACGTCCACGCCGGGCAAGCTCACGGTCGAGACGTGCACGGTGGACTACAAGTACCGCAGCGCATCGAGCAGTTCACGGAAGAAGACGAAGACCAGGTGGTGCTACGGCACCTTCACGGCCGACGACGGCTCGACGAGGGACCTCAACGCCGAGCTGAAGAGCGACGCGCTCTACCAGAAGGGCCACGTCCTCGACGCCCGCCGCAGCAGCGACACCGCCTACCAGTTGGACCGCGGCTGGGTCTACGCCATTGCACTGGGATGCGCATGGGGCTTCGGCGCCCTGATCGCCCTCGCGACCGGCGTCTTCGTCGCTGTCACGGGCTTCCCCTACGGGGAGGGCGAGAGCCAGCGGCTGTTCCGGGCCTGCATGGTGCTGATCGGCGTGGGCGTGTTCGGACTTGCCGTCAGCCTGCTGGTGACGTTCTTCGCGTAACTGCGGGTCCGCGGAGGCCTAGAACAGCCACACCCCAAAGGCCACCAAGGCCGCACCGACGGCGACGAAGGCACCGGCCGTCACGGCGAGCGCTCGCAACTGCCTGCGCCGGCCCGCCGGATCGAGACCCCGCCAGGTGCTGCGTACCGCGTACACCCCGACGACCGCCATCACACAGCCGACCACCACGGCCAGCAGCCCGAAGAGCTTGGCCCAGGTGTACGGCTGGTCGGGGTTCGGCGTCCACACGGCGGCGAGGTCGACGACACTCGGCACTCTCACTCGTCCTTCTCATCATTCATCAGGTCCTGGAGATCGGCCTCGATACCGGAACCGGCCGCGTAGACACCCGTGTTCAGGGCGGTGCCCACGGTGTTCTTGAAGGCACCGTCCGCAAGTTTCCCGCGGTTGCTCAGGTTCTCTCCACCCAGGCTGCCGTGCTGCTCCAGGGCGTGGTTGACGCCGTGGTTCTGTGCGTTGCCGACGGCCCCCGTGGCCGCGTTGGTGAGCGCGTCCTCGCCGATCGTCGCCGAGTCCTGTCCTGCGATGACGTCGGCGCTGAGACCGCCCGCCACATTGCCGGCGGCGCCGTTGACCGTCGTACCGAGGAGGCCGTCGCCCCGCAGGATGTCACCGGCCGTGCCGGTCAGGCGCGCCCCGGCGGTTCCCGCGACCGCGGTGAACGCCGCCGTGCCGGCCGCGGCGCGGCTGCCGGCGGTGAGGTCGTCGCCGACGGTCACCGGCTGGCCGTGGGCGGCCTGGTTCAGCATGAGGCTGCCGGAATCTGCCGCGAAGTTGGTGGCGAAGCTTTCCAGACCCGTCTTGGTGAAGTCCGCGGTGATCCGGGCGACGGTCGTGAGGACCCGTTCCAGAGTGGCGACGGTCTCCGCGCTCAGGCCGGTGAACCGTTCCAGCAGGGCGGCGACCTTCTCCGCAGCCGAGGTGAACACTTTGACCAGGTCCACGATCTTCGCCACCCGTTCGGCCACGGCGGTGTTGGCGACCAGGTCGGAGAGGAAGCCGGTGAAGAAAGACAGTGCGGCGCCGGCGATCTCCATCTCGGCGATCTCGACGCAGATGTCAATGATCTCCTCGTTGATGCCGTCGATCTCCGTGGCGTACGCCCGCAGCCCGTCGGCCACGTGATGGAAGTCGTCCGCGGTCCGCAGAATGATCCGCCGCTGCTCCTGCCAGTGTTTCTCGAAGGCGTCGCGTGCCTCGCCGTGCCAACCCTGCCTGTCGACACCGGCGATCGCCGCGTCGACGGCCCGTACGAGATCGCTCAGCTCGGTGCCCATGGTGTCCCACTGGTGGGCGATGGAGCGCAGAGTGGGGCCGTCGCCGCCCGGCAGTTCCACACCGAACGCCTCCAGGATCTCCAGGACCTTGCCGTCGATCCAGCTGTTGACGCTCACGCCGGGCCCCCGGGGCGTCGCACGGCGGCGTTGAGATAGCCGACCGCGGTCTGGTCGGAGTCGGCGTAGTTGCCCGCGTTGAGCCTGAGCCGGTCTCCGTCGCTGTTGAGTACGTGGGGCAGGCAGCCCAGTGCCTTGACCGTGTGACTCAGCAGCTGTCCGTACTTCTCCGCGGCGCCGTCGCAGACACCGAGCAGGCCGAATGCCTCACCGATCTCGGCCGCGCTCGCCGCGAACCCCTCGATCGGCTCGGCGAGTCCCGTCGCCTCCCGGTCGAACTTGCCCGCCAGCTCCCTCAGTGTGGCGGGGTCGACCCCGAACTGCCCGCTCATCCCGCTCCTCGATCGATCGTCCGAACGGCGCCAGCATGTCCGGGGGGCATTTCGAAGGAGCGGGTCTTTGATCACTCGGAGTCAGGCGATGACTCACAATTTGCGGGTCTCTGGCCAAAACGATGCCATGGGCTCATCACCAGGGGCCCACAGGGCCTCACTCATATGGGCGACGTCCTTGCGCCTGCGGTCACCGGCCTCGCGACCGGTCGGGTGACGTCCGGCCCCTACGGCCTGTAGCCCGCTCGCCCTGCCGCTCGGCCCGCTCTCGGTCGATCTCCGCTTGATACCCGTTCAGTTGGCGCCGCCCCTCGGCTTCGGCGGCCTTCCGTTCCGCGGCGCTCATCTGCTCGTACCCGCGCATGCCCGCCCTGGCTCCTTCGCTCAGGGCTTCCCGGTACGCGCCGTTCTGCGCCGCCTGGCGCAGCCCGATCCGCCCGGCGAGCACTTCACGGGCCATTTCCCGAAGAGTTTCGTCCCGGCTCTCGGCGAGCCGCTGCATCGTCTTGCGCAACGCCCTTGCCCGGGCGGGGTCCTTGGCGATGTCGAGGAAGTCCTCGTCTCCGACCTCGGGCCGTTCCATGCGTATCGCTCCTCGTCGCGGGGTTTCGGGGCGCGCTACAGTAGCCGACCGATTACGGACCGTAGACATGACGTGGGGTGGGACATGGCGTTCCAGGTCAGGCCCGACGACCTCGACGGGTACAGCCGCCAGGTGGGCCGCGCAGCCGACGATGCGCATCAAGCGCAGGAGTACCTCAAGAGACACGGCGGCATGGGTGCCCTCGATGGGCAGGGGTTGTTCCTGTACGCCATCGGATTGCACGCTCAGGCGATGGAGGGGGCCAAGGAGGTCCTCACCCGCCTGCACACGCTTCTGTCGGCCAGTGCGGAGGAGTTGGCGAAGTCCGCGGCGTACTACCGGACGACCGACCGGGCCCAGGCGTCCGGGCTGGACGCCACCTACCCGCCGAGCAAGCGCTAGCCCGCACGGAGAAACAGACCCCCATGAGTTTCACGGACCCCGTCGAACCCGTCGGTCATCTCAAAGCACCCAGCAGTCCCGAGGAGTTCTCCCAGGGGGTCATCGGTGACAGCGTCGAAACGGTGAGCGACTTCCTCAGTCCCAGTGAATGGGTGCTGGGCGTCATCGAGTTCGCCCTGGGGGTGAACCCCTTGGAGCAGGCGATCTCCTGGTTCACCGGTGAGTGGGAGTCGTACGTGAGATGCGCCGAGATGTGGCGCAACACGGGCCGCTTCACCCAGGATCTGGCGACGAACGTGCGGTCCGGCAACAGAGAGCTGGACGCCGGCTGGAACGGCAACGCGGCGGACTCCGCCTACGTGTACTTCGACGAGTTGGCGAAGAAGATCGACTCCTTGAATGGGCACTTTCAGGATCTTCAAGCCTCGTACATGGATATCGGCCGTGCGATCGCCAGAGGTGCGGAACTGATCAAGGGCGTACTGGAGCAACTGGCGGATCAGGCGCTCATCCTGGAGATCGAGCTGACGGCCGGCACAGCGCTGGCGGAGACGGGCGTGGGGCTCGTCGCCGGCTATGGTGCCGCGGTTCTCGAGATCGCCGAGATGGTGAGGACGTGGGGGCGCGCGACCGAGGCGTACAGCGCCGTACAGGATGCGATCGACGAGGCGACTGTCGCCGGCGGTCTGGCGGTCGGTGGGCTCGGCGTCGTGCTGAAGGACTTTCCAGAACCGGGAAGGAGCTACGACAACCCTGCCGTGTAGCGGTCGTCAGCTCATGAGCCCTGAGCGGTGTACTGCCCATCGGTGGGCAGCACACCGCCTCCGTCAGGCTCCGAAGGGCCCTGATGGTGGCGCCATGGCCGCCATGCCGCTATTGCCCTTGCGACGGCCGCCGAGTACCAGCAGCAGCCCGCCGACCGCCAGCAGGAGCCCCACGCCCGCCGCTCCCAGACCAGTGAGCCACAGACTCTGCTCCATATCGGGATGGGTCGTCTTCGAGGTACCCACAGGAGTCGCGAAATGCTCCTTGCCCTGGTACTTCACAGGCGCGGTCTTGTCGGCGGGCGGCGAGGCGGCATCCTTCACCGCGGCGGTCGCATTGATCTGCCCGTACCCGACGAGAGCGTTCCACCCTCCCTGCGGATGGTCGGCCGTTCCGGTGAGGATCGCGCGTGTCTGGGCGGGTGTGAGGTTGGGATTGCGGGAGAGCATCAACGCCACCACACCCGACGCGAGGGCCGCCGCCGGAGACGTACCGTCGACCTTTTTGTAGCCACCCGTGTTCTTCGCGCTGAGGATGTCCACGCCCGGAGCGGCCACCTCGTTGTAGGTGTGCACGGTGGAGAATGCAGCGCGCGCCCCGCTCCGATCCGTCGCGGCTACCGCGATGACGCCGGCGTAACCGGACGGGAACGAGGTCTCGTTCAGCTTGTCGCCGCTGTTGCCTGCACTCGCGAGCACCGGCACCCCGTGGCTCAGCGCATAACCGACGGCCGCCAGGTCGTCCTCGTTGGCGTAGTTCCCGACCGCACCGGAGCCGAGAGACATCGAGATCACATCGGCGCCGTGGTCCACGGCGTAGTAGATGCCGTTGGCGATCGCACCGGCCCCGCCCTGGACGAGGTGTCCTTCGTTGATCTTCTCCTTGTCCTGGTCGTTGAGCACCCGCACGGAGAGGATCTTGGCCTTGGGCGCGACCTTGAGAACGTCGGACGCCATCGCGGTGCCGTGGACGCCCCACTTGGGGCTCTGCGGGTCGAGACCGTCCTTGCGGTAGTCGGGGCCCGTGGTCACTCTTCCCCTGAGTGCGGGGTGGTCAGCCACGGCTCCGGTGTCCAGGACGGCCACGGTGACACCTTCGCCCTGGCTGAGGCGTTGCGCCGACGAGAGACCGAGAGCGCCGGCCTCCCATCCCGCGGGCGTGGTGGCAGCGTACGCGGGAGTCACCGGCAGCGTGCAGACCAGGCCGGTCAGCACGGCGCCGACGATGGACGTGCTCGTGCGTCGACGGGTCATCACTTCGCACCCCCGAGCTGAAGGTCCTCGATGTGCAGCTCAAGCATCCTGGCGAGGATCTTGGCTTCCGCGTACCAGGACTCCTTGTCGGCCATCATGTCGCTGTAGTCCTTCCCCCAGTCGCCCGGCAGAGGACCCGCAAGCCGCCCGTCGACGGCGCCCACGGTGGCAGCCACGGCGTACGGGAGGTGTTCGTCGTATGCCGCTGTCAGCGCCGACCCGCAGCGACCGATCTTCTTCCACCCTGAAGCCGGGGTGCCCGGCACGGACAAGGGGGCAACGGCCCCCTCGTTCTCCATGGCCTCGAAGGCATCGGCCAGTTCCTGCTTGTTCGGTGTGTCGCCGGGCAGCACGATGAGGGCGACCGTTCCGACCATGTCCCCGGTGGGATCGACGTACGTTGCACGCAGCACGGCTTTGCAGCCCAGTTCCTTCGCCTTCGCGAGCGTCCTCGCCGTCAGTCCCTCGCTGCAGGAGGTCTCCGGGGAGATGCCGAGTCGGTGCCAGTACGAGAACTTGGGGTTGGTGAGACCTCCCAGACGGCCGTCACGCCCACCGAGGGTGTCGGGAAAGATGCTGTCGACCTGCTCGTCGCTCCAAACGGCCTCGCCGTACTCGGGATTGGCGATGGTCTGCCGACTGTTGCTGTAGGCCTGCGCAGCGAGGGCTCCCCCTCCGACGAGGACGAGTACACCGAAGAGGCCGAGAAGGGAACCGATCACGGTACGAGCGGTGCGCCCTCCGCCGCCTGGAGTTCCGGTAGGTGCAGGTGGCGCGACTGTCGGCATCGCCTGAGGTGGGGGCGGCTCCTGGAACGTTCCCTGCCACTGCGGTTGCTGCCAGTCGCCCTGCCGGGGCGGCTGCCCGTACGGGTTGGCGCTGCCCGGGCCACCAGGCGGCGTCGGATAAGACATCGGTTTCCTCACATACGTTTCCTGCAAGTGAGGGGCATGATGTGCCGTTCGGAGCCGTGCGTCGAAGACTCGGCAGCGGCATCACGTGACATCGTCCCCCGTCAGTAACGGATCACCTTACGAGGTTCACCGACGCGGCCTCGCACACTCCTTGTGGGGCTTCGGTGCACACTTCGTGTCCGCTGCCAGGCAGAAACCCCGGAGGACTTTTGCACAAGGGAAGCCCCCTGACCGATCGCAGTTCACCCATGCGTATAACGTGTGGCAAGCAGTGTTGACTGTAGCTTGACCGAACATTGACTGCCGCTTGCACGACAGGGGGACACCGGCACCATGGGAGCGGGCTTCAAGGTCGAGATATCGGAGCTCGACGGCCTCGTCAGGGAGCTGCACCGCAGTCAGGAGGAGATGCGCTCGGCACTGAGCGCCCTGCGCGACACGGGGCCGAAGACGACGGGCAGCAAGGAACTCGACAACGCCTGCGACGAGTTCCACGACAGCTGGGACGACGCGATCACGAAGATCGCCGAGGGCACACAGTCCATCGAGGACGGGCTGAAGAAGACCCGCGACACCTACCGGGACGTCGAGTCGGCCCTGCGCGACGGCTTCGCCGGGAAGGGCGGCGCGCAGTGAGCACCGACTCCTACCCCGCACTCGGTTTCGACCCGGCGCCGGGCGACCCCGGCAACGTGGACTCCCTCGCCGCTCGGACCAAGAAGGCGGCAGACGCGCTGGAGCACGCGCACAACAGCATCGAGCGCCTTACAGGGAACGTCACGTGGGCCGGCGACGCCGCCTCCGCGTTCTCGAAGAAGGTCGAGGAACTCCCCCGCTATCTCAGGGACAGCCAGGAAGCGATGCGCACGGCGTCGTCGGAACTGTCGAAGTGGCGCGCCGCGCTGAGCGACTACCAGCACACGGCCCGTACGTTCGAGGTGGAGGCGAAACAGGCCAAGGGCCAGGTCGGTTCCGCGGAGAAGGCCAAGGACACCGCAACGGACCGCTACAACCAAGCCGCGTCCGACCCTGCGTTCCGCCTCAGCGGCCAGTACTTCACCGGACCGGCGCTACAGGACGCGCAGGCCAGGATCGACGCTGCCGACGCTCGACTCAAAGTGGCCGACGGCGAGTTGTCCGCTGCCGCTGCCCGACTCGACCGGGCCGAGCGCGAACTCGACGAGATCATCAAGCGCGCCGAGAGGCTGTACGAGAACCATCAGACAGAGGCGCGCGAGGTCGCTCGTCACCTGCGCAGGGCGACCGAGAGCGCGCCCGACCCCGGCTTCTGGGAAAGTTTGGGCGACCAGTTCCAGAAGCTCGGGCACGCCGTCCAGGAATGGTGTGCCCGGCACAAGGACCTGCTGAAGACGATCGGCGACTGGCTGAGCAACATCTCCGCCGTCCTCGGGATTCTGGCGCTGCTGACCCTGTGGTGCCCGCCGCTGTCAGGCGCACTCGCCCTGGCGAGCGCCGGATTCTCGGCAGGGGCCCTCCTCGCGCACGGCGCGGCCAAGATCGGCGGGGCCGACGTAGGCCTGATGGACCTTGCCGGAGACGCGATCGGCATCATTCCTGGGGCCGGATTCGCGAAGACGGCCGTCACGGGGTCCGTGAAAGTCGCCGTGCGTACGGCGAAGGTCGGGGAGTCCGTCGTCGCGAACGTGGACGACGTACAGCGCGTGTTGCGGCTGAACCGCCTCGTCGGGGAGGGAGCCGCGGAAGTCGGCAACTTCGCACGGGAAGGCGGCCGCATCCTCGGCGCAGCCGAAGGCCGAGTCTTCGAGGCCACGGGAGGCGTCGGAAACCGACTGCAACTGGCCTGGGAGAACTCGGTCGCCAAGAATCTGGGTTCCTCGGTCAGCGAAACCGGCCTCAGCAAGATCATCTCCAACACTCCGGTACTCAGGGACATCGACTCCCTCAAAGCCGCCATCCGTGTCGACGGCAGCCTCGACCCCACGTCCTGGTGGTCGAAGGGTCCTTTGCTGGCCCAGTCCGTTCCGGGCGCGGTGACCGGGATCTACGACACCATCAGGGGGGAGTAGGCATGGCTGTCGCACCGCACACCGGGCCTTCCCCCGACCCCGTCCTTCCTCACACGTCGAGAGTGCAGCTGCTCTCCTGGTTCGCCGTGCAATGGATCATTGTTCCGGTGGACTTCGTCGCCCGGACCGTCTGGCTGATCGTGGTCGTCCTCGGTGACGGGACCGAGGACATGCTCGCGCGGCTAGTCACCCCTCTGGCTCGTTATATGTCGCCGGGGAGGCTGCTCCTGCGGATGTCGCACGATCCGGCCAGGCACGAGGCATACCTCGACCGAGAGTTCGCCCGCTTGGCCCTGGAGATCGATCGAGGCAGGTTCAGCCCGCGCACGAAGATCGCTCACCGCGTCGGGCACGAGGTCCATCCCGACGGATACCGCCTCGGCGTACAACTGCATCCGCGCGAATACCGGGGCGTACCGCTCAGCAGACTGCGACGCCTCGCATCGGCGCACTCCCTCGCTGTGGAGGCTTCAACGGACCTCCGTGACGGTGTAGTTCTCCGCCCGGTACACGCAAAGGACTCGTGGTGACGCAACCCGTAACGAGTACGGCGGCGACGCCTTCCGCCGAAGCGATGCTGCACCTGGACATCCCCGGAGGGTTCCACTCCCTGGGGCTCGATCTCAGCGGCGAGGAACGCCTGCGCCAACTCTGGGCCGTCGCGGAGAAGATCTGGCCCACCGGAACCGACTTCCAGCGCGAAGTCGCCTTCCACGCCTACCGCGAGATGGCGGACCATGCCCTCGCCGAGAACTCCTTCTATGCGGGGTTCTGCCTGGACGAGGCCCCCGACGGCCGTCTGACCACCGCCTCACTGCTCGCCCGCCTAGACCCGCTGGACGAACGGGACGCCGAGCTCTCGGCGCGTGCTCTGTTCGAGGCGCTCTCCGCCAACGACAACACCACGGTCGAGGAGATACGGGTCGCGGCAGGACCGGGCGTCCTCGTGCTGTGCGGACTGCAGTTGCAGTCGGACCCGGCGGACGACACGGCCCCCTCGCTGCCACTGGCCCGGGCCGACGTCTACCTGCCCCTCCCCCGTATCCGGCGACTCCTGGTCCTGAGCCTGACCACGCCTTCTTTGCCCGATCTCCCCTTCTATGTCTCGCTGTTGTCGAAGTCGGCGCATGAGCTCACGGTGTCCGACGGTGTGGAGGACGACCCGCGTCCCGGCGACGGCGCCGCAGGCGGGAACACGATCGCCGACCAGGTCGCAGCGGACTTCGGTTAGAGGAACGGTGCCGTATCCGCCATCGACACGGCCAGGCGTACGGCGATGATCTCCAGGACGATTTCGCCTGAGCCTTTCAGCGGTAGCGAAGGACGTGAAGCGAGCGCACTCCCGCGCTGTCCGGCTGGGCAGGGGCGTCACGAGCGGCGTCGATCAGGACGAGGCCTTGGGGAGTGTGGGCGGCGACGACGAGCAAGCCGACGGACTCACGGCCCCGGCGGTCCTCGCGGCGGATCCAGATCACTGCGCGCGTTCCCTCGGGCGAGGTGGCGAGTTCGGCCAGGACGGCTGCCCATTCCGTGTGATCCGTGACGGAGACAACGGCCCCCAGCCGGCCGAACGTCTGCGGCATCCACTTGGCCGGCCCCGGCTTCGGTGGCAGATCAAGGCCGTCGGTACCCGGTTCCGTACCGCCGTCCCAGCGTGCCAGCCACTTCCACGGCTCGGAGTTGGGCAGCCCGAACGGCTCACGCTCGTCCTTGGGCACGACCAGAGCGGCGTCCAGCATGGCGTCGGCCGGACGTCCGTTGGCAAGGAACGCCTTGCTGTTGCAGGCGAACAGCCAGCCACGAGCGAGTTCGTCAGCGGGCGAGGGCTCGACCAGCGCGACTTCGCCCCTGTAGGTGTCCAGCAGCCAGTCCTCCGCCTTCCCGATCGCCGACGTGAGGTCGGAGGCATGACGCTGCCAGGCGGGAGCCACCGGGCCGGCTTCGTCGCCGCCGCCCCCCGCGAAACGAGCGAGCGTCAGGCCACGGATCCCGGTGGGCTCAAGACGTGCCAGCCGACCCGCCTGCGGATCGAGAAGTACCACCTGGCCGTTGTTGTTGTGTGCGTAGACCAGGTGTCCTGTCCCCTCGACACCGTAGGCCTCACGACGGATCCAGATCGCGCCACGGGTCCCCGGGCCCGGCTCCCGCACCGCGGCGATCACGTCGTCCCAGCTCGCGCACGCCGATACCTCTGCGTCGGGGAAGTGCCAGTGAATCATGCGATCCCACCAGCCCGGCGCCTCATGGAACGGCTGCCACGGCAACGGTGTCGCCTTGCCACCGTTCAAGGCCGCGTTCGCGGCCAGGAGACAGCCGCGTGCATGGGTGCGAAGAGCCTGTTCGGCAGGGTCGCGGGGCCCGGGGGAACGGTCGAATTCCTCCAGATCCGCCCAGGGGTCGTCGGTGGCCGGGTGGAACGGACGACTTCCGGACTTGGGGACGGCTAGCAGCGAGGTCAGCATGGGAGTGGTCGGGTAGCCCGGGACCGGCCGCGCGCGGCAACCGAAGATCCATGCCTGAGATCTCTCGGCAACCGGGCCGGGGCCGGTCAGCTCCACCATGCCGCGGTACGTCAGCCGCAGCCACTCCAGAGCCTGCGATACCGGATCACTCATGCGATCAGAACGGCTTTCTGGGCCGCTGCCCAGTCGCCAGCCACGTCTTCGACTGCTCAGTGGTGTAGGCGGACGGCGGAAAGCCCACGAACGACCCGTCTTTGAAGACGGCGACGACACGCACCATCGGCGCCTGGGTGATGTCCCCGGTGTCGATGTGCTCCTGGCTGTCGAAACGCACGGCCCACGCCGCATCGTGCTCCACCGAGAGTTCCGGCAGCATGACAATGGTCGGCGGACCGTCTCCGTAGACCTCCCGCAGATGGGCGCGGGCCGCCTCGACGGCTTCGTCTCTCGTCATTCTAAGGACCTGATCCTCTTTTCCAGGACTCGACGCTTCGAGGAAACTACTTGTAGGGCAGATAACGAACTTCTGTGACGTCCTTCTCCAGATTGCCGAGCATCCCGGTCTGTCCGTCCAGGAAAACGACTCCATTGGCGTCGTGGATCACATTGAAGACGTGCGCGGTCCCGTCCGCTCTGGATATGTAGACGACACCGCGGGAACCGACTCCCCGTTTGTCCATGTCCTCGATGATGGAATCGTAGCTGGTGCCGTTCTGCCATTCGGCGTCCGGGTTGCCGAGCTTCTCCTTGCTCGGCCAAGCCGGCTGGTGCAGCGGTTCCGCGACGGAGTCATGGCCGTCCAGACGCCCGTCGATCGCCTCCACGTTCTTCGAGCAGTTCTGGTTGTATCCGGGCACGTTGTCCCAATAGCCATTGCCGTTGACATCCTTGAGCCACGGGTACTGATCGTCCAGGAACTTGCGCTGTGTCTCCAGGTCGGTGACGTCGTGATGGATGGCCTTCGCGGAGACATGGTCCGTCGACTGGGCCAGATGATCCCAGTTGTGAGCCGCCTCCTCGGGCTCGATGGTCCAGCCGTCGGGCAGCGCGCCGCCGCTCTTCGCCGCCCCCTGTTCCGCCATGTTCTCGGCTTCGCTCTTGGCCGCGTTCTCGGCCAGCCCGAGGGCCTCACGCTCGGCCACTGACGCTTCGGCGCCGGCCCCGTCCGTGAGCACACCGGCGCCGACGTTGGCGATGAACTTGCCGAAGGCCTCGGCCGGGTCAGAGCTCCACCCAGAGCCGACCAGCGCCGACACCAACTCGGTCGGATGGTTGGAGGCGTGCAGGATTCCGGCTGCCGTGGTGCTGACTTGGTCCAACCAAATCGCCGGATGCGTGATGTTGTACGGATCCATGGGGTTCAGGCCACGGGCGAACCTCCCCAGATCCGCGACGCCTTTGACGAGACCGCAGGCGACGTGCGTCAGGCCGAGGACGTACCCGGCGGCCGCGTCCTCGCCGTCCGCGAGCAGGCGGGAGGCGAAACTCGGCTCCTTCGGCGCGGTGTTCGTGGCCGCTTCCACCGCCTGGGCAGCTGTCCGTGCCGCGGAGTCTCGCTGCTCGCGGGCCCGGCGCAGGTCCATCCGCGCCAAGTCCATCTCGGCCGCGAACTGGTCGCCGTCGAACCTCCCCGGCTTGGTGGGTACGGCACCCGGATCGCCCCCCGCTGCCACCACGACGTTGTACCAGTCGGCCTGTGCGTTGTAGGCGGCGACCTGCTGGTTGTACGCCGCCTCCGCGCGCTCGTAGGCCTCCCGGGCCTTCGTGTACTTGTCGAGGCACTGCTCGGCCTGGCCTTGCGCCCACTCCACCGAGTGCGCGTACGCCTCCAAGGCGTCGGCGGCCTTCTGGCAGGCGTCGGCGGCCGTCAACCACTGCTTGGCATGCGGGGTGAACTTCGCTCGGAACGCGTCCGCCGCGTCGCCCTGCCAGTGATCGTGATCCAGCCGCAGCAGCCCCGACCCGGTGGATTCGAACGCATCGTAGAAATGCCGGAGATGACCGGCGGACCGGCGGACTCCAGCCGGATCACCATGGACGAGTTCCTTGGGATCGTCGGTTTCCCCCAGCTGCTTTTCCGGAATGTCGACGCCGAGGCTGTCGGCCGCGCTGTCACCCCAGTCGTCGACGGACTTCGCCGCGTCGTGCAGCCCCACGAAGTCCAGCCCGGCTCCGGTCACATGGGCCGCGCCGTCGACCGTCTCACCGACCACCTTCTTGCCCGTGTCCCAGGCACCGTCCAGCCAGTCTCCGACACCCATTCCAGTCCCCGACTACCGGCTCTTCTGCTCAGGGCCGAACATCTCGTCCTGCGCCTGGTCGTACTGGGCGCCGTATCCTGCCGCGTCCGCGAAGTCCTTGCGCAGGCCCATCGGACCGTCCATCATGTCCCGGCCCTCGGCCTTCCACGTCTGAGCCGAGTGGTGGAGCGCGTCCTGCAACGACTTCCCCGACAGGTCCGCGTGCCGGAAGTCGTTGAACGAGTTGTCCGACAGCGTCTTGCTCCAGGACTGGGCCTCCACCTGCTCCTGTGTGAGGTGCGGATTGCCCATGGACGCGTTGACCACGTCCTTGAGCGTGCTTTCTACGTACTGCTCCTGGTCGTGGTAAAGCCCGGCCGACAGCCCCAGCCGCGACGCGATCTCGTTGCCGTCGTGGACGAGCGTGCGGACCCCCCACGACCATCGCTCGCAGAACCCGTCGAAGGCGCCGCGGAGTCCGGCGTTGCCCAGTTGCATGCCCGTCAGCTCGACGTTCGAGAAGCCCCGGCCGACTTCACCGCTCTCGTCGATTCCCAGGGACTTCAGTTCGTCGATCGCCGCGTTGATGCCCTTCGCAACCGTTTGCAGCGCGTCCGGATCGACCTGGTAGCCGTCGCTCACCTCGCCACCGCCGCCACCGGCGGTACGACCCCGGCCACGGGTGGCAGGAGTCCGGGCCACGGCCCGGCCACGTCCACCGCGATCCCGGCGGGGACGCCGGCCGCGGGCACCGCAACGCCCAGCAGCCGCGAGCCGTACACCTTCATGTACGGCACTTCCGTGTCTGGCCCGCTTCCTCGCGCGGCCAGGAACCGGCCCATCGAATCCTCACCGGTGAAGGCATACAGCCACCTCACACCCCCGAAATCGGCCGCCCACACCGCCGCACCGTCGAGGGGGACGAGCACCAGTGCCCGCCGGAACGCACCTACCAGTGCAGCCCCGGCCAACCGCCCCTCATGCGACGCGGCCAGCCGGTCCACCAGCTCCCGCGTCGTCCCGTGCACCTCACCAGTATCAGACAGCCGCACACCGCAAATGGGCCTGGAACTGGGGTCTTTGCTGGGCCGTTGCTACACCTTTGCGGTTTGCGAACCTGAGCGGCATGCCCCTTCGCTTGCCTGAGGTGACGTCAGACGGTTGTCCGAAAGTGAACTCCGGAAGCACGGCCTCCGTCGGCTGAAGAAGCGAGGGAGGACCGACACCCCTCACTGCCCGTACGGCGGCTGCTGCGTGTAGGGATTCGGCTGGTTCGGAGGCTGCGCAGGCGGGGCGGGATACCCGTACCCCTGGTTTGGGGGCGGGCTTTGATACGGGGGCTGAGCAGGAGGCATCCCCTGCTGCGGCGCATAACCCATGCTGGGCGGATAAGTTCCGCTGCCCGAACCGCGGTTCGGCGCGTTACGGCGACCACGGGTCACGGCGAAGACGACGACTGCCACCACGGCAGCGAGTCCGATCACGCCGACGAGAAGAACGATTGCACCCATCGAGAGAACCCCATCCCTTTCTCAGGCCGATTGCCGCACCGACGCAGCAGTGACTACTGCCCCTGGTAAGGGGGCTGTTGTCCATACGGACGGGGTTGCTGCGGGTGCTGCCCCTGGGGATGGGGATACCCCTGATCGGGAGTCGAGGCGTACGGCTGCTGGGCGGGCGGGTACGTGGGGTACTGGCCGGCCCCGCCGCCGGAGCTCCCGCTACCGCCGTTGCCGCCGTTACCACGGCGCCGCATGACGACCACCACGACAGCGCCGATGATCAGGACGGCTGCGATCCCACCGACCAGGAGGAGGACATTGCGGGAGGAGGACGTCTTCTTGTCAGCCTGATCAGCAGGCTTCGTCCCCGTGGACGATTCGGTGGAAGTAGAGGACGTGAGCTGGCCCAGCGGATTCGTCTTGGGGCCGGCAGGGATGTTCATCATCACCGCCTGACGGGGACGGATAATGCCGTAGCCGTACGTCTCATCTGGCGCTTTGAGGCCCTTGTGCCCGAGGAACGAGGCCGATTTGATCAGGCGATTGATCACCTGACCGGCGGTAAGGTTCGGGTACTTGGCGCGCACCAGTGCTACTGTGCCGGACACAAAGGCCGTGGCATCTGAGGTGCCGTCACCGACGCCGTAGCCATTGGACATCGTCGGATTAGCGCCGACAATATCTACACCGGGGGCGGTGAGAACGAGCCCCTTGCCTCTGTTCGAGTCATCCCAGACGTTGGCATTTTTGTCCACTGCGCCGACAGAGACAACACCCGGCAGCGCTGCGGGTTCACTTACGGTAGAAAATCCGTCGTTTCCTGAGCCTGCCACGACCACGACATCGTGAGCTTGCGCGTAGGCAATCGCGTCACGACCGGCACTCAGAGTCTTACCACCGTCGTTCGCGATGGAAAGGTTGATCACCTTTGCGCCGTGGTCCACTGCATATCGAACTGCAGCACCCCACGTCTCGTCAGCGTTCCTGTCGCTTCGAGTCTGCAGAGTGCGCAGAGGTAGAACCTTGGCCTTCGGCGCAACTCCGATCACGCCCGAAGTCCCACCCTCACCATGTCCGTGACCAGCAATGATGCTTGCCATCTTGGTGCCGTGGCCGATCTTGTCCTCCTGGGGGTTACCGCCACCAGTGAAGTCTTTCCCCTGGAGGACTTGACCTGTCAGGTCCGGATGACTGCCGTCTACCCCAGAATCAACAACTGCGACAGTTACCCCTTGCCCCTGAGTTTCTTTCCAGGTGTCTTTCATGGCGAATACGTCCAGAAACCACTGTCGGTCTCTGACGTAGTCGGCCGATGCAGTCGGGGCTGAGGTGAGGAGCAAGGCGCCTGCCAACGCCACAACTCCTGTCGTGGACCAGAGCCGCTTCAAACTCACTTCCTTGCTCCTCACTCAACTACAGCTGGGGGCGCCAGCCTATAGGTGGACAGATGATGGCTGCCCGTCTAGTCCCTCGTGCCTACTCGATGGTTCGTGGCACGTTCCGGTTGCGGTCCTCTTCCGAGATCCAGGTTTCTTCGTCCTCGACCAGGTAGTCGGGACGTTCGCCCTGGCTGTTCTCCTTTTTGGACTTACGCCCCTTGCCGCCTGCTCCGGCCGCGCCAGCCTGCGTTCCGCCTCGGCTTCCGTGTAGGCCTGCACCGCCACCGGTACCCTTGCCGACTCCCTTGGCTGCACCAACTACGCCACCACGGGCCCTGGCAAGTGCTCCACGGCCTCCGGCGCCTGCGCCCCCTCGACCGGCCGCGCCAAGACCGCCGCCGCCCATGCCACCCATACCGGCCCGGCCTCCGGCCGCTCGACCTGCAGCACCAGCGCCGGTCATGCCACTGCGGCCGCCTGCGAAGCCGATGCCACCACTGACACCGGAGGCTCCGCCAGGAGTCACGACGCCAGAGCTCTGTGCTCCGCCTACGCCGAAGTTGCCACCAGAGCCGGGAGCTCCCGCGCCCATGCCAGGACCTGCCCCCGTGGTACCGGTGGGGATACTGTCCACATTGGTGCCAGTCGTCGGGAGACTCGGTTTCGATGCCGGAAGCTGCGTACCTCCTGAGATTCCATGGTCTCGGGGGACCGCTGGAGCCGGCTTGATACTCGAGGTAGAGCCTGCGCTCCACGGCTTATTGGCCGACCCTGAAGCGCTGGGCCGTGATGCGGCCACCACGCCAGTATTGACAGGAGGCGGATACTCCACGTTCGGGTTTGGATCCTTGATGGTGTTGTCTGGTTTCTGGACAACCGTATTTCGCGTGAAGTTACCCGTGATCCGAGAATACTGAGCGCCCAGATTCTCCATGACAGCAACGCCCTTGAGTTGGGCTTCTCGGCTGGCGCCGATCTTGCCCTCATCCTTCTCCGCGATCTGAGCCGCGGTGAGCTTACCGTCGCGGAGATCACCAGCTACCGCTTCGCCGTCATCCCACTGCCAGTCGCTAAGAGCGTCACCGATCTTGCTCATCGTTCCGGGCTCTTTGATGTCATCCAACTGCGCCTTGTAGGTGCGCAGTTGATGAGCAGCATCCGCCATCTGCGAACGGTTGAGGTCCGCGTACCAGGCCGCATTTCGGATGCTCTGCGCGATCTCGCGAGCCTTCTTCTCGAAACTGCTGGCCGCGTCCCCCTCCCAGTGCTCCATGACGTTGTCCACCGCTTTGTCGAGCACGGCAGCGATCCCGCCATCCCCGCCTCCGGCAAGGATCTCGTTGACCTTCCCCCAGTGGCGACTGACTTCGTCGATGGCCCCCGGGTCCGTACCCTCGAGCATCTTCTTGAGCTCTTTGAGCGAGTAGTTGATGAACTGGGTCCTGGTCTTGGGACGCCCTGTGGTGCACATCTCTTGCTCGATGGCGGGCTGGGGCAGCTTCTTGTCACCGGCCATTTCAAACTCCTTCTGGTAGGTGCTCCTCAAGTAGGAGCGCTAGTCCCACTCGTTCTTCTTGGCCCCGGAGCCACCGCCCATTTGCTGCTTGTTCGCGTATTCCTGCTCCGTGTACTTGTCCTTCACCTTCGACGTACTCGTGCCGAACTTGTCGATCAGACCGTGCAGCCCTTGAATGGCCTTCTCGAGGTTTTCCTTCGCGTCCTTGTGAGCAGAGAAGAGGTCGCCCGCCTCCAAGAACGTGCAGTTGCCTCCGAACGCACTCATGGTGATCTCTGTGTTGTACCGCGATGTCGTCCCCGCGGTATCCATGTCGTCCAGCAACGTCCAGAGCTTCCGGATGACCTCATCCAGTGCGCTCAGATCGACCCGCATTCCGTTGCTCATACCCCGTTGTCCTCTCCCCTGTTGTTCAAGTTCTCAGCGTCGTTGCGCGCCGGCCTCATCGGCCGGCCCGTCCGGTTCGCCGGCTCCGCCAATCCCGCACAGCCACCCCGCTCCCCGCCACCACCAGTACCAGGGCCAACCCTGTTCCCAGTACGTAAATAGCCGTTCGGCGTTCCTTTTCGGCCTCGCTCTCGCCCATGGTCACCGCCATGGGGACGACCCCGCCGGTGCCGGCCCTCACGGGCGGGTCGGGGGTCGGGGACGTGGCCGGGGTGGAGGTGTCGGACAGGGCGGCCACCGGGTCGACGACTCCCCAGCCGGTGAACCGGTTGGGGCCCCGGCCCGGTCGCTGGGCCGTCTGCTCGATCCGGGTGGCGATCTGGGCCGCCTTCCAGGTCGGGTGCTTCTCCTTCAGCAGGGCCGCCACGCCCGCCACGTACGGCGCCGCGAAGCTCGTGCCGTCGGCCGTGCACTGGCCGCCCTTCGGGACCGTCGAGACCATGTCGACGCCGGGGGCCGCCACGTCCACGAAGTCGCCGGACTGGGAGAAGTAGGCGCGTTCGTCGTTGCGGTCGGAGGCCGCGACGGCCAGGACGCCGTCGTACGAAGCCGGGTACGTGTCGGCGGACTTGCCGTCGGCACCGTCGTTGCCGGCGGCCGCGACGATGAGGGCGCCCGCGTTCACGGCGGCCGTCACGGCGCTGCGCAGCGTCGCGTCGTCCTTCTTGTTCGCGGTGTCCGACGAGATGTTGATGACGTCCGCGTGCTTGGCGACCGCGTCGCGGATCGCCGAGGCCATGGTTCCCGAGTTGCCCTGCTTGTTCGCTCCGCCGGTGTAGCGGAGGGACAGGATCTTGGCGTCGGGCGCGATCCCCTCGAACCCGGTGCCCTGCATCGGGCGGGCCGCGATGATGCCCGCCACGCGTGTGCCGTGGCCCTCCAGGTCCTGGGTGCCCGAGCCGTCGACCCAGGACTTGCTGCCGGGGGCCATCGCGTCGGTGAGCTGGCGGTTGTGGCTGTCGACGCCCGTGTCGATCACCGCGACCGTCACGCCCTTGCCCGTCGCCTGGGCCCACAGCTGGTCCAGCAGGACCCGCTGCAGGGACCACGGCGTGGACTTAATGACCCCGCCTCCGAAGACGCACTCCCCGCTCGCCGCCAGGCCGAAGTCCGTGTGACCGGGGGCCGGGCGGCCCTCGGAGGAGCCGTCGGAGGCCAGGGCCGGCGGCGCCGTCGCCAGGCAGACGCCCGCGGCCGCGAGCACGCCGAGGACCCGCTGCGCCGCGCGGGTCGCGGTGCTGCGGCCGTTACGGCCGTTTCGGCTGCGTGAACGGGCTCTGCGGCCCTTCACGTTCAGGCCCCTCATGTCCAGGCCCCCAGGGCTTCCTCGACGTCCGAGACGTACTGCGAGACGTACTGCGCGACGTACTCGGAGACGTACTTCTGACGAATGTGACGGGTGTGAAGGTTTGCGGGATTTGCTGTGTGCCACCCCGCACAGGTTGTGCACGGACCCGGAGCAGAGCTCGGCCCAGCGGACGCTGTGGCGTCGGCTGGGCCGATTCTCTTCATCTCAGGTCCCTCAGGTCCCTCGGGTCGCCGACGGGCTCAGCCCCAGGTCGCGGCGTTGCTCTTCTCGGTGGCCTGGTAGTTGTCGGCCGCGTTCTGCAGGGCGGTGGCGATCTTCAGCAGGGTGGAGTGCAGGTCCTGCGCGGTCTGGTCCCACTCGCGCTGCTTGCGCTGGTAGCCCTCCTGCGCCTCGCCCTCCCAGGTGGCGGCGACGCGCTTGACCGAGGCCTCGAGGTCCTCGAGCTGCTGCTTGATCCGGCCGGCGGTGGTGCGGACGTCGGTGGACGCGTTGGTGATCGTCGCGTAATTGACGAGGATCGACATCGTCGGTTCCCTTTCAGGAAGAGTCAGGAATGTGGTGGAAGACAGTGAGGTCTGATCCGGCAGGGGAGATCGGAGGCGTGCGCCCCTGATGACCCGCTCGATCAGCCGAAGTCCGACATGATCTTGCTGATCTCGGAGTTCTGCTGCTCCTCCGACGCGGAGTAGTTGCTCCGCGTGGAGTCCACGGCTTCCTTGATGTCGTTGAGAATGTCGCTCATCTTCTTCGCGTCCGCGTTCCACCGCTCCTGCAGCTGGTGGTAGGACGTGGCCGCCTGGCCCTTCCAGCCGCCGGCGATCTGCTCGATGACGCCGTTCAGGCGGCGGATCTCGCCCTGCAGCTGGCCGTTGGCGGTGTTGATGTCGCCGGAGAGCTTGGTGAGTTCGTCCTCTGTTACCCGGAACTGGCCGGCCATGATGAACCTTCCCCCATGTCGTCGTTCATGTTGTCGGCTCCGGGAAACCAGGAAACCTGCCAGGTGCCCGGAGAAGCTTCGCACCGTTGAGCGCTGCAAACACTCTATCGTCAGCCTGTCACTCGGCCACTGACAGGACCAATCAGTTACACGGCTCACACAGTTGAGCGACGCACTCGTGACCCATGTGCCGTCTTACCCTCAAGTGCGCTTTCTGATACGTCCGTTGGCCGCCGATGACTCGGCCCCCAGGTCACTGGCTCTGTTCCTGCTTCGCGCCGCCCGTGTCCAGCGTGGGCCCCTTGGGGATGAACGTCGCCCATGTCTGCGGCACGATCGCCGGCCTGGAGACGTCCTCGTAGCCGAGACGGGTCCGCGCCTTGTCGGTCTCGCTCGGCTCCCCGGACGAGGTGGACGCAGACGCGGCCGACGTCCCCTTCGCGGTGGTGTCGTTGTTCGACGGCAGCGAATAGCGAAGACCCGTGTCGGTCAGCAGGTACCACGCGCCGCCCCCGCTCGCCGAGCCCGTGACCTCCTGGAACAGCAGGCCCGAGCCCGAGGAGACGTAGGCGCTCAGTGAGTCGGCGATGACCTTCTTCGGGTACGCCGTCCCGGCCCAGGCCGCCAGCCGCGGCTTCTTGTCCGCGCCGATCGTGCCGTCGTAGACGCTGCACGAGGTGGTGCGGGCCTCTCCCGTCGCCGTGGTGGCGGGGTTGGCCTGCCGCGGGACGGACTGGGGCCAGCCCTGGTCGCCGTAGAAGGTGTCCGCCGGGCCGCCGTTGGCCTGGATGATCACGCCGGAGGAGACCTTGGTGGCGTTGGTGTTCTGGGCCCGGGGCGACTGCATGAGCAGCTGCGCCACGAAGGGCGTGACGAGGGCGACCTTGTCCTTGAGGACGACGTAGTACTGCATGCCCTGCGCGTCCGGCGCCCGGAGGACCTGGCCCACCGTGCTCGCCGTGCTCGGCAGTCCCTTGACCGAGGTCGTGCCGCCGGCGCCGGGGACCTTCGGGAAGGCGATGACGCCGCGCGGGTTGAGGGTGCGCAGCCACTCCTGGCTCACCGGCTGTGCCTCGGCCGTGCTGCCGATGACGGCGGAGCGCAGCTGCTGCATGGTGGCGGCGTCGCCGACCGTGGGACCGCCGAGCCAGAAGAGGTTGCCCTTGCCGTCGACCAGGTACTCCCGGTCCGTCTTCGGGTCCTTGACGTACAGGGCCTGCCCGGGGCCGACCTTGCCCGTGCCGTTCAGGGTCTTGGCGTCGTCGGCGTCCATGACGAACACCGCGCGGTCGATGTTGCCGTCCTCCGTGCTGCCCGAGCCCTGCGCGGGGCGCTCGCACACCGCCCATGTCTTGGTCTTCTCCGCGTCGCTCGCGGAGGGCAGCCGGTCGGGGGCGTACGGGATGCCGAGGGTGGCGCCGTGCGCGATGTCGCTCTTGTCGATCTCCTTGCCGGAGACCTCCAGGACGCTGCCCTTGCCCTTGTCCAACAGCAGTTTGGCGGAGGCGTAGTTGAGGACGGGGTGCAGCGTGGGGACCTTCTTGCCGCTCGACGTCTCGTCGGGGAGCACCACGTAACGTGTCGTGGAGTCGCTGTCGACGATGATGTACTCACCGGGCTTGTCCCAGCCCGCGGGCGCCGTCGGCTTGATCACGCCCCAGGCGATGAAACCGACCACCAGGACGACGCCGAGCGCCAGGCTGGGCGTCACCGTGCGGACCGGGCGCGGGGCGCCTTCCTCCGAGCCGCCCGGCGACGGCGCGAGAAAGGCCGCGACGGTGCGCTTGCGCGCGAAGTTGTAGGCGGCGAGCTCGTCCTGACGCTTGGCCATGGTCCCCGTTTCTCCCGTTTCGTCCTGCTCGATCGTGTCCGAAGTGCCCGTACTCGCTGGACGGCGTCTGTGATGTCCGATCGCCAACGCGAAGCAGCGGGGGCACCTTCGGTCGCGCAGGCACCTACTATGCCCTGCGCCGCGCGAGGACGGCTCACCAGGTGTTCGGAGGCCCTCGCATCTTCACAGAGCTTCACCACAGCGCTCCACCGCACGCCGCGCGTTCGTGACAGGGTGGCCACCTGGGGTTTCGGTGTCCCGTGTGTCGCCCGCCGTCGCGCAACGGGTACCGTGAGCCGCCCGCACGGTTGTCGTGGGCCCAGTGAGCGGCCACTGAATTCGCGAAAGGGATGTCCCGGGGGATGAGCAGCGCTACGAGCACTCGGCGCGGACGCCGCGCACAGCAGCCAGAAGGGGGCCCGGGCGACAGACGTACGACGGCCGCGCCGCCCGCCGCCGCCTCTCCGCGCACGCTGCCCCGGCCGGGCGGCCTCGGTCCGGTACGGCTGCAGCAGCTCATCCTGGTGGAGCTCGCGGCGGCGCTCCTGCTGGCCGCATGGGCGGCCGACGTGTCCTGGCTGCTGGTCCCGGCCGGTGTCGTGGCCGTCCTGCTGCTGCTCCTGGCGGTCCTGCGGCGGGCCCGGCGGCCCCTGCCCGAGTGGTACGAGACCACGCGCGCCCTGCGGCAGCGCCGCCGCGACGCCAAGCTGCCCGTGCCGCCCGGCACGGAGGCCATGCTGGCCCCGGTCGTGGAGTGCGACCCCGCCCTGCGGACGTACGCCTTCGTCTCCCGTGACAACCGCCAGATCGGCATGATCGGCGACGGGACCTTCCTGACGGCCGTGCTGTTCGTGCAGCCGGCCGACGAACCGCTGCGCCCCGCGGCCGCCCACCGCCAACTGCCGCTGAAACTGGTCCAGGACGCCCTTGAGGTCGACGGGATCCGGCTCGCCTCCGCACAGGTCGTGCAGCACACCCAGCCGGCGCCCGCCCCGCACCTGCCCCAGCAGTCGCTCGCCGCACGGTCGTACGGCCCCCTGCAGGCCCAGGTCGGTTCGCCCGCGCTGCGCCTGACCTGGGTGGCCCTCAAGCTCGACCCGGAACTGTGCCCGGAGGCGGTGCAGGCGCGCGGGGACGGTGTCCCCGGGGCGCAGAAGGCGCTGCTGCGGGTCGCCGACCAGCTCTCCAGCCGGCTGGCCGGCGCCGGCTTCAAGGCGACGATCCTCGACGAGACCGAGCTGATGCAGGCGCTGGCGACGTCCAGCTGCCTCAACCCGCGCTCCAGCCAGCAGCATGCCGCCCAGGACGGCCGGAGCCAGCGCCGTACGGTCGAGGCGGTGAAGACCTGGCGGGTCGACGACCGCTGGCACACCACGTACTGGGTGTCCCGCTGGCCGCAGTTGGGCAACGGCGGTGTGTCGCTGCCCGAGCTGGTCACGCGCCTCACCTCGCTGCCGGTGCTCGCCACGACGTTCAGCATGACCCTGAGCAAGGCCGGCAACCGCGGTGTCTCGCTCGCCGGACACATTCGGGTGACCGCCCGCGGCGACGACGAACTCGGTCAGGTGGGACGGGAGTTGGAGCGGGCCGCGAGCGCCGCGAAGGTCGGCCTGGTCCGTCTCGACCGGGAGCAGGTGCCCGGGGCCCTCGCGACTCTGCCGCTCGGAGGTACCTACTGATGTCCCAGCCCACTCCGGCCATGACCCAGGGACAGCAGGGCCGCACCCCCGCCCGCACACCCGCCCACGTCGCCTCGCCCACCGACACCGGCATGATCCCGATCATCCGGCAGCCGGAGCCGCAGGCGCAGCAACGGCGCATCGCCAGCCCGGGGTTCGGGCTGCGCGGCCCGCGCCGCAACCGTCATGTCGTCACCGTCGAGGAGCTCGCGGCGATCAGCATGCCGATCGGTGACGACGGTGTGCTCATCGGCAGCGACGCGGAAGGGCAGCCGGCCGTGCTCGGCCTGTCCCGGCCGACCCCCTTCGACGTCGTCCTCGTCGGCGGTCTCTGGCTCGCCCAGGTGCTGGCCCTGCGCGCCGCGGCGACGGGCGCGCGGGTGGGCGTCGAGACCGGACGTCCGCAGGCCTGGCAGCAGTTGGCGCAGGCGGCGGGCGGCGGCCAGCAGTGCGTGACGGTGTATCCGGTGGGCCGGGTGCCCGCGCAGGGGCCGTCGGTGTCCAGTCCGGTGGTGTTGATCCGGGACTGCGGCATTCGCCCGCCGCGGGGGCGGGTGACCTCCGTGCCGTGGCAGGCCGTCGTGACGGTGCTGCCGTTCGTCAGCGAGCACGCGCCGCGCTGGCTGGCCCAGGCCCATCTCGTCGGTGTTCAGCGCATCTCGCCGTTCGAGACGGAGGTGGTGCGCGACACGTTGGGCATTCCCGAGGAGCAACTCCAGCACCTGCCGACCCTTCACGACGGCGTCGCCATGTGGTGCACTCGCAAGCATCAGAAGTTCGTCATGACCGAACCCACCGACGCGGAGACGGGGCTGCTCGGCGTGGCCCGCCGTATGGACTGACGTGTCGTCGTCCGTGGGCGCGGGGGCGGAGCCCGAACAAGCCGCGCCCACGGGGCATTTCGTACGGCCCCCGGGAACGGTTCGCCAGGACCTTCCGTCCGCGCCCGCGCGGCTCGTCCGCCCCTGCGCGCGGAACGTCGCCGTCCGGGGCCGTCCGGGCCCGGGAGGCTCGGCCGTCCGGGCCCGGGAGGCTCGGCCGTCCGGGCCCATGGGGGCTTTTCCGTCCCGCCAAGCGAGTGATTAGGCTTCTGGTGGTGCGGTGACGATTGCAGTCGCGTGGGACTCGCCACTCGGTCCGCCCGGCCGCGACGACGACCAGCTCAGCAGCAGTGGCTGACCAGGAGGCAAGCAGTGAACAGGGATCGGTCCGAGTACAACGGCGGGAGCCCTTCCTCGGACGGGGACGATCACGAGGTTGATCTGACCGGCGAGTTCGAAATCGTCTACACGCCTCCCGCCTGGTACGCACAGAGCACGGGTGGCACGGGCGCCGGACAGGACTCCGGCCAGAACTCACCACCACCGCCGACCGGTCCGCCCATCGGATCGCCCACAGGACCTCCGGGCACCGCGCCCCAGGCCCCCGCCGCTCCGCAGGCTCCCGCCCCGACGCCGCCCGCACCGGCGCAGGGCGCGGCCCCGGACGGATACGGCTACCCGCAGCAGGGCACTCCGGGCACCGCACCGGCGGCGCCCGGCGGTTACGGCTACCCGCAGCAGCCGGCGGCCGCCGCACCCCAGCCCGGCCAGGACACCTCCGGCGGTTTCGGCGTACCCCAGGCGCAGCCTCCCGCGCAGCCC
>NZ_JAMGBF010000108.1 GCF_023516615.1 Streptomyces panaciradicis
GCCGCCGCCCGGCCGCCGCCGTCACCGCGCCGCCACCGTGCTCATCGCGCCCCACGGTTTCCGCCCCTCGGGCGGGCCGCACGGGCCGGAGTTGGAGGTCCCACGTGAACGACCACCTGACCGCGGGCGCCGTCGCGCCCAAGGCCGCGCCCCGCCCGGCCGCCGCCGCTGCTCGCCTGCGGGTGCGCGGGGAGGGTGCCGCACGCGCCCAGTACGTCGAGGATCTGCTCGGCGATCCCTTCGCCGAGGACAACCCGCACGGCCAGCGGGCGCTGCTGGCCGCCGACGAACAGCGCCGGGCGCCTGCGGCCACCGAGGAACTCCTGGACCGTTTCGGCCTGGGCGCGGAGTTCGTGCCCCACGCGCTGGGCGGCCGCCTGAGCGGGGTGGAGGATCTGGCGCAGGTGCTGCGGCCGGTCTTCCGCCGGGACGTGGCGCTCGGTTTCGGCGCCGGGGTGACCGCCCTGTTCGCCGCGTCCGTGGTGTGGGCGGCCGGCGATGAGCGCCAGTGCACCGACACCGCCCGGCGCCTGCTGCACGGCGGCCGCATCACCATCCTGCACCGCGAGTTCGTGCACGCCAACGCGATCCTGCGCGGCGAGTACAGCGCCCGGCCCGCGCCGGGCGGCGCCTTCGTGGTGGACGGCCGCAAGGACGTCGTCATCAACGCCGACCGCGCCGATGCCTTCACCGCCTACGTGCGCACCGCCGACGGGGAGGGCCCCGACAGCCACTCGGTGTTCCTGCTGCAGGCCGACCGCCTGCCCGCCCACGCCGTGCACCGGCTGCCGCGGGTGCGCACCCACGGCATGCGCGGCGCCCACTACGCCGGACTGGACCTGAAGCAGTGCCCGGTGCCCGCCGGCGCCCTCGTCGGCCGCCTGGGGGAGGGCATCCACCTGTCCCTGCGTACCTTCCAGGTCAGCCGGGCCCTGGTCTCCGGCGGCGCCCTGGTCGCAGGGATGGACAGCGCACTGCGCTACGCCGTGCGGGCGCTGGGCGAGTCGCGCCGCGGGCTGGTGCTGGGCGGGCGCCGCGGCCGGGTCCTGGCCGGTGTCTTCGCCGACCTGCTGGCCTGCGACAGTCTCGCCGTCGCCGGGCTGCGCCTGCTCGATGTGGCCCCCGAGTACGCCCTCATTCCCTCCGCCGGGGTCAAGTACGCCGTCTCCGCGCTGCTGCACGAGGACCTCGACGAACTCGCCGCGGTGCTCGGCGCCCGCGGCTACGACCGCGGCCCCGCCTACGGCGGCTTCCAAAAACTCGTACGCGACCTGCCGGTGGCCGGCCTCGGACACGCCGGGACCGCCGACATCCAGGCCGTGCTCGTGCCCCACCTGCGCACCCTGGCCCACGCCGTGCGCCGGGGCGCGCCCTGGCACGAGGCCCCCGCCGCCCTGTTCACCCCCGGCGCCCCACGGCCACCGCAGGCGGTGTTCGACTTCAGGCGCCTTGTCGCCGAACCCCGCGACCCGCAGGACGGCTGCGACGGGCTGCTCGCCGCCCTGCTGGGCGCCGCCGCCCGGCTCGACGGCCGACGCGCCCGCGGCCCGCGGTGGGCGGCGCTGGCCGACCTGGCCGGCGCGTTCGCCGCCGAGGTGCACCACCTCGCCGAGCGGTGTGCCACCCTCACCCACCGCCCGCACAGCACAGCGCCCTCACCGGCCGCGTACGTCCTCATCGACCGCTACTGCCTGCTGCTGGCCGCCGCGGCCTGCCTCGCCGTCTGCGAGAACGCCGCCCCGAGCAGCCCCGAGGGCGCCCTGCTCGCGGAACCCGACTGGGCACTGCTGGCCCTGACCCGCTTCGGCCGCCGCCTCGGCCTGGAGGTGCCCGACGTGCCCGACGGCGTCGCCCACGACCTGGCCGCCGCCCTCGTGGACCGCTACCGGCGCGGACGCAGCTTCGACCTGTACGCCATGCGGCTCGCATGACCCACCCCCGCGAAAGAAACGATTCTGCCCGGCCCGGGACACCCCCCGCCCGCCCGGAGCCCGCCCGCCCGGAGCCCGGCGGGCCGGCAGGAACGCCAGGACCGGCAGGAACGCCAGGACCGGCAGGACCGGCAGGACCGGCAGGAACGCCAGGACCGGCAGGAACGCCAGGACCGGCAGGAACGCCAGGACCGGCAGGACTGGCAGGACCGGACAAGGAGACGAACGCCGTGCACCCCGGTGAGCCCCCACCCCTGCGCGGGGACCACGCCACGGACGACATCGACGCCCGCGACAGTGCCGGCGTCCTGCACACCCTGCACACCCTGGGCGCCCTGGGCGCCGTCGCCACCGCGCGCGGCGCCGCGGTCGCCCCGCCCGTGCACATCCCGCGCCCCGACAGCTCCTGGCTCAAGGTCAGGGAGAACCTCCTGGACCGCGGCGCCACGATGGCGTACGCGACGTGGACCGAGTGGCTGCCCGCCGTGCTGACCACCCCCCGCCTGCGGCCGCTGCTCGGCCGCGACCTTAGCCGCTACGAGCGCACCCCCGATCCCGCGGTGCGCTGCCGCTTCGCCGCCTCCCGGCTGCTGATCAAGTACACCGCGGCGGCCGCGCTCGGCATCGCCGCCGAGGACATCGACATCGCCTACCGGCTCGGCGGCCGCCCCTACCTGCGCGGCCTGGACCAGGTCGAGGTGGGCCTGACCCACACCGGTGAGCTGATGGCCGTGGGCATCAGCCGCACCGGCCGGATGGGCCTGGACGCCGAACGCGCCGACCGCCGCTTCGATGCCGACCTGATGCGCCGCCAGATGTGCACCCCCACCGAGGCCGCGGAACTCGACACGCTGCCCGCCGAGCAGCGCACGGCCTGCCTGCTGCGCCTGTGGACCCTGAAGGAGGCCTACACCAAAGCCCTCGGCCAGGGCATGCGGCTGCCCTTCACCGAGTTCGGCTTCGGCCTCACCCCCGGCGGCCTGCGCACCCCCGACGGCACCGCCGCCCAGGGCGAGGAATGGGCGTTCGCCACCTACCCGGTCCTGGGCCGCTACCTCATCAGCGCCGCCTGCCACGACGCCGGCCTCGACCCGGCCGGGGACACCTCGGTGGGCACCATGCTGGACCGCCGCCTGCTCACCGCGATGACCCCACCCCCACCCGACGGCCCCCCGGCCGTGGACATCTGAGCCCCGCCCCGCAAACCCGGGGCCCGGCAGGTCGGGCCCCGGTGGTGCGGTGCGGGCCCGCGGGTGCGCCACCGTGCGGCCCGATCCCACCGCCCCACGGGGCCCGGCCCGGCACACCCCCGGTCGGACCACCCGCCGCGCAGCGGTGAGGGCCCAGAGCACGGCGGCGAACCCCCAGGCAGGCGCGGTGGCCCACCCTGAGCGAAGCGGAACGGGGTGGGCTGGTCGCGGTGGCGGGCGAGGGCTTCGCCGAACTGGCGCAGCGCGTCGGCTTCGGTGGTCTCGGTGGCGGTGAGCAGGAAGCCGCCGCTTGCCCGGGTGACGGCGTCCAGGAGGAAGGTCTTGCTCTGCCGGCGGCGCCCGGACCACGCCGAGGGCGGCGCGTGGGCTGGGAGGCGAAGCGGGGCAACTCGGTCCACGCGAAGTCGCGGTCGAGCATCTCGGCGGGTTTGTCCACCGCGCACCCTTGCATGGATAGGCGCACCTATTACGGCTGGGCTTGTTCAAGTGCCCGCAGGGTGGCCGGGCGTCGGGCCCGGCTGCACCCCGCGGCATCCCGGCACCCGGGCGGCCGGGGTGCCGCCGCAGATGTCGCCTCCGGCCGGCTTCAGGTCCGCCGCGGGGGCTCGCCCTCGGTGAACAGCACCCGGAAGGACAGCTCGCTCATCCGCCACCCGGCCGGGGTTCTGCGGGCCCGGCCGCGGGCGAGGGTGCCCGCGCGGAACAGCGCCGGCCCCTGCCCGCCCGGCCCCTGCCCGCCCGGCCCCTGCCCGCCCGGGCGGTGGACGTGGGTGGTCAGCACCTGGGCGCGGAAGACGGCACGCTCGCCGTCGAGGTCGACCACCGGCGGGGAGCCCAGGTGCTGGGTGCGGGCGAAGGCCGCCAGCGAGGCCCGGTGCCAGGCGGCGAGCCCGGCGCGCCCGGTGTGGGCGCTCATGGGGAAGGTGACGACCGCGTCCTCGGTGAACAGGCTCCTGGCCCAGGCGTCGTCGAGTTCCCCGTCGTCGAGGCCGATCAGGTAACGGCCCAGCAGGTCCCCGACCACGGCGGCCTCCGCAAGGCCGGCGGCCGCGCCCGGGGCGGCGAGATGGTTGGAAGTCACCGCCCGAGCATGGTGCCCGCCGGGCCCGCCGAACCAGGTTCCTGCCAAAGATCTGACATTGCCGGCAGAGTTCTGTAACGGATTGCATAAAGGTTGTACCGCATTGTCTTTACCGTTCTTCCGTGGCCCGGCAATACTCGTCGAATACCAGTCGGGAGAGGGCGGATGAATACCTTTGACGCGGATGTGATCGTAGTCGGAGCAGGTCCCACCGGACTCATGCTCGCAGGCGAGTTGAGTCTCAATGGAGTCTCGGTCCTGGTCCTCGACCGGCTGGCCGAGCCCATCAGGGAATCCCGTGCTCTCGGCTTTTCCGCGCGCACGATCGAGGAATTCGCGCAGCGCGGGCTGATTTCCCGGCTCGGTGACGTCGATGTCATTCCCTTCGGGCATTTCGGCGGTGTGCCGCTGGACTACCGCGTCGTCGAGGGCGGTTCCTACGGCGCCCGCGGCATCCCCCAGGCCCGGACCGAGGCCATGCTCGCCGGCTGGATCGCCGAACGCGGCGTCACCGTGCGCCGGGGCATCGAGGTCACCGGCCTCACCCAGGACGAGAACGCCGTCACCGTCCACACCGCCGGCGGGGACGCCGCCGGCGTGCTCACCGCCCGCTACGTGGTGGGCTGCGACGGCGCCCGCAGCGTGGTGCGCACCGCCGCCGGCATCGACTTTCCCGGCACCGCGCCCACCGTCGAGCTGCGCTTCGCCGACATCGCCGGCGTCCAGCTGCGCCCGCGCTTCAGCGGGGAGCCGGTGCCCGGCGGCATGGTCATGGTGCTGCCGCTGGGCCCGGACCGCTCCCGCGTCATCTACTACGACCGCGCCCAGCCGCTGCGCACCACCCCCGGCCCGATCACCTTCGCCGAGGTCGCCGAGGCCTTCGGGCGGCTGTCGGGCGAGGACATCAGCGCCGCCACACCGCTGTGGGTGTCCTCCACCACCGACGTCAGCCGCCAGGCCGCCCGGTACCGCAGCGGCCGCGTCTTCGTCGCCGGCGACGCCGCCCACATCCACCTGCCGATCGGCGCCCAGGGCATGAGCGCCGGCATCCAGGACGCCGTCAACCTCGGCTGGAAACTCGCCCTCACCCTCAAGGGCCACACCGGCGAGCAGCTGCTGGACACCTACCACGCCGAGCGGCACCCGGTCGGCGCCCGCATCCTGGCCAACACCCTCGCCCAGCGCACCCTCTACCTCGGCGGCGCCGAAGTCGACCCGCTGCGCCAGGTGTTCGGCGAGCTGGTGCGCCACGAGGAGGTGCAGCGCCACCTGGTGGGCATGGTCACCGGGCTCGACATCCGCCACGACGTCGGCGGCGAGGGCCATCGGCTGCTCGGCCGCCGCCTTCCCGACCACCAGGTCACCCGCGACGGCGTCAAGCAGAGCGTCCTTGGCCTGCTGGCCCCCGGCCGCGGTCTGCTGCTCGACCTGGCCGGCAGCCCGGACTTGCGCGCCGCGGCCCAGGACTGGTCCGACCGGGTCGACACCGTCACCGTCCAGCACGACAACGACAACGACAACGACAACGACAACGACAGCGACAACGACAGCGACAACACCGGCGACAGCACCGGCGAGGGCCGTGTGGGCGCCGTCCTGGTCCGCCCCGACGGCTACGTCGCCTGGGTCGGCGCCGCCGGTGACGGCCCCGGCACGCGGGCCAGCGGCATGCCGCTGACCCGCGCGCTGACCCGCTGGTTCGGCCCCGCCCACTAAACCGGGGCGCCTGGGTCCACCGCCGCAGGCCCCCTGACCCTTTTGAAGGAAGCGAAGAAGACCATGCCGATCATCTCCACCGAGGACAACTACCTGACCGTCCTCAACCTGTTCACCACCGACACCCCCGCCCACCAGGACCAGCTGCTCACCGAGATGGGCAAGATCGTCGACGCGGCGGCCTACGAGGGATGGATCTCCTCCACCGTGCACGCCGGGCAGGACAGCCCCGGCACCGCCAACCTGATCCAGTGGCGCAGCGGCGAGGATCTGCAAAAGCGCTACTCGGGCGAGGAGTTCAAGCACCGCACGCTGCCCGTCTTCCGTGAGATCACCACGGCGATCCGGCTGCTGCAGAACGAGATCGTCTTCACCCAGACCCACCCCTCCCTCGGCGGGCGGATCGAGGTCTCCCCGGACCGCGACGACTACACCGCCATCGAGGTGTACCGGGTCGGCGAGGAGAACCAGGCCGATCTGATCAAGCTCCTGGGCGAGGGCCAGAGCTGGCTGGTGGAGGTTCCCGGCTACCGCTCGCACTGCGTCTTCAAGGGCCTGCGCGCCATGTTCGTCGAGGGCGCCTTCGCCGTCGTGTACTCGCAGTGGGACAGCAAGGACAGCTACGACGCCTTCCGTGACCTGCCGCACGCGCGCAAGCCCGAGGCCCGCCGCGCCAACGACGAGCGCATCGCCGAGCTGAGCGTCGAGCGCGACGCCAACACCTACCGCGTGGTGCACACCCGCGCCGCGGGCCAGTAACCCCCGCCCGCCCCCCGCTCGGCCGGCCCCCCGAAGCGGCGGGCCGGCCGGTGTGGATCAGCCCGCCGGCGGTCCACCGCACTGTTTGCCAAGGAGCGAGAACTGATGCACAGCACGCTGATCGTGGCCCGTATGGCGCCCGGTGCGAGCACGGATGTCGCCCGGCTGTTCGCCGAGTTCGACGCCACCGACATGCCGCACCGCATGGGCACCCGGCGGCGCCAGCTGTTCGCCTTCAACGGCCTGTACTTCCACCTGCAGGACTTCGACACCGACAACGGCGGCGAGCTGATCCAGGGCGCCAAGGACGACCCGCGCTTCGTGCGGATCAGCGACGACCTCAAGCCGTTCATCGACCCCTACGACCCCGCGACCTGGCGGTCCCCGGCCGATGCCATGGCACAGCGTTTCTACCGGTGGCAGGCGCCCGCCTGAACCGGCGCCCCGCCGGGCGGCCGCACCCGCGGCCCACGACAGGAGACCAGCCGGGGCCGCCGGCCCCGAGACCGAAGGAAGACCCCATGGCCAGCATCCAGTTCACCCTCGACGACCTGCGGCGGATCCTGCTGGAGGCCGCGGGCGCCGACGAGAGTGTCGACCTCGCCGCCGACATCCAGGACACCTCCTTCGAGGTCCTGGGGTATGAGTCCATCGCCCTGCTGGAGACCGGCGGCCGCATCGAGCGCGAGTACGGCATCGTCCTGGACGACGACGACCTCAGCGAAGAGCTCACGCCGCGTGACCTGATCGACGCCGTCAACGCCCAGCTGGCCCCGGCCGGCGCCCGGGCCGCCTGAAAGAGGGGGCACAACTCATGTCCGACACCACCGCCAGGGTCGCCCTCGTCACCGGGGCGACCAGCGGCATCGGCCTGGAGGTCGCCCGCCTGCTGGGCCGCCAGGGCCACCGGGTCTTCATCGGCGCCCGCGACGCCGAGAGCGTCGCAGCCACCGCCAAGGCGCTGCGCGAGGACGGCCTGGACGCCGACGGCCACCGGCTCGACGTCCGTGACGCCGACTCCGTCAAGGACTTCGTGCGCGCCGCCGTCGCCGCGTTCGGCACCGTCGACGTCCTGGTCAACAACGCCGGGCGCTCCGGCGGCGGCCCCACCGCCGAGCTCAGCGACGAGCTGTGGGACGACGTCATCGACACCAACCTCACCAGCGTCTTCCGCATGACCCGCGAGGTGCTCACCGCAGGCGGCATGCGCACCAAGGACCGCGGCCGGATCATCAACATCGCCTCCACCGCCGGCAAGCAGGGCGTCGTCCTGGGCGCCCCCTACTCCGCCTCCAAGCACGGCGTCGTCGGCTTCACCAAGGCGCTCGGCAACGAGCTGGCCCCCACCGGCATCACCGTCAACGCCGTCTGCCCCGGCTACGTCGAGACACCGATGGCCCAGCGGGTGCGCCAGGGCTACGCGGCCGCCTACGACACCACCGAGGAGGAGATCCTCACCAAGTTCCAGTCCAAGATCCCCCTGGGCCGCTACTCCACCCCCCAGGAGGTCGCCGGCCTGGTCGGCTACCTGGCCTCCGACACCGCCGCCTCCATCACCTCCCAGGCCCTCAACGTCTGCGGCGGCCTCGGCAACTTCTGACCCCCCGCACCCGGCCAACACCCCCGTGCCACCCCCCACCCCCACCGGCCCCCACCGGGCCCCACCCCACCCCACGCCTGCCCTGCCCTGCCCTGTCCTGCCCCTGTCCTGCCGTGGTGTCCTTCCGCACCGCCGGCACCGCCGGCACCACCGAGGAGAAGCCGTCATGACGACTCGTGAGGTCGAGCACGAGATCACCATCAGCGCGCCCGCCGCCGCCGTCTACCGCCTCCTGGCCGAGGTCACCCACTGGCCGCGGATCTTCCCGCCCACCCTCTACGTCGACCGGGAGGAAACCGGCAGCGGCCAGGAACGCATCCGTATCTGGGCCACCGCCAACAACGAGCCCAAGACCTGGACCTCGCGCCGCACCCTCGACGATGCCGCGCTGCGCATCACCTTCCGCCAGGAGGTGACCGCGCCGCCGGTCGCCGCCATGGGCGGCACCTGGATCGTGGAACCCCTCACCCCGGACACCTGCCGGGTGCGGCTGCTGCACGACTACCGGGCCGTCGGCGACGACCCGCACGACCTGCTGTGGATCGAACGGGCCGTGGACAAAAACAGCCGCAGCGAACTGGCCGCGCTGAAGGACAACGTCGAACGCGCCCACGCCGCCGACACCCAGCAGCTGACCTTCTCCTTCACCGACACCGTCGCCATCGACGGCCCGGCCAAGGACGCCTTCGCCTTCGTCAACGAGGCCGCACGCTGGCCCGAGCGGCTCCCGCACGTGGCCCGCGTCCGCTTCACCGAGGACACCCCCGGCCTGCAGGAGCTGGAGATGGACACCCGCGCCAAGGACGGCTCCACCCACACCACCAAGTCCTACCGGGTCGTCCTGGGCGAGCACCGCATCGCCTACAAGCAGGTCACCCTGCCGGCGCTGATGACCCTGCACACCGGCATGTGGACGTTCCAGGACACCGACGACGGCGCCACCGCCAGCTCCCAGCACACCGTCACCCTCAACACCGACAACATCACCCGTATCCTCGGCCCCGACGCCACCGTCGCCGACGCCCGCGCCTACGTGCACAGCGCGCTGAGCACCAACAGCCTCGCCACCCTCGGCCACGCCAAGGCGTACGCGGAGCGGAAGCGCTGACATGGCCGCCCCGCACCCGGACCAGCGCCCGCCGCACGCCGGGCCCGGCGTGAGGCTCGACACCCAGGTGATCGTCGTCGGCGCGGGCCCCGTCGGCCTGCTGCTGGCCGGTGAACTGGCCCTGCGCGGCATCCGGGTGACCCTGATCGAGCGCCGCCACGGCCCCGCCACCGCCTCCCGCGCCTCCACCCTGCACGCCCGCACCATGGAAGTCCTCGACAGCCGCGGCCTGCTCGCCGACCTCGGCCGTCCCCCGTGCGAGCCGCGTGGCCACTTCGGCGGCATCCCCCTGGACCTGACCCTGCCCGGCCCCTACCCCGGCCAGTGGAAGGTCGAGCAGACCAAGACCGAGGCCGTCCTGGAGGAATGGGCCCTCGGCCTGGGCGCCGACCTGCGCTGCGGGCACACCCTGCACGCCGTCGCCGACCGCACCACCCACGTCGAAGCCGCCGCCACCTCCCGCCACGGCACCCCCCTCACCCTGCGCGCCGACTACCTGGTGGCCTGCGACGGCCAGGACTCCACCGTGCGCACCCTGACCCGGGCCGACTTCCCCGGCACGAGCGCCGAGAGGGAACTGCTGCGCGCCGACGTCGAAGGCCTGGACATCCCCAACCGGCGCTTCGAACGCCTCCCGGGCGGGTTCGCCGTCGCCGCCCGCAACCTGGCCGGCATCACCCGGGTGATGGTCCACGCCTTCGGCACCGCGCCCCGCGAACACGCCGGCGAGCCGCACTACGACGAGGTCGCCGCCGCCTGGAAGCAGGTGACCGGCGAGGACATCACCGCCGGCACCCCGCTGTGGGTCAACCGCTTCGACGACGAAAACCGGATCCTGGCCCGCTACCGGCACGGCCGGATCCTGTTCGCCGGGGACGCCGCCCACCGCCAGCTGCCCATCGGCGGCCAGGCCCTCAACCTCGGCCTGCAGGACGCCTACAACCTCGGCTGGAAACTCGCCGCCACCATCGACCGCACCGCCCCCGCCGGCCTGCTCGACAGCTACCACACCGAACGCGCCCAGGTCGGCGCCGCCGTCCTGGGCAACATCGCCGCCCAGGCCCTGCTGCTCCTGGGCGGCCCCGAGATCGAGCCGCTGCGCACCGTCCTGACCGAACTCATCACGCACGACAGCGTCCGCACCCACCTGGCCGCCATGATCAGCGGCCTGGACATCCGCTACGACGTCGGCGGCCCCCAGCACCCGCTGCGCGGGATGCGCCTGCCGCACACCGTCCTGCGCACCGGCGCGGCCCGCTGCACCACGGCCGACCTGCTGCGCTCCGGGCGCGGACTGCTGCTCGCCCTGGACGGGCCGCCGCCGCGCCTGAACGCCGCCTACGCCGACCGCATCGACACCCTCACCGCCCAGGCCGAGCCCGGCAACCCCCTGCAGGCCGGCACTGTCCTGGTCCGCCCCGACGGCTACGTCGCCTGGGCGGGCGCAGAAGACGGCGCCGGGCTCGCCGAGGCCGTCCAGCGCTGGTTCGGATCCCCGTAGAACGCGGCCCCCGCGGGCCGTCTTGCCTCCACCCACCCCCCCGCCTCACCGAGCACGCCTTTTGATGACTGAGAGGGATCCCACGCCATGCAGGACATCACGATGGACGCCGACGTCATCGTCGTCGGCGCAGGCCCGACCGGACTGATGCTCGCGGGTGAACTCCGCCTGGGCGGGGCCGAGGTGATCGTGCTCGACAAGCTGGCCGAGCCCACCGGCCAGTCCCGCGGGCTGGGCTTCACCGCCCGCGCCATGGAGGTCTTCGACCAGCGCGGCATCCTGCCCCGCTTCGGGCAGGGCGAGAGCCTGGCCGTCAGCGACGTCGGCCACTTCGGCGGCGTCCAGTTCGACTTCACCGCCCTTGAGGGCGCCCACTTCGGCGCCCGCGGCATCCCGCAGAGCCAGACCGAGGCGGTCCTGGCCGGCTGGGCGGCCGATCTCGGCGCCGACATCCGCCACGCACACGAGGTCCTCGCCCTCGACGAGCACTTCCTTCACGGCGACCACGCCGAGATCACCGTCGTCACCCCCGACGGCGTACGCCGCATGCGCGCCCGCTACCTGGTGGGCGCGGACGGCGGCAAGAGCACCGTGCGCAAGCTCGCCGGCATCGACTTCCCCGGCACCGAGGCCACCCGCGCGATGTTCCTCGCCGACATCACCGGCGTCGACCTCAAGCCCCGCTACCTCGGCGAGACCCTCCCCAACGGCATGGTGATGGCCGCCCCCCTCAAAGAGGGCGTGCACCGCATCATCGTCTGCCCGCACGGCGCCGCCGCCCGCAGCGCCGAGGACACCGTCACCTTCGCCGAGGTCGCCAAGGCCTGGGAGCACATCACGGGTGAGGACATCAGCGGCGGCGGCGCCGAATGGGTCAGCTTCTTCAGCGACGCCACCCGCCAGGCCGCCCAGTACCGGCGCGGCCGGGTCCTGCTGGCCGGGGACGCCGCCCACATCCACCTGCCCGCCGGCGGCCAGGGACTGAGCACCGGCGTGCAGGACGCCGCCAACCTCGGCTTCAAACTCGCCACCGTCGCCACCGGCCGCGCCGATGCGGCACTGCTGGACACCTACCACGGCGAGCGCCACCCGGTGGGCCGCCGCCTGCTGATGAACACCCGCGCCCAGGGCCTGGTCTTCCTCGGCGGCGAGAAGGCCGAACCGCTGCGCAGCATCCTCACCGAACTCACCGGCCATGACGTGGTGCGCCGCCACCTGGCCGGCATCGTCTCCCACCTCGACATCCGCTACGACCTCACCGACGGCACGGAAACGGGGCAGGAAGCGCATCCGCTGCTGGGGCGCCGCCTGCCCAAGACCGCACTGAACGGCCCCGAGGGCGCCACCGACACCTTCCGGCTGCTGCACGCCGGCCACGGCGTCCTGCTCGACCTCACCGACGACGCCCGCCTGCGCCAGGCTGCGGCCGCCTGGACCGGCCGCGTCGACACCGTCACCGCCTTCCCGGCCGATGGCGAGACCGTCTTCTCCGGCGCCGAGGCCGTCCTTCTCCGCCCCGACGGCCATGTCGCCTGGACCGGCCCCGGCACCACCGACGGCCTGCACACCGCCCTCACCCGCTGGTTCGGCACCCCCGCCGCGCACTGACCGCGCACGACACGAGCAGGGGCGGACACGGCGTTGCCCTCAGGGGCCGCTGGCTCGCCCCTGTTCCCGCTGGCGAAGGACGGCCGCCCTCGACCGGGCCGGACAGGCCTTTCCCGGCCCGCACACCGAGCCCGGGCGGCCATCGGCCGGACGGCGTACGCCGGATCGTGCTGGTGCGCGTCCCGGGCGAGAGTGGCACTGGCCGGCCGCGTCGTCAGCGAGGGAGAGCAGCATGCCTGAGGTTTCCGAGGCAGGGCCCGCGCAACCGGACATCGCGGCGGCCAACCGGGCGGTGCGCGACAGGTTCGCCTTCGACGACGAGCAGGACTTCAAGGATGCGCGGCGCGGCTTCATCGGGACGGCGGCGCAACGCCTCATCCGCGACGCCCAGGGGCGCCCGGTATGGGATCTGGAGGCCTACGGCTTCCTCGCCCAGGACTGCCCCGACACCGCCAACCCCAGCCTGTGGCGGCAGAGCCGGCTCTGCCGCGAGCACGGCCTGTTCGAGGTCACCGAGGGCATCTACCAGGTACGCGGCTTCGATCTGTCGAACATGACCCTGGTGGAGGGCGAACGCGGCGTGTTCGTCATCGATCCGCTGCTGTGCGCCGAGACCGCTGCCGCCGCCCTGGCCCTGTACCGGGCCCACCGCGGGGAACGCCAGGTCACCGGCGTGCTCTACACCCACAGCCACGTCGACCACTTCGGGGGCGTGCGCGGCGTCGTCACCGACGAGGACGTGACGGGCGGCGTCCCGGTGTACGCGCCCCAGGGATTTCTTGAGCACGCCGTCAGCGAGAACGTCTACGCGGGCACGGCGATGAGCCGGCGCGCCGCCTACATGTACGGCGCCGCCCTGCCCAAGGGCGAACGCGGGCAGGTCGGCGCCGGCCTGGGACAGACCACGTCGACCGGCGCGGTCACCCTGATCCCGCCCACGGTGGACATCACCCGCACCGGGCAGAGCGAGACGGTCGACGGCATCCGCATGGTCTTCCAGCTCACCCCCGGCACCGAGGCCCCGGCCGAGCTGAACATCCACTTCCCCGACCACCGCGCGCTGTGCATGGCGGAGAACGCCACCCACAACCTGCACAATCTGCTCACCCTGCGCGGCGCGCAGGTCCGCGACCCGCGCGTGTGGGCCCGCTATCTGACCGAGGCCGTCGACCTCTTCGCCGCCTCATCCGACGTCGCCTTCGCCTCCCACCACTGGCCCGTGTGGGGCCGCGAGCGCGTGGTGAAGTTCCTCTCCCAGCAGCGGGACCTGTACGCCTACCTCCACGACCAGAGTCTGCGCCTGCTCAACCAGGGCCTGACCGGGCCGGAGATCGCCGAACGCATGCAGGTGCCGCCCGCTTTGGAGCGGGCCTGGCACACCCACGGCTACTACGGCTCCGTCAGCCACAACACCAAAGCCATCTACCAGCGTTATCTCGGCTGGTTCGACGGCAACCCCGCCCACTTGTGGGAGCACCCGCCGGTGGAGTCCGCCACCCGGTACGTGCAGTTCATGGGCGGCGCCGCCGAGGTGCTGCGCCGGGCCCGGCAGTCCTACGCCGACGGCGACTACCGCTGGGTGGCCCAGGTTCTCGGCCACGTCGTCTTCGCCGACCCGGACAACGCAGAAGCCCGCCGGCTGCAGGCCGATGCTTTCGAACAGCTCGGCTACGGCAGCGAGAACGGCACCTGGCGCAACTTCTACCTCACCGGCGCCTACGAACTGCGTCACGGCCCCCTCGGCACGCCCGCCGCCGCGGGCGCGCCCGACGTGCTGGCGGCCCTGACCCTGGAACAGCTCTTCGACGCGCTCGCCATCCGCGTGGACGGGCCGCGCAGCTGGGACGCGGACATCATCGTGCGCTGGCACATCGACCAGGGCGAGACGGTGACCGTGCGGCTGCGCAACGGCGTCCTGACCCACGTCACCGGCGCCGGTCCGGCCGCCGTACCGCCGCACGTCGAGATCACCCTGACCGAAGCCGACCTGCGCCACCTGCTGCTGGGCGCCCTCAACCCGGCCGATCTGGCGGCCAAGGACAGCGTCGAGATCACCGGCGACGCAGGGCGGCTGAACGAACTGCTGGGCTACCTGGACACCCCGGACCCGGACTTCGCCATCGTCACGCCATGAACCCGGGACCTGACCCGGCAGCGGATCGACCACCGACGTGAGGGCGGCCACGCTGAGCCGGGCACGGCTCCCTACGAGTCGGCCCGGCCCGAACCGCGGCACCGGTATCGCTGTTTCACCACCAGCGCACCGGCGGGACCGCGGTTCACGACAGCGGGGCCTTCGAACGTCACATCCGGCTGTCCTGCACGCTCTCTTCGAGTCAGTTCACCGAGGCAGTCCGCAGGCGAAAAGCGCCGACATTATGTTTGGCCCATGCCGATGAAGCGGACCAACGTCTACGTGGATCCGGAAGACCTCGCCATCATCAAGGAGGCCGCCAAGCGGCGCGGCATCAGCGAGGCCGAGATCATTCGTCAGGGCATTCATCTTGCGGCCATGGCCCACCGTGTCTGGGACGAACCTCTCTTCTCCCGCACCTTCGAAGGATCTGCTCGCACTCCCCGGCAAGGGTGAGGCGCGCGATACCGTCGCCGACGCTGTGCTCATTCCCGACCGTCGCGACGTGCGGGCCGTGTGCCCGCTCGGCCATCACAAGGCGTTCAGGATGCTGCCGGGCGTCCTTCTCCTCTGAACACGCCTGCTGGCTCGTGCGGCGAGTCTTCGGCGCGCCGATCCGGGGGTGAGTACCTGCGGTATGCCTCGAGGGACAGCACGGGGGCGACGGGCTGAGAGGGCCGCTGCGGCCGGGGGCAGGGCGCAGCCGCAGCGCAAGCAGCCGATCCGGCGATCTTTCACCGCATCAACGTGTCCTCGCGCAAAGGCAGTTCGCCATCGTGGCCGCGCCCCCGCCCACGGCGCGGACCGTCAGCGGACGCTGGCCTCCACCACCGAGATCGCGCCCGCGGTCGGCACCACCCGCTCCAGGCGGAAGCCCGCCTCGGCCAGCAGCTGCGCGTACTGGCCGGTGGTGCGCTCGCGGCCGCCCACCAGCAGCATCAGCCACAGGTCGACCAGCTTGGAGGCGTGGGCGGCGTTGGGCTTGTCGGGGACGACCATCTCCATCAGCAGCAGCCGGCCCTCCGGCCGCATCGCCGCCCGGACGTTGCGCAGGATCTCAAGGACCTGCTCTTGGGGCCAGTCGTGCACGATGTGCTTGAGGACGTAGGCGTCCCCGCCCCTGGGCACCGGCCCGAACAGGTCGGCGGCCACCACCTCGCACCGGTCGGCGACCTGCTGCTCGGCGAGGTAGCCGGCCGCACCGTTGTCGGCCACCCGCGGGTCGGCGAGGATGCCCCGCACGCCCGGCGCCTTGTTCAAGATGCCCGCCAGCAGCTCGCCGCGCCCGGCGCAGAAGTCCACGACCGTGCCGTAGGGGGAGAAGTCGTAGGCGGCCAGGATCGGTTCGGTCTCGGTGGCGGACATCGCGCCCATGCCCTTCATGAACACCTCGCCGTACTCCGGCTTGGCCTCGAGGAACTCAAAGGCCGTCATGCCGCGCAGCTTGGGCAGGCTCGGCTCCCCGGAGCGCACCGCGTCGACGAAGTGCGACCAGTCCTCCCAGTGCAGGGGATGTCCCATGAGCACCGCGATGCCCCGCATCGACATCGGCGCGTCCTCCAGCAGCGCCGCCGCCATCGGACTCAGGGCGAAACGGCCGTCCTTGCGCTCGGTGAAGATGCCCTGGGAGGCCAGCAGCCGCAGCAGCCGGCCCAGCGTCTCGGGGTGCGCGCCGACCCGCTCGGCGATGTCGGCGACGGGCAGCGGACCGCCCTGGAGGGCTTCGGCCACGCGCAGCTGCGCGGCGGCGTAGATGGCCTGGCTGAGCATGGCGCCCTGCACCATCTCCAGCAGCGAGAACGGTGCCGGGGCCAGCTTGCGCACCAGCCTCTGCAAAGCGGTGCGCACGCCTTCGACGACGCGGACGACACGGGCGGGCGGCAGCGGCATGGGGTCCTCCGAAAAAGGGGCGGCGGGACGGCGGGCGCCCGCGGCGGGCAGGGGGCTTGCGCGGGCACGGAACCTGGCCGGCCGCGCCGTACGCGCCTTCACGACACCCAGACTCCGGTGGCGCGGCCGGGCCCCGCTCGCACCCCGCTGGAGCCCTCCCGCCCCCCCCGGGGGCTGTTCGCCGGCCGGGGTGCGGGGAGCTCCAGTTGGCCCCCACCCGCGCTCCGGGGGCAGTTGAGAGTGCCCGGTGACGATGGGCTCCGTCCGTCTCGGCCAGGGGTCGAGAAGAGTCCCGGAGGGGGCCGTTCCCGTGAAGAAGCTTGCCTCGTCTGCCGCGCTGTCGGAGCGCGCCGAGCGCATCGCCCGGCGTGCGCGCGCCGACAACTGGAAGAAGCCGCCGCGGCGCATCGAGACGTCCGAGTGCATCACCTGCGACAGCTGTCTGCGCGGCTGTCCCGCGGAGTTCGGCGCGGTCTTCGACATCGGCCTGGACGTGGTGATCGTTCCCGAACTGTGCTCGGGCTGCCCGGCCTGTGTCCTTGAGTGCCCGGTCGACTGCATCTACGTCGACGAGGAGTGGACCCCCACCGGCGACGCGCTGTGGAACCACATCGAGCTCACCGCCGAGAGCGCGGCATGACGGATTCCGCAGGGCGCCAGGAGTCCCGCCGCGCCGCACACGCCAAAAAACGCATCAGCCGCCGCCCCAGCCGGCTCGGCCTGCCCGCCGGGAGCACGGTGGGACCGGACCGCGTCCGGGACCAGGACGCCGGGTTCCCCGCCCTGCTGCGGCGCGTCTGGCAGCGGGCGGCCAAGACCCCGGACCTGCGCGCCGGCCTTGAGGTGCTGCTCACCCTCGACGGACACGTGCCCGCCGACATCCAGCTGCGGGCCCTGAACACGGCCGAGCAGGCCGCCCTGAGCGCCCTGTGCGGACTCACCTGGCGCGACACCGACACCGCGGCCGAAAGCCCGGTCGCAGAGCCCGGCGTCGTCCCCGCCGGCGCCGACGAGCGGTGCGTCTTCCGCGGCGAGATCGGCCTGAGCGCCGGCGGCCGTATCGCCGTGCGCACCCCCGGCGGCCGCCCCCTGGACGTGCGCGACCTGGTCGGCGGGGTGCGCCGCGTGCCGTGGAGCCGCACGGTCCTGGCCCGCTACCGCAGCGAACTGAAAAGCGCCCGCGAGCGGCACGCCGCCGGTGTGGCCGACTGCCGGGCCTGGCTGGCCGGGCAGGGACAGGAGGGCCGCGACGCGCTGGTCGCCCAGGCCCGGCAGGCGGCCCTGCGCACCGCCCCGTTCGTCCTGTACCAGCAGGACACGCAGTACACGAACTTCCGCGGCCGCAACACCCTGACCGGCAAGACCCTGTGGCCGGGCCACCCCGACTGCGCCCTGAGCGCCCTTGACGGCCTGCCACTGGATCTGTGGTCGGACGAGGACGCCCAGCTGGTCGTCTGCCTCACGCTGCTCATCGCCTCGGCCGGCTTCGGCCGCATCGAAGAGGCCAACGGCACCCAGCTGAGCGTGGAACACGTCGCGCACACCCTGGAGCGGGTGCGCCGCACCTACAACACCGTGCCCGTGCCCGGCGCCGCCCCGGTTGCCGCCCCCGCCTCCCACTCCGTCGCCGACCTGCACCGGCTCGCCGCCGCGCTGGGCGAACGCCGCCGCCAGGTGGCCGGCAGCGCCCAGCTGTACCGCGAGATCCACGGCGCGCTGATGCACAAGGTGGAACGCGTGGCCGCCCCGGCCGGCGCGGCCACCCGCGCCCGGCAGGGAGCCGTCGCCGAGCGCTTGCGCGCCCGGCTGCCGCTGCGCGGCGACACGCTCGCCGACCTCGGCGACGCTCTCGCCGCCGCGCCCGGCTGGCTCGCCCGCCCGCACGGCGCCTTCGGCACCGGCCTGGAGTCCTTGGTGTACGAGGCGGTGGCCGCGACCGTCACCGCCTTCGGCGCCGACTTCGCGATGAGCCGCGGCATGCGCTCGCTGCCCGCCCTGGTGCGCGCGCTGCGCGGCGAGAGCTGGGCGGAGATCTGCGACTGGGACATCACCCACTTCTTCTGCTGCGTGGTGCCCCGCCCCGAGGCCGCCGCCCACTTCGGCCACTCCACCGCGGCCCTCGCCGACGCCGCCTGGGCGATGTCCTCGCGCATGCAGTACAACTCCTGGCACTTCGTCGCCGGGAACCTGCCGCCGGTGCCCGAGGTGGCCGCCCGCGACCACTTCGTGCCACCCGTCATCCCCGACCTGGCGTTCTTCTCCGACCAGCACCACCACGGGCACGTCAACAACCAGGTGCGGTTCTCCATCCGCTCCCCGCAGCCCGTCGACGTCGACGGCCGCCGCTTCGCGGGCTTCATGGACCTGCGGCTGCTGCGCTGCGCGGGACAGCCGTTCGGCGAGCAGGACCTGCTCGCCGCGCACCAGGTGTCGGCGTTCATCGCCCGCGCCACCTCCCTGGCCGCCCACCTGGCCGCGACCGGGACCGGGGTGGAGGTCACCGCGTTCGACTCCGGCTGGCACTGGACGTCCATCACCGGCCGCACCCCCGCCGACGCCCTGACCGGCCAGGTCCGCCGAGCCTCATGAGCGGGCAAGCGATGCGTGCGCACGGCGTCAGCCGCACCAAAGACCTCCTGCGCCAAGGCGAGTTGACCGCGCTGGAGCACACCGCGGCCGTCCTGGCCGCCGCCCGCGACCACGACACCCTGGACGCCTACGTCGCCGTCGCGGGAGAGGAGGCGCTGCGCGCCGCCGCCCGCGCCGACGCCCTCATCCGCGAACACGGCGCCGACATCTGGCGCACCCGGCCGCTGCTCGGCGTCACCGTCTCCGTCAAGGACCTGCTGCAGACCCGCGACCTGCCCACCGTGCGCGGCTCCCTGCTGCCCAACGACCGGCCGCGCCAGGACGCCCCGGCCGTGGCCCGGCTGCGCGCCGCCGGCGCCGTCATCGTCGGCAAGACCGCCACCTCCGAATACGGCTGGAGCGCCTGCACCCTCTCCCGCGTCGCCCCGCCCACCCGCAACCCCCACGATCCGCACCTGAGCGCGGGCGGCTCCAGCGGCGGCGCCGCCGCCGCGGTGGCCGCCGGCCTGTGCGACGCGGCCCTGGGCACCGACGGCGCCGGATCCATCCGCATCCCGGCCGCGTTCTGCGGCGTCGTCGGCTACAAACCCACCCTGGGCCGCATCCCTTACGTCCCCAACAGCGCCGACCGGCTCGCCCACCAGGGCCCCCTGGCCCGCACCGTCGCCGACGCCGCCCTGCTCGCCCAGGTGATGGCCGGCCCCCACCCCGCCGACCCCGACTCCGCCCTCGCCTGCCTCGACGCCCCGCGCGCCGACCGCGGGCTGCGGATCGGCTGGATCGACTACGACACCACCACCGACGAGGTCCGCCGGGTCGCCGACCGCGCCCGCCTGGCCCTTGAGGCCCAGGGCCACCAGGTGGCGGACGTCGAGGTGCGCTGCGAGCGCCTGTACCCCGCGCTCGTGGACCTCCTGGCCGCCTCCGAGGCCGCCGGCGCCCGCCCGCAGGACGACCAGTGGGCCGACGCCGGACGCCTGGAAGTGATCCGCTACGGGCGCACCCTGGGCGGCGCCGACGTCATCCGCGCCGAAGAGGTCCGCCAGAACCTGCGCGCCACCCTGCGCACCGTCATGGACCACTACGACGTCCTGGCCATGGCCACCGTGCCCGTCGAGCCGTTCGCCTACGACGCCGTCGGCCCGCCCTGGGCCGCCGACCCTGGAGATCTGCGCTGGCTGGCCTGGGCGCCCGCCTCCTACCCCTTCAACATGACCGGCCAGCCCGCCCTGTCCCTGCCCGCCGGCCTCACCCCGGCCGGCCTGCCGGTGGGCGTGCAACTGGTCGGCCCCGTCGGCGGCGACGACCTGGTCCTGGCCCTGGCCGCCCGCCTGGAGAGCGACCTCGCCACCCCCCTGCCCACCCCCCTGCCCACCCCCTTGCCGGCGCCGGCCTCGAGGCGGGCCCTGCAGCCCGCAACCGCCCGCTGACCCCCCTTCGCGAAAGGACGTTCCCCCATGTACGTCAGGTCATGGTCCTCGCCCGCCGCGCAGGGCAGCGTCGGACGGCCTTCCTTCGTGGCCGACCACGCCTTGTGGGACGACGCCCGCACCGCCGCCGCCGAACGCATCGAAGCCTTTCTCGCCGACATCGACCTGGTCCGCCTCGTCTTCGGCGACCCCCACGGACTGGCCCGCTCCAAGACCCTCACCGCCCAGGCGTTCCGCTCCGTGCTGCGCAACGGCATGAACTTCAGCCCCGGCCCGTTCGTCTTCGACACCGGACACGCCGTCGCCGTCGACTTCCTGGGCGAACACGGCATCGGCGTCGACGAGATCGCCGGCGCCGGCAACTTCATCCTCGTCCCCGACCCGCTCACCTTCCAGCTGCTGCCCGGAGGCGACGCCCGCACCGCCTGGGTGATCGGCGACGAGTACCTGCGCGACGGCACCCCCCACCCGCTGTCCTCCCGGGCCGTGCTGCGCCGCGTCGCCGCCTCCTACGACGCCCGCCGCCTCGCCCCCGTCGTGGGCCTGGAAGTGGAGTGGTACCTCACCCGCCGCCTGGACGACGAACCCGGCAACACCGGCAACGGCTTCGGCCTCCAAGGCCAGGCCCCCCGGGTGAAGGCGGTGAACGCCGGCTACCAGTTCAACCTCGACGCCCACTACGACACCCTCGCCCCGCTGACCGACCCGCTCGCCCTGCACCTGCTCGCCCTGGGCCTGCCCCTGCGCTCAATGGAACACGAGTCCGGGCCCGGACAGGTCGAGACGACGTTCAGCCCGATGTCCGCCCTGGACGCGGCCGACGCCATGCTGCTGTTCCGCACCACCGTCAAGAACTGGTGCGCCCGCCGCGGCCACCACGCCTCCTTCATGTCCAAGCCGCTCCTGGACGCCGCCGACCCCAGCGGCTGGCACCTGAACCAGTCGGTCACCGACCTCGCCTCGCACACCAACCTGTTCGCCGCCGAGGGCCCCTCCGGCGGGCTCTCCCCGCAGGGCAAGGCCTACGCCGAGGGACTGCTGTCCCACGCCCGCGAGCTGTGCCTTTTGTCGGTGCCCACCGTCAACGGCTACCGGCGCCTGGCCGCCGAGCACACCCTGGCCCCCACCCGCCTCGGCGTCAGCCAGGAGGACCGCAGCGCGCTGCTCCGCCTCGTCGGCCACGGCGCCGGCGCACACATCGAAAACCGGATCGGCGAACCGTGCGCCAACCCCTACCTCACCATCGCCGCCCAGCTGTTCGCCGGCCTCGAAGGCCTGACCGCCCCCGCCGCCCCCGCCGACACCGGCGCCGACACCGGCCGCCCGGGGCTGGTGCCCCAGCACCTGCGCGAGGCCCTGACCGCCTTCCGCGCCGGCCGCGCCGCCCGCCTGCTCGGCGAACCCCTCGCCGCATGCCTGGCCAAACTCAAAGACAGCGAACTGCGCCGCTACGAGGCCTGGTCCCTGCACACCGCGCCCGCCCCCGGCCAGGTCACCGACTGGGAACAGCGCGAGTACTTCGGCGCCTACTGAACCCACCCCCCACCCCCTCCTTGCCGCCCCACTTCCGACGGAGGCCGCGCATGATCGCCCGCTACACGCTGCCCGAGATGGCCGGCCTGTTCACCGACCACTCCCGCTACGCCACCTGGGTGCGGGTGGAGATCCTCGCCTCCGAGGCACAGGCCGCCCTCGGCCACGTCCCCCACGAGGCGGTGGCGGACATGCGCCGCGCCCGCGTCCCCGCCCCCGAGCGGGTCGCCGCCCTCGAACGCGAACGCGACCACGAGGTGCTCTCCTTCCTCGCCGCCTACTGCGAAGACATCCCCGACTCCTCCGCCCGCTTCGTCCACCTGGGCATGACCAGCTACGACCTGGTCGACACCGCGCTGGGCCACACCCTTGCCCGCGCCACCGACCTGCTCACCGCGGCCGCCCGCCGGCTGCGCCGCATCCTGACCGGCCGCGCCCTGGAACACTGGGACACCGTCATGGTGGGCCGCACCCACGGCATGCACGCCGAACCCACCACCTTCGGCCACAAACTCGCCGGCCACGCCTTCGCCGTCGACCGCTGCCTGCACCGCCTGGCCGCCGCCCGCCAGGCCGTCGCCGTCGGCACCATCTCCGGCTCGGTCGGCACCTACGCCCTGATCGACCCCCGCGTGGAGGACCACGTCTGCACCGCCCTCGGCCTCACCGCCGAACCCGCCCCCAGCCAGGTCGTCGCCCGCGACCGCCACGCCCAGCTCCTGCAGGCCGTCGCCACCCTGGGCGCCTGCGTGGAACACCTCGCCCTGGAACTCAGGCTGCTGCAGCGCACCGAGGTCCGCGAGGTCGAAGAAGCCCGCACCAGCGCCTACCAGGGCTCCAGCGCCATGCCCCACAAACGCAACCCCACCACCAGCGAACGACTGTGCGGACTGGCCCGCCTGCTGCGCGGCTACGCCGACACCGCCCTGGAAAACGTCGCCCTGTGGCACGAACGCGACCTCGCCCACCAGAGCGTGGAACGCGTCATCCTCCCCGACAGCCTGTGCGTCGGCCACTTCCAGGCCACCAAGGCCGCCGACCTGGTGGCCGCGCTCACCGTCGACGCCGACCGGATGCGCGCCCACATCGACCACACCGACGGCCTCATCTACAGCTCCTCCGTCCTGGCCGAACTCCTGGGCGAGGGCATGGAACGCGAACACGCCTACCGCAGCGTGCAGGCCGCGGCCAACCGCACCCTGGCCATCGGCGAGCACTTCGGCGCCTGTCTGGCCAAAGAGGGCATCGACCTGGCCGGACTGGGACCCGAGCGCTTCCTCACCCACCACGACGTGATCCGCACCCGATTGGAGAAGCTGCATGAGCTGCAAGATTGACCGCGTCGACGGCGCCGCACTGGACCTGGAGGAGGTCCTCGACCTCTACCGGGCCTCCGGCCTGGGCGAGCGCCGCCCCATCGCGGACCGCGAGCGGTTCGCGGCCATGCTCGCCCACGCCAACCTCGTGCTGACCGCCCGCGACGACGACGGCACCCTCCTGGGCATCGTGCGCGCCGTCTCCGACTTCTCCTACGTCACCTACCTGTCCGACATCGCCGTCACCGGCGACCGCCAGCGCTCCGGCATCGGCCGCGCCCTCATCGACGCCACCCGCGCCGAGGCCCCCCAGGCCAAGATCGTCCTGCTGTCCGCGCCCGCTGCGGTCGCCTACTACCCGCACATCGGTTTCACCGGCCACGACTCGGCCTGGGTCCTGAACCCCTGACCCTCCACCACGGGACCGCCCTCGCCGGCTCCTGGCGGGGGCGGCCGGGGCTGTACCGGGGCTCGACCGCGCGTGCCTAGATTCAAAGGGCAGGGCCGGGGCCCTGTCCCGCGCACCGCACCGCACTCCCGGGGAGGCCACACCGTGACATCGGCACAGGCGCTGCTCGAGACCCGCCCGCCCGCCGGCCCCGAGCGGGCCGTGGCCCGCCCCGCCCGGGAGCCGGCGGCCACCGGGCGCCCGGCGGCCCTCTCCATGCCCTCCGGCCGCCGCGTCCTGGTCGTCGACGCCGACACCGCCGGCGCCGAATCCCTGCTCACCCAGTTGCGCCGGCACGGCCACGAGGCCTTCGGCGTCCGGCGCGGCGAGGCCGCGCTGCGCGCCCACGAGGACGCCGATCTCGTCCTGCTGGACCTGGAACTGCCCGACCTGGACGGGCTGGAGGTCTGCCGCGCCGTGCGCGCCGTCAGCCGGGTGCCCGTCATCATCGTCACCGCCCGCGCCTCCGAACTGGACTGCGTCCTGGGCCTGCAGGCGGGCGCCGACGACTATGTCGCCAAGCCCTACGGGCTGCGCGAGCTGATGGCCCGCATCGAGGCCGTGATGCGGCGTGCCGCCTGGCAGCCGGCCGCCGCCCGGGAGATCCGGCGCGGCCCGTTGCACATCGACGTCGGCTCCCGCGAGGTCCTGGTCGACGGCGAGGAAGTCGCCCTGACCCGCAAGGAGTTCGACCTGCTGTGCCTGCTGGCCTCGCACCCGGACACCGTCATCCCGCGCAAGCAGCTCCTGCAGCAGGTCTGGGGCGACTCCTGGTCCCGGCGCACCGTCGACACCCACGTCAGCAGCCTGCGCGGCAAGCTGGGCGACAGCGGCTGGATCGTGACGGTACGCGGCGTCGGCTTCATGCTCGGCCATCCCTGAGAGCGGTCTTCGACCATCTCAGGCGGCCTGCTCCGGCGCCGCGTCCGCGAAGCCGAACCTCGCCGCCTCATCAAACGCCCCTGGCGGAACACGACGCTCTTTAACTTTTCCTACCGTCGACACCCAGCCGAGAGTTCGCCCCTTGATGCCTCACGCCTCGTCAAAGGCCTCCAGCAAGCGCTCGTACGCCGGCTTCGGCCGCAGGGCCGCGTCCCACGGCAGGGAATCGGCCGTGCGCGGAGGATAGATCCTGGTGTCGGCGGTGGAACCGTACCGGTCGGTGAATCCCCAGGTGGAGAACGATGTGCAGTTCGGCTCCTGCAGGCAGACCCGCAGCTTGCCCGCCATCTCATCAGCCTGGGTCTGCCGCCCGTCCTGTTCGTCCTCACCCAGGGGGACGTCCATCTCCGACACCCGCGCCTGAACCCCGAGCTCCGCCAGATCCCGCACATGGCCGCGGAAGGTCTCCGGGTCGACGCGGTCGCCGGGTGCGTACTCATGGTTCTGGAAACCCACGCCGTCGATCGGTACGCCGCGTTCCTTGAGCCGCTCGACCAGATCGTAAAGGGCGTCCCACCGCTCGCCTTCCTCCTCGACCCCGTACTCGTTGAGGAACAGCCGTGCCTTGGGATCGGCCCGGTGGGCGGCCCTGAACGCCTCGTCGATGTACTGCTCGCCCATGGCCTTAAACCACGGGCTCTGCTCGGAGCGCAGACCGAGATCCCCGTTGGTGTAGCTCTCCTCGTCGTCGGACATGGGCTCGTTGACCACATCCCATTCCGCGACCTTTCCCTTGAAGTGCCCGGCGACCATGGCGATGTGCCGGAGCATGGTCCGGCGCACCTCCTCGGGGTCGTCGTTCTCCCGCATCCAGTGGGGCAGAGCCTCGTGCCAGACGAGGGTGTGCGCGTGCACCTTCATGCCGTTGGCGCGGGCGAAGCGGACGAGGAGGCCCGCGTCGCGGAAGTCGTAGACGCCCCGGCGTGGGTGGAGGAACTGTGGCTTGAACGCGTTCTCCGGAGTGAGCATGGAGAACTGGCTCCCCGCGAGCGCCCGGTAGCGTGAGTCGGTGAGCAGCGGGTTCTCGGCCAGGGCGGTGCCGACGTCGAACGGCCGCCCCACGTCTTGGGCCCGCGCACGCAGCGAGTCGTCCACCTGCTCCTGGCGCAGCTGCGGCGCCTTGACCACGCGGAGCGGGTCACCGCTCTCCGCCCGCGCGGTCAGCTGCGTCAGACGCCATCCCTCGCGGCGCTCGTCGTCGCCCGCGTCCGCCTCCAGACCGAACCAGACAGTGCCCTCGGCGAACACCCCCGGGTCCTGCACGGTGCCCAGCCGCCGCCCGTCGGCTTTCACGCGGAAGGTGTCACCGATGCTCGACACGGCGAGCGTCACCGTCCCGGAGCAGCCGCAGTCGAACTCCTTGGAGATGGCCGGCTCATCGCCCTCGCCGTCCCATATCTGTACCTTCACGTGTCCGTCGGCGGTCACCCCGACGCGCAGTGAGGGCCGCTCCTGGCGCCACTCGTCGTAGATGACCGGCACACGTCCGTACAGCCGCAGCCATGAGCCGCCGTCATCGTCACCCACACCGGACATCCGCGCGGTGACGGTGAAGTCGCCCTCGGACTCAAGATGCGGGCCGGCCAGGTTCAGCGGGGGATCGGGCTGGCCGCCGGAGGAGTCCTGCTCCACGATGCGCCGATCCAACGCGCTGACCCGCAGGATGCCGTTGCGCGCGGTGGTGCCCGGCATCTGCGTCCAGTCGTGGTTGCGCAGCAGGTCCTCGTCGTTTCCGCCGCCCGCGCCGTCGCCCTGCCCCGTACACCCGGCCGCCACCGCCATGACGAGTACCACGGCGGTCAGCCGCTGCCACGTCCCCCCACCCAGGCCCACCGCCCCTCCCACTCCCTTGTTCCAGACGAGGTCAACGTCCCGAAACCGGGCCACAGTTCATCACACGTGAGGTGCGGCGGCCTTGGGGCACGTCCCCGCTCGTGCGGCGCATCCACGACGGTACGCAAGTACGTTGCTGCCTGTCCTGCGGGCTGAACCGGGCCCGCACTGCGCCGAAAGTCGAGCCTCTCTTGAGCGGGCTTCCAGCCGGTCTCATGCGTTCCGGTCAACTCTGGGTGAGGCGTGATCATCAGAACGCGCTTTCCGCTTGTGCTATTTCGCACCCCATGGGAGACGAACATGCAGATCAGCTTGCGTCTGACCAAGGCCGGCATGCTGGGCTTCGCCGCCGTGGCCGCCCTCGCGATCTCCACCGCGCCGGCGTCCGCGGCCGCCGCGGTCACCGCCTCGCCCGGTAGCGGCCTGGCCGACGGGCAGAGCGTGACCGTCACCGGCACCGGGTTCCCGGCGGGCGCCTCGGTCGCCGTCTCGCAGTGCCGGGAGAACACCACCTGCACCGACACGCTGGCCACCGTCACCGTCGGCGCCGACGGCTCCTTCAGCGCGCCCTACACCGTGCGCAAGCAGTTCGCGGCCACCGACTGGAGCACCGGCACCGCCACGCCCGTGAGCGTCGACTGCGCCGTGGACCAGTGCCAGCTGGTCGCCTACCTGGACGCCACCGGCCCGGTCGGTGCGAAGATCTCCTTCGGCTGAGCCGGTTTTCCTCGACACGGCAGCCCACCGTGCGGTGCCCGCGACCGGCACCGCCCGGTGGGCGCGTTCGTAGGGGCCCCCGTCCCCGGGGACGCGGGCGCTTTTCAGGCCTGGGCCGACGTCACCGGCGTGGGCTCCCACGCGAAGCCGTCGGGGTCGGTGAAGGCCCCGGAGGTGCCGCCGAGCACGATGCGGTGCGAGCCGCTGCCCTCCTCGGGCACCCCGACGTCCTTGGCCAGGCCCCGGCGCTTGTACAGCGCGAGCTTGACGGGGGCGTCGTCGCCGGCGGCGAACTCGACGTACTTGCCGCCGAAGCTCTTGGCCACCGACAGGCCCTGCTCGACGTAGAAGTGCTTGCTGGCCTTGACGTCCTCGGCGCCCAGCAGCAGCACGAGGTCGTCGACCGTGCGGGTGGCGGGGCCGGTGTTCTTCTTCGAGGAGGTCGCCATCTTCCAGATGGTGCCGTCGGGGGCCTGCACGACACCGCCGTAGCCCCACAGGGACTTCTCGGCCGGCTTCAGCGTGGTGGCGCCGGCGGCGAGGGCGGAGGCGATGAAGCTGTCGGCGTCGGCCGGCTGGGCGACGGTGATCGACATCGAGAACCCGCGGAATCCGCTCGTCTGCGCGTCGGAGGCGCGCAGCCGTAATTGCGGGCCCAGCCCGAAGGCGTCGGCGTAGAAGCGTTCGGCGGCCGCGAGGTCGGCCACCTCCAGGGTGACGGATGTGAGGGAGATCATGGCGGTCACTGTAGTGCGGGGGATGCGGGGGAGCCGGGTGCGGCGACGCCGTGCGGACGGGGAGGCCGGCGGCCGGCGGGCGTGCCCGTCCCGGACGGCGGGTGCGGCCGGCCGCCGCGGTCGTGCCGCGGGGGGCGGGCCGGCCGGAAAGGGGCAGCTGAGGCCGCGTCACGCCGGCCGCCGGCGTGCTGCGCGTGCTTTTCGGTGTCCGGTTTTTCACCGGCGGGGGCCTGCAGTGGTCTTCGAGTCGTTCTTGAGCGGATCAGGACGGGCGCGCGCCACCCTGTTGAGTGGACCGGCACGTGGCGCGGTAAGCGAGGTGAGGCATGGACGCAGCGGTTCAGGCGGCGGTCGCCTGCATTCACGAACGATTCGGTGATCCGCTGACCGTCACGGACCTTGCCCGAAACGCCGCGTCCGGCCTTTTTGATTTCTCCCGTTTGTTCAAGGAGGAGACCGGGGTGAGTCCCGGGAAGTTTCTTGACGCGGTCCGTATCGGCGAGGCGAAGAAACTCCTCGACGCCACCTCGATGAGCATCACGGAAATCGCCGCTGCGGTCGGATACGCCGGCCTGGATTCGTTCGCCGATGCCTTCACGGCCCGGGTCGGGCTGTCGCCCGGCCGGTACCGCCGGCTGTGCCGGGGCGAGGAGGAGCCGCCCGGACCGCAACCGGGCCCGGCCCTGCTCCACGGCTCGGTCGCGGGCACCGTCTCGCTGCCCGGGGGGCACGGCAACGCGCGCGTGTTCGTCGGTGCCTTCGCCACGGCCGTCGTCCAGTACCCGGCGCTCGCCTCGGCACTCCTGGACGTCCCCGGCGACCGCCCGATCTGCTACCGCCTGCAGGGTGTTCCCGAGGGGAGCCGGCATCTGCTGGCGGTGGCGGTGGCCGCCGGCACCGGTCACGATCCGCAGACGGTGCGCACCGCGCTGGTCGGGGGCGCCGCCCAAGCCGTGACCGTCAGCGCGGGTGAGGTCAGCAGCGCGGCCATACGGCTGCGTGCGGCCCGCCCGGCGGACCCGCCGGTGCTGCTGGCACTGCCCCGCCTGGAGCCGCCGGCGAGCGTGGTGCCGCATCCCGGGTGCGCCGCCGCCGCGGATACGGCCGGCGGGGCCGGTGCGGGCCGGCTGCGGGTGGTGCCCGCCGCGCCGGCGCCCTCAGGGCCCTGAGGGCGAGAGCTTGCGGCACATCTCCTGGCGGGCCTTGAGCCGTTCGGCCAGCAGGCACCACTCCTTGCCGATGTGCTCGGCGAGCGGGGCGACGACGCCGAGCCAGTGCGGGGGCACGGTGTCGACGAACCGCCGCCCGTCCTCGCCCGGTTCGCTGCCGTGGGACTGCATCCAGCGCAGCAGCTCCCGGCCGCCGGCGGTGTAGCGCAGGGCGGGGTCGGTGGCCATCTTGGCCGCCACCGCCGCCCAGGTGGGCGGGGTCTCGGTGTGGTTGCGGCGCTGCGGGACGGCGCTGTCGGCGCCGGCGGCCGTCTGCTGCGGCATCCGGCCGGCGCCGCTGTCGGCGGCCTGCCGGGCCGGTGCGCCGGCGTCCTCGGGCTCGGGCACCGAGGGCACGGGCCGCATGTGCTGCGGCCGCCCAGGGTGTCCCGGGTGGGCGGGGTGGGTGGGGTGGGTGCGGTGCCCGTTGCGTTCGGGTTCCTCGCCGCGCCGCAGCCGGGCGCTGACGTCGTGCACCGTGCCCAGGGAGACGTCGGTGGCCCGGGCGACCTGGCGCAGCGGGGCGCCGGGGTGGGCGGCGATGTATTCGGCGGCGCGCCGGCGGCCCTCGCCGGCGTCGACCGGGCGGCGCCGGCCGTCCTGGCCGATGCGTTTGCCGCCCAGCGGGGTGGTGATGGCGGAGCGCTCGCGCAGAGAGGCGATCGTCTTCGCGCTCAGCCCGGCGATGCCCGCGATGGCGCGGTCGGACCAGTCGGGGTGGGAGCCCAGCAGGCGCTGGGCGCCGGCGACGCGGTCGGTGCGGGACAGCGGCAGGCCGTGCAGGCCGTTGGCCTTCATGGCGATGACGAGGGCCTCGGCGTTGGAACAGTCCAGGAAGCGGGCGAGGATGCTGTGCGCGCCCATGAGCCGGGCCGCCTCCAGCCGGTGCAGCCCGTCGATGACACGGCAGCCGTCGACCTGGACGAGAATGGGAGGAAGGTCCGCACAATCGGCGGCGTCGACGAGCAGCCGGACATGAGCGGCGTCCGTTCCGCCCTGGCGCAGGGAAACTCCGGGAGAAAGCGCGGCGACGGAGATTTCACGCGCCGGGAGTTTCTCGAAGTTCTGCACGTCGAATTCGTCGTGTACCGACGATCCGGTGTCCTCCGTCCGGACGAGACTGAATGCACTCGTGAGCGAGACGGCTTGCGCGTTCCTCTGGGACATTTTCGGTGACTCCCTCTCTGCTGCCGCTGCCGACGAGGCTCGCAGGAGGGTCTCCAGCCGCACTGGAGAGCAGGTCGACGTCTGCTGGAAAACACCGGGCCGCCGCGGGCGCCCGCCGGGGGAGGACGGGCGCCCGCGGCGGCGGATCAGGCGTCCCTGCGGCGCAGTTGCACCGCCGCGACGGCCAGCAGCACGGCCGTCCACAGCGCGAACACGCCCAGGCCCTGCCAGGGGCCGAGCACATCGCCGGCGCGCGCGTGCTGCTGGGTGATCATGAAGCCGGCCTGGGTGGGCATGAAGGCGTGCACGTGCTCGCCGACGCTGCCGGGCAGCAGGTCCGTCATCGGGGTGATGACCAGGACGAAGCCGACGACGACGGTGATGCTCGCCGCGGTGTGCCGGATGACCGCGGCGGCACCGAGCGCGAACAGACCCAGCAGGGCGAGGTAGAGGCCGCAGCCGGTCACGGCCCGCAGGACGCCGGGGTCACCGAGGGCGACCGGCGCCTTGTCGTGAAGGATCGGCGCGCCCAGGAAGAAGGAGCCGAACGCGGTCACCTCGCCCACCGCCAGCACCAGCAGCGCGAACACGCTGGCCTTGGCCGCCAGGACGGGCACCCGCCGGGGAACGGCGAGCAGGCTGGCCCGGATCATGCCGGTGGAGTACTCGGAGGCGATCGCCATCACGCCCAGCACACACACCGCCAGCTGGCTGAGCAGGATGCCGCTGCCCAGGATGGTGCCGGTCGGATCCAGCCGCATCTCCGCCTGCTGGGAGGGGGAGGTCTTGTCCCAGTTGGCGATGCCCATCTTCATGAACAGCGCGGTGAACACCAGGGTCAGCACGATGAGGATGGCCAGCGACCACACGGTGGAGCGCACCGAGCGGATCTTCGTCCACTCCGAGAGCATCAGATGGCCAAAGCCCGGCCGGCGGCCGCCGGTTGCCGGGCCGGAGGCGGCCAGGGGAGCGGTCGCGGCACTCACTTGACACCTCCGGCGGCGGGCAGGCCGGCGTCGTACTCGACGGCGTCCCGGGTCAGTTCCATGAAGGCCTCCTCCAACGAGCCGCGCCTGGTCGACAGCTCGTGCAGCACCAGCTTCTCGGCGGCGGCCAGTTCGGCGATCCGCGGCGCCTCGATCCCGGTGACGTCCAGGTCGCCCTCCTCGGTGCGGGTGACGGTGGCGCCCTGCCGCGTCAGGAGTTCGGCCAGCTGCTGCCCGTCGGGCGTGCGGACCAGAACGGAGCGCTCGGTGCTGCGCTCGATGAACTCCTCGGTGGAGCAGTCCGCGACCAGCCGGCCCCGGCCGATGACGATGAGATGGTCGGCGGTGACCGCCATCTCGTTCATCAGGTGACTGGAGACGAACACCGCCCGGCCCTCGGCCGCGAGCGACTTCATCAGGTTGCGGATCCACAGGATGCCCTCGGGATCCAGGCCGTTGACGGGCTCGTCCAGCACCAGCGCCGCCGGGTCGCCCAGCAGCGCGGCGGCGATGCCCAGGCGCTGGCCCATGCCGAGCGAGAAGCCGCCCGCCCGCTTGCGGGCCACCGAGGCCAGCCCCACCTGCTCGATGACCTCACCCACCCGGCGCCTGCCGATGCCCTGGGTCTGCGCCAGGCACAGCAGATGGTCATAGGCGCTGCGCCCGGTGTGCACGGCACGCGCCTCCAGCAGCGCCCCGACCACCCGCAGCGGCCGGGCCAGGTCGCGGTAGGCCACCCCGTTGACGGTGGCGGTGCCGGCATCGGGCCGGTCCAGTCCCAGCAGCAGTCGCATCGTGGTGGACTTGCCTGCGCCGTTGGGGCCCAGGAAGCCGGTGACCCGGCCGGGCTCGACCGTGAACGACAGATCGTTCACGGCGGTCTTGTCGCCGTAGCGTTTGGTGAGGTTCTTGGCCTCGATCATGGTCACCTCGGTTGAATGGCCTGCGAGTACTTCGCTGGGGCAAAATCCCCGGCCACCTGTGATATCAGGATCGCTAGGCGTTCAGTAGTCGCCGCCTGGAGCGGCCCGTGAACGATGGCCCGCGGGCCCTGGCCGCGGATATTTTGAACAGCTCCGCCTGTCCGGAAGGCGCGTGTTTCATCTGCTGACTTTCCTCGGTTGAACCCGAAAATCCCAACGAGGGTGCCTCATGAATTCAGACACGAACGCTCCGCCGCAGCGGCGGCCGGTGATCGGGATCTGCGCGCGCACGGCGCCGGTCACCCTCCAGGGCAGCGACCTGACCGTCGCCCTGGCCCTTAGCGCGCACGTGGCCTTTGTGTCCGAGGCGGGCTGCACCCCGGTGCTGCTGCCGCTGGTTCAGGGCGCCGAGGACCTCATCGGCCGGCTCGACGCCCTGCTCGTGCCCGGCGGCCCCGACCTGGACCCGGCGCTGTACGGGGCGGTGGCCCACCCCGCGACCCGGGCGATGAGCCCGGACGCCGACCGCATCGAACTGGCCCTGCTGCGCGCGGCGTTGGACGCCCGCCTGCCGGTGCTGGCGATCTGCCGGGGCATGCAGGCGCTCAACGTGCTGCACGGCGGCACCCTCCACCAGCACCTGTCCGACGTCACCGGCCACGACGGCCACCGTCCGCGCACGGCGTCCTTCACCCTGGGCCGCCAGCCGCTGACGCTGCAGGCGGGCAGCCGGATCGCCGCCGTCCTCGACGGCGAGCAGGAGCACACCGCCTGCCACCACCACCAGGCGGTGGACCGTCTGGGCAGCAACCTGGCCGTCACCGCACGGGCCGCGGACGGCACCGTCGAGGCCGTCGAAGTCGTGGGCCATCCCTTTGCGGTCGGAGTGCAGTGGGAATTGGGGCAGACACCCGACAAACGGCTCCACCACGCCCTCGCCCACGCCGCCGAACGCCGGCAAAAAGAGCCGGCCGCCCTATCGGTTCATTGAGAAAAAGCGGCCGGTGAGGTCAGACTGACTTTCCGCAAAAATCCCCTTGTGAAGGAGAATTATGTCGCCGCGGATGCCGAATCCCTCGCTGGTGGTTCCCGACGTCCTTCCGCCCATGCGCGCCCTGGTCAAGGCCGTCAACAGCGTCGGCGTGCCCCTGGCCACGCTGGTGCTGGTCCACCTCAGGGTGAGCCAGATCAACGGCCGCACGGTCCACCTGCCCACCAAGCCCAAGGAGTTCGAGGACGCGGGGGAGGAGGACCGCCGGCTGCCGGTGGTGGCCACCTGGCGGGAGCAGACCTGCTTCACCGACGCCGAACGCTCCCTGCTGGCGCTGGCCGAGGCCGCCACCCGCATCGACGGCGTCAAGGACCCGGTCTCGGACGAGGTCTGGGAGGAGGCCGCCCGGCACTGGAGCCAGGTGCAGCTGGCCGCCGTGGTCCTGCACATCGGGCTGGTCAACCTCTGGAACCGGGTCAACGTCGTCACCAAGCAGGAGGCGGTGGACTGGCGCATCAACCCCAAGACGTGGAAGCCGATGACCAGCCGCCTCACGCCGGCGCCGTAACCCCCCTGCACGGCAAACCCGTCAGGCCCTGTCCGGAGGCGCTCTCCCGGACAGGGCCTGATGTCATGCGTGCGGGAAGGAAATCCCCACGGCCCGTTCAGGGCGCGGTGGGCTGCCGCAGGGCGGCGTCCAGGACGGCGAGCAGGGTCCTGGCCTGGACGTTGACGTAACGGCTGTGCGCGGCCAGCCAGTTGAGCTGGCCGGGGGTGACCCAGTGGTAGCCGGGGGGCGGCTGGGTGGGGGTGGTGGCCTCGTCGGTCTCCACGATCAGGTAGCGGCTCTCGGCGTTGAGGAAGCGGCCGCCCTCCTCGGAGTGCACCGTGGAGTAGCGCACCCGCTCGGGCGGGGCGTCCAGCATCACGTCCAAGAAGCGCGGGCGGTCCCCGGCCGGCAGCGGGGCGTAGTTCGAGGGCACGCACTGCACGGTCGGGGCGAGCTCGACGGTGTCGAGGAAGCCGCCCTCCACCAGTGCGTGCGCCAACACGTGCGGGACGCCGTCGAAGAGGCGGTAGGCGAAGCCGACCACGCCGCGCTCCACCGGTTCGATGATCGGCTGGGTCCAGCCGGCCACCTCCCGGCCGGCGCCCTCGACGGAGACCGCCACCACCCGGAAGAACCTCTCGTCGATGCGGCTGACGGCGTCCTCGCCGGTCTGCCAGCCGGTGATCTCGCGCAGCGGCATCAGCCGGGCGCGGACGTCGTGCCGGGTGCGTTCCCCGGTGAACCAGGCCAGCAGGTCCGCATCCGAGGACAGCGCCCGGGTCTCGGCCGGCACCGCCGGGGCGCTGGCCAGCACGGTGCGCGCGTCCATGTTCACGATGTTGTCCAGGCGCAGCAGCTCAAGGATCTGACCCAAGGTCAGCCAGCAGAAGGCGTCGTGGACGGGGACGTCCTCCTCGACCTCGACGATCATGTTGCGGTTGCGTTTTTGGAAGAACCAGGCGCCGTGCTCGGACTGCAGCACGTCGGTGAGGACCTGCTCGCGGCGCGGGGCGAGGAAGTGCTCCAGGTACTGCACCTCCATGCCGCCGTGGGCCTTGGTGTAGTTGCTGCGGGTGGCCTGCACGGTGGGGGAGAGCTGCACCAGGTTGGGGTTGCCGGGCTCCATCTTGGCCTGCATCAAAAAGTGCAGGACCCCGTCGAACTCCTTGGCCAGGATGCCCAGGATGCCGATCTCCGGCTGCACGATGATCGGCTGCTGCCACTCGGCCTCCGGCCGAATCACGTGCAGTCCCTCGATGGTGAAGAACCGTCCGCTGTCGTGCCCGAGGTTTCCGGTGTCGGGGGTGAAGGACCAGTGGTCGAGCTCGGCGAACGGGATCCGCCGCACCACCGCCCCGACCGAGCGGCGCTGCTGCTGCAACCAGCCCGGCACCTGTGAGGTCACGGTGTGCACGCCCTGGACGGTGGCGGCCGACAGGGCCAGACGTTCGGCGATTCCCGCCCGGGTGCGCGGGACGAGCAGGGCCGGGGCGCTCACGGCCGGCCCCCGTTGTCCGTCAGCGGCTTCCACCACTGGGGGTTGTCCCGGTACCAGGCGACGGTCTCGGCCAGCCCGGCATCGAACGCGGTCGCCGGCCGGTGGCCCAGCTCCCGCTCGATGCGGCCCTGGTCCAGGGCGTAGCGCCGGTCGTGGCCCTTGCGGTCGCCGACGTGCTCGATCATGTCCGCTCCCGCCCCCAGCAGTTCGGCGATCCGGTGGGCCAGCTGAAGGTTGGCCACCGCCGTGCCGGCGCCGATGTTGTAGGCCTCGCCGGCCCGGCCGCCGGTCAGCACCCGCTGCACCGCGCGGCAGTGGTCGTCCACGTGCAGCCACTCGCGGACCTGCCCGCCGTCGCCGTAGACGGGGATCGGGCGCCCCTGCAGCAGGTGGGTGACGGCGAGCGGGATGAACTTCTCCGGGTGCTGGTAGGGGCCGTAGTTGTTGGAGCACCGGGTGACGGACACGTTCATCCCGTGGGTGCGCACGTAGGCCAGGGCGATCAGGTCGGAGGCCGCCTTGGAGGCGGCGTAGGGGGAGTTGGGCAGCAGCGGCGACTGCTCCGTCCACGCGCCCTGCTCGATGGAGCCGTACACCTCGTCGGTGGAGATGTGCACCACCCGCTGCACGCCGGCCGCCAGACAGGCCTCCAGCAGCGCCTGGGTGCCCTCCACGTTGGTGCGCACGAACGCAGCGCCGCTGGCGATGGAGCGGTCCACATGGCTCTCGGCCGCGAAGTGCACCACCGCGTCCTGGCCGTCGACGACCTCACCCAGCAGCTCCCGGTCGAGGAGGTCGCCGTGGGCGAAGGTCAGCCGGGGGTGCGCGGCGGGGAGGTTGTCGCGGTTGCCCGCGTAGGTCAGGGCGTCCAGGACGGTGACGTGCGCCTCCTCGAAACCCGGATAGCCCCCGTCGAGCATGGTCCTGACGTAGTGCGAGCCGATGAATCCGGCACCGCCGGTGACGAGGATTTTCATGTGACCACGTCGCAATGCGCATTCCACGCTCGAAGCATGTCCTTTTCCCTTGTCTCGAGGGGACGGAAGGGGCGCCGCGGGCCCTGCCGGCCGGCCGGGCCCGCGCGGCGGGCGGCTGCGGGGACCTGCGTGCGGCCGGGCATCGCCGGCAGGCCGCCGGCCGTTGCCGTCGTCGCGTCGCCGGATCGGGTGGGACAGGGGGCGTGATGCGGGCCGCCCGGGCCGGGCCGTGCCGGCGTGCCGGCCGGTGTGTGTGCCGCCCGGGCCGGTGCTCGTGTCGGTGTGCCCGCTCATCGCAACTCCCTGTGCCGGGGCGGCCTGTGAGTTCACGCCCGTCCTGCTCGTGAGCGTGGACGGCCGCCCTCGAAACCCTCTTGAGACGGGCTCGACGGCTTCCCGGGCGGCCGGGCGGATCGCCGGCTGTCCGTCAGCCGTGGGGAAACGGTGCCGCCGAGCCCGCCGGCCGCCGCCCGGCGGCGAAGCCGGTGCAGGACTGTGCTCGGTCTGCGGCGCGATGCCGGACACGGCCGTTAACTGCTTCCGGCGTTCCTCCTTCCGCGGTTCGGCCTGCGCTCCCCTCACGCCCGGCAGACCCGCTAAAGCCCTGACATGTCCCGCCGCCTGTTCTCAAGCCGGTTTCCAGACGGTTTCGAGCATGAGCCGACAGGCCGGTGCCACGCTGCGAGCGCGCTGAACTAGGAGGGGAAATCACGTGAGAAGGATTGCGTTGGCCATACCGGTCATGGCGGCCGCGCTGCTGGGCTCGGCCGTCGTCCCGGTCGCGGCGGCGAACGACGGGCCCGCCGTGGCGGCGGGCAGTATCGACTGGGTGCCGTGTCCGAGCAGCGACCCGGTCCTCGGTAACCTGCTCAAGGGCCTGGAGTGCGGCACCGTGGAGGTGCCGCTCGACTACGACCACCCCGAGGGCCGGCAGATCAGCCTGGCGCTGACCCGGGCCAAGCACACCGTCCCCGACAGCGACTACAAGGGCGTGGTGATCCTCAACCGCGGCCAGTGGCCCGGCGGCATCGGCCGTGACCTGCCCACCCGGTACGCCACCGGCACCACCGGGCTGGCCAAGGACGTCGGCACCGCCTACGACTGGATCGGCTTCGACCCGCGCGGCGTCGGCGCCAGCGAGCCCGCCCTGGTCTGCGACACCGACTACGTCGACCCCGGGCACGCACTGCCGAACCCGGTGCCCGCCACCGCCGCCGACGAGCAGGCCTGGGTCGCCCGGGCCCGCTCCTACGCCGCCAGCTGCGAGGAGAAGTACGGCGACGTCCTGGCGCACCTGAGCACCCAGGACGCCGCCCGCGACCTGGACCGGATGCGGATCGCCCTCGGCCAGGACAAGATCACCTACTTCGGCACCGACTGGGGCACCTACCTCGGCTCCGTCTACGCCACGCTCTTCCCCGACCACCTGCAGCGGATGGTGCTGGACAGCGTGGTGCGCCCCAGCGGCGTGGGATACCGCAACAGCCTGCGCAAGAACGTGCTGACCGAGCGCAACGCCCAGATCTTCTTCGCCTGGGTCGCCAAGTACGACGCCGTCTACCACCTGGGCACCACCGAGGCCGAGGTCGAGGCGGAGTACTACGCCGCGCAGGACGCGCTCGCCGCCGCCCCCCTGGACGGCAGGATCGGCGCGGCGGAGTGGGCGGACGTCTTCGAGCCGGTCGTCTACCGCAGCTGGACCTGGCTCTCGCGCGCCAAGGTGCTCTCCGACTACGTGGTGCGAAAGGACCCCACCTCGCTGCGGGCCACCTGGACCCTGCCCGGCTTCCCGCACCAGAACCGGCAGGCCATGAACGACGCCGCCAACTGCACCGACGGCCCCTGGCCGCTGAACTGGAAGCGCTGGCACCAGGACTACACCCGCCAGTACGACGCCGGCAGCCGCTTTTTGACGTGGACCAACGCCTGGTACAGCGCGCCGTGCGCGTTCTGGCCGCAGCCCGCGCCGAAGACGCCGATGAAGGTCGGCAACGACCAGGTCGACGTCCTGCTGGTGCAGCCGCAGTACGACACCGCGCACGGCACGGCCGGCGCCGTCGAGACGCACAAGCTGTTCCCCAACTCCCGTCTGGTGCTGGAAAAGGGCGGCCACAACGTCGGCGCGGCGCTGTCGGCCAACAACAACGCCTGCCTCAACACCTACGTCGGTGACTTCTTCCGGGACGGCACCCGCCCCGCCGCCAAGAAGGGCATCGACGCCGTCTGCCAGGCATCGAACGATCCGGTGCCCGCCTCCTGACCCGCCCCGCACCAAAGGGGGGGCCCCGCGTGAACCTCACGCGGGGCCCCCCTTTTTTTTCGCGCATCCCCTGCTCCCGGCGCTGTACCCCGCCCGCCGTTTGGTCCGGTCAGCGTCCGGCGGGCACCGGGTGGGCCCGGCGGGCGGCTGCCAGGTCTTCGAGGGTGAGCGCCAGCTCGTTGGGCGCGGGCAGCGCCAGCATCTCCTCCCGCAGCCGCGCCGCGTTCGCCCGCACGGCCGGATCCTCCAGCAGCCGTACGAGCGCGGCCCGCACCGCCGGCCCGTCCGCCTGGTCGGGCGTCATCGCCAGCCCCGCGCCCGAGGCGTGAAGGCAGGCGAACTTCAGCGGGGCGTCGAACGCCCGGCTGATCAGCAGCTGCGGCACCCCGTGGCGCAGCGCGCAGCCGAAGGACCAGGTGCCGCCGTGATGCACCACCGCCGAACACGTCGGCAGCACCTCGGCCAGCGGAACGGAGTCCACCAGCCGGGTGTTGGTCGGCACCTGGCCCACCTCCCGCCGGGCGGGTGCCGGCAACGCCAGCACCAGCTCCATTTCCACATCGGCCACCGCCCGCAGGATCTGCTTCAGGCGTTCGACGGGCAGCGGCAGCCGGGCCTGGGCGTCGTCGACGGAGTCGCCGAACGTCATCAGCACCCGCGGCGCCGCCGGCGGCGCCGTGAGCCACTCGGGCACGACGGCCGGGCCGTTGTAGGGGACGAACTGCACGGGCAGGGTGCTCGCCGAGGCATCGGGGCGAAACGCCCCGGGCAGCGGGGCGATGGTGAACTGGCCGCCCACCAGGTCCTCGCCGAAGGGCACACCGAACCGGCCCGCCCAGCCCTCCAGCCACTGCCGCAGCGCGTCGGTGCGCTGCCCGGGCGGCCGGCCGGCCTGGGCGGTGAGGAAGTCCTGTCGTATCCGGGTGTAGACGTCGACGGAATACAGCACCCGGGCGTGGGCCGCGCCCACGGCCTCGGCGGCCACCGCGCCCGCGAACGCCTTGGCGCCCCACAGCACCAGATCCGGTCGCCAGGCGCGGGCGGCGGCCACGAGGTCTTCCATCATCGAGTCGTTGGAGCGTCGCGCCTGCGGCAGCACCAGGTCCTCCACGACCCGCCACACCTGCTCCCAGCCCAGCCGCTCACGGTCCGCCCGGGGGTCGAACAGCGCCTCCAGGCCCTGCTGCGGGGCCCGCTGCGCGGCGGCGGCCCGCTCCGAGCTCTGGCGCCGGTCGCGCTGGGTGCGCACCTGCGCCGTCTCGCCGGGACCGACGGCCACGGCGGTCAGCCCGGCCGAGGTGACGGCCTCCAGCAGGTCCGGCCAGCAGGCCACCCGGACCTCGTGCCCGGCTGTGCGCAGCGACCACGCCAGCGGCACCAGATTGAACACGTGCGCCTTCCACGGAAACGGCACGACGAGAACTCGCACAACGCACTCCTTTACCAATGGGGGGCTAGGCGAATTCTGATCCCCGCCCGGCTTGTTCAACCGGGCCCTCTCGGCACTTGAACAAGCAGAGCCGCTTCGCCAACACCCTTGAAAAACCAGGAACTTGACACAGTCGAGCACCCGACGCGATCGTCAATGCACTCGATTGCCGATACAGCTTCGGGAGGTGAATCAGATGAAGACGCTTCGTCAGTGGAACGCTCTGCGCTCGCAGCGCAAGGGCGGTGTGCGCCCGGCCGGTAAGTACTTCAAGTGGGCTGCCTGATCAGGGCGCTCTCGTGGCCTGTGGAGGGTGATATCACCCTCCACAGGCCAGGGTTTTCGGCTCAGGGATATCTGACCGTGGCAATCGAGGTGGGATCAGTGCACAGGTGGAGTTACGAACGTTTTGCCGTCGAGCAGAAGAATGTGAACGGGCTGGTCGAGCGTTTTCTGGCCCCGGAGGTCTGGCAGACATCACGCGAACCCTTGACCGGGGAAGAACGCGCCGAACTGCGTGAGGCGATCGCGGCACTTCGCCACCCCATGGTCATCGAAGAACTCTGTGCGATGGCGGCGACCCACCCGCGTGCGGATGTCCGCCTGACGGTTCTGGAGGGCGTCGAGCCGTTCATGGCCACGCTGCCCGCGGCGCGGGAATTCCTGGTCTGGCTGCTCGGCGACGACGAGGACTTCGTGGTGTTCTCCGCCGCGAAGATCGCCGGCCGGCACCGCATCGGCGAGGCCTACGAGGAACTGCTGCACATCACCGGGCCGGCCGAGGCCGGCCTGCTGCGCAGCACCAAGCCGGTCGGTATCGGCGCCGCCGTCGTGGCCAAGGCGATGGACGCCATCCTCGGCGCCGAGGACCGCGCGGCCCGTCTGCAGACCGAGCGGGAGCACACCCGCACCGGCCGGCTGCCCGATGGGTGCGCGCTGGACGAGCACTGGGACTACGACCCGCAGAACCTGCCCCGCCCCGTCCCCGAGGGCATGGTCCTCGTCCCGGGCGGCGACTTCGTCGTCGGCATCGGCATGGACGACGTCGTCCACCCGCTGTACGACGTGGACGACGCCGTGCCCCGCCAGAGCCGCCACCTGCCCGACTTCCTCATCGACCGCTACCCGGTGACCAACGCCGCCTACGACGCGTGGGCGAACGGCCCGCTGGCCGCCGAGCACGCCTTGTGCCACCCCGACGAGCCCGAGGACAAGGACCACCGCCGCGGCATCGTCGGCGACGCCCGCTTCGGCCCCGACCACCCCGCCACCGGCGTCGACTGGTACGACGCCTACGCCTACCTCGCGCACATCGGCAAACGCCTGCCCACCGAGCTGGAGTGGGAGAAGGCCGCCCGCGGCGAGAACGGCTCCCTGTATCCGTGGGGCGATGACTTCGACCCCGAGGCGCTGCGCTGGTTCGGTGCCTCCTTCGGCCAGGCGACGAGCCTGGAGCACTGGCGCGACACCCTGAGCACCTTCGACGAGAACACCCCGGCCGTCACCACCGTCCCCATCGGCACCCACCCCAAGAACGTCAGCAGTTACGGGGTGGCGGACCTGGTGGGCAACTGCTGGGAATGGACGGACACCAACTTCTTCACCCGGGACCGGATGAAGCCGATGATCTCCGGCCGGCCCCGCACCGAATGGGCCACCGCCGAGGAGACCTCGGTGGTCATCCGCGGCGGCGCATGGACCTCCATGCGCGAGCAGGTCACGGCGTACTTCCGCGGCAAGGACCTGTTCACCGACCGGCACAACGAGATCGGCTTCCGCGGGGTGATCCGGTGACCTCCCCGCAGCGCATCCCCCGCTTCGCCTACGACGGCACGGTGACGGCCGAACAGCGCGCCTTCTACGAGCAGTACGGCTTCGTCGTCTACCGCGGCATCTTCGACGCCGACGACGTCGACCTCATCAAACGCGACGCCCGCCGCCTGGAACGCGACACCCTCGCGGGCACGGTGCCCGCCGAGCACCGCGACCAGGTCATCAAACCGTCCTACGACGAGCACGGCCAGGCGACCCTGCACCGGCTGCCCTACTTCACCCTGCACTGCGCCGACACCCGCGACCTGATCGAGCGACGCAACCTCGACGCCCTCGGCCCCGGCCTGCTGGGCGCGCCGACCTGGCGCTTCGAGGACGCCGTCGACGGCGCCGTATGGCAGATGAAACGCGGCAAGCGCAGCTCCTACAGTGCCCTGGACTGGCACCTGGACTTCCCCCACGACCTGCCGCTGACCCCCCTGGTGAACGTCGGCATCTACCTCGACGACGCCACCGTGCGCAACGGCTGCCTGGTCCTGGTGCCCGGCTCCCACCGCTATCCGCCGCGCCGCCTGGAACCCCTGGGACTGCCGCTGGAGGCCAAGGCCGGCGACGTCATCTGCCACACCTACAACATCCTCCACCACTCCGGCCCCGTGCTGGACGACACCAGCCGGGCCACGCTGTACGTGTACTACTCCGCGGGGCAAAAGCCCACGGCGGGCACCGCATACAGCCACCGGGCGGGCGAGGACTTCGCCAAGATGATCACCGGAGCGGAGGCCGGCACACCATGACCACCACCACCGAGCACGTTCCGACCGCCGTCCTGCACCTCGCCGCCTGGGCCCAGGGCCCGGCCGCCGAACGCGACGCCCTGCTCGAGGACTACCTCAGCACCCTGGAGCAGCTGGCCGACCCGCAGCTGCTCGCCGAGAGCCTCGCCGTCGGCCTGCTGCACGACACCCCCGAGATCCGCCGCCAGGCCCTGGCGGCCGCCGTCCGCCTCGCCCCGGACCTGGCGGCCGAGGCCGTCGGCTGGGCGCTGGCCGACCCCGACGAGAGTGTCCGCGGCCCCGCCCTTGCGTCCCTGGCCGCAACGCCGGCCCTGCGCGCGGCCGGCGGCCCGTCCGCCCTGCACGCCCTGCTGGCCGTCCTGGGCCGCTCACCCGACCAGATCGCCGCGGGCGCCGGGAACTACATCACGGTGGCCGACGCCCAGGCCCTGGCCTCCGCCCGCACCCTGCTCGCCGACCCCGAACTGGCCGAGGCGGTCCTTGCCGAGCTGCCCGTGCCGCTGTCGGCCGACCGGCTGCCCAGCCGGCTCTCCCTGCAGGGGATGCGGCACATCCCCGCCGGACGGCTGCGCCGCGGCACCCCGCCCGGCCAGGAACCCTCCTGGGGCGACCCGGGCGAGGCAGCCGTGCCGGAGGTCACCGTGGAGGGCTTCTACCTGGACACCAGCCCGGTCACCAACGACGCCTACGACGCCTTCGTCGCCGACGTCGGCGAACAGGGCCACCTGTGGTGCCATCCGGACGAGCCCAGGAACACCGACCACACCCGCTCCACCGCCGACGACCCCCGCTGCGCCGGCGACCACCCGGCCACCGGGGTCAGCTGGTACGACGCCGTCGCCTACGCCGCCTGGTGCGGCAAGCGGCTGCCCACCGAGGACGAGTGGGAGCGGGCCGCCCGCGGCGACGAGCACCGACGCCACCCCTGGGGCCCGCAGTTCCGGCCCGAGGCGGTCCGCGGCCTGCACGCGCTGCTGGGCTGGGACGGCAATACCGGCCTGGACCGCGCGGCGTGGCTGCGCCGGCTCACCGATCTGTCCCTCGCCCATCTGCCCGCCCTGACCGGCCCGGTGAACCTGCCGGAAGGTGAATCCCCCTTCGGCGTCCGCGACCTGTGCGGCAACGTCTGGGAGTGGACCTCCACCCGGTTCCTGGACGGCCTGCCGCTCCAGCCCCGCTTCGCCGCCATGGACCCGGGCGACCTGTGGGGGGAGTGGTCGGCCGAGGTCAGCGTCCGCGGCGGGGCGTGGAGTTCACCGCCCGCACTGCTCACCGCCCTCAGCCGGGCGGGCAAGACACTGGTGACCAAGAGCCCGGAGATCGGGTTCCGCTGCGCGGTGAGCGAATCGGAGGAACCCGCTCGATGAGCGACGTACGGCGCATGCGGCGGGTGCTGCCCGAGGGCTACACCCGCTGCCTGGCCAACCCCGACTTCCGCCGGCTGCAGCCCGGATTCCTCGTCTCCTTCCTCGGCGACGGCATGAGCTTCATCGGGGTGGCCTGGCTCGCCGTCGACCTGGCCGCACCGGCCCACCGCTCCCTGGTGGTGGGCCTCGCCGTCGCCGCCTACAGCCTGCCCGCCGCACTCGGCTCCCTGACCCTGGGACGCTGGCTCAGCGGCCGCAACGCCCGCAGCCTGATCCTGGTCAACGCCCTGCTGCGCGGCGCCCTGTTCGCCCTGATCCCCATCCTGTACTGGACCGGGCTGCTGACCGCCGCGACCTACATCGCGCTGCTCGCCCTGTCCTCGATCCTGCACGCCTGGGGCATCGCCGGCCGGCAGACCTTCGTCGCCGAAACCCTCCCCGCCGAAGACCGGCTGGCCGGGCACGCCCTGGTGGGCAGCCAGGAGCAGTTGTCGTTCATCACCGGCCCCCCGCTGGCCGGTCTGGTGGCGGCCGCCCTCGGGCCGGCCGCGGTCCTGGCCGCCGATGCGCTCAGCTACGCCTACCTCGCCCTGGTCACGGCCCGGGTCCGCGGCCAGGGCACGCTCGAGCGGCGCCCTGCGGTGCCGCTGCGGCGCAGCGGACAGACCCTGGCCCGCCACCCGGAACTGATGGGCCTGCTCGCGCTGTCGTTCGTCTTCTACCTGCTGTACGGGCCGATCGAGGTGGCCGTCCCCCTGGTCGTCGCCGAGCGGATGGGCTCGGACCCCACCGTGCTCGGCTGGATCTGGGGCGCCTTCGGCGTCGGCGCGGTCATCGGCACCTGGATCACCGGAACGCTGCGGCGGCTGCCGCTGTGGCCGACCGTGCTGGCCATCGTGGCCGGCTGGGGACTGGCGATCCTGCCCTTCGCCCACTTCGGCACCCTCGCCGCGGGCATCGCCGGCTTCGGCCTGGGCGGCCTGATCTACGCCCCCTACGGGCCGGTCAGCATCACCCTGCTGCAACAAAAGGCGCCCTTGGAGGAGTTGGCCGCCCTCAGCGCGTTCCGCAGCGCGATCCTGGTGATCGCCACCCCGCTGGGCGCCGTCCTCGCCGGCCCCCTGATCGGCGCGCTCGGCGCGACGGGCACCATCCGCCTGTCCGGTCAGACCACGATCGGCCTCGCCGCCCTGGGCGCCGCCCTGATCCTGCTGCTGCGCCGGCGCCGCCACCGCCCGCAACGCCATGAACCGCTGGTGAGCACCGAACAGCGCTAGACCCCCGCCCCAGGTGCGGGTCCCGCCCGGCCGGCCAGGCGCCACGGGCGTCCCTTCGGCATGTCCGGCGCCGGGCACTGCCAGGCAGACCAAGGAGAGCGGATGAAACTCGGACAGCAAGACATGCGCGCCCGGTTCGAGCGGGAGCGGGCCGTCAGGCTGGCCACGGTCGACGACCGCGGGCGCGCCCATGTCGTGCCGGTCATCTTCGTCGTCGACGGAGACGTCTTCTACTCACCCACCGACAAGCCCAAGAGCGGCAACCCGCGGCCCAAGCGGCTGCGCAACCTCGACCGCGACCGGCGGGTGACGGTCCTGGCCGACCGCTACGACGAGAACTGGCTGGGGGCGTGGTGGGTGCGGCTGCGCGGCACCGCCCGGGTCATCGACGAAGGCGCCGAGCGCGAGCATGCGCTGGGCCTGCTGGACGGCAAGTACGAGCAGTTCGACGGCGCCCGCTACCTCAAGGACGGCGGACCCGTGGTGGCGGTCGACATCAAGGACTGGCTGGGCTGGGCCTACAGCGAGCAGTCCGCGGCGCCCGCCGGTCGGCGCCGCCCGTGGCGCGAGCGGTCGCGGCTGCGGCTGCGGTCCAGCCGTGCTTGACCGGTGCTGAAGAGGGCTTTGCCAGGCTGCGACTGGCAAGGCATCGGCCGATTCTTAAGGGGCGAATATGGGAGCCATCGAGGTTCCGGTTCTGATCGTGGGCGGTGGCGGATGCGGTCTGTCGGCTTCCGTCTTCCTGTCCGACCAGGGCGTCGATCATCTGCTGGTGGAACGGCACCCGGACACATCGAGGGTTCCGAAGGCGCACTACCTCAACCAGCGCACGATGGAGATCTACCGGCAGCACGGCGTCGCCGACGACGTGCTCGCCGAGGCGGCGCCGCTGGAGAAGTTCGGCAAGGTGCGCTGGCAGACCACGCTCGCCGGCGACGGGCCGCTGGAGCGGCGCCTGATCCACGAGATGGACGCCTTCGGCGGCGGCACACTGCGCGAGACCTACGCGGCGGCCGGACCGCTGCTGCCCGCCAAGCTGCCGCAGATGTGGCTGGAGCCGATCCTGCGCCGCCATGCCGAACAGCGCAATCCGGGGCGGATCCTGTTCCACCACGAGCTGACCTCCTTTTCCGACGAGGGCGACCACGTCGTCGCCGAGATCCGCAACGTCGAGAGCGGTCAGACCACCACCGTCAGGGCGCAGTACCTGCTGGGCGCCGACGGCGGCCGCATGGTCGGATCCGAGGTCGGCATCCGTATGCAGGGCCCGCCCGGACTGGTCAACACCACCACCGTCTACTTCTCCGCCGACCTCTCCCAGTGGTGGGAGGAGGGCACCCTCATCACGCACTTCCTCAGCCCCGAGGACCCCGACCTGTCCTGCAACCTCATCGAGATGGGGCCGCGCTGGGGCAAGGAGTGCGAGCAGTGGGGCCTGCACTTCGCCCCCGGCCCGCCCGGACGCTGGGACAACGACAGCGTCGTGCCCCGCATCCGCGAGCTGCTGCGCATCCCCGACCTTGAGGTGACGGTGCACAAGGTGACGGACTGGATCGTGCACGCGCACCTCGCCGACCGCTACCGGGTCGGCCGTGTGCTGATCGCCGGCGACGCCGCGCACCGCCAGCCCCCGGCCGTCGGCCTGGGCCTGAACACCGGCATCCAGGACGCCCACAACCTCGCCTGGAAGCTGGCCGCGGTCCTGGCCGGCCGGGCCGGCGAGGACCTGGTCGACACCTACGAGGCCGAACGCCGGCCGGTGGGCCGGGAGAACGTCGACTGGGCGGTCTCCGCGGCCGTGCACCACCAGGCCGTCATCGACGCCGTCGGCGCCGGCCACAACATCCCCGCCGGCCGCCGCCGCCAGCGCCTGGAGTCCTACTTCGACCCCTCGCCGCTCGGCGACACCGTGCGGGCCCGCGCCCTGGAGATCTTCCACACCCACCGCGGGGGATGCCAGTCCCTGGACATGGAGGTCGGCTTCCACTACGAGGACGGCGCGCTCGTCGCGGACGGCAGCCGGCCCCCGGCCCGCGTCCCCATGCGCAACGAGCACCGGCCCACCTCCCGGCCCGGGCACCGGCTGCCGCACGCCTGGATCACCGCCGGCGGCGACCGCCTGTCCACCCTGGACCTCACCGGCCGCACCGACTTCACCCTCATCACCGGCCCCCAGGGGACGGCCTGGCGTGAGGCGGCCGCACGCGTGGCGGAGAAGTTCAGCGTCGGCCTGCGCACCGTGAGCATCGGCGACGGCGGCACTCACGCCGACGTCGACGGCGGCTGGGCGGCCGTCCGCGAGATCAGCGACAGCGGCGCCCTGCTGGTCCGTCCCGACCAGCACGTCGCCTGGCGCAGCCCGGACGGCGCCGACGACCCCGAGCAGGTCCTGGCCCAGGTGTTCGCCGCGGTGCTGGAGCGCTGACCGGCGCGGCACACAACACCGAAGGAGGCCGTGCCCGACCGGGCACGGCCTCCTTCGGTGTGCTGTGGGGGGTCAGGCTCCGACGGCCGTCGCCCGGGCGGCGGCGTCCTGCTTCACCCAGGCCAGCACCTGCTCGGTGGCCTGCCGCGCGGAGGCCATGCACACGCCCACGCCCACCCCGTCGTACAGGGCGCCGCACACGGCCAGGCCGGGCTGGGCGGCGACCGTCTCCCGGATCTGCCGCACCCGCTCGAAGTGGCCGACGGTGTACTGCGGCAGCGCGTCCTGCCAGCGGCTGACCCGGCTCGCCACCGCAGCGCCCCGCACCCCGGTGGCCTCGGCCAGTTCCGCACTCGCCAGCGCCACCAGGTCGGCGTCGTCGCGGCCCAGCAGGTCCTGCTCGCCGAACCGGCCCAGCGAGCAGCGCACGATCTCCACCTCGCCGGCCAGGTGCGGCCACTTCACGGTGGTGAAGGTGACCTCCTTGACCGCCTTGCCCTCCGGCGCGGGCACCCGGTAGGCGGCGTACCCGCGGCCCTCAAGGCCGCCGGGGAAGGCCGCGCGGGGGTAGGCCAGGGTGACCATTGCGACGCTGGCGTAGGGGACTTCGGCGAAGGCGGAGACGGCCCGGCCGGCGCCGGGCACCTGGGCCAGCAGCCGGCCCGCGGGCCCGGCCGGAACGGCGATGATCACGGCGTCCGCCGCGATGTGCTCCACCTCGGAGGCCGTGCCCACGCCGATCCGCCAGCCGTCGGCGCTGCGGGCCAGCTCGCGCACGGGGGCGTCGGTGCGCACCGAGGCGTCGGGCGCCGCCGCCAGCACCTCGCGCACCAGGACGGCGGGCAGCGAGCCGAAGCCGCCCTCCAGGGTGGCCACGCGCACGGGCGGCGGCTTGTGCCCCTCGGCGAGCACGGGGGTCAGCGAGCCGGCCGCGTCCGCCAGCGAGACGTGCGAGCGGGCCGCCTTCGCCAGCGGCGTCAGCGTGGCCTCGAACGACAGGTCCGTGGCCCGGCCGGCGAACACCCCGGCCAAGAACGGCTCGACCAGACGGTCCACGACCTCCTGGCCGAAGCGGCCGCCGACGTAGTCGGCGACCGAGACGTCGCCTTCCCGGTCGAAGGAGGGCAGCACCAGGTCCTGCCGGGCCCGCTCCACGCCCTCAGCCGAGACGACGCCGGAGCGGGCGAGGTCGTCCATGTCGCAGGGCACGCCCATGAACTGACGGTCCGGCTGCTGCCGGATGGCGCCCCTGCTCCAGATCGCCGACGCGGTCACCCCCGCGGACATGATCTTCTCGCCGAGTCCGGCGTCCGCGATCAGCCCGGTGGTGCGGCGCCGGTTGGCGTACAGCGACTCGGCGCCCTCGTCGACGGCGACGCCCGCCACTTCGGAGACCGACAGTTTCCCGCCGAGCCGGGAGGACGCCTCCAGGACTGTCACCCGGACCGGCTCGTTGCGGAGCTGGAACGCCGCCGCCAGTCCCGCGATGCCACCCCCGATGACGACCACATGGGGCTTTCCACTGACCTGATCCTGTTCGGTGCCAGCCATTCCACCAGATCCTTCGCGGTTAGGGTCGAAAGAGGGGCCGTCTCGCGCCGCCGTCGGTGGCGTCAAGACAGGTCCTGGCAGTCTCGCCGGGGGGCCCAGCCCCCCGGTCGAGAGCGCCTAGAGGGTCCCGGGTGCGGTGCCGAACCAGCGCTCGAGGGCTTGGGTGAGGTCGTCGACGGTGCCGGGGCAGGTCCAGGCGACGTAGCCGTCGGGGCGGATCAGGACGGCGTCAAGGGCCGTGCCCGGCAGGCTCCAGGCGCCGGTGACCACCTCGACGCGGCCGCGGTATGCGCGGGCGACGTCGGCGGTGGCGTCGTCGGTGGTGAGCAGCAGGCCGCGTCCGGTGCGCAGCAGTTCGGCGACGCGGGTGCGGCGGGTGTCGGGGAGGGTGACGGTGGTGCCGGGGGGCATGCGCCGGCCCAGCAGGGGGTGTTCGCCCTTGGCCAGGTCGTAGCGCACCCCGAGGTTGCTCAGCATGCCCGCCGCGTACTCGGCGGCGTCCTGGTGCGCCAGCAGCTCGCCCACCACCTCGCGCACCGGGTCCATGTCCTCACCCGTCAGGCGCAGTTCGATCGCCGCGCGGGCGTTGCGCGCCAACTGCTCGCCCACCGGGTGGCGTTCGCCGTGGTAGGTGTCCAACAGGCCCTCGCTCGCGTGGCCCTGGAGGGTGGCGGCCAGTTTCCAGCCGAGGTTGACCGCGTCCTGCACGCCCACGCTCAGGCCCTGCGCCATCGCCGGGGGCTGCACGTGCGCGGCGTCGCCGGCCAGGAACACCCGGCCGCGCCGGTAGTGGGCGGCGGCGCGGGAGGCGTCGGTGAAGCAGCTGATCCACCGGCACCGGCCGTGGTGGATGGACTCGCCCGTCAGCCGCTGCCAGGCGTCGGCGAGGTCGGCGAAGGCGACCGCGCCCCGGTCGCGGGGCGGTACGGTGCCCGCCTCGTGGACGACGACCCGGGTGACGCCGTTCTCCAGGTCCATCGCCATCACCATGCTGCCGCCGGGCAGGTCCTCCCCGATGCGCCGCTTGCGGGTGGCGATGCCGGTGACGTCGGCGGTCAGGAAGCCGCGCCGGCCGTCGGTGCCGGGGAAGGCGATCCCGGTCAGCCGGCGCACCGTGCTGCGCCCGCCGTCGCAGCCGACGAGGTAGGCGGCGCTCTCCTCGGCCGGGCCGTCGGGGCCGTCGACGCCGACCACGACCTTGTCGTCGTCCTGGCGCAGGCCGGTCACCTCGTATCCGCGCCGGACGGGCACGCCGAGTTCGCCCACCCATTGCTCCAGCATCCGCTCGGTGCGGAACTGGGAGATCCCGCGGTGCCCGTAGTGGTCCTCCTGCAGCATGCCGAGGTCGATCGGCACCCCGCCGAAGTGGCTGTCGGCGGGCTCGGTGGCCCCCAGCCGCTCGAGCAGGCCGCGCTGGTCGAAGCATTCGGCGGTGCGCTTGGTGAAGCTCGCGCCGCGTGACTGGCGGGTGGGGGCGTCCAGCCGCTCCAGGACGACCACGTCGACGCCGCGCAGGGCGAGTTCACCGGCCGTCATCAGCCCGACCGGGCCGGCCCCGACGACGATTACATCCCAGGCCATGTCTTCAACTCCTCCTTCGAAAGGGCGCCGTCGGCGTTCACCGGCCGGCCGGCTGGCAAACGCGTGCGGTGCCGAACCAGTGCTCCAGGGCCTGGTGGAGGCCGCCGGTGGTGCCGGGGGAGGTCCAGGCGACGTAGCCGTCGGGGCGGATCAAGGCGGCGTTAAGGGGCGTGCCGGGCATGCTCCAGGTGGCGGTGACCGTGTGGACACGGTCGCTGTAACCGTGGGCGGGCGCCGCGGTGGTCTCGTCGGATGCCAGGAGCAGGCCGCGTCCGGTGCGCAGGAGCTCTCCGACGCGGGTGCGGCTGCCGTCGGCAAGGGTGAGGGCGGTGTCGGGGGGCAGGCGCCGGCCCAGCAGGGGATGGGCGCCCTCGGCCAGGTCGTAGCGGATGCCCAGGCCGCTGACGATGCCGGCGGTCCGCTCGGCGGCGTCCTTGTGGGCCAGCAGTTCGCCCACCACCTCGCGCACCGGGTCCATGGCCTCGTCCCCGAGGTAGAGCTTGGCGGCCGCCCGGGCATTGCGGATCAACTGCTCCCCGACCGGGTGGCGTTCACCGTGGTAGGTGTCCAACAGGCCCTCGGGCGCGCGGCCCTGGACGGTGGCGGCCAGCTTCCAGCCGAGGTTGACGGCGTCCTGCAGGCCGGCGCTCAGCCCCCAGGCGGCCAGCGGGGGGATCTCGTGCGCGGCGTCGCCCGCCAGCAGCACCCGGCCGCGCCGGTAAGTTGCCGCCAGCGCGGAGGAGTTGCCCGAGGCCCACAGCCACAGGCACGTAGCGTCGTCGATGGACTCGCCCGTCAGCCGCCGCCACGCATCGGCGACCTCGGCGAACGTCAGCGCACCCGGCTCGGGGCGGGCGGGCAGGGCCGGGTCGTGGACGACCACCCGGCAGCGGCCCCCGCCCAGCGGGGTGCACACCACCATGCGGCCGCCGGGCAGCCGTTCACCGATCGGCCGCGGGCGCGGCAAGACACCGGTGATCTCCGCGGTGTACATGCCCCGGGTCGGCTCCCACACGGTGGTGGGGATGCCGGCCAGGCGGCGCACCGTGCTGCCCGCGCCGTCGCAGCCCACCACCCAGCGGGCGCTGTCCTCACCGGCCCCCTCGGGGCCGGCCCAGGAGATAGCGACCTCATCGGCGCTCTCGCGCAGAGCGGTGACCTCCCGGCCGCGGCGCACCGGCACGCCGAGCTCGGCCAGCCACTCTCCCAGCGCCTGCTCGGTGCGCGTCTGGGACAGGCCCAGCACCCCGCTGTGGTCCTCGTCCAGCATGCCCAGATCGAAGCGGACCCCGCCGAAGTGGCCCATCGGGCCCCACCGCACCGCGCCCAGGCGGGGCAGCAGTCCGCGCTGGTCCAGGGATTCGGCGGCGCGCCGGTTGAAGCCCAGTGCCCGGGACTCCCCGGTCGGTGCGGGCAGCCGGTCGTAGACGGCCACGTCCACTCCGGCCAGCCGCAGTTCTCCGGCCAGCATCAGGCCGACCGGCCCCGCACCGACCACGATGACGTCAGTTGTATTCATTCTTCAAAGGCCCTTTGCGCTGTGGCAATGGTTGGCCATGGTGAAGCTACTCAGGGCAGTCTCCGGCCGCAACGATTCCCCAATTCCGCGCCCGGTGACCGGTGTTCGACCGTGGAGTCGGCGCAATTGAACGCAGGCCTGAACACTTGAGTATGCGGTCCGCGCCGCAGCAATATCGTCGGGTGACTTCGGGATTTTTTCTCCCCCCGGTGAATGCGCGCATTACCGGCCCCTGTGAAAGGAAGCTGACGTGACGGACGAGAAGATCGCCCTGGTCACCGGTGCCAACAAGGGCATCGGATTCGCCGTGGCACGCGCACTCGGCGAGCGGGGGATCACCGTCATCGTCGGCGCGCGGGACGAGACGCTGGGCAAGCAGGCCGCCGACGCGCTGGCCGCCGACGGCATCGCCGCCACGGCCCTGCGCCTGGACGTGCGCGATGCGGACTGCGTCGCCGAGGCCGCAGCCGCCATCGAAGGACGGCACGGCCGCCTGGACATCCTGGTCAACAACGCCGGCACTGCGGGCACCTTCACCGGCCCGCCCAGCGCCGCGCGCGCGGCGGACCTGCGGGAGGTGTACGAGACCAACGTCTTCGGCGTGGTCACCGTCACCGGCGCGATGCTGCCGCTGCTGCAGCGCTCCAAGGCCGGCCGGATCGTCAACCTCTCCAGCCACACCGCCTCGCTGACCCTGGGCTCGGATGCCGACTCCCCGCTGGCGGCCGTGAACATGATCGCCTACCAGTCGTCGAAGACCGCGCTGAACGCGCTCACGCTCGCCTACGCCAAGGAGCTGCGCGGGACGTCCGTCAAGGTCAACGCGGCCCTGCCCGGTGTGGTGGCCACGGACATCAACCACCACCGCGGCCGGCGCACCCCCGCCGAGGGGGCGGCCGTCGTGGTCCGCCTGGCCCTGCTGGAGGCCTCTGGCCCGTCCGGGGTGTGCCTGGCGGACGAGGGACCCGTCCCCTGGTAGGGCGCCCGATGTACGGCGGCCGCCGAAAGGGCCGCCGCATCCCACCGCACCGCCGGGCGCGCTGCCCGGCGGGCACGAGACTTGGAGAGACACAGTGGCGCTTGAGGGAACGATCCTGGTGCTGGGCGCAACCGGCCGGCAGGGCGGCGCGGTCGCCCGCGAACTGCTGCGGCGCGGCCACCGCGTGCACGCCCTGGTCCGCGACGCGGCCAAGGACCAGGCGCGGGCGCTCGAACAGGCGGGCGCGGTCCTCGTCCGCGGCGACATGGACGACGCGGCCTCCCTGGCGGCGGCGATGGACGGCGTCCACGGGGTGTTCAGCGTGCAGACCTTCCGGGGGCCCGGCGGCGTCGAGGCCGAGGAGCGCCAGGCCCGGGCGGTGGCCGATGCCGCGGTGCGGGCCGGGGTGCGGCACTTCGTCTACAGCTCGGTCGGCGGCGCGGACCGCGACACCCGGGTCCCGCACTTCGAGAGCAAGCACCGCACCGAGCAGTACCTGGCCACCCTCGATCTGCCCACGACCGTGCTGCGGCCGGTGATGTTCCACGACATCCTGCTCGACATCGCCCCCCGCCCGGCCGGGGACGGCCTGGTGCTGGCCATGTGGCTGGACCCGCACGTCCCGGTGCAGCTCATCGCGACCGCCGACATCGGCGTGTTCGCCGCGGACGCCTTCGAGGACGCGGACGCCTGGCTGGGCCGCACGGTGGAGATCGCCGGCGACTGCCTGACGGGGCCGCAGATGGCCGCCGCCTTCGAAGCGGCCTCGGGCATCCCCACCCGCTACCAGCAGCTGCCCATCGAGCCGCTGCGAAACGCCCGCCCCGACCTGGCCAACATGTTCGACTGGTTCGAGCGCGACGGCTACCGCGCCGACCTCGACGAACTGCGCCGCACCCGGCCCGGCCTGATCACGCTTCAGAGCTGGCTGGCGGAGAACTGGACGGCGCCGGTGGCGGCGGCGGCCCGCTGAGGCTCAGGTGAAGACCGGGCCCCGGGTGCGGGTGCGCTTGAGCTCGAAGAACCCCTCGGTCGCCGCCACGGCGAGCACCCCGTCCCACAGCCGCACCGCGGCCTCACCGCGCGGGGCCGGCGTCACCACGGGCCCGAAGAACGCCACGTCCCCGACCGCGACGACCGGGGTGCCCACCTCCTCGCCGACCCGGCCGATGCCCTCGTGGTGCGAGGCGCGCACCGCGCCGTCGTACGTCTCGGCCCCCGCCGCGTCGGCGAGGCGGGGGTCGAGACCCGCCGCTGTCAGGGCCGCCGCATAGGTGGCGTGCTCCTTGGGCGCCTGCTGCAGGTGGAAGCGGGTGCCGAGCTCGGTGTACAGATCGCCCAGCACCTGCGGGCCGTAGGTCTGTTCGGCGGCCGCGCACACCCGCACCGGCTCAAGCCGCACGGCCAGGTCGCGGTGCCAGCGCTCGGGCAGATCGGCCCGCCCCTCGTTGAGCACGGTCAGGCTCATCAGATGCCAGCGCACCTCAAGGGGCCGCTGCCGGGCGACCTCGAGGATCCAGCGGGAGGTCATCCACGCCCAGGGGCAGGTCGGGTCGAACCAGAAATCCACCGGGGTTGGGGTGTCGTACCGCAACGGGGCCTCCTCGACGTAGCCGGGCCGGAACAATTTGACAAGCCGCCCCGGAATCTCACTGGAGCAGGACTCGACAAAACCCCGTTCAACCGCTCAATTCCCCGGTTGAACGAGCCGCAACACATGCCGGGAATACGGAAGTTGCGGCATTCCGAATCGCCGACCTATGGTCTTTTAAATCCACGAGAATTGGCGCTCCGAAAGGAAGGCATGTCCGTGCTGCCCGAGGTTCGTGACCAGTCCGACTCCTACGCGCTGCTCCATGTCATCCAGGGCGCGGTGATCACCCAGGCGGTGTCGGTCGCGGCCCGGCTCGGCGTCGCGGACGTGCTGGCCGGCGGCCCGCTGTCCGTGAGTGACATCGCCGCCCGCGTCGGCTCCGACGCGCAGGCCACCCACCGCCTGCTGCGCGCGCTGGCCGGCCACCGGGTGTTCGCCCGGCGTGCGGACGGCCGCTGGGAGAACTCCCCGATGTCCGAGCACCTGCGCGAGGACGCCCCGGACTCCATGCGCGGCTTCGCCCTGCTGATGAGCCACCCCACGCTGTGGGAGGAGTGGGGGCACCTGGCCGCCACCGTGGAGAGCGGCGAGGCCAACCTGCCCAAGCTGCGCGGCATGGGCGCACTGGACTTCTTCCACGCCAACCTCGACTACGCCCGGGTGTTCTTCGAGGCGTTCGGCGGGCTCTCGGCCTCCGAGACCGACCCGATCCTGGCCGCCTACGACTTCTCCGGCTTCACCACGGTCGTGGACGTCATCGCCGGCCGCGGCAACCTCCTGGCGGGCATCCTGAAGCAGGCACCCGACACCAAGGGCGTGCTGTACGACTCCAAGGTCGCCACCGTCGACTCGCCGGCGCTGTTCGAGGCGGCCGGAGTCGCCGACCGGCTGACCATCGAGCACGGCGGCTACCTCGACAAGCTGCCCACGGGCGGCGACGCCTACGTCTTCAAGCACATCATCCACGACTTCTCCCGGGCCGACGCGCTCACCGCGCTGCGCAACGCGCGCGAGGCGATCGCCCCCGGCGGCAAGCTCCTCGTCATCGAGTACGTGATCCCCGAGGGCAACGAAAAGCACCTGGGCAACACCATCGACCTCTGGCTGATGCTGATGCTCGGCGCCCAGGAGCGCACCCTCGCCGAGTACACCGCCCTGTTCGCCGAGGCCGGCTTCAAGCTCACCCGGGCCGTGCCCACCAGCGCGCCGATCTCCCTCATCGAGGGCATCCCGGTCTGAGCGCCGGCAGCCAGCATCCGACCTGTTTTTCCCGAACACCCCACTGGAGATGACCCGATGACTGCACGGATGGACAACCCCTCCCTGGTCGTTCCCGGCGCCCTGCAGCCCCTGCTCGACCTGACCGAGGTCATCGGCAGGACGGGCGTGCCGAAGACCACCCTCGATCTCGTCCGGCTGCGGGTCAGCGAGATCAACGGCCGCGTCTACACCTTCCCCGAGGAGCAGGCCGGCGCGTGGGACGCACGGCTGCCCCGGGTGTCCGGCTGGCGCACCGAGTCCTGCTTCGACGAGGCCGAGCGGCACGCGCTGGAGATGGCGGAGGCCGTCACGCTGATGAGCGACCCGCAGGACATGGCCTCCGACGAGGTCTGGGAGAAGTCCGCCCAGTACTACACCGACGAGCAACTCGGCGCCCTGGTCATGCACATCGGCCTGGTCAACCTGTGGAACCGGGTCAACGTCGCCACCCGCCAGGACGACGCGGCCTGGCGCTGAGATTAGGGAAGAGGGCCATCGTGCTCACGCTCATCAACGCCGGTCTGGGCAGGACCGGCACGACCTCGCTGAAGGCGGCCCTGGACCGGCTCGACCGCGGCCCGTCCTTCCACATGTTCGACATCGTCGGCGACGGCGAACGGCTGCGGCAGTGGGAGAAGGTCGTCTGCGACGGCGAACGCCCCGACTGGGCCGCCCTGTTCGCCGGCTACCGGGCCGCGGTGGACGGCCCCTGCGCCCTGTACTACCGCCAGCTCAGCCAGGCCTTCCCCGACGCCAAGATGATCCTCACGGTGCGCGACGCCGAGGGCTGGTACCGCAGCACCCACGACACCCTGTACCAGTTCGCGCTGCGCAGCATGGCCAGTGCGCCCGAGCCCGGCAGTGCCCAGGCCCGGCTGCTGCGCATCACCCGCGCCATGGTCTGGGACGGGCTGTTCGGCGGCCGGTTCGCCGACAAGGACCACGCCATCGACGTCTACCACCGGCACAACGAGGACGTGGTGCGGGCCCTGGGCGCGGACAACGTCCTCGTCTACGACGTGCAGCAGGGCTGGGAGCCGCTGTGCGCCTTCCTCGGTGTCGACGTCCCGCGCGAGGCCTTCCCGCGCACCAACGACACCGCGTCCATGCGGCAGCGCATCGCCCGGGCGGCCGGCGCCGCGGGCGCCACCGGTTGAGTTCGGCGAGGAGAGCTACGGTGCTGATCACGGAAATGACGGTCCCCGGCGCGTACCGCCTGCAGCCCGAGGCGATCGAGGACCGCCGGGGCCACTTCTTCGAGTCCGTGCGGGCCAGCGAGCTGCTGGCCGCCAGCGGCTGGGAGTTCACGGTCCGTCAGGTCAACTACTCGGTGTCGCGCCGCAACACCCTGCGGGGCATCCACGGCACCACGGTGCCGCCCGGCCAGGACAAGTTCGTCACCTGCGTGCGGGGCAGCGCCCTGGACATCGCCGTCGACCTGCGCGTCGGCTCGCCGACGTTCGGCCACTACGACGTCACCCTGCAAAGCCCCGAGACGAAGACGGCCGTGTACCTGCCCGACGGGGTCGGGCACGCCTTCCTCGCCCTGAGCGACGACACCTGCATGAGCTATCTGTGCTCGCAGGAGTACGTGCCGGGCACGATGATCGACGTCGACGCGCTCGACCCCGACCTCGCCCTGCCGTGGGACCTGAAGGAGCCGCCGATCCGCTCGGACAAGGACGCCGCGGCGCCCACCCTGGCCCAGGCGGCAGCGGCCGGCCTGCTGCCCACCTACGCCCAGTGCCCGCCGCGCCCGCTCACCCCCGCCCGCTGAAGCCGGCAGGCGCGCCCGGGAGAACGGCGGGCGGCATCCCCCAAGGATGCCGCCCGCCGTTCTCCCGTCTGCCCCGCCGCCCTTCACCGGCCGCTGCTCACCAGGCGTTCACCGCCCAGGGCGTGGGCGCGGATGCCGGCCATCAGCCCCGCCTGCCGCACCAGGTCGCGGTGGTGCTCGGCCCGCGCCGCCGGGTTGCGTACGGCCTCGTGGAAGGCGGTGAACACCCCCAGGAACTGGTCCGAGGCCGAGGCCCGGATCCGTGTCTCGCGGTCCTTCTGCTCCAGGCGCAGTACCGGGCGGGCGCTCGCCGAGGGCGTGAACGCCCACTCCAGCACCAGCCGTCCTTCGCTGCCCCACAGTTCGTAGGCCGACCGGTAGCCGTGGGACAGCCCGAAGGAGCAGTGCGCGGTGACCCCGTCGTCGTCGCCCAGCAGCGCCGCCCCGGACACATCCACGCCCAGCTCCGCATCCCACCTCAAGGCCGCGCCCAACACCCGCGCCGACGGCCCCAGGTAGGCCTGGGCTGCGCGCACCGGATAGCAGCCCACCTCCCACAGCGCCCCGCCGCCCAGGTCCGCCTGGTACTTGATGCCGCGCGGATCGGTCGGCGGAATACCGAACGTGCCGTGGTAGGAGCGCAGTTGGCCGATCGCGCCGTCGGCCAGCAGTGCCTGCGCCTGGCTGTGCTGGGGGTGGCGCAGGAACGCGAAGTTCTCCATCAGGGCCAGGCCGCGCTCCTCGGCGAGCGCGACGAGGTCCTGGGCCATGTCCGGGGCGGGCACCGCGGGTTTTTCGATCAGGACGTGCTTTCCCGCCTGGAGCGCCCGCCGCGCCCATGTGGCGTGCTCGCTGTTGGGCAGCGGGATGTAGACCGCGTCGATGCCGGGCACCTCCAGCAGCCGCTCATACCCCTCCACCGCCGCGCAGCCGGCGCCGGCCGCCACGCGCCGGGCCTTGTCCGCGGAGCGGCTGGCGACCGCGACCAGATGGAACGGCGAGCGGGAAATCGCGGGCAGGGCCCGGCGGGTGGCGATGTCGGCGCATCCGATGATGCCGATACCGGCGCTCTGCTCGGATTCGAGATCGGGCGTCAGATCTTCGTTTTCCACAGGTCCACCTAAACGATGACAGTAAAAGCGCATGCCTGAACCGGTATGCCGTCAGCCTGAGTAAGCACACCCCGGCCTGTCAACAGGCAGGCAATTCGATTGCGGCGGACGCCGGGGAACCTTTCGGCCGGGTGGCCGACGCCGATAAAGTGCGGGCACCGCCTGAATAGGCACGAAGTTACTGAGGAGGCGCCACGGTGAAGGGCATCATCCTGGCCGGCGGCAATGGCACGAGGCTCCATCCGATCACTCTCGGGGTCTCCAAGCAAATGCTCCCGGTCTACGACAAGCCGATGATTTACTACCCGCTTTCGGCGCTCATGCTGGCGGGGATCACCGAAATCGAGATCATCACCACGCCCGGGGACGCGGAGATGTTCCGGCGGCTGCTGGGCGACGGCTCCTGGCTGGGCATCACCCTGACCTACGCCGAGCAGGACAAGCCCCGCGGGCTGGCGGACGCGTTCCTGGTCTCCGCCGACCACATCGGCGACGACTCCGTCGCCCTGGTGCTGGGCGACAACATCTTCCACGGCTACGAGTTCGGGCCCATGCTCCAGCGGGCCGCGCAGGACATCGAGGGCTGCGTCCTGTTCGGCTACCAGGTCCGCGACCCCGAGCGCTACGGCGTGGGCACCCTGGACGAGCAGGGCCGGCTCGTCGCCCTGGAGGAAAAGCCCGCCCACCCCGCCACCAACCTGGCCATCACCGGCCTGTACCTGTACGACAACCAGGTCGTCGACATCGCCCGCCGGCTGCGGCCCTCCGAACGCGGCGAGCTGGAGATCACCGACCTCAACCGCGTCTACCTCGAGCGCGGCCAGGCCCGCCTGATCCCCCTGGGGCGCGGCTTCGTCTGGCTGGACACCGGCACCCACGACGCGCTCATGGAGGCCGGCGACTACGTCCAGGTGCTCGAGCACCGCCAGGGCGTGCGCATCGCCTGCCTGGAGGAGATCGCCTGGCGCATGGGCTACATCGACCGGGAGTCCTGCTACCGGCTCGGCAGCCGCCTGGCCCACTCCTCCTACGGCCAGTACGTCATGGAGATGGCCCAGGCCGGCTGAAGCCCCCGCAAACCGCGCACCGCACGCTCCCGCCCCGCAACGGAAAGAAGTGCGAAGCCCATGAAAATACTGTTCACCGTCGGGGGCAGCCAGGCGGCCGTCTTCGGCGTCGCCCCGCTCGCCGCCGCCGCCCGCAACGCCGGCCACGAGATCCTGCTGGCCGCCGACGAACCGCTGATGGCGGCCGCCCAGTCCGTCGGCCTGCCCGCCGTCTGCATCACTCCTGAGCGCATGCGCTACGGCCAGGACGCGCTGACGGCGGCCGGCCGCATCGACGCGCTGCTGGAACTGACCGGGCAGTGGAGCCCCGACCTCGTCGTCGGCGGCCTGTCCCACGTGCCCAGGGTGCTCGCCGCGCAGCTGAAGGTGCCCTACGTCCGCCACATCTGGCACATCGCCCCCATGGCCCGCCGCGACGCCACCGCGGTGGCCGAACTGGCCCCCCAGCTTGAGCGCCTGGGCCTGACCGAACTGCCGGACCCCGACCTGTTCATCGACCTGTGCCCGCCCCCGCTGCGCCCGCCCGGCGCCCCGGCCGCGCGGGCGATGCGCTGGGTGCCCCGGGTCAGCCAGCGCCGTATCGAGCCGTGGATGTACACCCGCCCCGAGGGCCGCCGCCGCGCCCTGATCACCGCCGGCACCCGCAACCTGCTGCTGGACACCTCCGCCGGCTCGCTGCGCCCGCTGGTGCAGGAGCTGACCGACGCGGGCGTGGAGGTGCTGATCGCGGCCCTCCCCGAGGCCGCCGAACGCTACGCCGCCGAGCTGGGCGAGGTCCGCATCGGCTGGATCCCGCTGGACGTGGTCGCCCCCACCTGCGACCTCGCCGTCCACCACGGCGGTGCCACCACGGCCATGACGCTCCTGAACGCCGGCGTGCCCCAGCTGATCGTGCCCGACAACGGCTACGGCAAGGCCGTCGCCGAGGCCATCAGCGGCTACGGCGCCGCCGTCATGGTCGACCGCCACCGCCCGCAGGGACAGGACCCGCAGGCGGCGGTCGTGGCGGGCTGCCTGGAGATCCTCGGCGAGCCCCGGTACGCCCAGCGGGCCCGCGCCGTGGCCGCCCAGGCCGCCACGCTGCCCACCCCGGACGAGGTGCTGCGCGAGATCGAGGCCCTCACCGCCCGCTGACCTGGGAGCCCCCGCGGCGCGTGCCACGCAGCTCGCCCCGGGACCGACGGAGAGGTTCTCCGCGGTTCCGGGGCGACTTTGCGCTGCCGGGGCCGACGTGCCGGCCGTCAGATGAGCGCCTCCAGCCGGGGCACGATCTCGGCGGGCGTGGGCAGCGTCGCGATCTCCTTGGCGATGAACTGCGTCCGCTCGGTGTAGCTGGGGTTCTCCAGCAGCTCCTTGCAGGCTGCGGCGATGACCTCGCCGGGCGCCTTGTCGGGCTCCTGGGCCTGCGGCCACAGCGTCTTGCCGGCGCCGAAGTCGGTGATGGCCTTGGCGATGGCCTCCCGGTGGTAGTTCGGCGGGAACTCCGGCGGGTTCTCCGGGATGACCAGCTGCGGCACGCCGTTGGCCATCAGCGTGGTGGCGGTGGTCGCCCCGCCGTGGTGGACCGCCAGGTCACAGGTGGCGGCGGTGACGTCCATCGGGATCCAGCCCACCCGCGCGGTGCCCAGCTCGGCGCCGAACCGCTCCACCGCGCCGGGGTTCGCCGCGATCAGCGCCTCCGCGCCCAGCTTCTCCAGCTCCTTGACCAGCAGCGGCATGGACCAGCCCGGGTCGCGGAACATCAGGCTGCGGAAACCCGAGGTGATCACCACGCGCTTGCGGCCCTCGGGCCGGGTGTACATCCACCGCTCCAGCCGGCGCTGGGGGTTGCTGGGGATCCAGCGCATCGGCTGCGCGGCCGGGTCGTGCACGGGGCGCAGCGACGGCGGGGTGGAGTCCAGCAGCAGATCGGGCGTGAGCAGCCCGTCCACGCCCAGGCGCTCCATCTCCGGGCGCAGCTCCGCCTCGGCGCCGGGGTCGATACCGGTGAGCGGAATGCCCAGGTACTCGATGTGGCGCACGTAGGGGACCTTCAGGTGGGCGGCGAGCAGCATCGCGGCGTAGCTCTGCGAGCTGCCCACGACCACGTCTGGGGTCCAGTCCTTGGCCAGCTCCAGCAGGGACTTCACCCCGGCCAGGCCCATCTGCGCGAAGCCGCGGCCCTGCCCGAACATCTCCTCGTCGCCCAGCTCGCGGGGGAAGCGCAGCCCCTTGCCCGGGTTGCTGATCCGCATGAAGTGCCGGATCGGGTCGACGGTGAAGCAGAACGTGGGAAGGCCGATGGCCTCCGCGGTCTCCACCCACGGCTCGTGGGCGGCCAGCATGACGTGGTGGCCCGCGTTGCGCGCGGCCGTCGCCAGCGGGGCAGCGGCATAGTAGGTGGCCTGACTGCCCGTGGTTATGAACAGGATTTTCATGGCACTCCGGATGCTTTTCGTGGGATGCGGCCTGCGGCATTCGCGAACTGTTCCGATGGTCCGCAGCGCGGCCGTTTTCTGTCAAACACCGGCAATTGGCAACCCCGTTCAGGCGCGGATTTCCCGCAGTTGAACGGGTTATTCTCCAGGCGTCGTTGCGCACTCTTCGGCCGCTGACCATCATGAGGTCGGTACGTGTGGCCAGGAAGCCTCAGAAAACCGGATACCGAAAGTCGGTGGCACATGAACAACCTGATCTACGAAGCCCGGATGGCTCTCCGTGACGTCATGGAAGTGAACATCTACAGCCAGGGAAACGACAAGGTCTATCTGACCGTTTTCCCGGAGCTGGTCTGGGAGGGCACGGAAAAGACGCAGCCGGAGAAGGTGGTGCGCAACGTCATCGGTCTGCTGCACGACATGGACCTGGACGTCGCCGACGGCGAGGCGTCCGTGCGCACCCTGCTGGACTCCGGCCCGGTGGAGATCGTCCGCAAGGCCGCCTGACCGCCCCGCCGCCCCCCTCTTTGTTCTTGTGTTGCGAGTGCCCGCGCCGACCACCGCCGCGGGCACTCGTCGTTGACGGCTCAGTGAGGGGTGCCGGCGTGATGGCCGGCGTGGAGGTGGTCGGCGGGGGAGACCACCAGGGGGCGCACCATGTGCTGCTCGTGCTCCAGCATGTGGCAGTGGTGCACGCCGCGGCCAATGGCGGGGAAGCGGACGGCGACGGTGACCAGTTCGCCCGGGGTGCCGTTGGGGCCCAGCCGGATCTCGCCCGCGGTGCCCACCCTGATGACGTCCTTCTCGCCCTGCTCGTGCGGTTCGAGTGCGGCCGCCTTCAGATACGCCACCGGTCTCGCCGTCCCGCGCACGGTGCGGTCGAAGCCGGTCACGTCGTAGTTGTCGCGGGCCAGCACCTGGAAGTGGGCCAGGTGGATGTGCATGGGGTGGGGGGAGGCGGCGAGGTTGAGGTACTTCCAGATCTCCACGCTGTCGTGGGCCACGGTGAACGCACGGCCGTCGTCGTAGTCCATGGCGGTGCGGCGCAGCGTGGTGAGCATCCCGTCGGCGTCCTTGACCTGGACGATCCCGGCGGCGGGGAAGGTGAGGCCCGCCGCCTCGGCGTCCGTCACCTCCTCCATCTCCCACAGTTCGGGCACGTTCGCCGTACCCGGGCCGACCAGCACCACCCACCGGGGCGCGGTGTCGTGCGGCATGTCGTGGTGACTCATCCGCTCGAACGTGGAGGAGAGCACCGTGGGCGGGGTGAACCGGGCGGGCTTGCGGTCGGCGACGCGGAACTGCATCACATCGGGTTCGAGGAGATCGTTGCGGGCGCTCGACGCGCCGGGCACCACGCCCTCCATGGTGTTGACCAGTTTCAGGGCCTGGCCGCGGAAGGCGCTGAAGTCGACGAGGACGTCGGCGCGTTCGCCGGGGGAGAGGTTGAGCGCCCCCTCCAGGGGCAGCGGCGCCTCCAGCAGGCCCTGGTCGGTGCCGATGATCTTCAGGGCGCCGGGCACGGGCCGGCCGTCGGCCAGCAGCATCAGCCGGTAGATGCGGGAGTTGGCGGTGTTGGCGATCCGCAGCCGGTAGCCGCGCGGGTCGACGTCGAGGTAGGGCCAGATCACGCCGTTGACCAGGGTGTAGGGGGCGGCGTGGGTGCGCATGAGCTTGGTGCCGACCATCTCCACCTTGTGCACCAGGCGTCCGGTGAGCGCGCCCGAGGCATCGAGGTCGAAGTTGCGGTCGCTGAGGATGAGCGGCACCTCGTGCCGGCCCCGCGGCAGACCGAGTGCCTGCTCCTCCTCGTCGCGGCAGACGAACAGGCCGGCCAGGCCGGCGTACACGCTGAAGCGGCTCACGTGGTGGGTGTGGTCGTGGTACCACAGCGCCGTCGCGCTCTGGTCGTTCGGGTACGCCGACAGCTGCACGTCGCCGGGGGCGATCAGGTTCTCCATCCAGCCGTCGTTGCCGCCCCCGGTCAGCATGCCGTGCAGGTGCACCGCGGCCCACGGCTGCAGGCCGGCCACCCCGGCCACCTCCTGGCAGCCCGCGGTGCCGGGGTAGTTGGACAGCGGATCGGGGGAAGGGCCGCCGGGCGCACCGAAGTCGACGGCGGTGACCGGGATCGTGCCCGTCAGCTCGTTCTCCCAGGCGATGCGCAGCCGGCGGCCGCGGACCGTCTCGATCGTGGGCCCCGGATAGCTTCCCTCGTACGTCCACATCCGCACCGCGGGCATCTGCGAGTGCACCCGCACCTCCGCGGTGCGCAGCCGCACGGTCAGCTCGTCGTGACCGCCGCGCTCGATGGGCCGCAGCACCCGCGGGATGCGCAGCGGGTCCTGGAACTTCGTCAGGATCAGCTTCTCCGCCGACGGCTCGGGCCCGCCGGGGCCGGCATCGTGCGGCGCGGCGAAGACGGAGTGGGCGGACACCAGCGAGGCCAGGCCGGCCACGGCGCCGCCACGCAGCAGCGTGCGCCGCTTGAACAGGGGCGAGTCGGGTATGTCGGCAGAGGGATTCTCCATCTGCCGGATAGTAGGCAATACCCGCTGCACACCCGCTCGAAGTCCCGTCCAGGCAAAGGGAGTTCACCGCTCCGCCCGGCCCGGGGGCGGGCCGGAGCCTAGACGGCTGCCATCTCGGTGTCCCGGCGCACCAGCGCGGCATAGCGGCCGCCGAGCGCGAGGAGCTCCTCGTGCGTGCCGCGTTCGGCGATGCGCCCCCCATCCAGCACGATGATCTCGTCGGCGCCGCGGACCGTCGACAGCCGGTGCGCGACGGTGATGGTGGTACGGCCCGCGCTGGCGGCGTCGATGGCCTGCTGCACGGCCCGCTCGGTCTGGGTGTCCAGGGCGCTGGTGGCCTCGTCCAGGACCAGCACGGGCGGATCGCGCAAGACCGCGCGGGCGATCGCCAGCCGCTGCTTCTCCCCGCCGGAGAAGCGGTAGCCCCGCTCGCCGACCACCGTGTCGTAGCCCTCGGGCAGCGACATCAGATAGTCGTGGATGTGCGCCACCTTCGCCGCCGCGACGAGGTCCGCATCCGTCGCGTCGGGCTTGGCGAAGCGCAGGTTGTCGGCGACCGAGGCATGAAAGAGGTACGACTCCTGGGAGACCACGCCGACCGCCGCCGACAGCGTCTCGAAGGACATCTCGCGCACGTCGACGCCGTCGATCGTGACGCTGCCCGAGGTGGCGTCGTACAGCCGCGGGATGAGATAGCTCAGCGTCGTCTTGCCCGACCCGGTGCCGCCCACCACGGCCAGGCTGCGCCCGACCGGCACGGTGACGTCGATGCCGTCCAGGGTGGGCCGCTCGGCGCCGGCGTAGCGGAAGGACACGTCGTGCAGCCGCACCTCGCCCCGCAGCTGCGCCGGCACCACCGGCCGCTCCGGCTCGGCGACGTCGACGGGCAGGTCGAGGTACTCGAAGATCCGCCCGAACAGCTCCAGCGAGCTCTGGATGTCCAGACCGATCGTCAGCAGCCGCTGCGCGGGCCGGAACAGGATCTGCTGCAGGGTCACGAAGGCGACCAGTTCGCCGATGGAGACGGCCATGCGGCCGCCGCTCGCCGTCAGCCCGGCCACCCAGTAGATCACCGCGGGCATGGCCGCCATGACCACCCAGATCGTCGACTGGTACCACAGGCCCGCCGTGCTCGCGCGTACCTCGGTGTCGGTGAGCTTGCGCGACTGCGCGGCGAAGGCGTCGCTGAGCGAGCGCGAACGGCCCATGGTGTGCCCGAGGATGATGCCGCTGACCGACAGCGACTCCTGCACGTTGGAGGACAGGTCGGCGAACTGCCGCTGCCTTGAGCGGGTCAGCACCCGCAGCTCGTCGCCGACGCGGCGGCTGACCCACACAAAGCCCGGCAGCACGACCAGCGACGCCAGGGTCAGGCGCCAGTCGAGCAGGACCATGGCGGTGACGGTGGCCAGCACGGTCGTCACGTCCGACACCAGCGCCGTCGCGGTGGTCGTCACGGTCACCTGCATGCCGCCGACGTCGTTGGCGATGCGGGACTGGACCTCACCGGTGCGGGTGCGGGTGAAGAACGCCAGCGACATCCGCTGCAGATGCGAGTAGACGGCGGTGCGCAGGTCGTGCATGACCAACTGGCCCACCCGCGCCGACAGATAGGTCTGCCACACGTTGAACGAACTGTTGGCCACCGCGACGGCGACCATGCCCAACGCCAGCAGGGACAGCAGCCCGGTCCGGCCCTGCGGCAGCGCCACGTCGACGATCTCACGGATCAGGAACGGGTTGATCAGGGAGACCAGCGAGGACGCCGCGACCAGGAACGCCACGGCCCCAAGGCTCTTGCGGTAGGGGCGGAACAGCTTGAGGATGCGCCGCTTCTGGACGGGATGGCGGGCAGTGGCCGGCCCGGTGGTCCTCACCCTGGTCTCCTTCTCTTCGCTCGACTTCGGACGACGGCTGCCGCGGCCGGTTCTCACCACTTGCTGACCAGCTCGTCGAACCGGGCCAGCTCCTCCTGCGACAGCGGCGGCAGGCACGGCGCCTCGCCGGCCGGACCGACGTACTGCGTCCAGGGAGTGGGCAGGTAGGTGCCGTACCAGCCGATCGCCATCCACATGAGCCCCTCGCCGAGGTTCCGGCCGATGGCCCTGAAGGCGGATGTGTGCCATGCCCGCATGTCGGTCTCCATTTCGCCGGCCAACCCTTCCTTCGCCACCTTCGGCGAGCGCTCTCAAGAAGCGGCGGGTCATCGCTCAAGCCCCGCTGGAGGCACCGTCTTCAGCCCCTCGACAGCAGGCCGCGGCTGCGCAGCACCCAGCGTTCCAGCGGGCTGAACAGCAGCACATCGACGGCGATGCCGACGGCCAGGATCAGCACGATGGCCTCGAACACCATCGCCGTGTCACTGGCGTTGCGGCCGTTCTCCAGCAACTGCCCCAGCCCCACCCCCAGATCGGGGAAGGAGGCGATGATCTCGGCGGCCATCAGGGAACGCCAGGAGAACGCCCAGCCCTGCTTGAGGCCGGCGACATAGCCGGGCAGCGCGGCCGGCAGGGTGACGTGCCAGATGCCCTTCAGGCCGCTCGCGCCCAGGGTGCGGCCGGCCCGCAGGAACAGCGGGGGCACCTGGTCGACGCCGGAGATCAGGCCGTTGGCGATGGAGGGCACCGCGCCGAGCAGGACGACGGCGTACATCATCTTGTTGTTCAAACCCAGCCAGAGCACCGCGGGCGGCACCCACGCCACCGACGGCAGCGACTGCAGGCCGGACAGGATCGGGCTGATCGCCGCCCGTATCCACCGCACCCTGGCCACCAGCAGTCCCAGCGGGGTGCCGATCGCCAGGGCCAGCAGGAAGCCGAGCAGGCCGCGCGAGAGCGACGTCCAGATGTAGCCGAGCAGGTCGCCCTTGAGCCAGGCGTCCCGCATGACCTGCCACACGGCGGCCGGGGCGGGCAGCTTGGTGGGATCGTCGACGAAGCCGAAGGACACCAGGCCCTGCCACAGGCCGAGCACCAGGGCGACGGCGATGAGGGGCGGCAGCATCTTCTCCTTGAGGATCTGCCGCCACGGCGTGCGCGGCGCGGGCACCGTCTCCAGCGCGTCCAGGCCCGCCTCCAGCCCCGACAGGCCGCCGGCGTCGTCCACCGCGGTGTCAGCGCCGGCCATGGCGGCGGATCTCCCCACGCAGCTCTTCGGTGATCTCCACGGCCAGTTCCGCCACCGCCATGTCCTCGATCCGGCGCGGCTGCGGCATGCCCACCCGCCACTGGCGGGTGATCCGGCCCGGGCGGGAGGACAGCAGCACCACCCGCTCGGCCAGCCGGACGGCCTCGCGCACGTTGTGGGTGACGAACAGCACCGACAGCCCTTTCTCGGCCCAGATCCGGGTGAGTTCGTCGTGCAGCACGTCCCGGGTGATGGCGTCCAGCGCGGCGAACGGCTCGTCCATCAGCAGCAGCCGGCTGTCCTGCGCGAGCGCCCGGGCCAGCGCCACGCGCTGGCGCATCCCGCCGGACAGCTCGTGCACCCGCCTGCCGTACGCGCCCTTCAGCCGCACCAGTTCCAGCAGCTCCTCGGCCCGCATCCGGCGCTCGGCGCGGTCGACGCCACTGAGGCGCAGGGCGAGTTCGATGTTCTTGCCCGCGCTCAGCCACGGGAACAGGGCGTGCTCCTGGAACATCAGCGCCGGCCGGCCGTCGGTGGTGATGGTGCC
>NZ_JAMGBF010000109.1 GCF_023516615.1 Streptomyces panaciradicis
CGGTGCGATGCCCGGCCGGTCCGGTCCGCCGCCCGCCGTGCCCGCGGCGTCCGGCCCCCGCGTCCGCTGCCGCCGGCGCAGTGCGGACCACTCCTCACGGCGGCGCGCGAGGCTGCTGCGGTAGCCGCTGTCGAGACTGGCCGCCGCCTGGCGCACCCAGTCCCACAGCGCGCGCTCGGCGCTCAGCGTGCTGGGGGTGAGCGGCCGGTCGGCGCACATCACACGCATCGTGTAGTCGATGACGAGTTTGAGGACGCCGTCGTCCCGTGCGTTCTCGTAGAGCATGCCGAGGCCGTCGCGCCAGGCGCGCGGGGCGGGCAGCACGTGGGGGGCCTCGAAGTTGGGCAGGGAGTCGACGATGTCCAGCAGGGCCCGGGTGCTGGCGGGCGGGGGGAGTTCGGCGAGCCGGCCCAGCAGTTCGGTGCGCTCGTCCGGGTCCAGCGTGCGGCCCGGCCGGGCGCCGAGCCGCTTCTGCGCGTCGGCCCAGGTGGGGCGGCGGGAGTCGGAGGGCTGCTGGCGGTCGCGGTGGTAGCGGTCGTGGGCGTGGAAGACCGCCTGGTAGGCGTCCTCGTGCTCGGCGGTCACGGCGCCCTGCGCGACGGGCAGGGTCCGCAGCCGCTCGATGCCGGTGCAGGTGCCGCCCTGGCCGTGGTCGGAGCGGGACTTCAGGATGCCGACGACCTCGCCGCGCAGCGGGTCGACGACGGGGCCGCCGGAGACGCCGTACGGCAGGTCGTTGTGGCCGAGGCGCATCTGGACGCCCGTGGACCAGCCGCCGAGGGTGCCCTGGACCTCGATCGGCCCGTCCAGGATCTGCAGCTGTCCCGACACGACCGTCCAGCCCGCGTACAGCACCTTGCCCTCGCCGAGATACGTCGTCGGCCGTTCGGACACGTACATGCAGTCGTGGCCCACCGGCTCGCGCAGCCGGACCAGGGCCAGGTCCGGGGCCGGCCAGCCGCCGGTCGGTAACTGCCCGGCGCGGTCGGGCAGCGTCGCGGCCACCTCGCCGAGGACGACGGAGGAGGCCTGCTGGGGTCCGCTCTGGTGGATCACCGCGATCTCCGCCCCCTCACCGCCGGGCACGACGTGTGCGCAGGTCAGCACCCAGTTCGGAGCGACGAAGAAGCCACTGCCGAGAAAGGTGTCCGGTTCGTCAGGTGCATACCCGACACCTGTGCGATGGATGCGCACGGTCGCCGCCATGACGAGGTCACGCAGCGCACGGTGGGCCTCGTCGAAGCCGCCGGTTGCGCCCCCCTCGTGCTGCGGCGTCACGCCCCGCCCCCGTCGGCGCCCGCCGCGGTGCCGCCGTGCACCGGAGCGCCGGGGGACGCTCCCGCGCGCGTGGGCTCGCCGGACGGCGGGGCCGGCGGGGCGTCGCCGCGCGCCTGTGCGGCGGGGTCCGCGTCCGGCTGGGGCGGGCCGCCGTTCCAGGTGAGGGTGACGGTGAGGGCGGCCTTGGCCTCCCCGTCGGCCAGCAGGCCGACGACCTTGCCGGCCTTGGCGGTCAGCTCGATGCCGAACTCGACGCTCACCTCGTCGGGGCGCACCGCGCGCAGTGGCTCGGCGAGCGAGCGCGCGACCCCCGTGATGAGCGAGTGCAGACTGTCCACGCTCGCCTCGACCCGTTCGGCGAAGCCGACGTCGCTGAAGGACAGCTGTCCCGGCGGTGCGGTCAGCTCCTCGGTGCCGGAGATCCGGGCCCACACCGGTGTCCCGTCCGGCAGTGCGATGCGCGCTACCCGCGTCACGTCCTCGCTCATGGCGTTCCCCCATCGCCGCATATGCTTTTTCCGTCTCCCGGACGAACCGGAGGACCTTCCTCTCCCCGTCCCACCCATCGCAGGAGAAAGGGTCCTTCCCTTCAGGGAGCGTGCCAACCCCCGCAACCCATCACGGAGCACGATCCATGTACTTCACCGACCGCGGCATCGAGGAACTGGAGAAGCGGCGCGGCGAGGAGGAGGTCACCTTCGAGTGGCTCGCCGAGCAGCTGCGGACGTTCGTCGACCTCAACCCGGACTTCGAGGTTCCGGTGGAGCGCCTGGCGACGTGGCTGGCCCGCCTGGACGACGAGGACGACGAGTAGGCCTGCGGCGCTTCGAGGGCGGGGCGGGGAGCTGCGGCGCGCGCTGATTCTCGTCCTTGGAGGACTGGTCTTCGGGACCACGGCGTGAACGCGGTGGTCTTCGGGACCACGGCGTGAACGCGGCCGTCGTCAGTCCCGCGGCCGCACCACCTCGTACGCCAGCCCCAGCGCCCCGTGCGCCAGCAGGAGCGCCCCCGCCGCGGCCCAGCCGACGCTGTGCCGCCGTGCGCCCAGGACGGTGAGGGGGAGACCGGCCGCCAGCTGGGCGAGGGCCAGGGCGCGGGACTGGGGTGTGCCGGCCCAGGGGCGCCAGCGGCTCAGACGCCCGTCGCTGTCGACGTCGTCCAGTTCCGCCCGTACCGCCTCCCGCCATCCAGGCCACTCCACCGCACGGGTGTCCCGCTGCTCCTGAGCGGCCTGCCGCAGACGGTCGGCGGGCTCACCGGGGTCGAGGCCGGCCGGCAGGGCGACCCCCGCGCGTGTGAGGACGGCGAGCAGGGCGCGCAGACGGGCCGTGGCGTCGAGGGCGGGGTCGGGTTCGGTGAGTGCGTCGAGAGCCTGTACGTCCAGGACCGGGTCGAGGCCGAGGCGGGCCGCGAAGGTGCGCATCGCCTCGTCCTCGCCGGCCGGCGTGCCGTTGGCGAGCCAGACGTAGCCGACGGGGCGGCGGAAGCCGGACGCGAGGGTGTAACCGGCACGGTCGGCGTCCCACCACAGGGCCAGTACGGGCCACGGGGCGCCGACGGCGAGGGCGGTGGCCCAGCCGGTCAGGACCCGGTCGACGGGTTCGCCGCCGTCCCGCCAGGGCCGCCCCTCGGGCACGAGGACACTCCAGGTGTCTCCGACTCCCGATCCGGCTCCGGTTCCCTCCCCCTCCCCCTCCCCCGCTCCCGCTCCCGCGAGCAGCATGGGTTCACGCAGCAACTGGGCGGCGAAGGCGACGGAATCGGGCTCGGCCCGGCAGAGCAGCAGGGCTCCGGTGGCGGCACCGCCGCGAGAAGCATCCGTCGACATGGTCACAAACTAGGACGATTCCTCCCTCCGGTCGATTCCAGCGCGGGCGCCGTCCCCGGAAAGAGTGTCTTGACTTTCCGTGCCCGCGATATATCGTGAAATGAAGAAGACGCGATATGGCGCGTTGCGACGGGGAGGTCAGCACCATGCCCGAGTGGTCCGTCTCAGAGCCGCGGAAACTCACGTTCGACGAGCCCGTGCGAGAGCTCCACGTACGCATCGTCAACGGAACGGTGAACGTGGTGGGCACCGACGAAGGTTCCGCCCGCCTGGAGGTCTCCGACATCGAGGGACCACCCCTGGTGGTCACCCAGCAGCACGGCACGCTCACCGTGGCCTACGAGGACCTGCCCTGGAAGGGGTTCCTCAAATGGCTCGACCGCAAGGGATGGCGGCGCAGCGCCGTGGTCTCCCTGGCCGTGCCGGCCGACACCCGTCTCGAGGTGGGCGTGGTCGGCGCCGCGGCCGTGGTCTCCGGGCTGGAGGGGCGCGCGGAGGTCAAGGGGGTCACCGGCGACACGACCCTGGTGGGTCTCACGGGCCCGGTGCGTGCCGACACCGTGTCGGGAAACGTGGAGGCGCAGGCCCTGCGCGGGGACCTCCGCTTCAACTCCGTATCCGGGGACCTGACCGTCGTCGAGGCGGGCTCCTCGGTCAAGGCGGACTCGGTCAGCGGCTCGATGATCGTCGACCTCGACCCGGCGAGCCGGCCGACCGACATCAGTCTCACGAGCGTCTCCGGCGAGATCGCCATCCGGCTGCCCCACCCGGCGGACGCGAGGGTGGAGGCGAACACCGCGAGCGGGTCGGTCTCCAACGCCTTCGAGGACCTGCGGGTCAGCGGCCAGTGGGGGGCCAAGCGCATCACCGGCCGGCTCGGCTCGGGCAGCGGCAGCCTCAAGGCGACGACGGTCTCGGGCTCGATCGCCCTGCTGCGCCGCCCCCCGATCGAGGACGAGCCCTGGGACGTCGACCCGGAGGACATCGGCCCGGTCGTCGAGGACCCGGCGCCGGGCGGCTCGGGGACGGAAGCCACGCCCACGGGCGCCCCGGCAGACACCCCGGCGGACGGACCGCACGGCGACTCGGGGGACAATTCCGTTTCCGGCCAGGGCGGTGGCGCGAGCGGTGCCCCGGCCGATGGCACGACCGACAAGAAGGTGCTCTGACATGCCCCCCGTCTTCGCCCACGGCCGCCTCCGCCTCTACCTGCTGAAACTGCTGGACGAGGCGCCCCGCCACGGCTACGAGGTGATCCGGCTCCTGGAGGAGCGGTTCCAGGGGCTGTACGCACCGTCGGCGGGCACCGTCTACCCGCGCCTGGCCAAGCTGGAGGCCGAGGGCCTGGTCACCCACACCACCGAGGGCGGCCGCAAGGTGTACGCCATCACGGACGCGGGCCGCGCCGAACTGGCCGACCGCTCCGGCGAACTGGCCGACCTGGAGCTGGAGATCCGCGAGTCGGTCGCCGAACTCGCCGCCGAGATCCGGGCCGACGTGCGCGGCGCCGCGGGCGACCTGCGGCGCGAGATGCGGGCGGCGGCCACGGAGGCCCGGCGCGGCGGGGGCGCCAAGGACCACGGCGAGCGGGACGGCACGTCGCAGGACTTCGGGGACTACGAAGAGAAGGAGGCCTGGCGCGCCGCCAAGGAGGAGATGCGGCGGGTCAAGCAGGAGTGGAAGGAGCAGGCGCGGCGGGCCAAGGACGAGAGCCGGCGGGCCCGCGAGGAGGCCCAGCGGGCCCGGCGCCAGGCCAAGGAGGCCCAGGAGCGGGCCCGGGCCCAGGCCCAGGAGGAGCTGCAGCGCATCGGCCGGCGCGTGCAGGAGCAGGTCCAGGACCACTTCGCGCGCGGCGACTGGCCGACGGGGGTGCGCGAGGGACTGACGGAACTGGCCAAGGAGTTCGGGGACTTCGGGAAGGACTTCGGCAAGGAGTTCGGGAAGGACTTCGGGTTCGGCCGGAACGGCGCCGGCACCTCGACACCCCGGCCGGAGTACTCGCAGACGCCCGAGGACTTCCCCGCCGACTACGAACCGGCCTGGGCGCACGAGGACGCCACCGGCGATCCCTCCCGTGACCTCGACCGTCTCCTGGACCGCTTCCGCGACGACATCCGCGACGCCGCCAGGGACCACGGGGTGACGGAGGACCAACTCCGCGAGGCCCGCCGCCACCTGTCGACGGCGGCGGCCCACATCGGGGCGATACTGCGCGGCCCCAGGGTCTGAGCACCGGAGGACCGCTTCCCGTGTCCGCGGACGCCACAGCCGGCGGCGTCCGCACCACCACCGGAGGAAGCGGCCCTCCGCACGCCGGAGCACGAGAAGGGCACCACGCACCGCGCCCGCATCCGCGTCCGTCCTCGCCCTTCCCCTTCCCCCTCCCCTCTCCCCCCTCCCCCCTCTGCCCCCTCCCCTCCCCCTCCCCTCAGCCGGCCTTCGCCCGCCCCTCGCCGCCTCCGTACAGGACCCGCGTCAGCGACTCGTGGGTGACCCCGTGGTCGGCGAGGACCTCGGCCGCCACACCGCCGCCGGTCGTCAGGGCGAGCAGCAGGTGCTCGTCGCCGATGTGCCGGTCGCCGTGGGCGACCGCGGTGCGCAGCGACCTCTCCAGGACACCCTTGGCGTCGCGGCCGAAGGCACGGCGGCCCGACCACCGGCCCTTGTCCCCTCGGTCGCCGGACATGGCCCCGACGCCGTGCACCTCCTCGACGCGGGCGACGATCTCCGCCACGTCGATGCCCAGTCCGGAGAGGGCGTCGGCATCGGCCCGGGAGAGTCCGGCGCGCCGTCGGCCCTCGGCCACCGCGTCCCGTACGGACTCCTTCCTCGCGCCGGTCACCCCCAGCGAGGCCAGCGCGAAGGAGGCCCGGCTGCCCTCCCGTTCCAGGACCGCGAGGAGAAGGTGGTCGGCGTCGACCGTCCGCTCCCCCGCCCGCTCCACGTGCTCCACCGCGCCTCGCACCACGGCACGGGCGTCTTTCGTGAACCGTTCGAACATCAATGCCTCCCGTACTTCTTGTGCACGGCCTGCCTGCTGACGCCGAGTTCCGCGGCGATCTCCTGCCACGACCAGCCCTGATTGCGCGCACTGCGCACCTGCACCGCCTCCAACTGCTCCAGCAGACGGCGAAGGGCGGCCACGGCGCGCAGTCCGACCCGTGGATCGCGGTCACCGGCCCGCTCGGCGAGATCCGTTGCTTCGGTCATGCTGTCAACTTACATTGACAAGCCCTCACCGTCAACCACAGTTGACAAACGCCTGCGGCCGACCCGGAGAACGGGTCGGCCGCAGGCACGGACGAAGTACGGGACAGAGGTCAGTCGTTGGTGAGGACGATCTTTCCGAACAGCTCCCCGGACTCCATCCGCTCGAAGCCCTCACGCGCGCGGTCCATCGGCAGCACCTCGTCGATGACGGGACGGACGCCGGTGGCGGCGCAGAAGGAGAGCAGGTCCTCCAGTTCGTCCTTGGTGCCCATCGTGGAGCCGACGACCTTGAGTTCGAGGAAGAAGATGCGGGTGAGCTCGGCGTGCGAGGGCCGGTCGCCGCTGGTGGCACCGGAGATGACGAGCGTGCCGCCAGGACGCAGGGACTTGACGGAGTGCGACCAGGTGGCGGCGCCGACGGTCTCGATGACGGCGTCGACCCGCTGCGGCAGCCGAGCTCCCGACTCCACCGCCTCCACGGCACCGAGTTCCAGGGCCCGCTTCCGCTTGGCCTCGTCGCGGCTGGTGGCGAAGACGCGCAGCCCGGCGGCCTTGCCCAGCACGATCGCGGCCGTGGCGACACCGCCGCCGGCGCCCTGCACCAGCACCGAGTCCCCGGGCCGGACACCGGCGTTGGTGAAGAGCATCCGGTAGGCCGTGAGCCACGCGGTCGGCAGACAGGCGGCCTCCGCGAAGGAGAGCTCCTTGGGCTTGGGCAGGATGTTCCAGGTCGGCACGGCGACCTGCTCGGCGAAGGTCCCCTGGTAGCGCTCGGTGAGAATGGAACGGGGTTCCTTGGGCCCGACCCCGTGCCCGCTCTGGCCGATGACCGAGTGCAGCACGACCTCGTTGCCGTCCTCGTCGACACCGGCGGCGTCGCAGCCGAGGATCATCGGCAGTCGTTCCTCGGGCAGGCCCACGCCCCGGAGCGACCAGAGGTCGTGGTGGTTGAGGGAGGCGGCCTTGACGTTGACGGTGCTCCAGCCGGGCCGGGCCTCGGGGGCGGGACGGTCCCCGAGTTCGAGGCCGTTCAGCGGCTGGTCGCGGTCGATTCGGGCGGCGTAGACGGCGAACATGACCTTGACGATAGGCGGCGACCCGGACCGACGGAACCGTGCCGCCCTGTGACACATGCCCTCTTGCACCGGCCGGCCCGAGCACCGGGACACGTTCACTCGCCCGGCCGAGCGGCCGGGTAAAGAAATGACCCCGCCCTGACGGACGGGGTCATTCGGCCGATGCGACGGCCGGCGGCAGGGATGTCAGCGCCGGGCGACGCCCTCCGCACGGGCGGCGGCCGCGACCGCGGCCGTGACGGCCGGGGCGACGCGCTCGTCGAACGGCGAGGGGATGACGTAGTCCGCGGCGAGGTCGTCGCCGACCACGCCCGCCAGCGCCTCGGCGGCGGCGATCTTCATGCCCTCGGTGATCCGGGACGCCCGCACCTGCAGCGCGCCCGCGAAGATGCCCGGGAACGCCAGCACGTTGTTGATCTGGTTCGGGAAGTCGGACCGCCCGGTGGCCACGACGGCCGCGTACTTGTGCGCGACGTCGGGGTGGACCTCGGGGTTCGGGTTGGCCATGGCGAACACGAACGCGCCCTCGGCCATCGAGGCGACGGCCGCCTCGGCGACCGTACCGCCGGAGACGCCGATGAAGACGTCCGCGCCCGCCAGCGCGTCCTCCAGCGAACCGCTGATGCCGGCCTTGTTGGTGAAGCCCGCGAGCTCCCGCTTGACCGGCGTGAGGTCCTCGCGGTCGGCGGACACGACACCCTTGCGGTCGGCCACGGCCACGTCGCCGATGCCGGCCTCGACCAGCATCCTGGCGATGGCGACACCGGCCGCGCCGGCGCCGGAGATGACGGCCCGCAGGTCGGCGAGGCCCTTGCCGGTCAGCCGCGCGGCGTTCCTGAGGGCCGCCAGCGTCACGACCGCGGTGCCGTGCTGGTCGTCGTGGAAGACCGGGATGTCGACCCGCTCCTGCAGCTTGCGCTCGATCTCGAAGCACCGGGGTGCCGAGATGTCCTCCAGGTTGACGCCACCGAAGGAGGGCGCGAGCCGGACCACGGTCTCGACGATCTCGTCCACATCGGTGCAGTTCAGAGCGATCGGAACGGCGTCCACGCCGCCGAACTGCTTGAACAGGATGGCCTTGCCCTCCATGACCGGGAGGGAGGCCTCGGGGCCGATGTCCCCGAGTCCGAGCACGGCGGTGCCGTCGGTGACGACGGCCACCACGGACGACTTCCACGTGTAGTCGTGGACCAGGTCCGGCTGATCGGCGATCGCGGTGCACACGCGCGCCACGCCGGGTGTGTATGCGAGGGACAGGTCGTCCTTGTCACGGATCGGCACGGTGGCCTGCACGGCCATCTTGCCGCCGCGGTGCAGCGCGAACGCCGGATCGAAGGAATCGAGGGGCTCCGCCCCGCCGTCCTGGTCCGTATTGCTGTCGCTGCGAGGATTGACGATCTCCGCTGCCACTTTGTTTTACCCCTTAAATCTTCAATGGTTGAGGGTTGCCACTCCTGGTGAGAAGTGGGCGGGACCGCGCATGGCCCGATCTATTGATGCGTACGGGTCATACGCGACGGGCGCGCCGCACACGCGCCACGAGCCCCGGATGAGGGGTGTAAAGAACCTTCTTACCGGACGGACCCGCCGAGGACGAGTCCATTAAGTGCAAGGTCACACCACCGTGCCGGAAGGTCACATCTGGGTGACGAGAATCGTCCCGAAATATAGGGACAGACCCTTGACCAGCGCCTGACGACCGGTCGAACAGTGATCAACGCCTCGTCGCTCGGTCCGCATCCTGAGATCCGCCGGAGATCTTCCGGCCGGAATGACGGATTTCCGGAGATGATCCCGTCATCTTGTCCGGACCTGGTCGGGTTCGGGGGTCACCCGTTATCCGATTTTGACATCGCCAGCCCCCTGAACCGCTCCGTCCGAATGGCAAGATGCCGCTAAACCCACGAGGTCGCGACACCCGATGGTGTGTGTTCTCGTCGACCCATCGGCATCTCCACCCATCAGCCGGAGGAACCCAAGATGACCGCAAGCTCCACCCGTCGTGCGACCGCCACGCACCACCGTCTGGCCGCGGCCGGTGCGATCGCGGTCGCGGGCGCCCTGATCCTCACCGGCTGCGGTGACCAGACCGACAAGGGCGGCAGCAGCTCGGGGTCGGCGTCCTCGTCGAACGCGCCGCTCGCGAGCAAGCTCCCCTCCGACATCCGCAAGGCGGGCGTCATCAAGGTCGGCTCCGACATCGCCTACCCGCCGGTCGAGTTCATGCAGAACGGCAAGGCCGTCGGTATCGACCCCGACATCGCGGCCGCCCTCGGCAAGCAGCTGGGCGTGCAGTTCCAGTTCGAGAACGGCAAGTTCGACAACCTGATCGTGGGTCTGCAGGCCAAGCGGTTCCAGGTGCTCATGTCGGCGATGAACGACACCAAGGACCGCCAGAACGGCGTCGACTCCGACACCGGCAAGAAGGTCGGCAACGGCGTCGACTTCGTCGACTACTTCACCGCCGGCACCTCGATCCTGGTCCAGAAGGGCAACCCGAAGGGCATCAAGTCGCTCGACGACCTGTGCGGCAAGGTCGTGGCCCTGCAGAAGGGCACCACGTCCGAGGGCATCGCCAAGGCACAGAGCAAGAAGTGCACCAAGGACGGCAAGAAGGCCATCAACCTGCAGACCTTCGACACCGACCCCGAGGCGCTGCTCCGTCTGAAGCAGGGCGCGTCCGTCGCCGACCTGAACGACTTCCCGGTCGCGGCCTACAACGCCAAGACCTCCGGTGGCGGCAAGGACTTCGAGGTCGTCGGCGACCAGATCGAGGCGGGCCCCTACGGCATCGCGGTCAGCAAGACGGACACCCAGCTGCGCGACGCCATCCAGGCCGCCATGAACGCGATCATCAAGAACGGCGACTACCAGAAGATCTTGCAGAAGTGGAACGTCACGCAGGGCGCGGTCACCGAGTCGAAGATCAACGGCGGCTCCTGAACAGCTTCTGGCACCACTGAAGGGCTGTCATCGTGACTGACACCGTCGACAAGATTCCGGCGCCATCGGTGCCGCCGGAGCAGATCAAGGCCATACCGGTGCGGCACTACGGCCGCTGGGTTTCCGGCGTCGTGGTCATCGGCATCGTGGCGCTGATCGGTATCGCGTTCTCCAACGCGAACATCAACTACAGCGTCATCCCGGACTACCTCTTCGACCCGGGCATCGTGTCCGGCGCGTGGACCACGCTGTACATCTCCGTGCTGGCCATGGTGCTCGGCGTCGCCCTCGGCGTCATCCTGGCCGTGATGCGGCTGTCGTCGAACCCGGTCACCAGCACCGTGTCCTGGTTCTACATCTGGTTCTTCCGCGGCACGCCGGTCCTGGTCCAGCTGCTGCTCTGGTACAACATCTCGCTCGTCTTCCCCATCCTGAACCTGGGGTTCTACAAGAACGAGATGAACCAGGTGATGACGCCGATCCTCACCGCGCTGCTGGGCCTGGGCCTGAACGAGGCCGCGTACATGTCGGAGATCGTCCGGGCCGGCATCCAGTCGGTCGACGAGGGGCAGACGGAGGCGTCGCACGCGCTGGGCATGACCCAGGGCCAGACGCTGCGCCGGGTGATCCTCCCGCAGGCCATGCGGGTCATCATCCCGCCGACCGGCAACGAGTTCATCAACATGCTGAAGACCTCGTCGCTTGCCTACGCGGTCCAGCTGCCCGAGCTGATCAAGAAGGCCACCGACATCTCCAGCACCTCGCTGGCGGTCGTCGAGATGTACTTCGTGGCCTGCATCTGGTACCTGTTCCTGACCACGATCTTCAGCATCGTGCAGTACTACATCGAACGCCGGTACGCCCGTGGCTCGACGCGCAACCTGCCGCCGACCCCGTTCCAGCGGCTGAAGAAGAACCTCCGCATGTTCGGTTCGTTCCGTCGCCCGGAGGTGGCCCGATGACCCGTCTCAGCAAGGACATCCCGACGTCCGGCAGCGGCGCGCCGATGGTGAAGGCCGAGGGCGTGCACAAGTCCTTCGGTCTGGCGCACATCCTCAAGGGCATCGACCTGGAGGTGAACCCGCGTGAGGTGTTCTGCTTGATCGGTCCGTCCGGTTCGGGCAAGTCCACCTTCCTGCGGTGCATCAACCACCTGGAGCAGATCAGCGCCGGCCGGCTGTACGTCGACGGCCAGCTGGTCGGCTACCGGCAGAGCGGCGACAAGCTCTACGAGCTGAAGGAGAAGGAGGTGGCGGCGCAGCGGCGGGACATCGGCATGGTCTTCCAGCGCTTCAACCTCTTCCCCCACATGACGGCGCTGGAGAACGTCATGGAGGCGCCGGTCCAGGTCAAGCGCGAGTCCAAGGCCGTCGCCCGGGAGCGGGCCCAGCGGCTGCTGGACCGCGTCGGCCTCGGCGACAAGACGCGCCAGTACCCCAGCCAGCTCTCCGGTGGCCAGCAGCAGCGCGTCGCCATCGCCCGGGCACTGGCGATGGAGCCGAAGCTGATGCTCTTCGACGAGCCGACCTCGGCTCTGGACCCCGAGCTCGTCGGCGAGGTCCTCGACGTCATGCGGGACCTCGCGGAGGACGGCATGACGATGATCGTCGTCACGCACGAGATGGGCTTCGCCCGCGAGGTCGGCGACTCGCTGGTCTTCATGGACGACGGTGTCGTGGTCGAGGCGGGCCATCCGCGTGACGTCCTGACCAACCCGCAGCACGAGCGCACCAAGTCGTTCCTGTCGAAGGTGCTCTAGCCGTACGACGGAGAAGGGGCGGTACGGGACTCCCGTACCGCCCCTTCTCCGTACGCCGTTACCTCAACGCCAGCATCAACGTGTCCGAAGGCGAGCACCACACCGCACGGGCCTCTGCGAAGCCCTTCTCGCGCAGGGTGCTCGCGTGCCAGGCGGCGGAGGGCATCTCGCCGTCCGCGTGGGCGCCGTAGATCTCGAAGCGGCGGGCCGTGGGGGCGGCGAGGACCGGGTCCTCGGCGGCCCGGGCCCACCACTCGGCCCAGTCCAGGGCGCCCTCGCTCTGCGCCCGGCCCATGCGGGCGTGGCGCTGGATGCGCTCGGCCACGTTGATGCGGGGCGTGGTGTCGTCGGGCATGTGGTCGGCGTTCATGAACACGCCGCCGTGCCGGACGAGTCCGGCCAGCCGCCCGTAGAGGCCGTCCAGGGCGTCGGTGCGCAGCCAGTGCAGGGCGGTGGCGGTGAGGACCGCGTCGTAGGTGTCGTACGGCAGCAGCGCGGGCCAGTGCGGGTCCTTGAGGTCGGCCTCGACGAGGACCACCCGCTCGTCGCCCTCGAAGGTGCCGCGTGCGATGGTGAGCAGGGCCGGGTCGAGGTCGATCCCGGTGCTGGTGGCGTCCGGGAAGCGGTCGAGCAGGCGGGCGGTGATGCTGCCGGTGCCGCAGGCGAGGTCGAGGACGCGCGGCTCGGTGCCGACGAACGCCTCCACCATGTCGAGCATGACGCGGAACCGCTCCTCGCGGTCCGGCATGTACCACTCCTGCTGCCGGTCCCAGGACTGCTGGTACCGCAGCGCCCATGCGCGGTTGCCGGTGTCCGTCGCGTTCGTCGCGTCCGTCGTCATCTGCCCCTCCGCCGTCGACGGTCGTAATACCCTGGAAGCACGATCATCTGTTACCGACCGTACCCACGACCATAGAGCGCCTGCGTAAGGACCACAAGTGGAACTGGCCTATTACTCGGACTATGCCGTACGGCTCGTCAACAGCGAGGAGCCGAAGCGGGGCAAGGACGCGCTCACCTCGGTGGAGGCGGTGCGGGATCTCTTCGGCACCAACAAGGAGGCGGCCCGGCGCGCGACGGACGCGGACGTCACGCGGTTCCGCTCGGTCCGGGCCCGGCTGCGGGCGGTCTTCGAGGCGGCCGACGCCGGCGACGAGACGCTGGCGGTGAACCTGCTGAACTCACTGCTCCTGGAGTTCCCGGTCAGCCCCCAGATCTCGGGGCACAACTTCCGGGACGACGACGGCCGGCCCCTGTGGCACATGCACCTGGCGGACCACCCGTCGAACGCGACCGCGGGCTACGCGGCCATCGCGGCGATGGGCCTGGCGTTCCACCTGACCGAGCACGGCGTCGACCGGCTGGGCCTGTGCGAGGCCGCGCCGTGCCGCAACGCCTACCTCGACACCTCGACGAACCGCTCCCGCCGCTACTGCTCCGACCGCTGCGCCACCCGGGCGAACGTGGCCGCCTACCGGGCCCGCAAACGCCTGGAGGCCGACCGGTCGGAGACCACGGGCCACGCGGCCGACAGCGCCCAGCGCGCGAGCGCGAGCGGCGAGCGCTGACCGGCCTTCAGCGGCCGGTACCGGAAGCGGACCCTGCCCAGGACCAGGTCCTCCGGCACGGTCCCGTAGTCCGTGCTGTCGCCGCCCGCGTAGGGGTTGTCGCCGAGCACCCACCAGCCGCCCTCGCGGCGCTCGGCGGCCCGCTTGACGACCAGCAGGTCCTGCTGGAAGGGATGCCTCAGTACGACGACGTCACCGGGCCGGATCCGGGCGCCGTACTGCACCACGAGGCGGTCCCCGTGGTAGAGCGTGGGCACCATGGACGGTCCGGTCACTTCCGCCACCCCGAAGGGCAGCAGCGCCCGTCCGCGCTCGACGTCCTGCGACAGCTCCGGCATCGCCGGCACCTCCCCGGTCCGATCCTCCACCAGTCTCAGTCTGACCCTGGACTTTTGTCCTAAGCCCATGGGGGCACTCGCGAAATAGCCTCTCCCAGGGAGTAATGTCGCACCTGAGAAGACGATCACGAGGAAGGAACGCTTCATGCTTTCCCGCCTGTTTGCCCCCAAGGTCAAGGTCAGCGCGCACTGCGACCTGCCCTGCGGCGTGTACGACCCGGCCCAGGCCCGCATCGAGGCGGAGTCCGTGAAGGCCGTCCAGGAGAAGATGGCCGGCAACGACGACCCGCACTTCCAGGCGCGTGCCACCGTCATCAAGGAGCAGCGTGCCGAGCTTGCGAAGCACCACGTCTCCGTGCTGTGGAGCGACTACTTCAAGCCCCCGCACTTCGAGAAGTACCCGGAGCTGCACCAGCTGGTCAACGACACCCTGAAGGCCCTGTCGGCCGCCAAGGCGTCCACCGACCCGGCCACCGGCCAGAAGGCCTTGGACTACATCGCCCAGATCGACAAGATCTTCTGGGAGACCAAGAAGGCCTGACGAACGCCTCGTTCGCGGGGGCCGGCGATCGGTGCACCATCGCGGGTCCACGGGCTTCCCGAAGGGGTCCGGCCGGTTCTCCGGCCGGACCCCTTCGGCGTTCCCCGGCCTAACCGAGCCCGTCGTCGTCCTCGCCCGCCTCCAGCAGGCCCGCCGCCGCGCCCACGATCCGCGGGTCGGGGCGGCCGACGACCTCGCCGTCCTTGTCGGTGTAGTCGAAACGGGCCAGCACGCTGCGCATGGCCTCCACGCGGGCCCGCTTCTTGTCGTTGCTCCTCACCACCGTCCAGGGGGCGTGGTCGGTGTCGGTCTCGCGGAACATGGCGACCTTCGCGGCGGTGTAGTCGTCCCAGCGGTCCAGGGAGGCGAGGTCCATCGGGCTGAGCTTCCACTGCCGTACGGGGTCGACCTGACGGATCGTGAAGCGGGTGCGCTGCTCGCTGCGGGAGACCGAGAACCAGAACTTCACCAGGTCCACGCCGTCGTCCACGAGCATCCGCTCGAACAGCGGGGCCTGGCGCATGAAGCGGCGGGACTCGTCGTCGTCGCAGAAGCCCATCACGCGCTCCACGCCCGCCCGGTTGTACCAGGAGCGGTCGAACAGGACGATCTCCCCGGCGGTCGGCAGGTGTTCGACGTAGCGCTGGAAGTACCACTGCCCGCGCTCGCGTTCGGTCGGCTTCTCCAGCGCCACCACCCGGGCGCCGCGCGGGTTGAGGTGCTCGGTGAAGCGCTTGATGGTGCCGCCCTTGCCGGCCGCGTCCCGCCCCTCGAAGAGGATCACGATCCGGCGCCCCGTCTCCTTCACCCAGCTCTGCAGCTTCAGCAGTTCGATCTGCTGGAGCCGTTTGTGGAGCTCGTACTCCCTGCGCTCCATGCGCCGGGAGTACGGGTAGTCCTCCTTCCAGGTGTCGATCGGCGACCCGTCCGGGCGGATCAGCACCGGCTCGTCGGGGTCGGTGTAGTCGACCTTCAGCTCGGCCGTCAGGGGCGTCGTCATCCCGTCGTCCTTTCCGGTGCTCAGTGGAACCGCGGCACGATCAGCCAGATCCCGTACGCCACCACGGCCGCGCAGGCCAGGAAGCACAGCGCCGCCTGGGCCGTGCCGAGGGCGGAGGCGCCGTCCGCTTCGTCTCGGGCGCCCTCGTGGCGTGCGAGGCCGAGTACCCCGAGGGCGAAGACGACGACCACGGCGACGGTGACGCCGATGCTCACCGCAGTGACCTGGCCGAGCGCGTTCCAGTCCAGACTCATCGAACTCTCCCTGCCTCAGGCGGCCGTGCCGACCGGGGCCGGCGGCTCGGTGCGGATGGTGACCTCGTGGGCGTCGTTGACGTTGTTCGCGTGCACCGGGTTGCGGCGCGAGAGCAGCACGATGCCCGCGGCGAGGGCGGCGCCGACCAGGGCGACGACGACCGTGCCGAGGTCGCCGCCGTGCTTGACGGCGCTCGCCGAGACGCCGCCGACCAGCGCGGCGGCGGGCAGTGTAATCAGCCAGGCGGCGACCATGCGGCCGGCGACGCCCCAGCGGACCTCCGCCAGCCGCCGGCCGAGACCGGCGCCGAGGATGGAGCCGGAGGCGACCTGGGTGGTGGACAGGGCGAAGCCCAGGTGGGCCGAGGCGAGGATGACGGTCGTGGAGGCCGTCTCCGCGGCGAAGCCCTGCGGCGACTGGATCTCGGTCAGGCCCTTGCCCATCGTGCGGATGATCCGCCAGCCGCCGATGTAGGTGCCGAGGCCGATGGCGAGACCCGCGGAGGCGATCACCCACACGGGCGGGCCGGCGTCGTGGCCGAGGGCGCCGGCGGAGATCAGGGTCAGGGTGATGATGCCCATGGTCTTCTGCGCGTCGTTGGTGCCGTGCGCGAGGGAGACCAGGGAGGCCGAGGCGATCTGGCCGAGCCGGAAGCCCTTGGTGACCGAGCCCCTGCGGGCGCGGGCGGTGAGCCGGTAGGCGCAGTAGGTGGCGATCAGGGCGGCGACGCCGGCCACGACCGGCGAGGCCACGGCCGGGATCAGCACCTTCTCGACCACCTTGTCGAAGTGCACGCCGTGGGAGCCGGCCCCGACCCACACGGCCCCGATCAGGCCGCCGAACAGCGCGTGCGACGAACTCGACGGCAGCCCGAGCAGCCAGGTCAGCAGGTTCCACAGGATCGCCCCCACCAGCCCGGCGAAGATCATCGCCGGGCTGACGAGTGTGTCGTCGACGATCCCCCCGGAGATCGTTTTCGCGACCTCCGTCGACAGGAAGGCTCCGACGATGTTGAGGACTCCGCTGACCAGGACCGCGGTCCTGGGTTTGAGCGCGCCGGTGGCGATGGAGGTGGCCATCGCGTTCGCCGTGTCGTGGAATCCGTTGGTGAAGTCGAAGGCGAGAGCCGTGACGATGACGACCGCCACGAGGAACGTGATGTGGTCCATCGCCCCATGGGAACAAGCGCTTTCGTACAGCAGGCGAACTGAGGGCGAAGCCCGTGTCCGCTTCCGGCGCCCGGCCGGTGAGGATCGTGCGATGCTGACGTGATGAACCGTGAGGACCTGGTACGCCTGCGCGGGGCGCGCGACCGCATGGACCGCGAGTACGCCGAACCCCTCGACGTGGCCGCCCTCGCGCGCACCGCCCTGATGTCGCCGGGCCACTTCCAGCGCAGCTTCCGCGAGGCCTACGGCGAGACCCCGTACGGCTATCTGATGACCCGTCGCGTCGAGCGCGCCAAGCTCCTGCTGCGCCGCGGCGACCTCACCGTCACCGAGGTCTGCATGGCGGTCGGCTGTACCTCGCTGGGCTCCTTCAGCGCCCGCTTCACCGAGCTGGTCGGCGAGACGCCCAGCTCCTACCGGGCCCGCTCGCACGAGGAGAGCGCGGAGATCCCGCCCTGCGTGGTGCGCGCGTACACGCGTCCACGACGGACCTGACGGCGGCCGGGACCTTAGGTTGGAACCATGGACCTGAAACTGCACAACTGTTTCATCGCCGTCGACGACCACGACAAGGCGATCGCCTTCTACTGCGACGTCCTCGGCCTGGAGATCCGCAACGACGTCAAGTACGAGGGCATGCGGTGGACGACCGTCGGGCCGCCGCTGCAGCCCGACGTGTCGATCGTCCTGGAGCCGCCCGCGGCCAACCCCGACCTCTCGCCCGCCGACCGTGACGTGATGGAGCAGCTGCTGGCCAAGGGCGTGCTGCGCGGGGTCAACTTCACCACCGAGGACTGCGACGCCCTCTTCGCCCGCGTCTCGGCGTCCGGCGCCGAGGTGGTCCAGGAACCGACGGACATGCCGTACGGGGTACGCGACTGCGCGTTCCGCGACCCGGCGGGGAACATGCTGCGGTTCATGGAGCGGAAGAGCTGACCGTCGCCCAGGCACACACGAGGATCGTGCGGCCCTCCTCTTCCGGGCAGTCGCGGGGAGCGGGCCGCTCGGTGTGGGGCGCGTTCTCCCAGCGGGTGGGGGGCGGCGGCGCGGCGGAGTCCCGCAGCCACAGGGTGAGCAGTCCTCCGGCGGCCACCGCGACGGCCCACGCGATCACCGCCCACCGCCACAGTCGGGGGCGCGATAAGCCGATCATGCCCAGGGCTCCACGTCCACCACGGCGGCCACCGGTATCGGCCCGTACACGTGCGGGAACGCCTCCCCGCCCGGCCTGTCCGTCTCGTACTTCACGGGTACGTCGAGACGGTCGGGGTCGATGACCAGGACCACCAGGTCGTCCAGGTCCGCGAAGAAGCGGCGGGCCGTGCCCGGGAGCTGGGCGCGGGTGGAGCAGTGGATGAAGCCCTCCTGCGCGAGGGTGCGGCCGCGCGTGGACGTCTCGTACGTTCCCCTCGCACGGGCGGCCTCCCACAGGGAGCGCTCGGTGATGTGGACGATGTGCTCGCTCATGGGGTCACGGTACGGCGCGTCGCGCGGACCGAGGGCGCCTGCCCCCGGTGGTCGGCACGGGCTCTCAGGATTCTTCGGCGGTCCTCCCGCCCGGCTCCCCGCGGGGCTCGGCGCCGCCGGGGACGTACGCCGCGCACTCGCGGTTGTGGCAGGGGCCCGGTGTCCACAGCGGGACCCAGGCGCCGAGCGTCTTGTGCCGCTTGACGACGGTCTCCACGGGCTGTCCGCAGACGGGACAGACCTGGTCCGAGCTGTCCATGCCCTCAGGGTAGGCCGGTCCCCGCTGGCGCGCGCAGCCACCGCACGGCCGGCCACCCGCCCGCCCTGGGCGCCGGATGGTCAGGGGGTACGGGGTTCGCGGGGGGTACGGGGTTCGCGCCACATCGGCCACATGCTGGGGCCGTCGGGAAGGTCCAGGGGGGCGCGGGCGGGCTCGAAGCCCAGGCGCTCGTACAGGGCGCGGCTGCGGGCGCTGCTCGCCTCCAGGTAGGCGGGGCGGCCGTCGCGGTCGCAGCGGTCGAGGACCCGCCGGATCAGCGCGGTGCCCAGGCCCTCGCCCTGCCGCCCGGGCGCCACGCCGATCATCCACAGGTACTCGTGGGCGCGGCCCGCCGGATGGATCTCCGCCGTCAGCCTGCCGATCAGTTCGACGCGCTCGTTGTCCGGGTCGACGGCGGCCCGCAGCTGCTTCGCGCCGCCGTCGTCGCCGTCGTGCGCGTCGGCGGGCACGGGCAGCCACAGCGCGCACGCGCTGCCGTCCTCGGTGACGTCGATCCGCCCCTCGGCGAGCACGATCCCGGTGAAGGCGGCCATCAGCCGGTGGTGCGTCGTACGGCGGTACTCCTCCCCGGGGAAGACCCAGCCGCTGACCGGATCGTCCTGGAACGCCTCGTCCAGCAGCCGGACGACCATGTCGTGGTCGCCCTCGCCGGCCGTCCGGATCGCCACGGTCATGCGCCGCCCCTTCGTCTCAACCGCCTTTGCACACACGGGGGTTGAGCCTATCCGGAACATCGGGGAGCGCAACGGGAAAGAACGGGGCCCGCACACCGTGGGGATGTGCGGGACCCGTCGTCCGGGGCCCCCGGCGGCGGTACGGGGTCAGGAGCCGTACGGCCGGGCCGGTGGGCCCCGGAGTCTTCGTGCGGGACGGTCAGCCGGTGCGCCGGGTCACGAACTCCGCCAGCGCCAGCAGCCCGCCCGCCGCCTCCGGGGCGGGGACCGCACGGGACAGCTCGCCCATCGCGCGGGCCATCCGGTCGGCGGCCTCCACCTGCGCCCAGTCCCGCCCCCCGGCCCGCTCGACGGCGAGGGCGGTGCGCGCCATGTCCTCCTTGTCGTACGGCGCCTCGTACAACGCGGCCAGTTCGGCGGCCGCCGGTGTGCCCGAGGTCAGGGCGGCGACCACCGGCAGGGACTTCTTGCGGGCGGCCAGGTCGGCGCCGGCCGGCTTGCCGGTGCGGTCCGGGTCGCCCCATATGCCGATGACGTCGTCGATGAGCTGGAAGGCGAGCCCGGCCTGGCGGCCGAACGCGTCCAGCGCCTCGACGTCCTCCTCCCCGGCGCCCGCGAACAGCGCGCCGAGCGCACACGCGCACCCCAGCAGCGCGCCCGTCTTGGCCTCGGCCATGGTCAGCACCTCGTCGAGGCCGACCTCGCCGGGCCGGCGCCGCTCCAGTGCCGTGTCCGTGTGCTGTCCGGCGCACAGTTCCACGACGCAGGCCGCGAGCCGGGCCGCGGCCGCGGGGGCCGCCGGATGCGGGTCCTCGGCGAGCAGCCTCAGGGCCAGGGCCTGCAGGGCGTCCCCGGCGAGGATCGCGTCGGCGTCGCCGAACACCGTCCACGCGGTGGGCCGGTGGCGGCGGGTGGTGTCGCGGTCCATCACGTCGTCGTGCAGCAGCGTGAAGTTGTGCACCAGTTCCACCGCGGCCGCCGCCCGTACGGCCGCCCCGGCCGCCGCCGGTCCGCCGAGCGCGGTGGCCGCGGTGAGGACGAGCGCGGGCCGGATCGCCTTGCCGGCGTTGCCGGACGACGGTGTCCCGTCGGCGCGCTCCCACCCGAAGTGGTAGAGCGCGATACGGCGCATCGAGCCGGGCAACGAGTCGATGGCGGCGCGCAGTTCGGGGTCGACCGATGCCCGGGTGCGCTCCAGGATCGCCGTCGCCTCGTGGCCGTCGAGCGTCACCGGCCCCGCGGGGCGGTACCGTGCCGGGGCACGGTCTCTCGCGTCGTCGGCGCGGTGCTTCGTCTCCGCCAGGAACTCGGCGGTCATGGTCTCCCCCTCGGTCGGTCCGCGGACGGCGGCGTCTGAACTCCGGCCGGGCACATACGACCGAGGTCTACCCGCCCCGCCGGGCGAGGACACTGCTTCCAGGGGGCGAACGTCACCTCCAGCGACCGATCTCGACGTTCTCCAGGACACCGAGCGCGTCCGGGACGAGGACGGCGGCCGAGTAGTAGGCCGTCACCAGGTACTTGATGATCGCCTGTTCGTTGATGCCCATGAAGCGCACGGACAGGCTGGGCTCGATCTCGTCCGGGATGCCGGCCTGCTGCAGGCCGACGACGCCCTGCTCGGCCTCGCCGGTACGCATGGCGATGATGGAGCTGGTCCGCGCCTCGGTGACGGGGATCTTGTTGCAGGGGTAGATCGGCACACCCCGCCAGGTGGGGATGCGGTTGCCGCCCACCTCGATGGTCTCCGGGACCAGTCCGCGCTTGTTGAACTCGCGGCCGATCGCGGAGATCGCGCGCGGGTGCGCCAGCATGAACTTGGTGCCGCGCCGCCGGCTGAGCAGCTCGTCCAGGTCGTCGGGGCTGGGCACACCGTCGTGCGGCTGCAGCCGCTGGTCGTACTCGCAGTTGTGCAGCAGCCCGAACTCCCGGTTGTTGACCAGCTCGTGCTCCTGGCGCTCCTTCAACGCCTCGACGGTCAGCCGCAGTTGCTGCTCGGTCTGGTTCATCGGCTGGTTGTAGAGGTCGGCCACGCGCGTGTGGATGCGCAGCACGGTCTGGGCGACGCTCAGTTCGTACTCGCGGGGCCTGGCCTCGTAGTCGACGAAGGTGTGCGGGATGTCCGGCTCGCCGGAGTGGCCGGCGGCGAGCTCGATCGCCTTCTCGCCGTACCTGTTGGTGTCCTGCTCGGGGATCGCGCGCAGCCGCCGGAGGTGTTCGCTCAGGGACGCCGCACGCTCCGCGACCTGGTCGACGTCCTGCCGGGACAGGACCAGCACGGTGCAGGCGGTGGCCGCGCGGGCGGTGTACTCCCAGATGGCGTCGGGGTCCAGCAGCGCGGACTCGCCGAGGTAGGAGCCGTCGCCGAGCACGCCGAGGACCGCGTCGTCGCCGTAGGGGCCCGTGCCGACCTTCTCGACCCTGCCGTGCGCCAGCAGGAAGACCTCGTCCGTCCGGCTGCCGAAGGAGGCGATCAGCGATCCGGGCGCGTACTCCTGCTGCCGGCAGCGCTGGGCGAGTTCGGACAGCACCTCCTCGTCCTCGTAGGAGCGCAGCGCGGGCAGCTCACCCAGTTCGGCGGGGATGACCTCGACGCGGTCGCCCGTCTTCACGAACGTGATGCGGCCGTCCCCCACCGCGTAGGTCAGTCGCCGGTTCACCCGGTACGTACCGCCCTGCACGTTCACCCACGGCAGCATGCGCAGCAGCCAGCGGGAGCTGATCTCCTGCATCTGCGGCGCGGACTTGGTCGTGGTGGCCAGGTTCCGCGCGGCGGCCGTGCCGAGACTCTGCTGCGGCCTGCCCTGCTCCGTACGGACCTCTTCGCCTACCGACATATGAGAATTGCCCTCCCGGTCATGGACGGCGGCCGAGCCGCACACCCATCGCGATCTGCGTTGACCAGCCTTCCATCACGGAGCGTGTCGGTGCTATTACCCGAAAGAGCGGGAATGGATCACGAGCGGCCTGGGCAGATGCGCGGTCCGTGCACAGCCGGCCGGGAGTGCCGGGTGTCCGAAAAGCGCCCCCTCGTCACGAGCACGATGTGTAACTGCCCATGCACTGTCGGTAAAAGAAGCGGCACGAGGAGGCCGCAACCGGCGGCCGTCAGCACGGCACGAAGGAGGCGGTCATGGCCTCACCCATGTCCGCGGGCAGTTTTCTGGACGCTCTCCGGGCGGAGGGCGTCACCGTCGTCGAGGTCGGCGACTGGGCGCATCACAACCGCAACCACAAGGGCCCGTGGGGACCGGTCCACGGCGTGATGATCCACCACACGGCGTCGAGCGGCGGCGAGCGGACGGTGGAGATCTGCCGGGACGGCTACGAGGCCCTGCCCGGTCCGCTGTGCCACGGCGTGATCACCAAGGACGGCACGGTCCACCTGGTCGGCTACGGCCGCGCCAACCACGCGGGCCTCGGCGACGACGACGTGCTGCGCGCGGTGATCGCCGAGAAGGCGCTGCCGCCGGACAACGAGGCCGACACGGACGGCAACCGGTACTTCTACGGCTTCGAGTGCGAGAACCTCGGCGACGGCCACGACCCCTGGCCGCAGGCCCAGCTGGACGCCATCGAGAAGGCGGCGGCCGCGGTGTGCCGGCACCACGGGTGGACGGAGCGATCGGTGATCGGGCACCGGGAGTGGCAGCCGGGGAAGGTCGACCCGAAGGGGTTCACGATGACCTGGCTCAGGGAGCGGATCCGCGAGCGCCTGAAGTGACGTACCAGGTCACAATGGTCGGGTGACCGGCCCCGACACCCTGCGCCCCCGCCTCCCCTCCCCCGTGCAGGAGCTGTCGGACCCGCGCTTCGCCCGCCACGGCCTGCGCCTCCTCCTCAAGCGCGACGACCTCATTCACCCGGATCTGGTCGGCAACAAGTGGCGCAAGCTCGCGCCCAACCTGCGCGCCGCGGCCGGCCGGACGCTGGTCACCTTCGGCGGGGCCTACTCCAACCACCTGCGGGCCACGGCCGCGGCCGGCCGCCTCCTCGGGCTGCCGACCGTCGGCGTGGTCCGCGGCCAGGAGCTCGCCGGCCGGCCCCTCAACCCCTCCCTGGCCCGGTGCGCGGCCGACGGCATGCGCCTGCACTTCGTGGACCGGTCGACGTACCGCCGCAAGACCGAGCCGGACATCCTCGCGCGCGTGCTGCACGCGGCGGGCGCCGAGGACGCGTACGTCGTCCCGGAGGGCGGCAGCAACGCGGCGGCGGTACGCGGCTGCCGGGCCCTGGGCGAGGAACTGGGCGACCGGGCCGACGTCGTGGGCGTGGCCTGCGGCACCGGCGGCACCCTGGCCGGACTCGCCGCCGGACTCCCGCCCGGCCGGCGTGCCCTCGGCATACCGGTCCTCAAGGGCGGCTTCCTCACCAGTGACATACGGCGCCTCCAGGAGGAGGCGTTCGGCGGCCCGCGCGGCACCTGGCACCTCGACGACCGCTTCCACTTCGGCGGCTACGCGCGCGTGCCCGCGGAACTCGACGCCTTCGCCGAGGACTTCGAGCAGCGCCACGCGGTGCCGGTGGAGCGGCTGTATGTCGCCAAGTTGCTGTACGGACTTGTCGCCCTGGCGCAGGAGGGAGCGTTCCCGCACGGGACGACCGTGGCGGCCGTGGTGACCGGGCGCCCCTTCCCCCAGACCCCGCGACGCCGGGCTGATCCAAACGGCAGGCCCTAAGCCCCGTCCACCGCCTCCCGGTAGGCCGCCGCCTCCTCCAGGTCCAGGCGGCGCAGCAGGGTGCGCAGCATCTCGTCGTCGATGTAGCGGCCGTCGCGGAGGCGGACGAACATCGCGCGCTCGGCGCCGATCATCTCCCTGGACAGGCGGCGGTAGGTGTCGTCGACGGACTCGCCGGTGATCGGGTTGGTCTGGCCGAGGCGTTCCCAGACGGCGTTGCGGCGGCGCTCCAGGCTCTGGCGGAGGCGGTCGGCGAGGGGCGGCGGGAGGGTGTTGCGCTCGTCGGTGAGGAGTTCGTCGAGGCGCTGCTCGGCGACCCGGGAGGCCTGCGCCTGGGCGTTGGCCTCGGCGAGGGTCTCGGCCTGGGCGTCCCGGCCGGGGAATTTCAGCAGGCGGATCAACGGGGCCAGGGTGAGGCCCTGGACGACCAGGGTGCCGATGACGGTGGTGAAGGTCAGGAAGAGGATGAGGTTGCGCTGAGGGAACGGTTCGCCGCCGTGCACGGTGAGCGGGATGGAGAAGGCGATGGCCAGCGAGACCACGCCCCGCATGGCGGCCCAGGAGGTGACGATCGGCCCTCTCCAGGTGGGGTTCTCCTCGCGTTCCCTGATCCGCGCCGACACCATCCGGGGCACGAAGGTCCCCGGGTAGACCCAGACGAACCGGGCCGCGACGACCACCAGGAAGAGGGCGATCGCGTACCAGGCGGCGTCGACGCCCTCGTACTCCCCGAGGCCCCTGAGCACGACCGGCAGCTGCAGTCCGATCAGGGCGAACACCGCCGACTCCAGGACGAACGCGACCACCTTCCACACCGCCTCCTCCTGGAGGCGGGTGGCGAAGTCGACCTCCCACGCGCGGTGTCCGATGTAGAGGGCGACGACCACGACCGCGAGGACGCCGGAGGCGTGCACCTGCTCGGCGACGGCGTAGGCGACGAACGGGATCAGCAGGGACATCGTGTTCTGCAGGAGCGCCTCCTTCACGTGCGTGCGCAGCCAGTGGATCGGCAGCATCAGCACCAGGCCGACCGCGACGCCCCCCACCGCCGCGAGCAGGAACTCGCCGATCCCGCCGATCCAGGACGCGCCCTCGCCGACGGCAGCCGCGACGGCGACCCGGTAGGCGGTGATCGCGGTGGCGTCGTTCAGCAGGGACTCGCCCTGCAGGATCGTGGTGATCCGGGAGGGCAGGCCGACCCGGCGGGCGACCGCCGCCGCGGCGACCGCGTCGGTCGGCGCCACGACCGCGCCGAGCGCCAGCGCCGCGGGCAGGGGCAGCCCGGGCACGATCTGGTAGGCGGCCCAGCCGACGACGAAGGTCGCGAAGAGCACGTACCCGACCGACAGCAGGGCCACCGGCCGCATCGAGGCGCGCAGGTCGAGGTACGAGCTCTCGACGCCCTCCTTGTGCAGCAGCGGGGGCAGCACCAGCGGCAGCACGATCTCGGGGTCGAGCGTGTAGTCCGGCATGCCCGGGATGCCGGACACCACCAGCCCCACGGCGACGAGCACCAGGGGCGCCGGCACCGGGGTCCGCCGGGCCGCCGCCGCGACCGCGGTACTGCCCGCCACCAGCAACAGCAGCGGCATCACGTCCATGGCCCTCGCCCGCCCTCGTTCATCGTCGTCCGCCCGCCCTCGATTTTCCGCGCGGCCGTCCGCGCGGCCGTCGTAACCTGGCAATCATGAAACAGTGCACGCACGCCGACGCGCTGCCGCACCCGGAACCCGAGCCGCTGAGCGACACGTGTCCGGAGTGCCTGCGGGACGGCACGCACCCGGTACAGCTTCGGCTGTGCCTCACCTGCGGCCACGTCGGCTGCTGCGACTCCTCGCCCGGCCGGCACGCCACGGAGCACCACAAGGACTCCGACCACCCGATCATGCGGACGTTCGAGCCCGGGGAGAACTGGCGTTGGTGCTTCGTGGACCACGTTCTCGTGTGACCCTGGAGGACCGGGGACGGGCAACGATCCGGACGGTTCGACCGTCTGACGTCTGGGTACGTCAACCCGGCGCGCGTTCTTCCCATTTGGAGCCGCAGACCCCTAGACACGGAGCGTGTCCACAGTTTTACTGTGAGTGACGGCAAGGGGTCGGGGTCCCGGGGACAGGAAAGTTGAGGGCGCGATAGCGTCACCGCTGAAGCACACGTCGCGTTACCCCGGGGGGCGACCCTCGGCCCTGTAAAGCTTGTACCACCATGGAGGTGAGGGTGTCCCAGATCGCAGGCGAGCCCGCGACCCAGGACTTCGTCGAAGTCCGGCTGCCGGCCGCGGGTGCCTACCTGTCGGTGCTGCGTACGGCCACGGCCGGTCTCGCGGCCCGTTTGGACTTCACCCTCGACGAGATCGAGGACCTGCGCATCGCGGTGGACGAGGCCTGCGCGATCCTGCTCCAGCAGGCCGTGCCCGGCTCGGTGCTCAGCTGCGTCTTCCGCCTCGTCGACGACTCTCTCGAGGTCACCGTCTCGGCCCCGACCACGGACGGTCACGCCCCCTCGCGGGACACCTTCGCCTGGACCGTCCTGTCCGCTCTCGCGGGCAAGGTCTCCTCCGCCGTGGACGAGGACAAAACCGTTTCGATCAGCCTCTACAAACAGCGCGGCGCGGGACCCGGGCCGGCGTGAGGACAGGGGACGGGCCGGTGCGTGACGAAGAGCGCGGCACAAGGGAGCTGCCGGCCGAGGGCACGGGCAAATCCCGCGGCACGGGCGATGCAGTCGAGGGCATGGCGGGCATTCCCGAGCAGGCCCGGCCGCACCCGGAGGACACCTCCCCCGCGGCCGGTCTCCTGGACGACGGGCAGTGGGATCGGGAAGGTGTCGCGCCGGGTACGCCCGCGGACGGGCCGACGGGGATCTCCCCGGCCCGCCCGGCGGCGAGGGCTCGGCGACGGACAACGGGCGGGACGATGAGCGAGCACGAGCGAGACGACCAGCAGGACGCGCAGAGCGTGCCGCGGGCCACGCAGCACGACGCACAGGACCGCAGCGGGGCGCGCGCCATGTTCGTCGAACTGCGGGGACTGAAGGACGGCAGCCCGGAGTACGCGGAACTGCGCAACCGGCTGGTCCGGATGCACCTGCCGCTCGTCGAGCACCTCGCGCGCCGCTTCCGCAACCGCGGCGAGCCGCTGGACGACCTCACCCAGGTCGCCACCATCGGTCTGATCAAGTCCGTCGACCGTTTCGACCCGGACCGCGGCGTGGAGTTCTCCACGTACGCGACGCCCACGGTCGTCGGCGAGATCAAGCGTCACTTCCGCGACAAGGGCTGGGCGGTCCGCGTGCCGCGCCGCCTGCAGGAGCTGCGGCTGGCGCTGACCACGGCGACCGCGGAGCTCTCCCAGCTGCACGGCCGCTCCCCCACGGTCCACGAGCTGGCCGAGAAGCTCGCCATCTCGGAGGAGGAGGTCCTGGAGGGCCTGGAGTCCGCCAACGCGTACTCCACGCTGTCCCTGGACGTCCCGGACACCGACGACGAGTCCCCGGCGGTCGCGGACACCCTGGGCGCGGAGGACGAGGCGCTGGAGGGCGTCGAGTACCGCGAGTCCCTCAAGCCGCTGCTGGAGGACCTGCCGCCCCGGGAGAAGCGGATCCTGCTGCTGCGGTTCTTCGGCAACATGACCCAGTCGCAGATCGCGCAGGAGGTCGGCATCTCGCAGATGCACGTCTCGCGCCTGCTGGCCCGCACGCTGGCCCAGCTGCGGGAGAAGCTCCTGGTGGAGGAGTAGACCGGCGGTCGCTACGGCGTCGTAGGATTACCGCCCGCCGTCCTGTGCGCGGCCCGGACCCTTGATCCCGAGGGCCTGGGTCGTGGCCGGATTGACCAGCAGCACCAGGGAGGCGACGGCGACGACCGCCAGCGCGATCCCCGCCGGAATGGCCACGCTGTCGGCCTGCAGCAGGTTGTACGCCACCGGCAGCGCCATGATCTGCGTGATGACGGCCGGGCCCCGGCTCCAGCTCTTGCGCTTCAGCAGCCCGCGGGCGGCCAGCAGCGGCAGCAGGGCGAGGACGATCAGGGTGATGCCGCCGGTGACGGCGGACCCGCGGTCGTGCGGTGAGCCCGCCAGGCCCTCCGCGAGCATCCAGACGCCGCCGACGACCAGCGCCAGCCCCTCCAGCGCGGCGAGCGCGGCCGCACAGGTCAGGCGGCGGGGGCGGGGGCCGCTGTCTTCCTCGGTGGCGGGGGTCTGCTCAGTGGTCACCTCTGAAGGGTAGCCCCGGGGACGCGGGCCCCCACGGCGAGGTTGAGGGCGCCGCCCGTGGTGAGCCTCACGCCCCTGCCTCTTACCTGATCCACACCTCGCCCTGTGCCCGGTACCACCCAGTAGGTACGCTGCAACCCATGCGTGCACTTCTCGTGGTCAACCCGGCAGCCACCACCACAAGCGCACGTAGGCGCGACGTCCTGATCCACGCCCTGGCGAGCGAGATGAAGCTCGAAGTGGTCACCACCGAGTACCGCGGCCACGCGCGCGACCTCGGCCGGCAGGCCGCGGACAGCGACGACATCGACCTCGTGGTCGCCCTCGGCGGCGACGGCACGGTCAACGAGGTCGTCAACGGCCTCCTCCACGCCGGGCCCAACCCGGACGGGCTTCCCCGCCTCGCCGTGGTCCCCGGCGGCTCCACCAATGTCTTCGCCCGCGCGCTGGGGCTGCCCAACGACGCCGTCGACGCGACCGGCGCGCTGCTGGACGCGCTGAACGAGGGCAGCGAGCGCACGGTCGGCATGGGCCTCGCGGCGGGCACGCCGGGTACCGAGGACGAGGCGGTGCCCGCCCGCTGGTTCACCTTCTGTGCGGGGCTCGGCTTCGACGCGGGTGTGGTGGGCCGGGTGGAACAGCAGCGCGAACAGGGCAGGAAGTCCACGCACGCCCTTTATCTGCGCCAGGTGGTACGGCAGTACTTGCAGGAGCCGAACAAGCGGCACGGCACGATCACCTTGGAGCGGCCCGGTGAGGATCCGGTGACCGATCTCGTGCTCTCCATAATCTGCAACACCTCGCCGTGGACGTATCTGGGTAATCGTCCGGTGTACGCGGCGCCTAAGGCTTCGTTCGATACCGGGCTCGACGTACTCGGTCTCAGCCGTATGTCCACGGTGGCGGTTGCCCGGTATGCCACACAGTTGCTCACTTCGTCCGCCGACCGCGGACCCCACGGCCGGCACGTGGCATCCCTGCACGACCTGGACCGGTTCACCTTGCATTCGAAGGTGCCGCTGCCCCTCCAGATGGACGGCGACCACCTCGGGCTGCGTACGAGCGTGACGTTCACAGGCGTACGCCGTGCACTGCGTGTGATTGTGTGAGCAGAAGGGGCCAAAGTCCTTTCACTCGAACGTTTAGGCCAGGGTCCACCCCATGGAAGTACGGCTGTGACCTAGTCGACACCGAGGAATCAAAAAAAACTTTCCGGAAGGGGTTGTATCCGCCGCTGAGGTTTGCGAGTCTCTACGTGGCGATCGGGACAGCCCGCAACACCGGCATCCACAGATCACCGGAACCCCTCTTCGATTAACAGGACCCGCGCCGGGGAACTGGCGGTAGGCCCTTCACTTGTTGAGGGATTCGTGAAAGCGTTCACATTCACAAGCAACTTGCACGTAATACCAAGGAGAGGTAGCAGCCATGGACTGGCGTCACAACGCCGTTTGCCGCGAGGAAGACCCCGAGCTCTTCTTCCCCATCGGCAACACCGGTCCTGCGCTGCTGCAGATCGAGGAAGCCAAGGCCGTCTGCCGTCGCTGCCCCGTCATGGATCAGTGTCTGCAGTGGGCGCTCGAGTCCGGTCAGGACTCCGGCGTCTGGGGTGGTCTCAGCGAGGACGAGCGTCGCGCGATGAAGCGCCGTGCCGCCCGCAACCGGGCCCGTCAGGCCTCCGCCTGACAACACCCGCCCCGCAAACAGCCTGAGCTTGGCGGCGCGTACAGCGAGTACGCATCTCCCGCCCCCGAGCCGCAGCGCGCAGTACCCCCGATGCGCAGCACAAGCTGGCAACGAGCATTCGAGCCCCGGACCCGGGACAGGGTCCGGGGCTTCTTGCTGTGGTCCTCGTTTCCCCGCCGAGGGCTTCCCGAGTGACCGGCGCCCTTTCTACTTCCCGGCCCGCACCGGCACGTCGAGGATGACCCGGGTGCCCCGCTCGGGAGCCGGGACCATGTCGAAGGTGCCGCCCAACTCCCCCTCCACCAGCGTCCGTACGATCTGCAGGCCGAGGTTGCCCGCGGTCTGCGGGTCGAAGCCGTCGGGCAGACCGACGCCGTCGTCCTGGACGGTGACCAGCAGGCGGGCCTCCTTCGTGGTGCCCCCGCGGACGGCCGAGACCTCGACCGTGCCGGTGTCGCCCTCACGGAAACCGTGTTCGAGGGCGTTCTGCAGGATCTCGGTGAGCACCATGGACAGCGGGGTGGCGACCTCCGCGTCCAGGATCCCGAACCGGCCGGTGCGCCGGCCGGTCACCTTGCCCGGCGAGATCTCCGCGACCATGGCCAGCACCCGGTCGGCGATCTCGTCGAACTCCACGCGCTCGTCCAGGTTCTGAGACAGCGTCTCGTGCACGATCGCGATGGAGCCGACCCGCCGCACCGCCTCCTCCAGCGCCTCGCGGCCGCGCTCGGAGTCGATGCGCCGGGCCTGGAGGCGAAGGAGGGCGGCGACCGTCTGGAGGTTGTTCTTCACCCGGTGGTGGATCTCCCGGATGGTCGCGTCCTTGGTAATCAACTCGCGCTCGCGGCGGCGCAGTTCGGTGACGTCGCGGAGCAGGACGAGTGAACCGATGCGGGTGCCCTTGGGTTTGAGCGGGATCGCGCGGAACTGGATGACCCCGTCGTGCGCCTCGATCTCGAACTCGCGCGGCGCCCAGCCGCTGGCCACCTTGGACAGCGCCTCGTCCACCGGGCCGCGTGTCGGGGCGAGTTCGGCGGTGGTCCGGCCCAGGTGCTGGCCGACGAGGTCGGAGGCGAGGCCCATGCGGTGGTACGCGGACAGCGCGTTCGGCGAGGCGTACTGGACGATGCCGTCCGCGTCGAGCCGGATCAGGCCGTCGCCGACGCGCGGGGCGGCGTCCATGTCCATCTGCTGGTTGGCGAAGGGGAAGGCGCCGGCCGCGATCATCTGCGCGAGGTCGGAGGCGCTCTGGAGGTAGGTCAGCTCCAGGCGGCTCGGGGTGCGCACGGTCAGCAGGTTGGTGTTGCGGGCGATGACGCCGAGGACGCGCCCTTCGCGTCGTACTGGGATCGACTCGACCCGGACCGGGACCTCCTCGCGCCACTCCGGGTCGCCCTCGCGCACGATCCGGCCCTCGTCCAGGGCGGCGTCCAGCATGGGGCGGCGGCCGCGCGGGACGAGGTGGCCGACCATGTCGTCCTGGTAGGAGGTGGGGCCGGTGTTGGGCCGCATCTGGGCCACGGACACGTACCGGGTGCCGTCGCTGGTGGGGACCCACAGGACGAGGTCGGCGAAGGAGAGGTCGGAGAGCAGCTGCCACTCCGAGACCAGCAGATGGAGCCACTCGAGGTCGGAGTCGTCGAGCGCGGTGTGCTGGCGGACCAGTTCGTTCATGGAGGGCACATGTGCGAGCGTACCTGGGGGTATGTGCGGCCCAGAAACACCCGCGGGCCGCGGCGCCTGGGAGGGACCCTCAACCCTCCCGGCACCGCAGCCCGGAGCAGTATCGGCCGCGGGGTGTGCGGTCCCGGTGTCGGCCGAAGGGTGAGGAGCCGGGGCAGTCAGGGCAGAGAGCTCCGGTTCCTCGGTCCGTCTTCCTGTGCGGGGAAGACGGAAGCCTGTTCGTGCTGCTGCGCACTGTTTCAAGTGTGGACTAGACCACACGGGGTGTCCATGCGTTGGAGGCTGTTCGTTGTTGTTATTTTCCCGACCGCTCCAACTGTTCGGACGCCCTAGCATCCATCACGCAGCCTAGCCTGTGTGGGTTCATGTGCGGGGCCAGATGGCCAGGGCAATTTCCGCGAGCGCCGCCAGTTCCTCCCGGCTCGCCCCGTCCCGCGCCTGTTGCGACATGCCCTGGATCATCGCCCCGGTGTGCCGGGCGAGGGCACGGGCGTCGACACCGGCGGGCAGCTCCCCCGCCGCCGCGTCCGCCTCGATACGGCCGCGGATCGCGGCGATGGTGGCGTTGCGCCGCTCACGCAGGGACTGCTCGACCTCCGGGGTCGTGCAGTTGGCCGCCGCGTGCACGACGAGACAGCCGTGCGGGCGGCCGGGGGCCGTGTACTCGGCGGCGGCCTCGCGCAGCACCCGCGCCACGGCCGCCCGCGCGGTGGGCTCCTCGGCCAGGGCACGGTCGACGAAGGAGCCGTAGCGGGCGCCGTAGACGGTCACGACCTCGTCGAACAGCGCACGCTTGTCGCCGAAGGCCGCGTACAGGCTGGGCGCGCCGATGCCCATGACGCGGGTCAGGTCGGAGACGGAAGTGCCCTCGTAGCCGTGCTCCCAGAAGGCCATGACGGCCTTCTCCAGCGCGGTCTCACGGTCGAACGAACGAGGACGCCCGCGCGGCCTGCTCACGGTCGCCGCCTTCGCCCTCGGCTCCTCACTGCCCACCATGGAGTGAATTGTATAGGGGACGCTAGAGAAATGACCGAGCACTGCTGTACGGTCCAGCGGCCCCCGCGGGGCGGTGCCGGTCGGGTCAGTGGGTTTCGGTGACCTTTGCCAGGGCGCGGGGGGCGTCCGGGTCCTGGCCGCGGGCGATGGTGACCTCGTAGGCCAGCAGCTGCAGCGGGATGATCTCCAGGATCGGCTGGACCTCCTCGGCCACGCCCTCGGTGGGCAGGACGAAGCCGGCGGAGGCCTGCTCGACCTGGTGGGCGGGGCCGACGACGAAGAGGTCGGCGCCCCGGCCGCGCAGCCGGTCGAGGACGGGCTGGAGGGCCTCGCCGCCCTTGCCGTCGGTCACGACCGCGATCACCGGGGAGACGTTGTCGACCATGGCGAGCGGACCGTGCAGGAGGTCGGCGCCGGAGTAGGAGAGCGCCGGGATGTAGCTGGTCTCCATCAGCTTCAGGGCGGCTTCCTTGGCCGTGGGGTAGCCGTAGCCGCGGGAGGTGATGACCATGCGCTCGGCGAAGCGGTAGCGGGCGGCGAGGGCGCGGACCTCGTCCTGGCGGGCGAGCAGCTGCTCGGCGAGCTCGGGCAGCTGCTTCGCGGCCGCGCCGTCGCCGCCGCGCAGGCCCTCGACGAAGAGGTAGAGGGCGAGGAGGGAGGCCGTGTAGGTCTTGGTCGCGGGCAGGGCCTTCTCCGGTCCGGCCATGACGTCGACGTGGTACTCGGAGACGCCGGCCAGCGGGGAGTCGGGGTTGTTGGTGACGGCGAGGGTGATCGCGCCGGCTTCGCGGGCGGCCCTGGTGGAGGCGACCAGGTCCGGGGAGCCGCCGGACTGGCTGACGGTGATCACCAGGACGTCGGTGAGGTCCGGGCGGGCGCCGTAGGCCGTGGTGGTGGACATCGAGGTGAGGCCGCACGGCAGGCCGAGGCGGATCTCGAGGAGGTACTTGGCGTAGAGGGCGGCGTTGTCGGAGGTGCCGCGGGCGGTCAGCAGGACGAAGCGGGGACGGCGGGCGGCGATCGCCTGGGCCACCTGCCGGATGGCGGGGGCGCCCTCGTCCAGGAGGCGGCGCAGCACGGCCGGCTGCTCGGCCATCTCGCGGGCCATGGTCCGGCCCGGGACGTCGACGGGGGGCTCCGGTGTCGTGGCGGTCATGGTCGGTTCCTCCTGGCTCGGTCCGCGGGGCAGCGCACATCCCACTCCCCCAGGGTGAATCATGCCTGGCCCCCGGGTGGAATCGGGGTGTCACGGGTGCATCTCCGGTGCCGTCGGCTCCCCTGGGCCGCGGAGGCCACCTCTGTTAGATTGGTCTAAACCACCTGACCCTTCCAGGTTCCGGTTGAGTCCCCCTCTTTCAGATCGGCAGGCCCAGCGTGGAAGTTGTCATCGTTCCGGACGCCAAGGCGGGCGGCGAGATCGTCGCCGAGGCCATGGCGCGGCTCCTGCGGCGCAAGCCGGACGCGCTGCTCGGCGTGGCCACCGGCTCGACCCCGCTGCCCGTCTACCAGGCGCTGGCCGCCAAGGTGGCCGCCGGCGCGGTCGACACCTCGCGGGCCCGGGTGGCGCAGCTCGACGAGTACGTGGGGCTGCCGGCCGAGCATCCCGAGTCGTACCGGTCCGTGCTGCGGCGCGAGGTGCTTCAGCCGCTGGGCATCGGGGTGGACGCGTTCATGGGGCCCGACGGGACGGCCGCGGACATCCCGGGGGCCTGCGAGGCGTACGACACCGCGCTGGCGGAGGCCGGGGGCGTGGATCTGCAGCTGCTCGGGATCGGGACGGACGGGCACATCGGCTTCAACGAGCCGTGTTCCTCGCTCGCCTCGCGGACGCGGATCAAGACGCTGACCGAGCAGACGCGGATCGACAACGCGCGGTTCTTCGGGGGCGACATCGAGCAGGTGCCGCATCACGTCATCACCCAGGGCATCGGGACGATCCTCGACGCCCGGCACGTCGTGCTGCTCGCCACGGGCGAGGGCAAGGCGGACGCGGTCGCCGCGAGCGTGGAGGGGCCGCTGGCATCGGTGTGCCCGGCGTCGGCACTGCAGTTGCATCCGCATGCGACGGTCGTGGTGGACGAGGACGCGGCGTCCAAGCTGAAGCTGGCGCACTACTTTCGGCACACCTATGTCAACAAGCCTGACTGGCAGGGCATCTAGCGGATTCGTCTGCCGGGTGGCCGTGGTCCTCGGGCCGCGGGCGGCAGGGGGTTGCTCGCGCAGTTCCCCGCGCCCCTTCGGGGGCGCGGCCGGGCGCCGGTTCCTTTCGGGGAACCGGCGCCTTCGGCGTCGTAGGGGCTAGGCGCCTGCGATGATCTCCGCTGCCGCGCGGCCGCAGACCCTGGCGGCGCCGTGGGTGGCGATGTGGAGGGCGCCGCGCGGGGGTGCCTGGGGCAGGCCCATCTCGATCACGACCGTGTCGGGGCGGCTCCTGAGGACGGTGTCCAGGGCCGCCGCCATCCAGGGGTGACGGTGTTCGTCCCGGACCACGGCGACGATACGGCGCGGGCCCGCGGCGGCCAGGGTGGCCAGGCCCGCGTCCTCGCCGGAGAACGTGCCCGTCTCCGTGCCCGGCAGGAGGCGGAACAGCTCCGCCGCCACCCCCCAGGGGGTCTCGTCGCCGACCGCGATGTTGGCCACCGGGGTGAGGGCGGCGACGTAGGGCGGGTCGGTGAGCGGGGTGAAGGCGTCCGCGCCGGTCAGGCGCAGCGCCCGGCGGGCCGCGCGCAGGCCGACCTCGGTGTCCGGGGCGGGCTGGGGGCGGGCCGCCTTGGCGGTGCTCGTCCAGCCGGCCAGGGACCTGACCCGGTCCGCCGCCTCGGCCAGGCGTGCCTCGGGGAGTTCACCGGAGCGGACGGCCGCGACGAGGGCGTCCCGCAGGCGCCGTACCGTCTCGTCGTCGGCGAGGCCGCCGCCCACGCAGATCGCGTCGGCGCCGGCGGCGATCGCGAGGACGCTGCCGCGTTCGATGCCGTAGGTGCCGGCGATCGCCCGCATCTCCATGCCGTCGGTGACGATCAGGCCGTCGTAGCCGAGTTCGCGGCGCAGGAGGCCGGTGAGGATCCGGTGGGAGAGGGTCGCCGGGCGGTCCGGGTCCAGGGCGGGGACCAGGATGTGGGCGCTCATCACGGCGCGGGTGCCGGCGGTGATCGCCGCGTGGAAGGGGGCCAGTTCGCGTGCGGACAGCACGTCGGCGGGCACGTCGATGCGCGGGAGAGCGTGGTGGGAGTCGACGGCCGTGTCGCCGTGGCCCGGGAAGTGCTTGGTGCAGGCCGCCACTCCGGCCGACTGCAGGCCGGTGACGTAGGCGGCGGTGTGGCGGGCGACCAGGGCGGGTTCGGCGCCGAAGGAGCGGACGCCGATCACCGGGTTGGCGGGGTTGGAGTTGACGTCGGCGGAGGGGGCCCAGTTGAGGTTGACGCCGCAGGCGGCGAGGCGGCGGCCCAGTTCGGCGGCCACCTCGCGCGTGAGGTCGACGTCGTCCACCGCGCCCAGGGCGTTGTTGCCGGGGAAGGAGGACCCGGTCCGCACCTCCAGCCGGGTCACGTCGCCGCCCTCCTCGTCGATGGCGACGAGGACGTCGTCCCGCTCGGCGCGCAACTGGGCGGTCAGCGCCGACAGTTGCTCGGCGGAGGTGATGTTGCGGCCGAACAGGCCGACGGAGGCGAGGCCCTCCCCGAGGCGCCGCAGCAGCCAGTCGGGGGCGGTGGTGCCGGTGAACCCGGGTTGCAGGACCGTCAGGGCGTCGCGCGTCAGGGTGTCTGTGCCGCTGGCGAATGTCGTCATCGGGGGGCGTTATCCCTTCACTGCGCCCGCGGTCAGGCCCGCGGCCATCTTGCGCTGGACGAGGAGGAACAGCACGACGATCGGCACGGCCATCATCGTGGCTCCGGCCATCATCGGGGCGTATTCGGTGCCGTGCTTGGTGGTGAAGTTGCCGAGCCACACGGTGGCCGTCTGGTGCTCCTGGCTGAGCAGCATCAGGGCGTAGAGGTACTCGTTCCACGCCTGGATGAAGCCGTAGACGGAGGTGGCGACCATGCCGGGGGCGAGGAGCGGGAAGACCACGCGGACGAAGGCGGCGGTGCGGGAGCAGCCGTCGACCATGGCCGCCTCCTCCAGTTCCCGGGGGATGTTGACGATGAAGCCGCGCAGCGTCCACACCGTGAAGGGGAGGATGAAGGTCAGGTACGTGATGATCAGGCCGGTGAGCTTGTCGTACTGATGCAGGTCGTTCAGGAGCAGGAAGACCGGGATGATCATGGCGACCAGCGGGACCATCTGGACGGCGAGGATGCCGACGATGACGATCTTGCGGCCGCGGAAGGCGAACCGGGAGATGGCGAGCGCGGCCAGCATGCCGACGACGATGCCGATCGCCACCACGGACAGGGAGACGATCAGGCTGCGGCCGACCGGGCCCCAGAAGTCCGCGATGTCCAGCGCCCGGCTGAAGTTGGAGAGCGTGAAACCGGTCGGGAACAGGCTCGGGTCGGGGTCGATGGTGTCCTTGGCCGGCTTGATCGCCGTGTTGAGCATCCAGTAGACGGGGAAGCCGGCGGTGAGGAAGACGAGGAGGCCGAGGAGGTTCCAGCCGAGCCTGGACCTGCGGCGCCGCGAACCGCCGCCCGCGGTCGCCACGGCGTTCATGGTGGTCATTCGACCTCTCCGATCTTCAGCATCTGGCGCATGTACACCGCGACCACGCCGAGCAGCAGCACCACGGTGATCAGGGCGATCGCCGAGCCCTGGGCGTAGTCGTTGACCACGAAGGCCCGGTCGTAGGAGTAGGTGGTCAGCAGCTGGAACTCCTGCTCGGGATGGCCGTTGCGCATCACGAAGACCTGCGGGAAGACGCCCATGTCCCAGATGACCGACAAGGTCGTGAGCATCACGATGATCGGCTTGAGGATGGGCAGGGTGACGTACCGGAACACGCCCCAGGCGCCCGCGCCGTCGAGCCGTGCGGCCTCCTCCAGTTCGGCCGGGACCTGGGTGAGGCCGGCGCTGAGGGTGATGACGACGAAGGGGACCGCTCCCCACACCACCAGCAGCATGATCACGGCGAGGCCCTGGGGTCCGCTGGCGAACCAGTTGTGGCCGATCAGGTCCACACCGGGCAGCTTGCTCAGCAGCGCGTTGAGGATGCCGTAGTCGGCGTCGAACAGCCACTTGAAGACCGTGGTGGCGACGATGATCGGCATGCCCCAGCTGGCCACCAGCGCGATGTTGACCAGTGTCTTCACCCAGCCGGAGACCCGCTGGAGCAGCAGGGCGATCAGCATGCCCAGCACCATCGTGAACACGACCGAGCCGGCCGCGAAGACGATGGTGCGCACGACGACCTGCCAGAACTCGCTGTCGCCCAGCACGCCGCTGAAGTTGTGGAACCCGACCCAGTCGGCCGGCTGGAAGCCCCACAGCTGGGACTGCCCGAACTTCTGGAAGGAGAGCGTGACCAGACGGAACAGGGGATAGCCGAGGACCAGCGCCAGGATCAGCAGACAGGGCGCGAGCAGCAGCCAGGGCGTGGCCGCGCCGCCCGACGTCCCGCCTCTGCGGGGGGCCTTGGCGACCGGCGGTGGTGGCGGCGCCTGCCGCGGCGGCGGCACCTTGGCAGGGGTGGTGGTGTCTGCGGCACTCATCGCGCGCTCCTCAGCGGTCCCTCAGGTCGTACGGACAGGCGGGGTTCCGCCGGGACGGAACCCCGCTCGCAGGTCACTTGGTGTTGATGACCTTGTCGATGGCGCTGTCCGCGTCCTTCGCGGCGGCCTCGACCGACTTCTTGCCGGTGCCGATGTTCTGCAGCATCGTCTGCAGGACCTGGGCCTTCTCGACCTGGCCCCAGCCGGGCGCCATGGGGACGAACCAGTTGGACTCGGCCGCGGTGGCCGGGACCGCCGTCGCGGGGTCGTTCTTCAGGGTCGCGAGGTCGGTCTTGTTGTTGGGCAGGTTGCCCTTGGCCATCAGGCCCTTCTGGCCGGAGGGGCCGGTGAAGGCGTTGATCCACTCGGCGGCGACGCCCTGCGCCTTGGACTTGACCGGGATGGCGAGGTCCGAACCGCCCAGGAAGACGGGCATGTTCTTGCCGGACGGACCGGGCATCACGAAGTTCTCGAGGTTGTCCTTGAGCTTGCCGGTCTTGTCGTTCTTCGGGTCGGCGGAGGTCGCGCCCTCCCACGCGGCGCCGAAGATCATGCCGGACTTGCCCTGGCCGTAGACGATGTAACGGTCGGACTCGTCCTTGGTCTTGTCGCCGTGCATGTACTTGTCGACGACGTTCTTGAACTCGGTCAGGCCCTTGATGGACTCGGGCGAGGAGAGGTCGGCCTTCCACTGGCCGCCCTCCTCCTTGGCTATGGAGCCGCCGGCGTCGTAGACGAAGGACATGGCCGCGTACCAGTCACGGGTGGGCTGGTACCAGGCGGAGAACTTGTTCCCCTCCTTCTTCTGCACCTTGTCGAGGGCGGCGGTCAGTTCGGCGTACGTCTTCGGGGCGGACTTCACGCCGACCGAGGCGAAGAGGTCCTTGCGCCAGTTGGCGACGCGGCCGCCGGCGTAGTACGGGACGCCGTAGGTCTTGCCCTGGTAGGACACCGACGCCTTGAGGCCGTCGAGCCAGGCCGAGGAATTGTCGAACTTCGAGGCGTCGACCGGGGCGAAGGCGCCCTTGACCATGTAGCCGAGCATCTCGGTGTTGCCCATCTCGACCACGTCCGGCGCCTTGTCGGTGGCGAGGACCGCGTCGAGCTTGGTGTTCTTGTCCGGCCAGCCGTAGTACTCGTGCTTGATCTTGATGCCGGGGTGCTTCTTCTGCACGGCCGCGTCGGCCGCCTTCACCAGGTCCGGCCAGTTGTTCTGGGCGTCGACGGTGAGCCAGACGGTCAGCTCCTTGGCGTCGGTGCCGGACGTCGAGCTCTTGTTGTCGCTGCCCCCACACGCGGCGACCGAGACCATCATGCCCGCGATACCGATCGCGGCTGCCAGCTTGCGCTTCACGCCACCCTCCTCAGGGATGCCCACACCTCCCCGCCCATGCGCCGGGACCTGAACCAATGGTGTAGACCAGTACCGGGAGCTTGGACCAGACCAGGAAGCCTGTCAAGGGTGCTCGAAACCGCCCTGACCAGCCGTTATGCGACCTACATATGCAGGAACCTTTAAGTAAGAAGCCAGCGAAAAGAGCGTCGGCGGAGTACTCTCGTCCGCTAGACCACTTGGCCCTGTGGACTAGACCAACAAAGACGGCGACGGTATACAGAAGGGATCACGAAGTGACCCGCATCCGTCAGCCGGGAAGGCAGAGCATGAGCAGCGACGTCAGCAGTGCGGAGACCGAGGGCGGGGCAGGCGTCCGCACCGCGCGCGTGCCCAAGTACTACCGCCTCAAGAAGCATCTGCTCGACATGACGGAGACCCAGTCGCCCGGCACCCCCGTACCGCCCGAGCGCACCCTCGCCGCCGAGTTCGACACCTCCCGCACGACCGTGCGCCAGGCGCTGCAGGAGCTGGTGGTCGAGGGCCGGCTGGAACGCATCCAGGGCAAGGGCACCTTCGTGGCCAAGCCGAAGGTCTCCCAGGCCCTCCAGCTCACCTCCTACACCGAGGACATGCGCGCCCAGGGTCTGGAGCCGACCTCGCAGCTGCTGGACATCGGCTACATCACCGCCGACGACCGCCTCGCCGAGCTGCTCGACATCACCGCCGGCGGCCGGGTGCTGCGCATCGAGCGGCTGCGCATGGCCAACGGCGAGCCGATGGCCATCGAGACCACCCACCTCAGCGCCAAGCGCTTCCCCGCCCTGCGCAGGTCCCTCGTCAAGTACACGTCCCTCTACACGGCGTTGGCCGAGGTCTACGACGTCCACCTCGCCGAGGCCGAGGAGACCATCGAGACCTCACTGGCCACCCCGCGCGAGGCGGGCCTGCTCGGCACCGACGTCGGCCTGCCGATGCTGATGCTCTCCCGGCACTCCTTCGACAAGGACGGCGAGCCGGTGGAGTGGGTCCGCTCGGTGTACCGGGGCGACCGGTACAAGTTCGTGGCGCGACTGAAGAGGCCGATGGAGTAGCGCACTCGGTGGAGCGCAACCGCCGCCGCTGCTCCTCGCGCTCGCCCGGGGCGAGAACGCCTCCGCCGCCTGGATGGTGGCGGCGGCCCTGGGCGGACGGACCGTCAGGAGGAGGTCCCGCGCCAGGGCTTCCGCTGCCGTTGACACCGATGTCGGGCCTTCACGGAATCGACATACCGATATGCGGACGAGGTCTTCCGCTCCCGTGACGGCGTGACCTAGATTGCCTGCGCATTACATACGTGATCACAGGTGATGTGAGGGGACGGAGCCGCCGTATGTCCGATGTGCCTGAAGTGAGACCTCCGGTGGTGACCCCGGTCCGGGTGGTCATCGCCGTCTGCCTGATCGCGCCCTTCGTGGCGATGCTGTGGGTCGGTTCCTACGCCAAGACGGACCCGGCGTTCATCGGCATCCCGTTCTTCTACTGGTACCAGATGCTGTGGGTGCTGATCTCCACCGCGCTGACCATGACCGCGTACAAGCTGTGGCAGCGCGACCAGCGCTCCCGCGGCGTGCACAAGGGCGGTGAGGCGAAGTGAAGGACGGTGTGAACGGCGTCGCGCTCGGCGTCTTCGTCTTCTTCTTCGTGGCCGTCACGGTCATGGGCTTCCTGGCCGCGCGCTGGCGCCGGGCCGAGACCGAGCACTCGCTGGACGAATGGGGCCTGGGCGGCCGGTCGTTCGGCACCTGGATCACCTGGTTCCTGCTCGGCGGCGACCTGTACACGGCGTACACCTTCGTCGCCGTGCCGGCGGCGATCTACGCGGCGGGTGCGGCCGGCTTCTTCGCGGTGCCGTACACGATCCTCGTCTACCCGCTGATCTTCACCTTCCTGCCCCGCCTGTGGTCGGTCTCGCACCGCCACGGGTACGTCACCACCTCGGACTTCGTGCGCGGGCGGTTCGGCTCGAAGGGGCTGTCGCTGGCCGTCGCGCTGACCGGCATCCTCGCGACGATGCCGTACATCGCGCTCCAACTGGTCGGCATCCAGGCGGTGCTGGACGTGATGGGCGTCGGCGGCGGCGAGAACACCAACTGGTTCGTCAAGGACCTGCCGCTGCTGATCGCCTTCGGCGTGCTGGCCGCGTACACCTACTCGTCCGGTCTGCGGGCCCCCGCGCTGATCGCGTTCGTGAAGGACACGCTGATCTACATCGTCATCGCGGTGGCGATCATCTACATCCCGATCAAGCTGGGCGGCTTCGACGACATCTTCGCCAAGGCCGGCCAGGCGTTCAGCCAGACCAACCCGGTGACGGGCAAGCCGCGCGGCGCGCTGGCCCCGGCGGAGGCGACCCAGTGGACGTACGCGACCCTGGCGCTGGGCTCCGCGCTCGCCCTGTTCATGTATCCGCACTCGATCACCGCCACGCTCTCCTCCAAGAACCGTGACGTCATCCGCCGCAACACCACGATCCTGCCGCTGTACTCGCTGATGCTGGGTCTGCTGGCGCTGCTGGGCTTCATGGCGATCGCGGCCGGAGTCAAGGTCACCAACGGCCAGTTGGCGATCCCGCAGCTCTTCGAGGACATGTTCCCGAGCTGGTTCGCGGGCGTGGCCTTCGCGGCGATCGGCATCGGCGCGCTCGTCCCGGCGGCCATCATGTCCATCGCGGCCGCGAACCTGTTCACCCGCAACATCTACAAGGACTTCATCAAGCCGGACGCGACGCCCGCGCAGGAGACCAAGGTCTCCAAGCTGGTGTCCCTGCTGGTGAAGGTCGGCGCGCTGGTCTTCGTGCTGACCATGGACAAGACGGTCGCCATCAACTTCCAGCTGCTGGGCGGCATCTGGATCCTGCAGACCTTCCCGTCCCTGGTCGGCGGCCTGTTCACGCGCTGGTTCCACCGCTGGGCGCTGCTCGCCGGCTGGGCGGTCGGCATGGTCTACGGCACCCTCGCCGCGTACGGCGTCGCCTCGCCGACCAACCCTTCGCAGAAGCACTTCGGCGGCTCCAACGCGGAGATCCCGGGCATCGGCGAGATGGGCTACATCGGCCTGACGGCGTTCGTGCTCAACGTGGTCGTCACGGTGGTCCTGACCTTCGCCCTGAAGGCACTGAAGGCGCCGGACGGCGTCGACGAGACCAGGCCGGAGGACTACACGGCGGACGCGGGCGACGCGGGCGTCCAGGTGGAGCTGCCGCCGGCCACGGCGGGGACCTCGCACTAGGCACCACCGAGTGCCGCGAGTTCGGCGGGCCGTCGGAGGAATCCGGCGGCCCGTTGTCGTACCCGTCCGGCAGACTCGGACCCATGGACATCGTGGTCAGGCCGGTGGAACCCGGCGAGTTCGGCGCCCTCGGCGAGATCACCGCCGGGGCCTACGTCCAGGACGGCCTGCTGGCCTTCGGGGAGAGCGACTGGTACCTGGAGGAACTGCGCGACGTCGCCAAGCGCGCGGCGGCCGCCGACGTCCTGGTGGCCGTCCGCGACGGCAGCCTCCTCGGCGGCGTCACCTTCGTCCCCTCCGGCGGCCCGATGGCCGACCTCGCCCGCCCCGGGGAGGGCGAGATCCGCATGCTGGCCGTGGCCGGCGCGGCCCGCGGCCAGGGCGCCGGCGAGGCCCTCGTGCGGGCCTGCGTCGACCGCGCGAGGGTCGCGGAGTGCACCGGCGTGGTCCTGTGCACCCAGCCGAAGATGCGTGCCGCGCACCGCATCTACGAGCGCCTCGGCTTCCTCCGCGCGCCCGGCCGCGACTGGCGTCCGATCCCCGGTGACGCGTTCACGCTCCTCGCCTACGAGTTGACGCTCTGACACGCTCCGAAGTCGCCACGACACAACATATGGGGGCGGTGTTCCCACCCGGCACAAGATGTATGCTCATGCTCGCTGTCGCCGCAGGGGAATCCGGTGCGAATCCGGAACTGTCCCGCAACGGTGTACTCATGCGCGTTCGTCCGCGTATGGGCGTCAGTCCGAGGACCTGCCGACAGTGCGCCCAGGCCGCCGTGGCCCGGGTGCCATGACGTCCGGGCCTCGTGGAATGGGCCGGTGGACGCGACGCCGCGTGCGCTCGTGAGCTGCCCCCTGCCCGCAAGGCCCCGTGCCGAGCGAGGGAGAGCCCCACGTGACCATCGCGCCAGCCGATCCGGCTTCAGCGGCGACGGAGACCGACGGTCCCGGAACCGCACTGCTGCGGACCCTGACCGAGCTCACCGCCGACCTTCCCGACGCCGACCCCGGCCGGGTCGCCGCCGCGGCGCTGCGCGGCCGGTCGGCGCACGCCGACGAGGCGGAACTGCGCGAGCTGGCCACCGAGGCGGCTGCGGGCCTGATCTCCGAGGACCCCGACTACAGCAGGCTGGCCGCCCGGCTGCTGACCGTCTCCATCGCCGCCGAGGCCGCCTCGCAGGGCGTCACGTCGTTCACCGGGTCCGTCGCCGTCGGGCACCGCGAGGGCCTCATCGCCGACCGCACCGCCGAGTTCGTACGCGTCCACGGCGACCGCCTCGACGCGCTCATCGACCGCCGGGCGGACGACCGGTTCGGCTACTTCGGCCTGCGCACCCTGCACAGCCGCTACCTACTGCGGCACCCGATCACCCGCAAGGTGATCGAGACGCCCCAGCACTTCATGCTGCGGGTGGCCGCCGGTCTCGCCGAGGACGACAGCGTCCGCGCGCTGGACGAAGTCGCCGCCCTCTACGGCCTGATGAGCCGCCTGGACTACCTGCCCTCCTCCCCCACCCTGTTCAACTCCGGCACCCGCCACCCCCAGATGTCGTCCTGCTACCTCCTCGACTCCCCCAAGGACGAGCTGGACTCCATCTACGAGCGCTACCTCCAGGTCGCCCGCCTCTCCAAGCACGCCGGGGGCATCGGCATCGCCTACTCCCGCATCCGCGGCCGGGGTTCGCTGATCCGCGGCACCAACGGCCACTCCAACGGCATCGTCCCGTTCCTGAAGACCCTCGACGCCTCGGTCGCCGCCGTGAACCAGGGCGGCCGGCGCAAGGGCGCGGCCGCGGTGTACCTGGAGACCTGGCACTCCGACATCGAGGAGTTCCTGGAGCTGCGCGACAACACCGGCGAGGACGCCCGCCGTACGCACAACCTGAACCTCGCGCACTGGGTCCCGGACGAGTTCATGCGCCGGGTCGACGCCGACGAGCGCTGGTCGCTGTTCTCCCCGGCGGACGTGCCGGAGCTGGTGGACCTGTGGGGCGAGGAGTTCGACGCCGCCTACCGCAGGGCGGAGGCCGCGGGCCTCGCGAGGAAGACGCTCCCCGCCCGGGACCTGTACGGCCGCATGATGCGCACCCTGGCGCAGACCGGCAACGGCTGGATGACCTTCAAGGACGCGGCCAACCGCACCGCCAACCAGACCGCCGAGCCGGGCCACGTCGTGCACTCCTCCAACCTCTGCACGGAGATCCTGGAGGTCACCGACGACGGGGAGACGGCGGTGTGCAACCTGGGGTCGGTGAACCTCGGGGCGTTCGTCCGCGACGGCGACATGGACTGGGAGCGGCTGGACGAGACGGTCCGCACGGCCGTCACCTTCCTGGACCGCGTGGTCGACATCAACTTCTACCCGACCGAGCAGGCGGGCCGCTCCAACGCCCGCTGGCGCCCGGTGGGCCTGGGCGCGATGGGTCTGCAGGACGTCTTCTTCAAGCTGCGCCTGCCCTTCGACTCGCCCGAGGCCAGGCGGCTGTCGACGAGGATCGCCGAGCGGATCATGCTCGCCGCGTACGAGGCGTCCGCCGACCTCGCCGAGCGGAGCGGTCCGTTGCCGGCCTGGGAGAAGACCCGTACGGCCCGGGGTGTCCTGCACCCCGACCACTACGACGTGGAGCGGGCCTGGCCCGAGCGCTGGGCCGCCCTGCGCGAGCGCGTCGCCGCCGTCGGCCTGCGCAACGCCCTGCTCCTCGCGATCGCCCCGACCGCCACCATCGCCTCGATCGCCGGCGTCTACGAGTGCATCGAGCCGCAGGTGTCCAACCTGTTCAAGCGCGAGACGCTGTCCGGCGAGTTCCTCCAGGTCAACTCGTACCTGGTGCGGGAGCTGAAGGAGCTGGGCGTCTGGGACGCCCGGACCCGCGAGGCGCTGCGCGAGGCCAGCGGCTCGGTGCAGGACTTCGCCTGGATCCCGCAGGAGGTCAGGGCGCTGTACCGCACGGCGTGGGAGATCCCGCAGCGCGGGCTGATCGACATGGCAGCGGCGCGCACCCCGTACCTGGACCAGTCGCAGTCCCTGAACCTCTTCCTGGAGACGCCGACCATCGGCAAGCTCTCCTCGATGTACGCCTACGCCTGGAAGAAGGGCCTGAAGACGACGTACTACCTGCGCTCGCGCCCGGCGACGAGGATCGCCCGCGCCGCGCAGGCCGCTGTCCCCGTCCAGCAGACCGCCGACCCCGAAGCGGTCGCCTGCTCCCTGGAAAACCCCGAGTCCTGCGAGGCCTGCCAGTAATGACCACCCGCACCCAGAACCTCCTCGACCCCGGCTTCGAGCTCACGCTCCGCCCCATGCGCTACCCCGACTTCTACGAGCGCTACCGGGACGCCATCAAGAACACCTGGACCGTGGAGGAGGTCGACCTCCACTCGGACGTCGCCGACCTCGCGAAGCTGACGCCCGCCGAGCAGCACCTGATCGGGCGGCTGGTCGCGTTCTTCGCGACGGGCGACTCGATCGTGGCGAACAACCTGGTGCTGACGCTGTACAAGCACATCAACTCCCCCGAGGCGCGCCTGTATCTGTCGCGCCAGCTGTTCGAGGAGGCCGTGCACGTCCAGTTCTACCTGACCCTGCTGGACACCTACCTGCCCGATCCGGACGACCGCGCGGCGGCCTTCGCGGCGGTGGAGAACATCCCCTCGATCCGTGAGAAGGCGGAGTTCTGCTTCCGGTGGATGGACTCGGTGGAGAAGCTGGACCGCCTTCAGTCCCGGGCCGACCGCCGCCGCTTCCTGCTGAACCTGATCTGCTTCGCGGCCTGCATCGAGGGCCTGTTCTTCTACGGCGCCTTCGCCTACGTCTACTGGTTCCGCAGCCGGGGCCTGCTGCACGGCCTGGCCACCGGCACCAACTGGGTGTTCCGCGACGAGACGATGCACATGTCCTTCGCCTTCGACGTGGTCGACACCGTCCGCAAGGAGGAGCCGGACCTCTTCGACGACGCACTCCGGCAGCAGGTCACCGACATGCTGCACGAGGCCGTGGAGGCGGAGCTGCAGTTCGCCCGCGACCTGTGCGGCGACGGACTGCCCGGCATGAACACCGAGTCCATGCGCCAGTACCTGGAGTGCGTCGCCGACCAGCGCCTGGTCCGCCTCGGCTTCGCCCCCGTGTACGGCTCGGAGAACCCCTTCTCCTTCATGGAACTCCAGGGCGTGCAGGAGCTGACCAACTTCTTCGAGCGGCGGCCGTCGGCCTACCAGGTGGCGGTCGAGGGCACGGTCGATCTCGACGAGGACTTCTGACGCGGCACGTGTGATAGGCCTGCGGGGTGATCGGCCGTCTTCCGCTCGATGAGCAACTCGACGCCCTGCGGGCGGTGTTGTCCCGCAACAGCCTGCTGACCCAGGTGCTGGAGCGGGCCGCGACGATGGGGCTGCCCGGCTGGTATCTCACCGCCGGGTGCCTCTTCCAGACCGTCTGGAACGTCGTCACCGGCCGCCCGCCCACCGAGGGCATCAAGGACTACGACGTCTTCTACTTCGACGCCGGCGACCTGTCCTGGGAGGCCGAGGACGCGGTGATCAGGGCCGGCCGGGAGGTCTTCGCCGGTCTCCCGGCCGCGGTGGAGATCCGCAACGAGGCGCGGGTGCACCTGTGGTACGAGCGGAAGTTCGGGGTGCCGTGCCCGCCGTACGCGTCCAGTGAGGCGGCGATCGACGGCTTCGCCGCGACCACCTGCTGTCTGGGCGTGCGGCTGGAGGCCGGCGGGCGCTGGCGGGTGTACGCGCCGCACGGGCTGTCGGACGTGTTCGGCCTCGTCCTGCGCCCCAACCCGGTGCTCGCCCCGCGCTCGGTCTACGAGGCCAAGGCCGCCCGGTGGCGGGAGCAGTGGCCGGAACTGACCGTCCTGGAATGGCCCATGGACCGTCCATAGGGCCTCCATCCGCCGTCCATGGAGTTGCTATGGAGCGGCAAAGTTCTTCCGGCGCCCCTGTTGGGGTCTCGCGCGTCCCGGTTACGTTCTGGCCGTCCTGTCATGTTCACACAGCATCAGCGCAGGACCTCAAGTGTCATGCCCATGACGGTATCGCGCACCGCCGCCGCTACGCGCGTCACAGGCCTGCCACCCGCGTCGAGAACCCCACTCCCACGACGGAGGCAGTACCCCATGCGTGAGAAGCCCCGACGGAGTCTGCGAAGACTCCTGACCGCAGCCCTCCCCGCCCTCGCCCTCGGCGTCGCCGGACTCGTGTCCGCGCCGACCGTGCACGCCCAGCCCCAGGCCGGCGCCCCCCACTCCCGGACCACGCAGAACGCCAAGGCGCTCACCTCCCCCGACCGCCAGACGTTCCACTCGACCGGCAGGGCCGGCCAGAAGGTGCCCACCACGCACCTGTGCGCCACCGCCGCCCCCGGTCACGCGGCCTGCTTCGCCCAGCGCCGGACCGACATCAGGCAGCGGCTGGCCTCCGCGGTCGCCGCCGCCGCGCCCTCCGGCCTCAGCCCGGCCAACCTGCACAGCGCCTACAACCTGCCCTCGACGGGCGGGTCGGGCCTGACGGTCGCCGTCGTCGACGCCTACAACGACCCGAACGCCGAGTCGGACCTGGCCACCTACCGCTCCACCTACGGCCTGTCCTCGTGCACCAAGGCCAACGGCTGCTTCAAGCAGGTCAGCCAGACCGGTTCGACGACCTCGCTGCCGACCAACGACAGCGGCTGGGCCGGAGAGGAGGCGCTCGACCTCGACATGGTCAGCGCCGTCTGCCCGAACTGCAACATCATCCTCGTCGAGGCGAACTCCGCGAACGACACCGACCTCGGCATCGCCGAGAACGAGGCCGTGTCCCTCGGTGCCAAGTTCGTCTCCAACAGCTGGGGCGGCTCCGAGTCCTCCTCCCAGACCAGCGAGGACACCTCGTACTTCAAGCACCCGGGTGTCGCGATCACCGTCTCCGCAGGTGACTCCGCCTACGGCGCCGAGTACCCGGCGACCTCGCAGTACGTGACGGCGGTCGGCGGTACGGCCCTGTCCACGTCCTCCAACTCCCGCGGCTGGACCGAGTCGGTGTGGCACACCAGCTCGACCGAGGGCACCGGTTCGGGCTGCTCCGCGTACGACCCGAAGCCGAGCTGGCAGACCGACACCGGCTGCTCCAAGCGCATGGAGGCCGACGTCTCCGCCGTCGCTGACCCGGCCACCGGTGTGGCGGTCTACGACACCTACGGCGGCTCCGGCTGGGCGGTCTACGGCGGCACCAGCGCCTCCGCGCCGATCATCGCCGGCGTGTACGCCCTGGCCGGCACGCCCGGTTCGAGCGACTACCCGGCGAAGTACCCCTACAGCCACACGAGCAACCTGTACGACGTCACCAGCGGCAGCAACGGCTCCTGCTCCACGTCGTACTTCTGCACCGCGGCCACCGGCTACGACGGCCCGACCGGCTGGGGCACCCCGAACGGCACCACCGCCTTCACCGCCGGCAGCACCTCCGGCAACACGGTGACCGTCACCAACCCGGGCAGCCAGTCGACCGCGACCGGCGGCTCGGTCAGCCTCCAGGTCAACGCGAGCGACAGCGCGGGGGCGACGCTGACCTACAGCGCCTCCGGTCTGCCGACCGGGCTGTCCATCGGCAGCAGCACCGGCCTGATCTCCGGTACGGCGTCCACCGCGGGCACCTACCAGGTCACCGTGACCGCGAAGGACTCCACCGGCGCCTCCGGCTCGGCCTCCTTCACCTGGACCGTCGGCTCCTCCGGCTCCACCTGCACCTCGGCCCAGCTGCTGGGCAACCCCGGCTTCGAGTCGGGCAGCAGCACCTGGACCTCCTCCAGCGGGGTCATCACCAACTCCAGCGGTGAGAGCGCCCACGGCGGCTCGTACTACGCCTGGCTGGACGGCTACGGCTCCAGCCACACCGACACGCTCTCGCAGTCGGTGACCGTGCCCAGCGGCTGCAAGGCCACCTTCACCTTCTACCTGCACATCGACACCGCGGAGACCGGCAGCAGCGCGTACGACAAGCTGACGGTCAGCGCCGGTTCGACCACCCTGGCGACGTACTCGAACCTGAACGCCGCCTCCGGCTACGCGCAGAAGTCCCTCGACCTGAGCTCGTACGCGGGCTCGACCGTCACCCTGAAGTTCAGCGGTGTCGAGGACTCCTCGCTGCAGACCAGCTTCGTCGTCGACGACACCGCCGTCACCACGAGCTGAGCACCGCCCGACACCGGAGCCCCGGCCGCCGCCTTCGCGGCCGGGGTTCCGGCCTGCCCGGGAGTGGATCCGAAGATGTGGGTGACACGTCAAAAGGGAGAGGAGGCCCCCCATGCGTCGATCGATCCCCCACACGGCCCTCGCCGTCACCGCGCTCGCCCTCGCGCTCGCCGGCTGCGGCGGGCAGACAGACAGCGGCAAGGGCGGCGACAGCGGCACCGTGTCGTCCTCCCCCACACCCGCCCCCAGCACCACACCCACACTCACGCCCTCGCCCTCGCCCTCGGCGAGTGCCACCGGCTGCGCGCCCGCCGCCACGCTGGACGTCCACGACAGCGGCCGTACGGTCTGCCTGTCGGTGGGCGACACGATCCGGATCAGCCTGGACGGGACCGCCAAGCGGCCCTGGAAGCCGGTCACCGCCGACGGCTCCGGGCTGCAGGCCGTCAACAGCGGCTTCGTGCTGCAGCCCGGCGACGCCAGCGCCGCGTTCAGGGCCGTGTCCGACGGCAGGACCCGGCTTCGGTCCACGCGGCCGCTGTGCGCCACGCAGACCGGCCGGGTCTCGTGCCTGGGGATTCAGGAGTGGTGGGTCACCGTGGTGGTGAAGTAGCGCGGGCGCGCCTCGCGCGGCCCCGGTCCGGCGCCCGCCTCCCGGCGCGCGCGGTCGGCCTCGCGGATCTGCCGGTCGGCACGACGGTCGCGCGCGATGCCGAGCACGGACGGCAGGACCAGGAGAACGAGGATTGCGAGAACGGTCAGCATGCCGATCAGTCCTTCGATGTGTGCCGTATCCATGGACACCACTGTCGCGCCGTTGACTCCTTACCAACAGTGGCAGGACTGCCGTACCCCCTCGAAAAACTGCCAACGGCGAGGCACACTGGACGCATGCTGCAGAACGTCGCCGCCGTCGTGCTGGACGGTGTGAACCCCTTCGAACTGGCCGTCGTCTGCGAGGTCTTCGGCACCGACCGCAGCGACGACGGACTGCCCGTGTACGACTTCGCGGTCGCCTCGGCCGAGGGACCGGTCCTCGGCACGCGCTCCGGCTTCTCCCTGCACGTCGAGCACGGGCTGGAGCGGCTGGAGGAGGCTGACCTGATCGCCGTGCCCGCCGGGGCGCGCTTCGAGACGCGCGCGTTCCCGCCGGAGCTGCTCGACGCGCTGCGCCGGGGCGTGGACCGCGGCGCCCGGGTGCTCAGCGTCTGCTCCGGTGTCTTCGTGCTGGCCGCGGCCGGGCTGCTGGACGACCGGCGCTGCGCCGTGCACTGGCACCACGCGGACGAGCTGGCACGGGCCTACCCGCGGCTGACGGTGGAGCCGGACGTCCTCTACGTCGACGAGGACCCGGTGATCACCTCGGCCGGCACGGCCGCCGGCATCGACGCCTGTCTGCACCTGGTGCGCAAGGAGCAGGGGCCGGAGGTCGCCAACAAGATCGCCCGGCGGATGGTCGTGCCGCCGCACCGCGACGGCGGGCAGGCGCAGTACATCGAGCGCCCGCTGCCGAAGAAGGCGTGCGACACCGTCGGCGAGGTCCTGGCGTGGATGGAGCGGCACCTCGACGAGGAGGTCACCGTCGAGCAGCTCGCCGAGCGCGCCCACATGTCGCCGCGCACCTTCGCCCGCCGCTTCCAGCAGGAGACGGGGACGACCCCCTACCGCTGGATCCTGCGCCAGCGCGTACTGCTGGCCCAGCGGCTGCTGGAAGCGACGGACGAGACGGTGGACGCGATCGCCGGACGGACGGGCTTCGGCAACGCGGCCGCGCTGCGCCACCAGTTCGTCCAGGCGATCGGGACCACCCCGCAGGCCTACCGGCGTACCTTCAGGGGCCCTGAGGCGGCCGCCTGACCCCGCTCAGCGTGCCACCGGCCGCAGCCTCAGCCCGCGTGGACGCAGCGTGATGCCGATGCGGGTGCGGGCGTCGGAGTCCGGCGTCTGCTCCAGCCGGAAGGCGCGCGCCACCTCCGCGGTGACGAGCGTCAGCTCGGCCATCGAGAAGTGGTCGGCCGGGCACTTGCGGTTGCCGACGCTGAACGGGCTCATCGCGTACTTCGGCACCTCGGCGGACCGCTCGGGCAGCCAGCGGTCGGGGTCGAACTCCTCGTGCCGTCCGAACGAGCGCGCGTCGCGCTGGATCGCGTACGGGCTGTACACGATGTCGGCACCGGCCGGAATTCGGTAACCGCCCAGCGTCGTGTCCGTCACCGCGCGCCGGGTCAATATCCATACCGACGGATGCAGCCGCATTGTCTCGACCACCACATTCGCGGTGTACGTCAGCTTCCGTACGTCCTCGAATGCGATCGGCCCCTCGCCGGCGACGCCATTCGCCTCGTTCCGGATCTTGTCGGCCAGATCCGGGTGCTCGGTGAGCACCAGGAGCAGTGACATGACCATCGAGCCGATGGATTCGTCGCCGGCGGTGAGCATGGCGACGACCTGGTCATGGATCTCCTGCTCGCCGATCGGATCGCCATTCCCGTCCCGCGCCTCCAGCAAAGCCGTGAGCAAATCGTTCGGCTTTTGACCGGATGCCCGGCGCTCGGCGACGATCTCGTCGACCAGGAGGTGCAGATCGGCCAGCGCCCGATTGAATTCGCGGTTGGCCGGAAGCGGCACCCGATAAAGCGGTCCGAGAGGCACGACCATGCGTTGGTACATACCTCGGAACAGGGTGGCGAGGGCGCTGGAGATGCGTTCGGCGCGGTTTTCGTTGCATGTGTCGTGCATCAGACAGCGCACCGAGATCCGCACGGCAAGCCGGAACGCCTCGGTGGTGGCGTCGACGCTCTCGCGGGAGCGCCAGCGGGCCACCAGCGCGCGGACCTCCTCCTCCATGACGGGGCCGTAGCGGGGGATGGCGTCGAGCCGGAACGCGGGCTGGATGGTGCGGCGCTGGCGCCGGTGCAGCGGACCGTTGGCGGTGGCCACGCCCTCCTTGCCGAGCAGGCCCTCCAGGGACTCCCACAGCGGTCCGGCGATGATGTAGTCGGGGCTGAGGGCGATGGCCCCGGTCAGTTCGGGGACGGTGACGGCGTACACCGTCTTGGGGCCGAGCCGCAGGCGTACGACGTCTCCCTGCTCGCGCAGTCCCGTCAGGAAGACGAGCGGGTCGCGGACCAGCTTCCAGCCGTGGCCGAGCAGCGGCAGCGCGCCGTCGGCGAGCGGTGGCTCACCCGGTTTCGCCTCCGTGTGCGTCCGGGGTTCGGGGGTGACGGACTCGACGGTCATTTCTCACCTGCCGCTTCGTTGTCGACGTACGGGGGTGTGGACCGGTCGTCCCAGCTGTCGACCATGTAACGGCCGGACTCGTGGTGGAACCAGTAGACGGTGGAGAACCAGTTCCGCATATTGCCGACGCAGGCCCGTACGGCGAGGCTCAGTTCTTTTCCGCGTACGGTGCCGTCGGCGAGGTCGTCGGCGAATCGCAGGGCGTGGCGTTCGACGAATATGAATTCGTTGATGCATTTCTCCACGCGCCGCCGCACTTCGGCGATCGCCTCTTCCAGGGTCAGCCCCTCGTGTTTGATGAGACTGATGCCGAGATTGTGGACCTCGTCGCCCGCTATTTCCTTGGGAAGCGAACACAGGTCGTTGTACCAGGCGGCGAATTCCTGACTCAGCAGGGCAGCCCGCCGGTAAGCCGGGTGTTTCCGTACGGCGTCCGGGAGTTCACACCCGGCGGCGGCCTCCAGAAGGTCGGTCCAGATCCAGTGCGCGAAGGTGAGCCGGCGGAGTTCCAGGTATTCCTCGACCGCCGGGACGACTCCCTCGGTGCGGTTGTGGAACTCGCGGTCGTACGCCTCGATGACCGCGTGGAAGTGCCGCGCGAAGCGGGCGTTCCAGGTGCCCGGCAGGAACGAGTACAGGCGCACCATGCTGTCCGCGAACGCCGCGACCAGCGGGTCCTGGTGGCGCAGGTACTCCTGCGGGGAGTCGAGCGCCGCGTGCAGGCCGAGCCGGAGCCGGCGCCAGGCCTCCGGGCGGCGGTGGACGATGTCCCGGTCGTGCCGGTCGTCCCAGACGAAGAACCACGCGCTGTAGTCGGCTATCGCCTGAAGGACCTCGTCGGGGGCGCCCAGGTAGTACCCCGCCATGAGGTCGGTGTAGCAAAGTCGGTCGGCATATTCCTTCACCTTGTGCGCCGGCATGAGCCGTTTTCGCAGCAGCCAGGTGCGCGTTGTCTCCTGGAGCCGAGGCCAATACGGGTGCAGTTGCCGGGGAAACGCCGCCTCGATCACCGGAAGGGACAGTGATGGTGGGACCGCGGTCGGCGTCGCGGTCGACGTGGTGCTGTGTGGGAAAGCAGGCACGAACAAGCCCCTCTCAGCCGCCAGTTTCGCACGCCCCTCGCACTGTGCCGGGCGTGCGCCGTTGCGTATCCCCGCACTGACTATTCAGCACCACAACTGACCGATCTGGGAACGCATTTGCTTCATTCACTACCCCACAGTGCCGGGATTCTCCCCTTGCGCGACGTGTTTCCGACCGATACGGGCGCGGCTCCGACCGGACGTGCGAGGGACACACGAACGGCGCCTGTTCTCCGTGTGGTTGACGAACAGGCGCCGTGCGCAAGGGGGTTGTGGGCCGTCAGTCGTTCGCGACCACCGGGTAGCGGGGCTCGTTCTCGGCCATCTGCCGCAGCGCGTCCTTGCGTTCGCGCTTGGAGAGGCGGTCGATGTACAGGTAGCCGTACAGGTGGTCGGTCTCGTGCTGCAAACAGCGAGCGAAGTAGCCGGTGCCGCGCACCTTGATCGGGTTGCCCTTCTCGTCCTGCCCGGTCACCTCGGCGTAGTCCGGGCGGGCCAGCGGCGCGTACGCGGTCGGCACGGACAGGCAGCCCTCGTTGCTGTCGTCGAGCCGGCGCTGGTCCGCGGGCAGGTCGACCAGCTTGGGGTTGCACACGACACCGACGTGCCGCGTGCCCTCGTCGTCCCCGCAGTCGTAGACGAAGACCTTCAGGTCCACGCCGATCTGGTTGGCGGCCAGGCCCACGCCCTCGGCGGTGCGCTGCGAGGCGAACATGTCCGCGACCAGCTGCTGCAGCTCCTCACCGAAGTCGGTGACGTCCTTGCACTCCTTGTGCAGCACCGGATTCCCGACGACCGTGATGGGCCGCGAGGTCCCGGCCGCACGCCAGGCCGACTCCCGCTCCTCGCAGTCCTGGGTGTCGATGACGAAACCCTCGTCGTCCACGGGGAGCACGCCCGCGTGCTGCTGATCGGTGTCCTGCTGCGCCATGCCGACGATGCCTTCCTCAAAACAGGGGTTCACTGCTGATACAGGGTACGTGGACGCGCCCCTCCAGGGGCGCGGGACAGTGTCGCTGTGCGGCTCCGCCGCGTGGGCGCGACCAGCCCCCACGGACCCGCGGGCGGCAACGGCGCTAACAGACCTCCTCGAGATCCCGCCAGTCCCTCGACTCCGGACTGTCGGCGACCCACCCGTCCAGCAACCCCCGTACCAGCGACGCCGGCGCAGCCACCCCGCACTCCCGCTCCGGCACCCACAACTGCCCGTCGGTCCGGTGCCCCAGCGGCCCGGGATGCCCCGGCTCACTGTGGTCGTGCGGATCGAGGTGCTCCCCGTCGCCCTCGTCGGACGGCATCCGGGACTCACTGCACATGCGGCACAGCAACCGCACCGACGACGACCAGTCCTCCGCGGCGAACCCCGCGTCCGCGGCCAGCTGCTCCAGCGCGTCCCGGTCGGCCTCGGTCGCCGCCTCCAGCAGCACCACCCAGGTCGGCACCGGCGACGGCGCCCACAGCTCGATCTCGTCGAAGACGGGGTAGGCGTGCCCGGCCGCCGTGGTGCGCTCGCCGTGGGGCACGCCGTCGTGCAGGACGACCTCGCCCCAGCGCCGGCCGGACGACGGCAGCGGGATCGACAGCACCTCGATCCGGGCGGGGTCCAGCCGCCGCCCCCACACCACCTCGGCCTCGCCCTCCGGCGACAGCCGTACGGCCGCGCTGCCGAGCTCCATGCCGACGGGCTCGCCGCCCGCCGCGACCGCGCCCGGCACCCGCAGTCCGTAGGCCTGCCAGGCCCGCCGGGCCAGCGGCCAGTCCTGCAGGGCGGTGGCCGCGATGCCGACGTTCCACCAGTCGGGCGCGCCGGTCTCCTTGTCGAGCAGGGCGACGGCGCGCAGGCCGGCCGCGCGGGCCTGCTCCCAGTCGTGCCGGAACTTGTGCAGCAGGGCGAGGTTGAACCAGGACTCCGACAGCCAGGGCTCCAGATCGGCCGCTCGCGTCAGCAGCGCGCCCGCGTCCTCGTACCGGCCGTCGCCGATGAGCGTGAACGCGCGATCGGTGGCCTGCCGCCAGGAGGCGGAGGGCCGGTGTCGTCCCTTGCCGAAGATCCTCACGATTCCCGCCTGCCAGTTCCGTGGAGTGGGCCGGCCCGGAGTCTGCCCCCGGACACCCTCTCATTCGCATCCAACCATGTGGGGCTGGAAGGGCGCTCATTACCCATGGGTTACCCAGCCGAGGGGAGCGTCAGACAGTCCCGTGCCAGGACCCGGGCCAGGGATTCGACCACCTCGGGCGCGTAGTCCCCGGCCGTGGCCAGCCGCAGTTCCTCCAGCGCCCGCAGGGGTCCGCCGGGGCCGGCGTCGCGCACCTTCTCGTCGTAGGCGTTCACCGTCCGTACGATCCGCGCGGCCATCGGCTGCTCCCGGTAGGGGTCGGCCTGCCGCTCCACCACGACCGCGACCGCGGAGTCCACCCCGGTCTGCCGTACGACCGCTCCGCCGAGCAGGGCGATCCGGCGCTGTTCGGCTCCGGGGAGGCCGGCGGTGGCGCCCGCCGGGACCGGGTCGACCAGGCTGAGCTGGCCGATGTCGTGCATGAGGGCCGCGGACTCCAGTACGGCCAGCTCGGGCCGGGTCAGCCCCAGCTCGCGGCCGACGGCCCGGCTGAGCTCGGCCACACGCCGGGCGTGCCCGGCGGGGGTGTATCCGGCGATCTCGGTGGCGCGGGCCAGGGAGGCGATGGTCTGGCGGTAGGTGGTGCGGACCGCCGCGTACCGCTTGAAGGACAGCTGGGTCAGCAGCAGGGGCAGCGAGAACACCGGCAGCGCCCACAGTCCGACGACGGCCACCGCGAGGGCCATCACCGCACCGGTCGCGCACACGGCGGAGCCGATGCCGAGCAGTCCGCGCAGCTCGTCCCGGAGGAGGGGGCCGAAGGGCCAGCCGGTGCGGGAGTGGGCGAGGGCGGCGGCGAGGACGCAGTCGCACAGGGCGGTGAGGGTGAGGAGCGCGAGCAGCGCGAGGGCGTAGGCGGGGCCGCCCCACTCCTCGAACACGCCCTGGTCGTAGAGAGGGTGGAAGCAGACGGCGGTGAAGCCGACGGTGAGCACGCGGCGGGCGAGGTGGTCCGTCATCGGCCCCCGGCCGCGCGCGGTGTGCGGGACGCCGCCGAGCAGGGAGGCGGCGAGGACGACGGTCACGACCTGGGTGACGCCGTGGTGGGAGGGCTGGCCGGCGTCCGCGCCGAGCAGTGCGTACGCCAGGGCGCCGGCGGCCCCGAGCGGCGCGGCCTCCCGGACCCGGGCGCCGGTCCAGCGGCCCAGCTCTCCGACGCAGACGAGCAGGCCGAAGGCGAGGGCGGTGGAGCGTTCCTCCAGGCCGGTCCAGAGGGTGACGGCGAGGCAGGTGCCGGCGAGGAGGGCGGCTGACGCGTGGATGAGCGCCTTCACGGGCGGGCTCCGGAGCGGTCGGCGGCCTGCGGCGCGGGGACGAACGGGTGCGGTTCCTCGCCGGCGGTGACCACCGGATGCCATCCCTCCCGCCCCAGTGCCCGGACCAGCGCCGTCACCATCCGCGGGTCGAACTGGGCCCCGGCGCACCGCTTCAGTTCGTCCAGCGCGGCCGGCACCGGACGGGCCCGCCGGTAGGAGCGGGTGGAGGTCATGGCGTCGAAGGCGTCCGCGACCGCGACCACCCGGGCGGACTCCGGGATCTGGGTGCCGACCAGGCCGTAGGGGTAGCCGCTGCCGTCCAGCCGCTCGTGGTGGTGGAGCACGGCCGCGCGGGCCTCCCCCAGGAACCCGATCCCGCGCACCATCTCGTGCCCGTACTCGGGGTGCAGCTCGATGACCCGCCGTTCCTCGGGGGTGAGCGGTCCGTCCTTGCGCAACAGCCGGGTGGGGACGCCGAGTTTGCCCACGTCGTGCAGGATCCCGGCGAACCGCAGCACCTCGACGCGCTCGTCGTCCAGGCCCAGTTCCCGCGCGATCATCATCGACGCCTGGCCGACCCGCTCGCTGTGCCCGCGGGTGTAGCCGTCCTTGATGTCGACGGCCTGGACCAGCGCCCGGATGGTCGCCTGGTGCGCTGCCCGCTCCCGGTGGTACTGCGCGAACACCCACCAGGACACGCACATGGGGAGCAGCACGAGGAGCGCGGCGACCGGGCCGTACGGGCTGCGCCACAGCACGGCCATCATCAGCCCGGCCAGGCCGTGCACGGCGACGGGGGCGAGGGAGCGGACGAACAGCCCGCGCCAGGCGCGGCGCGCCGGAACGCGCTCGCCGAGCGCGAGGATGCCGCCGTCCAGGGCGGTCAGCGCCAGGCAGAAGGCGAGGACCGCGGCCCCGGCGGGGACGAGGGCGTAGGGGAAGTGGGAGCCGGCGACCGCGTCCCGGCCGCCCAGCGCGCCGTGCACCGAGCCCGCGGCCCGGACGCCGATCATCAGGTGCGCCGCGCGCCAGATCCGCCGCAGCGCGTACGGCCGTTGCTCGACCCGGGAGAGCAGCGCCCCCGGCAGCGGGACCAGCGCGGCGGCGGCCGGCGGCAGCAGGAAGGCACCGGCGAGGAGCACGGGGTAGAAGGTGCCGGCGAAGCGCCAGCGGGCGGCGGCCCGCTCGCACCCCGCGTACACGGCGGAGAGCAGCACGACCGCCCACCAGAGTGCGGGCGTCCGCGGCAGCCGAGCCGCGCAGAGCAGGGCGCCCAGGACGACGCAGGCGACGTACACACGGGCCCGCGCCGGAACAGCCTCCATCACGCCCCTCCCCGGCCGAGCCTCCTCTGGCGACGAGCCTAGGGCGGGGCAGGGGGACGCGTGGGCCTATGAAAGGGTGATTAGCACGTTCGAGTGACCGAACACTCTTGTGCAGCGCGTCAGTTCGAGGGGGACGCGGCCGTGCACCGGCCCACGCCCCGGGCCGTCACGACTCCTGGGGAGTCGCCGGTGCCGCCGTGACGTCGTGCTCGGGGACCGCCTGGCCGGAGCGGATCAGATCGATCCGCCCCAGCACCTTGGAGCGCAGGTCGGTGGGCACGTCGTCATGCCCGCAGCAGCGCTTGACGAGCTTCTTCACGGCCTGCTCCAGGCCGTACTTCTCCAGGCACGGCGAGCACTCCTTGAAGTGCCGCTTGAACTTGTCGCGATCGACTTCCGGCATCTCGCTGTCGAGAAACTCGTACAGATGGTCGAGGACCTCACTGCAGTCAGTCTCGTGCGGCTCTCCGCAGCTCATGAGCCCGAGCCTTTCGCTTCGTTCGACTCTCCGGCGCCGGCCGGGACCAGCCCGCGCTCACGGGCGTAGTCCTCGAGCATCCCGCGCAGCTGGCGGCGGCCCCGGTGCAGCCGGGACATCACCGTACCGATGGGTGTCCCCATGATGTCCGCGATCTCCTTGTACGCAAAGCCCTCTACGTCGGCGAGGTAGACGGCGATGCGGAACTCCTCGGGGATCGCCTGGAGCGCTTCCTTCACGTCCGAGTCCGGCAGGTGGTCGAGCGCCTGCGACTCCGCGGAGCGCAGACCCGTCGACATGTGCGACTCGGCGCGGGCGAGCTGCCAGTCCTCGATCTCCTCCGCCGCGCTGCGCTGGGGCTCGCGCTGCTTCTTGCGGTAGGAGTTGATGAAGGTGTTCGTGAGAATCCGGTACAGCCACGCCTTGAGGTTGGTGCCCTCACGGAACTGGTGGAAGGACGCGTACGCCTTGGCGTACGTCTCCTGCACCAGGTCCTCCGCGTCGGCCGGGTTGCGCGTCATGCGCAGGGCGGCCGAGTACATCTGGTCGAGGAATTCGAGCGCGTCCCGTTCGAAGCGCGCGCTGCGCTCCGAGGTCGACTCCGCGCTGACGCCCTGGCCCTCGGGCTGCTCCGCCTGGCCGTTGTCGGTCCCTGCGTCGATCCCAGTGACCGGACCCACCTCCTCAAAGTTCCGGGCAGCACCGAGACCGGTACCACCGGAATTGGAGGATAGACGACGACCCGTCCCCGCCGCCCCCCGAACAGGGGTGGTCTTGGCCGCGCGCAGCACCGTCCAGTCCAGGTCAGCGCTGCGCTCACGGCTCGGGCAGATGGTCGAACCCATGCGGCGGACTTCCTCTCCGACGACGATCGGTGCTGGTGGCTCAGCACTTCTGTCCGCCTCAACAGAGGTCGGGGCCGCAACATTCCCGGCCCTTTACCCGAGTGACCGGGCCCACTCCACCACCGCGCGCGTGACGATCGCCACGGCCTGCTCCTGCGTGATGTCCGCCCTCTTCGGCACCGCGAAGCCGTGATCGCCGTACGGCACCTCGACCAGGCGGTGATCGCCGTCGGGGAACTCCTCCGGCCGGCCGAAGGGGTCGTTCCCACCCTGGACGACGAGCGTGGGCACCCCGGCTCCGAGCAGTTCCGCCGCCCGGGACCGCTCCGGCCGGCCCGGCGGGTGGAGCGGGAAGCTCAGCGCCAGCACGGCACGGGCGCCGAGTTCGACGGCCGTGCGGCAGGCGACCCGGGCTCCGGCGCTGCGGCCGCCGGAGATCACCGGCGGTCCTGCCTTGCGCAGTGCCGGCCAGACGCCCCGCCACCCGGTGTCGAGCGTCTTCGGCGCCGGGGCCACCTTCTTCCCCGCCACCCGCCAGGGCTGCTCCACGAGGGCGACGCTCACGCCGTGGGCCGGGAGGACCGCGGCCAGCGCCTGGAGGTCCCGGGCCTCGATGCCGCCGCCCGCTCCGTGGCTCACGGCCAGCACGAGCCGGGCGCGGTCCGCGGGGTGCCAGGTGATGCGGGCGTCGCCCGCCTCGGTAGCGATGATCTCGGTCGTCACGTCAGAAGAGTGTGCCCTCTTCGGGGCCCTCCAGCTCCTTCAGCAGCTCCGGGCCGTTGTTGCGGACGTTGCTGACGGCCGTGGAGACCGGGTAGGCGCGCATCAGGCCGGGCGGGGGCGGGGCGAGGAGCGAGCGGAGGTCCTCGGGGTCGGTGCGGGACGGGTCCAGCCAGCCGTCCCAGCGGTCCGGGGTGAGCATCAGGGGCATGCGGGGGTGGATCTCGGCCAGGGAGTGCGGGCCCTCGGCCGGGGAGACGGCCAGGGGGGTGGTCTCGGCCTCCGTAGTGATCACCGAGCAGGTGACCCACCAGGCCTGCGGGTGGTCGTCGGGGAGGGTCTTGTCGCGCCAGAACTCGTACAGGCCGGCCATCGCGAAGACCGAGCCGTCGGCGGGCAGCACGAAGTACGGCTGCTTGCGCGGCCGCTTCCTGCGGCCCTCGACCTCCAGGTCCCGCTCCTGGCTGCCGGTGACCCACTCGTAGTAGCCGTCGGCGGGGATGACGCAGCGGCGCGAGGAGAAGGCCCGCCGGTAGGACGGCTTCTCGTGGACGGTCTCCGCGCGGGCGTTGATCATCCGCGCGGCGCCCTCGGGCGACTTCGACCAGGACGGCACGAGGCCCCACTTGAGCCGGCGCAGCTGGCGCACCGGACGAGGGTCCTCGGCGTCCTTGAGCGGGCGGTCGAGGACGGCGTAGACCTCCTTGGTGGGGGCCACGTTGTAGTCCGGCGCGAGCGTCTCCTCGGGCTCCCACTTCTCTATGTCGAAGATTCCGGCGAGATCCTCCGGCCGCCGACTCGCCGCGTACCGTCCGCACATCCCGAAACCGTCCCTCCCGACCTGCCCCACCGGCGTCACGCACCTGCCACCTTACGGAAGAGCGCGGCCCCGAAGGCCCGGACTCCCCCTCCCCGCGAATCCGCCAATCCGCGGCCCCGCCTGCTCCGGATTACACGCGGATCGCCGATCACCGGAGCGGGAGGCAAGAGATGGAGCGGACGTCGGCAGACGCCCGGCACGGCTCGCGGGGCGGGTCGCCGTACCGGGGACGGACGGCCGTGGTGGGCTCCGGCGTGGCGGGACTGACCGCGGCCCACATCCTGGGCCGCAGCCGTCGCGTCACCCTGTACGAGGCCGACGCGCGGCTCGGCGGGCACGCGCACACCCACGAGCTGGTCTCGGCCCTCGACGGCCGGATGCACCGGGTGGACTCCGGGTTCATCGTGCACAACCGCCGTACCTACCCGCGTCTGCTGCGGCTCTTCGACGAACTCGGCGTCGCCACGCAGGAGTCGGAGATGAGCATGTCGGTGCGGTGCGAGGGGTGCGGGCTGGAGTACGCCGGTGCCCGCGGCCCGGCCGGCCTGTTCCCGCGGCCGGGCAACCTGCTGCGCGGCCCGTACCTGCGGCTGCTGGCCGAGGTGCCGGCCTTCCACCGGGCGGCCCGGCGGCTGCTGGACGCCGGCGGCGGCGACTCGCTCACCCTGGGCGCGTTCCTGGAGCGGGAGGGCTTCTCCGCCTACTTCCGCAGCCACTTCATGACGCCGCTGGTGTCGGCGGTGTGGTCGTGCGACGCCGGCACCGCCCTGCGCTACCCGGCCGCCTACCTGTTCCGCTTCCTGGCCCACCACGGACTGCTCTCGGTGAGCGGCTCCCCGACGTGGCGCACGGTCAGCGGCGGTTCGCGCGAGTACGTCGACCGCATCGCCAAGCAGATCGCCGACGTGCGCACCGGCACGCCCGTGCGGGCGGTGCGCCGGCACGCCGACGGGGCCGACGTCACGGCCGAGGACGGCACGACCGAGTCGTACGACGCGGTGGTGATCGCGGTCCACCCGGACCAGGCGCTGCGTCTGCTGGCCGACGCGACCGAGCGGGAACGTCAGGTGCTGGGCGCCTTCCGCTACTCCCGCAACACCACCCTCCTGCACACGGACACCGGGGTGCTGCCGCGGGCCCGGGGTGCCCGCGCCTCCTGGAACTACCTGATGCCGTCGTGCTCGGCCGGCGCCGACAAGGTGCGGGTCAGCTACGACATGAACCGGCTGCAACGCCTGGACGCCGCCGAGACGTTCGTGGTCACCCTGGGCGGCGAGGACCGGGTCGCCCCGGACCGGGTGCTGGCCCGCATGGTGTACGAACACCCCGTCTACACCCCCGAGTCGGTGGCCGCGCAGCGGCGGCTGCCCGAACTCGCCAGTGACGTCTGCGCGTTCGCGGGCGCCTACCACGGCTGGGGATTCCACGAGGACGGCTGCCGCTCGGGCGTGGAGGCGGCGGCCGCGCTGGGAGTGCGCTGGTGAACGGCACGGCAGACACCCCGGAGGACGCCGTACCCGCCCTGTACTCCTGCACGATCGCCCACGTGCGGACCGCTCCGCGCCGGTACGCGCTGCGGCACCGCACCTACCTGTGGCTCATCGACCCCGACCGGCCGCCCCGGCTGCCGCGCCCGCTGCGGGTACTGGCCCGGTTCGACCCGCGCGACCACTTCACCGGCGACGCGCCCTCGATCCGGACCGGTCTGGACGCCTTCCTCGCCGGGCACGGCATCGGGCTGGACGGCGGGCGGGTGCTGATGCTCACCCACGCGCGGGTGTTCGGCCACGTCTTCAACCCGCTGACCCTGTACTGGTGCCACGGCCCCGCGGGGGACCTGCGCTGCGTCGTCGCCGAGGTGCACAACACCTACGGCGGCCGCCACTGCTACCTGCTGCGCCCGGACGCGACCGGGAGCGCGCGCACGGCGAAGGAGTTCTACGTCTCGCCGTTCTTCCCCGTCGACGGCGCCTACCGCATGCGGCTGCCCCGGCCGGGACCCCGGCTGGACCTGACCGTGCACCTCGACCGCGAGGGCGGCCGGGCCTTCACGGCGACCGTACGCGGCAGCCGGCGCGCGGCGACCGTCCGCACCCTGCTGCGGCTGGCCCTGCGCCACCCCTGGTCCACCCTCGCCGTGACGGCCGCGATCCGCGCCCACGGCATACGCCTCTACCTGCGGGGACTGCCCGTCCAGCCCCGCCCCCGTCACCACCGCGAGCCGGAGAAAGCCATATGAGGACAGCAGAACGACCCACCGTCCCCCACGGACCCACCGCCGTGGACCCGGCCCGCTGGCCCGACGTGGCCGCCGTGCCCGCCGCCTCCCGGGCCCGCAGCGCCGTCACCGCCGCCGTCGTCCGGCACGCCCTGCGCGAGCTGCCGCTGCGGGTCCGCCTGGCGGGCGGGGAGACCCTCGGCCAGGGCGGGCCGCTGCTGGAGGTCCGCGACCCGGCCGCCTTCCACGCCCGCATCGGCACCGGCGGCCTGGTCGGGTTCGGCGAGTCCTACATGGCGGGCGAGTGGGACGCGCCCGACCTGGTCGCCGCCCTCACCGTGCTCGCCGCGCACACCGCCGACCTCGTCCCGGCCCCGCTGCAGCGGCTGCGCCGCCTGTGGGCGCTCCGGCAGCCGCACGAGGAGCGCAACACCCCCGACGGCTCCCGCACCAACATCAGCCGCCACTACGACCTGTCCAACGACCTGTTCGCGCTCTTCCTCGACGACACCCTCAGCTACTCCTCGGCCGTCTTCCGGGGCTTCCCCGCGAGCTGGGACCGGCTCGCGACGGCCCAGCAGCGCAAGATCGACCGGCTGCTCGACCTGGCCGACGTGCGGGCGGGCACCAGGCTGCTGGAGATCGGCACCGGCTGGGGCGAACTCGCCCTCAGGGCCGCAGCCCGCGGCGCCCGGGTCACCTCGCTCACCCTCTCCCGGGAACAGCGCGCCCTCGCCCTGGAGCGGGTGCGGGCGGCCGGCCTGCAGGACCGCGTCTCGATCGAGCTGTGCGACTACCGCGAGGCGCGCGGCGCGTACGACGCCATCGTCAGCGTGGAGATGATCGAGGCGGTCGGCGACGACTTCTGGCCGGTGTACTTCCGGGTCCTGGAGGAGCGGCTGGCGCCGGGCGGGCGGGTGGCGCTGCAGGCCATCACCATGCCGCACGAGCGGATGCTCGCCACCCGCTCCGACTTCACCTGGATCCACAAGTACGTCTTCCCGGGCGGCCGCATCCCCTCCACGCGGGCGGTCGAGGAGACCGTCCGGGACCACACCGGGCTGCGCCTCGCCCGCCGCGACGGCTTCGGCGCCCACTACGCGGAGACGCTGCGGCTGTGGCGCGAGCGGTTCGGCGAGCGGGCGCGGGAGGTCGAGGCACTCGGCTTCGACGAGACCTTCCGCCGGCTGTGGACCTTCTACCTCGCCTACTCCGAGGCCGGGTTCCGCTCCGGCTACCTCGACGTCCAGCAGTACCTGTTCACCAAGGAGAACCCGGCCCGATGACCACGACACCCAGCACCGCCGCCCGGCCCGGCGCGGCCCACCGGCTCGCCGCCCTCGCGGGGGACGTCCTCGGCGGCCCGCTGCCCGTACGGCTGCGCGCCTGGGACGGCAGCGAGACCGGGCCGGCCGACGCCCCCGTGGTCGTCCTGCGCTCCCGCCGCGCCCTGCGCCGCCTGCTGTGGCAGCCCGGCGAGCTGGGCCTCGCGCAGGCCTACGTCACCGGCGAGGTCGACATCGAGGGCGACCTCGCCGAGGGCCTGCGGACGATGTGGGCGGCCGCCCGCGAGCGGGGCCCGCGCCCGCCGCGGCTCACGCCCGCCGACCGGG
>NZ_JAMGBF010000011.1 GCF_023516615.1 Streptomyces panaciradicis
AAGACGGAGGAGGTGGGGTAGATGGGGACGACGACCAGGCCGCAGGCCCAGGCGGCGAAGTCCAGCAGCGTCCACTCGTACACGGTCCGCGCCATGACGGCGATCCGGTCCCCCGGCGTCAGGCCCTCGGCGACGAGGCCCTTCGCCGTGGCCAGCACTTCCTCGGCGAACCGGGCGGCCGTCACATGCGTCCACCCGCCGGAGGCGGTGCGGCGGCTGAGGACCTTGGCCTCGGGGGCGAGGCGCGCGTTGTCGAAGGGCAGGTCGGCCAGGGAGCCGTAGGTCGCGGGCGGCACGAAGGGCGGTACGGACACCTCGCGGACCTCCCCCTCCAGTCGCCGGACGACGGGTTCCACGAGGACCGGGGTGCCGTCGTAGGCGGTGGCGTGGACCGCCGGACCGGCGGCGGGGCGCGTGCTGGACACGGGCGACTCCAGTGGTCAACGGAGTTGCCCTGCGGGGGAGTTGCCGCAGGTGGGGAGAGGCGATCGTACGGCTCGCGCGTGAGGGGCCGGTGGGGGTTCGGCGATGGTCCGGCGGCGGGGGTGCGTCGGGGATGTGCAGTGTCGTCGCTTTTCTCGCCGATCGAACGTTACCAGGGGGTATGGTGAACAATTTTCACGTCCTGACCTCCCCTTACCTCGGGTAACCTGACTCTGGAGTAAGCAGACTTTCGCAGGGGAGATGGACATGGCCGACCGCTATCTGCGCTTCACGGGCACCGCCCCCGGCCGCTTCCTGACCCGCAGACTCGGGCTGCCGCAACCGGCGCCGCTGCTGCGCTGGTCGCCCGAACACCCCGCCCTGGAGGGCGGATGGGTCCACCTCCGCGCCGGCCGGTCGGACCTCGACCTGGAGCCCGTCCTCGCCCGTACGGGGCTCACGGCCGCGACCTCCGGCGCCCCGGCCGCCGTCGTCCTCGACGCCTCCGGGGTCCGGGACGTCGACTCGCTCGCCGAGGTGCACGCGGCCCTGCACCCCGTGGTGCGGTCCGTCGCGGCGAGCGGCCGGATCGTCGTCCTGGGCGCGCCCCTCGATGCCGCCGACCACCACCAGGCGGCCGCGCAGCAGGCGTTGGAGGGGTTCGTGCGCTCGCTGGGCAAGGAGATCGGCCGCGGGCGGACGGTGAACCTGGTGCGGCTGACGGACGCCGCGGCCGCCGAGTCGACGCTGCGTTTCCTGCTCTCCCCCCGGTCCGCCTACGTCAGCGGGCAGGTCGTCGCCGTCGGGGAGGGTGCACAACCGGACACCGACCGGGACCGCCCCCTCACGGGCCGCACCGCCCTGGTCACCGGTGCCGCCCGCGGCATCGGCGAGGCGGTCGCCGAGACGCTGGCCAGGGACGGCGCCCGGGTGGTCGTCCTGGACGTGCCGCAGGCCGAGGAGGACGCGGCGCGGGTCGCGGCCCGGCTCGGCGGCAGCGCGCTGACACTCGACATCACGGCCGCGGACGCGGGCGAGCGGATCGCCGCCGCCCTCCCGGACGGGCTGGACGTCCTCGTCCACAACGCGGGGATCACCCGGGACCGCCGGCTGGTCAACATGCCCGCCGAGCGCTGGAGTTCGGTCCTCGACGTCAATCTGGCGAGCGTGCTGCGCACCACGGACGCCCTGCTGAAGGAGGGCACGCTCCGGCCCGGCGGGCGGATCGTCGCCACCGCGTCCATCGCGGGCCTGGCCGGGAACGCCGGGCAGACCAACTACGGCGCGAGCAAGGCCGGGATCGTCGGGCTGGTCCGCGCGCTCGCGCCGCGCGCGCTCGCCGAGCACGGTGTGACCGTCAACGCGGTGGCGCCCGGCTTCATCGAGACGAAGATGACGGCCGCGGTCCCGCTGTTCATCCGCGAGGCCGGCCGCCGGATGAACTCCCTCGCGCAAGGAGGGCTGCCGGCCGACGTCGCCGAGACCACGGCCTGGCTCGCGCACCCGGGCTCGGGCGCGGTCAACGGCCAGGTCGTCCGGGTCTGCGGCCAGAGCCTGCTGGGGGCGTGATGTCGGTCGTCCTCGCCCAGCCGCCCGCCCTCGGCCCGCTGCTGGCCCGCGGCGCCCTGCTCTCCCCCTTCAAACGCCCCCGTCCGGACGCCGACTTCCCCCGCGACCGGCTCGTCCTGCCCGCCCTGCGCGTCGACCTGGCGCACCTGGCGGCCTACGAGCGGGTCTGCGGCTTCGCGACCGGCGAGGACGCGCTGCCGCCGACGTACCCGCACGTCCTGGGCTTCCCGCTGGCGATGCGCCTGATGAGCGCCCGGGGCTTCCCGCTGCCGCTGCTCGGCCTGGTCCACACCTCCGTCGAGATCACCCGGCACCGCGCGCTCCCGGCGACCGGGGAGTACGAACTCGCCGGGTACGTCGGCGGGCTGGAGCCGCACCGGCGCGGGACCGAGGCCACGGTGGTCACCGAGATGCGGGCCGGCGGGGAGCCGGTGTGGGAGTCGCGGAGCACGTATCTGGCCCGGCACCGCACCGGGCACACCGGTGAGCCGCCCGGGCGCGAGCGCGAGGCGCTGCCCGTCGTCGCCGAGTGGCGGCTGGCCGCCGACATCGGGCGGCGCTACGGCGCCGCCTCCGGCGACCGCAACCCCATCCACCTGCACCCGCTCACCGCCCGCCTGTTCGGCTTCCCGCGCGCCATCGCCCACGGCATGTGGACGGTGGCCCGCTGCCTCGCCGCGCACGGCACGCCCGAACGCGTCCGGGTGCGGGCCGAGTTCAGGGCGCCGGTGCTGCTGCCGGGCACGGTGACGTACGCGGCGCGGGACGGCCGGTTCGAACTGCTGGGGAACGGGGGCCGGCTGCATATGAGCGGCGTCGTGGAGGACCTCACGCCCGGCGGACGCTGACGCCGCCCAGCAGACCCCACGCGTCGATGCGGACGGTCGGGCCGCCCGGCTCGCTCGGCCCGTCGTCCTTCACCCCGCCGAGGCGGATGCCGTGCACCTCGACGCGGACGTCGGGGCGGACGGTGAGGCGGACGCCGCCGATCAGGCTGAGCTTGGTGATGCGCAGTTCGGCGCCGTCGGGGATGTCGACGTCGGTCAGGTCGATGTCGGCGCCGCCGATGAGGGAGGCGGTCAGGGTGCGCTCGTGGAGGGTCTCGCCCGTGGGACGGTGACCGCCGTTCAGGCTCACCTTGATGTCGGTCTTCTTCGGGTCCTCACCACTGGTCTTCGTCATGTGCTCGAAGGTAGGGGCGGAGGATCGGGCTCCCCCGGTGTCCGGCGTCCGGCGTCGGGGATGACAGGTGTCATGCCGGGCGCGGGCCCGCGGCCTCCGGCGGCTCCGGCGGGGGCGACCAGGGCCGTCCGTCCATGAGGTTGCCGAGGCCGGCCCAGGCGAAGTTCATCAGCGTCGCCGCCGCCTGCCGCGCGGTGACGCCCGCAGTGGCGTTGGCCCAGGCGGCGAGCGACTCGGCGGCCCCGACCAGGGCCTCGGCGAGCCCGGCGACCTCGCGCTCGGGCAAATCGGGGTTGCGGTGGGCCTCCCTGGCCGCCACCACGATCAGCTCGGTGACGAACGCGACGATCTCCTCGCGCATGGCCGTCACCTCGGCCGCGAACGGCTCGCGCGTACGCGCCTGGAGGTGCAGCACCGCCCAGCCGTCCGGGTTCTGGCCGGTGTGCGCGAAGAACGCCCGCAGCCCTTCCCAGAGTTGGCGGTCGGCGGGCAGCCCCGGCCGCACCCCGCCCCGTACCGCCTCGACGAGCGCCTTGGCCTCCCGCCGGATGCAGGCGGTGAACAAGTCTTCCTTCGAATTCAGGTAGAGGTAGACCAACGGCTTGGACACGCCCGCCAGTTCGGCGATCTCGTCCATCGACGCCGCCATGTATCCGCGCTGCCCGAAGGTCCGCACGGCGGCGTCCAGCATCTGCTGTTCCCGAACCGCCCGCGGCATCCGCTTGGTCTTCACCGCACCCATGGGGCACAGACTAAATTGCGAACGGGCGGCCGTGACCCCTCGCGCGGCCACGAGGGCGTGAAGCTACGAAGCCTGCGGGGCCTGACCCTGCGCGCGGGCGGCGTCGTCGGCCTCGTCCTCCTGGGAGGCGTTCGCCTCCATGTTGGCCTTCATCCGGTCGACCCGGGCGACGACCTGCGCGGAGGCCCGGTCCCGCTCCTTGCGCAGCACGACGAAGCTGATCGGGGCCGAGAGCACCAGGGCGAGCAGGACCATCCAGATGCCGTTGGAGGCGCCGAAACCGCGCGGGACGATGCCGGTGTAGACGAGGCCCCAGACGACCACGAAGCAGCCCGCGAAGACCCCGAGGCGCATCAGCGTGTAGCGGAGCATCTCAATCCACTCTTCCGTCAACGGTACGAACATTCCCAAAGGGCACCGTCCAGTGAAGCACGCCCGGGTCCCGATCTTGGAGGCGGGGCCTCAGCCCAGCGGCAGCAGCATGATGATGTCGTCGCGGTCGTCGCCGGGCGCCACGCGGATCGCTCCGGGGACGCGGCCGACCTCCTTGTAGCCGCAGGAGCCGTAGAACCGCTCCAGGCCGAGGCCGCCGCGGCAGGTCAGCCGGATCGCCTCGATGCCGTCGAGACCGCGGGCCGCGGCCTCGGCGGCGGCGAGCAGGTCGCGGCCGTAGCCCCTGCCCTGGTGGCGGGGGTGCACCATCACCGTGTAGAGCCACAGCCAGTGGGCCATCAGCCGGTGCGTGTTGAAGGTGAGGAAGGCCGTCGCGGCGACCCGCCCGTCCCCGTCGTGCCCGACGAGCAGCCGGGTGCGGCCCTCCGCCATCGCGACCAGGTGCTTGACCAGCTCCGGCCGGATCACCTCCGCCGTCACCGGCGGCACGAACCCGACGGAGCCGCCGGCGTTGGACACGTCCGTCCACAGGTCGAGGATGCCGTCGCGCAGCTCGGGCGTGACGGCGGGATCGAGAGTGAAAGTAAGGGACACCCTGGCATCGTAGCCCTTACGCCAGGACGCGTGCCGCCACTTTCGGATCGGACAGGAACCCGCCGTGAATCTCCTCCTCCAGCGCCGTCCCGCGCACCTGCGTGACCCGGAACGAGGAGCCGAGCAGCGCCTTTCCGGCGGTGGCGCCGAGCACCACGATCAGCTCCGGCTCGACGACGGCCGGCTCGGCCTGCGTGAACTTGAAGTGCTTCACGGCGTTGGTGACGTACGCCTCGGCCGGATCGATCCCGGCGAGCATCACGATGCAGCGGACAGCCCCGGCACAAAGGGCTCTGCGGGTGTACGCATCCTCGGTGGCTCGGTCAGCCATGCGGTGCGGGTACCCCCCAGGGGCGCGGGGAACTGCGCGACCGGCCCCCACAAACCCGCACCCGCCGTCCGACGGATCAGACCCGCATCGGCTGCGGCGCTTCCCTCCGCGCCGGATCGGGACCGTCGTACTCCCGAATGATCTCGTACCGAGTGTTCCGCTCCACCGGCCGGAAGCCGGCGTCCCGGATCAGGTCCAGCAGATCCTCACGGGTCAGCTTGTTCGGCGTGCCGTAGTTGTCCGCGTCGTGCGTGATCTTGTACTCGACGACCGAGCCGTCCATGTCGTCCGCACCGTGCTGCAGCGCCAGCTGCGCGGTCTGCACGCCGTGCATGACCCAGAAGACCTTCACGTGCGGCACGTTGTCGAACAGCAGCCGCGAGACGGCGAACGTCTTCAGCGCCTCCGCGCCCGTCGCCATCTGCGTCCGCGCCTGCAGCCGGTTGCGGACCTTGCCGTCCTGCATGTCCACGAAGTCGTGCTGGTAGCGCAGCGGGATGAAGACCTGGAAGCCGCCGGTCTCGTCCTGCAGCTCACGCAGGCGCAGCACGTGGTCCACGCGGTGGCGCGGCTCCTCGATGTGGCCGTAGAGCATGGTGCACGGGGTCTTCAGACCCTTCTCGTGCGCGAGCCGGTGGATGCGGGACCAGTCCTCCCAGTGGGTGCGGTGGTCCACGATGTGCTGCCGGACCTCCCAGTCGAAGATCTCCGCGCCGCCACCGGTCAGGGACTCCAGGCCGGCGTCGATCAGCTCGTCCAGGATCTCGCTCGCGCTCAGCCCGGAGATCGTCTCGAAGTGGTGGATCTCCGTGGCCGTGAAGGCCTTCAGCGACACGTTCGGCAGGGCGGCCTTCAGCTCCCGCAGCGAGCGCGGGTAGTAGCGCCACGGCAGGTTCGGGTGCAGGCCGTTGACGATGTGCAGCTCGGTGAGGTTCTCGCCCTCCATCGCCTTGGCGAGCTTGACCGCCTCCTCGATGCGCATCGTGTACGCGTCCTTCTCGCCCGGCTTGCGCTGGAACGAGCAGTAGGCGCACGACGCGGTGCACACGTTCGTCATGTTGAGGTGGCGGTTGACGTTGAAGTGGACGACGTCGCCGTTCTTGCGCGTCCGCACCTCGTGGGCGAGGCCGCCCAGCCACGCCAGGTCGTCCGACTCGTACAGCGCGATGCCGTCCTCGCGGGTCAGCCGCTCACCGGCCCCGACCTTCTGCTCCAGCTCGCGCTTGAGCCCGACGTCCATGGCAAACACCTTTCTCCGACAGCCCGACCAACGGTATCCCTAGACCTCTTCGGGCAGCTCTCCGACCCGGTTCTCCCACTTGGTGGAGAGCACGATCGTGGTCCGGGTCCGGGAGACGCCCTTCGTCCCCGACAGCCGCCGGATGATCTTCTCCAGTCCGTCGACGTCGGTCGCCCGCACCTTGAGCATGTAGGAGTCGTCGCCCGCGATGAACCAGCAGTCCTCGATCTCGGAGAGGTCCTTAAGCCGCCGGGCCACGTCCTCGTGGTCGGCCGCGTCGGACAGCGAGATGCCGATCAGCGCGATGACGCCGAGGCCGAGCGAGGCGGCGTCGACGGTGGCGCGGTAGCCGGTGATGACCCCGGCCGCCTCCAGCCGGTTGATGCGGTCGGTGACGCTGGGCCCCGACAGACCGACGAGGCGCCCGAGCTCCGCGTAGGAGGCCCGGCCGTTCTCCCTCAGGGCCTGGATGAGCTGCCTGTCCACCGCGTCCATGCGATTCGATGCCTTCCGCTGAAGAGTTCCCGAAGTGATGAGAGGAGACCGGGCCTCCGCGGCCCGTCCCCTACCGGTCGGCGTTCGCGCCGCCCAGTTCGCCGTTCCAGCGCCGGTACAGCCGGTGTGCCACGCCCGCCGCGTCCAGCACCCGCCCGGCCACGAAGTCCACCAGGTCCTGGATGTGGGTGGCGCCCGCGTAGAAGCCGGGCGAGGCCGGCACCACGCTGGCGCCCGCGTCGTCGAGCGCGACGAGGTGCCGCAGCGTCTGGCCGTTCAAGGGGGTCTCCCGTACGGCCACGACCAGCGGACGGCGCTCCTTGAGGGTCACGCTCGCCGCCCGCTGCAACAGGTCCTTGGACAGCCCGAGCGCGACACCGGCCACGCAGGCCGTCGAGGCGGGCACGATCAGCATGCCCTTGTTCGGGTACGACCCCGAGGACGGGCCCGCGCCCAGGTCCCCGGCGGGCCAGTACCGCACCCCGCTGACGTCCGGCGCGAAGGCGCCGGGCTTTCCGTCGGCGCCCCGGCCGAGCCATTCCCGCAGGTCCTCGCGCCAGTGCGCGTCCCTGAAGGAGATGCCCGTCTCGTCCAGCAGGGTGAGCCGCGAGGCCCGGCTGACGACCAGGTCCACGCTCTCGCCGGCGTCGAGCAGTGCGCGCAGCACCGACGCGGCATAAGGCGTGCCCGAAGCGCCGGACACCCCTACGATCCAAGGTGTACGCGGCGTCTCTCCTGGCTTGGCTGGGTTCACGACACCGAGCCTAGCTGGCGTCGCGGGGTGGGAACCGGCCGAGGGGGCCGGACCGTTCATCACAGTGACGGGCGGACGAGTGGGGGATGCCATGTCGGGTTCGGAGCTGGAGTGGTCGCGCCGGGACCGGGTGAAGGCCGCGGCGAAGCTGATGGTGGGCTGGGTCGCCCTGTTGTGGCTGCTGGAAGTGGTCGACGTCGTCAGCGGCCACGCGCTCGACGGACTCGGCATCATGCCCCGCCGGGCCTCCGAGCTGGTCGACGTCGTCCCGGCCGCGTTCATCCACTTCGGCTTCGCCCATGTGGCCGCCAACAGCGTGCCGCTGCTGGTCATGGGCTTCCTCGCGGCGCTGGGCGGCCTGCGCCGGTTCGCCGCGCTGTGCCTGGTCGTCATCGTGGCCGACGGTCTGGGTGTGTGGCTCGTCGCCCCGGCGCACACCAACACCGCGGGCGCCTCCGGCCTGATCTTCGGTCTCTTCGGCTTCCTGCTGGTCAGCGGCTTCGTGGAGCGGCGCCCGCTGGGCGTGGTGGTCGGCCTGCTGGTGGGTGCCGTCTGGGGCACCTCGATCCTGCTGGGCCTGTCACCGACGCAGACGGGCGTGAGCTGGCAGGCCCACCTGATCGGCCTGGCGACCGGGGTGGCGGCGGCGTTCTGGTTCGGCCGCCGGTCCCCGGCTCCCGCGATACGCGCCTGAGCGGGGCCTCGGGGGCCCGGCTCAGACGGTCAGCCCGCGCACCAGCAGGTCGAGCAGCGCGCACACGAACAAGGCGATGCCGATGAAGCCGTTGACGCTGAAGAAGGCCCTGTTCAGGCGGGACAGGTCGTGCGGGCGCACGATGGAGTGCTCGTAGACGAAGGCGCTCGCGACGATCATCAGGCCCACCCAGAAGAAGCCGCCCGCGTCCGTCACCACGGCGTACCAGACGAGCAGGGCCATGGTCAGCGCGTGGCACACCCGCGCGCCCCGGATGGCCGCCGGGATGCCGAAGCGGGCCGGGACCGACATCACGCCGATCTCCCGGTCGGTCTCGACGTCCTGGCAGGCGTAGATCAGGTCGAAGCCGCCGATCCAGATGCCGACGGCGAGGCCGAGGATCACCGCGTGCCAGTTCCACTCGCCGCTGATCGCGAGCCAGCCGCCGATCGGGCCCATGGCCTGGGCGAGGCCCAGGATGGCCTGCGGGAAGTTCGTGAACCGCTTGCCGTAGGGGTAGACGACCATGGGGACGACCGCCACCGGCGCCAGCGCGAGGCACAGCGGGTTGAGCAGGGCCGCCGAGCCCAGGAAGACGACGACCGCGATCAGCGCGCCGGTCCAGGCGTGCTTCACCGACATCGCGCCGGTGACCAGCTCGCGCCGGGCCGTGCGCGGGTTACGGGCGTCGATCTCGCGGTCGATGATCCGGTTCACGGCCATCGCGAAGGTGCGCAGGCCCACCATGCAGACGGTGACCAGGAGCAGCCGGCCCCAGTGGATGTTCTTGTCCCACTCGAACATCGCGGTCAGCGCGGCGATGTAGGCGAAGGGCAGGGCGAAGACCGAGTGCTCGATCATCACCAGCCGCAGGAACGCCTTGGTGCGTCCCGGCTGCGGGATCGCGGCGGAGGCGCTGCTCACAGGCCGTACTCCTTCCAGCGGCGGTCGACCTTGGCCGCCGTCTCGGGGTCGGACAGGACCATCTCGGGCCAGCCGCCGTCGCGGGTGTAGCCCTCCTCGGGCCACTTCCGCGTCGCGTCGATGCCCGCCTTGCCGCCCCAGAACTGCTGGTAGGAGGCGTGGTCGAGGTGATCGACCGGTCCCTCGACGACGGTGAGGTCGCGGGAGTAGTCGGTGTTGCCCAGGGCCCGCCAGGCGACCTCGTGCAGGTCGTGGACGTCGCAGTCGGAGTCGACGACCACGATCAGCTTGGTCAGCGACATCATGTGGGCGCCCCACACGGCGTGCATGACCTTCTGCGCGTGCTTGGGGTACTTCTTGTCGATCGAGACGATCGCGCAGTTGTGGAAGCCGCCGGCCTCGGGCAGGTGGTAGTCCACGATGTCCGGCACGATGATCTTCAGCAGCGGCAGGAAGAACCGCTCCGTGGCCCGGCCCAGCGGCCCGTCCTCCGTCGGGGGGCGGCCCACGACGATCGACTGCAGCAGCGGGCGCTTCCGCATCGTCACGCAGTCGATCTTCAGCGCGGGGAACGGCTCCTGCGGGGTGTAGAAGCCGGTGTGGTCGCCGAAGGGGCCTTCGGGGAGCATCTCGCCGGGCTCCAGCCAGCCCTCCAGGACGACCTCCGCCTGCGCGGGCACCTGCAGCGGCACGGTCTTGCAGTCGACCATCTCGATCCGCTTGCCGGCGACGAACCCGGCGAACATGTACTCGTCGATGTCGCCGGGCAGCGGCGCGGTGGAGGCGTACGTCACGGCCGGCGGGCAGCCGAAGGCGATCGCGACCGGCAGCCGCTCGCCGCGCCGCGCGGCCACCTGGTAGTGGTTGCGGCTGTCCTTGTGGATCTGCCAGTGCATGCCGATGGTGCGCCGGTCGTGGCGCTGGAGGCGGTACAGGCCGAGGTTGCGGACACCGGACTCGGGGTCCTTGGTATGCGTCAGACCGAGGTTGAAGAAGGAGCCGCCGTCCTGCGGCCAGGTGAACAGCGCCGGCAGCCGGTCGAGGTCGACGTCGTCCCCGGTCAGCACGACCTCCTGGACCGGGGCGTGGTCGGACTTGACCTTCTTCGGCGGTACGTGGGTCATCGCGCCGAGCTTGCCGAAGGCCTCGCGGACGCCGACGAAGCCGTGCGGCAGCTCCGGCCGCAGCAGTCCGCCGATCTTGTCGGAGATCTCCGCGTACGACTTCAGGCCGAGGGCCTTGAGCAGCCGCCGGTCGGTGCCGAAGACGTTCATCGCGAGGGGCATGTCGGAGCCCTTCACGTTCTCGAAGAGCAGCGCCGGTCCGCCGGACTTCTGCACCCGGTCGACGATCTCCCCGACCTCCAGATACGGGTCGACCTCGGCCTTGACGCGCTTGAGGTCGCCCTCGCGTTCCAGGGCCCTGAGCAGGGAGCGAAGATCGTCGTAAGCCATGCGTCCCAGTATCTGACACCCGCTACCCTGACCCCGTCACCGGGGCCGCACAGCGCCCGTCACCGTCTTCTGGGGGATCGCACCACCATGTTCAGGTATCTGCCGTTCCTGCTGGTCCTGGCGCTGTGGATCTACGCCTTCATCGACTGCCTGAACACCCCCGAGGAGCAGGTGCGCGGGCTGCCCAAGGTCGTTTGGGTCATCATCATCCTGCTGTTCGGCGAGGTGCTGGTCGGACCGATCGCCTGGCTGGTCGCCGGCAAGCAGCGGGTCGCGCCCGCCGGGGGCTCCACGCCGTCGGAGTGGCACCGCGGCACGGCGGCGCAGTGGGTGGCGCCGGACGACAACCCCGAGTTCCTGAAGTCCCTCAAGGAGGAGAACAAGAAGGACGAGGCGCTGCTGAAGGACTGGGAGGCGGACCTGCGCCGCCGCGAGGAGGAACTGCGGCGGCGCGAGCGCGGCGAGGAGCCCCAGGGGGACTGACCCCGGCCTACAGGATGTACGTCGGCGGGCTCCGCGATACGGACATCGCGCCCCTGTGCCGGGACCGGCCGGAACCGGACACTTGGCTCGCATGACGACAGCTCCCGCCGACTCCGCCGGCACCCTCGCCCCCGCGTACGGTGACAAGGTCATCGCCGTCGAGACGGCGGGCTCCGAGCCCATCCCCGACGCCGAACGCCATGGCTCCCCGCTCCAGCTGCTGTGGACCTGGGCCTCCCCGAACATCGAGTTCGCCACCGTCTACATCGGCGTGATCTCGGTCCTCTTCTTCGGCCTGAGCTTCTGGGCGGCGACCGCCGCCATCGTCCTCGGCACCGCGGTCGGCGCGGTCACGCAGGGCGTGCTCTCCCTGGACGGCCCGCGTTTCGGGGTGCCGCAGATGGTGATCGGCCGGTTCTCCTTCGGCTACTTCGGCAACATCCTGCCGTCCGCGGCCAACGGCCTGATCGCGGGCGTCGGCTGGTTCGCGGTGAACAGCGTGAGCGCGGCCTTCGCCCTGAACACGCTGACCGGCCTGCGGCCGCTGCCCTCGCTGCTGCTCGTGGTCGTCGCGGAGATCCTCATCGGCTTCATCGGCCACAACTTCGTGCACACCTTCGAGAAGTACGCCTTCCCGGCCCTCGCGGTGATCTTCCTGCTGGCGGGGGTGTGGACCTTCAAGGACGCGGACCTCGGCGGGGGCGGCGCGGGCGGCGGCGTAGGCGGCTTCCTGCTCGCCTTCAGCGCGGCCTGGGGCTACGCGGCCGGCTGGAACCCGTACGCCACGGACTACTCCCGCTATCTGCCCCGGACCGCGAACCGGCTGAAGACGGTCGTCTATCCGGCCGTCGGCCTGTTCGTGTCCGTCTCGCTGGTCGCCGTCGTCGGCGCGGCCTCGGCGACGATCCTGGCCCCGAAGGACGCCACCCCCACGGCCGCCTTCACCGGCCATCTCCCGGGCTGGCTCGGCGATCTGGTCCTGCTGGCCATCATCCTGGGCGGCATCTCCGCCAACGCCCTGAACATCTACTCGGGGGCGATCTCCATCGCCTCCTTCGGCCTCCGGCTGCCCGCGTGGCTGAGCCGCGGCGTGCTGGTCGTGGTCTCCGGGATCGCCGGTACGGCGGCGGCGTGGGCCTCGCTGTCCGACGCGGGGTCGGCGTACGAGGCGTTCCTGCTGATCATCGCGTACTGGGTGGCGCCCTGGCTCGGGGTGGTACTGGTGGAGCGGTGGCGGCGGTCGCGCACGGGGACGGTCGAGGAGCTGTCGGCCCGGCTGTCCGACCGCACGTTCACCAACTGGCCCGGAGTCGCCGCCCTGTTGATCGGCGTCGCGGTGTCCGTCCCGCTCTTCTCCAACCAGGAGGACTACGTCGGCTATGTGCCGAAGCACTGGCCGTCGTTCGGGGACATCACGCCCCTGGTGGGCTTCGCGGTGAGCGCGCTGCTCTACACGGCGCTCAGGCGGCCCGCCCGGACGGCTCCCTGAGCGTCACCCCGCACCACCCGGTGCGCGCAGGACGCCGCCAGCAGTTCGCCCAGCAGGTCGGGGTCGTCGATCTCCAGACCGAGCAGCGACTCGATGCGCTCCAGCCGCTGGTAGAGCGACTGGCGGCCGATGTGCAGCAGGGCCGCCGTGCGGGTGGGGGAACAGCCGTTGCGCAGGTGCACCTCCAGCGTCCGCACCAGGTCGCTGGGGTGGGCCGCCTCCCAGGCCAGCAGGGGGCCGAGGGTGTGCTCCACGAGCCGGGCCAGCCGGTCGCGGTTGGCGTCGACGCCGCCGCGGGTCAGCTCCCGCTCCAGGGCGAGGGCGCGCGCGGAGGTCACCAACGGGCCGTCGGCGCGGGAGGGTTCGGCGGCCGGCACGGTCAGCGCCAGCTCCAGCGTCGTACGCGCCGCACGCAGCGTGTCGCTCCAGCGCAGCCAGCCGCCGCCCGTGTCGACGGCATGTCCGACGGCGACGGTCAGGCCCGGCTCGGCGGCGACCCGGAAGGCGTCCTGCACGGCCCGCACGGGGTCGCCGGCGACCTTGGCGGGCAGCGCGAGCAGGGCCAGCACGTCGCCCGGGAACGCGGCCCGCAGCACCCCCGCCCCGCCCAGCAGGCGTACCGCCCGGTCCACGGCCGCCACCTCGCGCGTGCCGTGCACCGAGACGCCCACCAGCCGCGCCCCCGGCCCCGGGTGGAACCCGGCGAGGGCCGAGCGGGCCTCCACCTCGGGCTGGTTCAGGGCCGCCCGGTCGGCGAGGTCGGCCAGCAGGGCGGCGGTGTGGTCGTCGCCCCAGGGCCGCACCACGGCACGGCCCGACAGGCCGCGCGCCACGATCGCCCGGTTGGCGGCCTCCGTGATCCGCACGAAGGGCACGACCCGGTGCAGGGCCAGCAGCGGCAGCCCCAGGCGGTGGGCCTCGTCGACGACCTCGCCCGGCATGTGCGGCAGGGACCGGCCGACCTCCACCGCCAGCCCCGCCGCACCGCGCGCGGCCAGCTCCCGGACGTAACGGCGGCGGACCTCGTCGTCGGCGTCGGTCAGCCCGAAGCCGTTGGTCAGCAGCAGTTCGCCGCCGTCGAGGAAGTTGGCGCCCTCGTAGACCTCACTGGAATGGACCCAGCGCACGGGGCGGTCCACGGCGGCGTGTCCGGCGAGGAGTTCGGGTTCGGCGGCCCGTACGGGGTCGAGGTCCAGCACTTCGCGGAGGGTGAGGGCGGCCACGGGCACCTCCTGGGCGTGGACAGTTCGTCCGGCGGCGGGTTGCCGGGAGAGTACTTTCCGCACGTTGCCCTCGTGTTTCGGCCACAGGAGAGTGGGACGCATGGATCAGGCACAGGCACGCACCTGGCTCAGCACCGCCGTCGAGGAGGCCCGCGCCGGGCTCGCCGAGGGCGGCATCCCGATCGGCGCCGCGCTCTACGGCGCCGACGGCACGCTCCTCGGCCGCGGCCACAACCGGCGCGTCCAGGACGACGACCCCTCGACGCACGCGGAGACGGCGGCGTTCCGGGCAGCGGGACGGCAGCGGTCGTATCGCGGCACGACGATGGTGACCACCCTCTCCCCCTGCTGGTACTGCTCCGGTCTGGTCCGCCAGTTCGGCATCTCGCGGGTGGTCGTCGGCGAGGCGGCGACCTTCCACGGCGGGCACGACTGGCTGGCCGAGCACGGCGTGGAGATCGTGCTGCTCGACGACCCCGAGTGCGTCGCGATGATGCGCGCCTTCATCAAGGACAACCCGGCTCTGTGGAATGAGGACATCGGTGAGTGACGCCCCTGCCCCGCGCATCCCGACCATCGACCTGCGGCCCTGGCTGGAGGGGGACGAGGCCGCCCGCGCCGCCCTCGCCCGCACCGTCGACGAGGCCCTGCAGACCGCCGGGTTCCTGCTGGTCACCGGGCACGGGGTGGACCCGGCCCTGCGCTCGCGGATCCGGGAGGCGGCACGGTCCTTCTTCGCCCTGCCCGTCGCGGTGAAGCAGCCCTACGAGGCGAAGGTCGGCGGCCGCGGCTGGCTCGGGCCGGGCGCCGAGGCCAACGGCTACGCGGAGGGCACCGAGACCCCGCCGGACCTGAAGGAGTCCCTGACCTTCGCGACCCACGAACCCTTCGAGGACCCGGTCGTCAACGCCGAGTGGTACGCGCCCAACGTGTGGCCGGCCGAGGTGCCTGAGCTGCGGACGCTGTGCGAGGAGTACCTGGAGGAGATGGCCGCCCTGGAGAAGCGGCTGCTGTCCCTGCTCGGTGAGGCGCTCGGCCTGGACCCGGACTTCTTCTCCCGGCACATGGACCACCCCACGTACGGGTTCAACATCAACTGGTACCCGGGGACGGACGTCGTCGGCGAGCCGCAGCCGGGCCAGTTCCGCATCGGCCCGCACACCGACTTCGGGACGGTGACGATCCTGGACCGGCAGGCCGGCAAGGGCGGCCTGCAGGTGTACACCGACGACGGCGGCTGGGAGGACGCGCCGTTCGACCCGGACGCCTTCACCATCAACATCGGCGACCTGATGGCCCGCTGGACCGGCGACCGCTGGCGCTCCGGCCGGCACCGCGTCCTGCCCCCGCCCGCGGACGCGCCGGCCGAGGAGCTGATGTCCCTCGTCTACTTCGGCGAGTGCACCCCGGGCACGCGCGTGGAGTCCGTGCCGGCGCCGGTGGGGCGGGTGGCGTACGAGCCGGTCGACTCGCACGTGTACCTGCGGGAGAAGCTGGACTCGATCACGGTCGGCTGACCAGCTTCTCCCCTCGTCCTGCTACACGCCCGCGTAGGAGTGCTTGCCCGAGACGAAGATGTTGACGCCGTAGTAGTTGAACAGCCAGCAGCCGAAGGCGATCAGGGCCAGGTAGGCGGCCTTGCGGCCCTTCCAGCCGGCCGTGGCGCGGGCGTGCAGGTAGCAGGCGTAGGCGACCCAGGTGATGAACGCCCAGGTCTCCTTGGGGTCCCAGCCCCAGTAGCGGCCCCAGGCCGACTCGGCCCAGATGGCGCCCGCGATGATCGTGAACGTCCACAGCGGGAAGACGGCCGCGTTCAGGCGGTAGGAGAACTTGTCCAGGGACGAGGAGGCGGGCAGCCGCTCCAGGAACGAGGTGGCGAAGCGGCCCGGCGTGCCGCCGTTCTCCAGCTTGGTCTCGTAGGAGTCCTTGAACAGGTAGAGCAGGGTGCCGGCCGCGCCGACGTAGAAGACCGCGCCGCACAGGATGGCCGTGGAGACGTGGATGTACAGCCAGTACGAGTGCAGGGCGGGGACCAGCTGGTCGCTGGCGGTGTACAGGACCGTGACGGCGATGCCGAGGTCGAGCAGGACCGTGGTGACCAGGAACAGGCCGAGCCAGCGCACGTTCTTCTTCAGCGCCAGCAGCGTGAGGTACACGGCGACCGCGACGGTGGAGAAGGTGATGTTGAACTCGTACATGTTGCCCCACGGCGCCCGCTCCACCGAAGCCGCGCGGGCGACCACGCCCGCGAGGTGGATCAGGAAGGCGAGCACGGTGAGGGAGATCGCGATGCGCCCGTAGAGGTCGCCCTGCGCGTCCCCGCCGTGCGCCCCGGGCCCGTCGGGCACGTCCCGCGATCCGGTGGAGGACCGCACGACGACCTTGGGCCGCTCCAGTACGGCGGTCCCGCCGGCCTTCTTGACGGTGACGGCCGGGGTGCCCTTGGCCTTCTGCGTGCCGTTGGTGAGCGCGCTGGCCGTGCGGGCCACCTTGCTGCGGCTGCCGAAGAGCCATTCGGCGATGTAGGCGAAGAAGGCCAGGGTGTAGACGGCCATCGCGGAGTAGATCAGCGTGTTGCTGATGTTCGCGAGGTGTTCGTTGGTCGCGATGGCCAACTCGGTTCCGGCGGAGAGAATCACTTCTTCTCAGCCCCTTCGGCAGGTACGACGCTGGGATCGGGGGTGGTGGTGGCGTCTGGGTCGGTGGGGTCCTCGTCGGGCCCGGGCGCGCCCGGCGCCCGGTCGTAGAGGGTTTCGGCGAGGTCGGCGAGCTCCTCGGGGACCTTGGCGGACTCGCTGCGGCCGAGGCCGGCCATCTCGACGACCGTGACGCCGTCGGGACCGGCCACCGCACGCACCCAGACGCGGCGGCGCTGGATGAACAGGGAGCCGGCGAGGCCGAAGATGGCGACGAGGGACCCGGCGAGGGCCCAGCCGGTGCCGGGCTGCTGGACGATCTGGAAGTTCGCCCACTCCTTGGTGCCCTCGTAGGTGATGGAGCCGGCGCCGCCGGGCAGCTTCATGGTCTGGCCGGGCTTCAGGTTGTCCCTGAGCTGTTGGCCCTTGGCGTCCTTGTAGGGCTTCACATGGGACTTGTCGAGCTGGTACACGCTCTGCGGGATGCCGGAGTCGACCCCGAGGTCGCCGTGGTACGGGGCCAGGTTGAGCACCGGGTTGAGCAGCCCGGGGAAGGTGGAGGCCGTCTCGCTGCCCTTGGTGTACGTCGGCAGCAGGAAGGCGGAGATGCCCATCTGCTCGCCGACGCCCTTGGCGTTCCTGTAGCCGTCGAGGACCTTGACCACGCCGGTGGAGGTGACGTTGGAGTCCAGCGGGAGGAGGGGCACGGCGTCGCGGTAGACGACGTCGCCCTTGCCGTCGCGGACGGTGATGACGGGGGCGTAGCCGTGGGCGGTGAGGTAGACCTTGGCGTCGCCGATCTCCAGCGGCTCGTTGACCTTGACGAGGTCCTTGTGGTCCTTGCCGTAGGCGCCCTTGCTGTAGGTGACGGCGGCCTGGAAGGTGCGCGCGGTGCCCCGGTTGGGGCCGTTGGTCTCGTAGGTGCCGGTGAACTTGTCCAGGTTGAAGCTGAACGGCACCAGGTCGTCGGCGGTGAAGAGGCTGCCGGACTTGAAGTCGTCGTACTGCGTCATCGTGTTGGAGAAGCCGTCGCCCTCGACGACCAGCTTGTTGCCCTCGGACTTGTACAACTGGCCCCAGGCGAAGGCGGTCAGCATCACGATGAGCGCGATGTGGAAGGCGAGGTTGCCGGTCTCGCGCAGGTAGCCCTTCTCGGCGGCGACGGCGTCCCCGGCGACGTGCGCCCGGAAGCGGCGCTTCTTGAGCAGGGCGAGCGCGGCCGCACGGACCTGCTCCGGTTCGGCCCCGGTGCGCCAGGTGGTGTAGGCGGGCAGCCGGGTCAGCCGCTTGGGGGCGCCCGGCGGGCGGCCGCGCAGCTGGCCGACGAACTGCCAGGTGCGGGGGATGATGCAGCCGATGAGCGAGACGAACAGCAGGATGTAGATCGCGGAGAACCACACCGAGCTGTAGACGTGGAAGAGGCCGAGCTTGTCGTAGATCGGCCCGAGCGTCGTGTGCGTCTTGCGGAAGGTGTCGACCTTGGTGACGTCGGTCCCGGACTGCGGGATGAGCGAGCCGGGGATCGCGCCGAGGGAGAGCAGCAGGAGCAGCAGCAGGGCGACCCGCATGGAGGTCAGCTGCCGCCAGAACCAGCGGACCCAGCCGAGGACACCCAGGGAGGGCAGGTTGGGCAGCTCCTCCGCGGGGGCGGTGGACAGCTGGGAGCCGGCCGCGCCGAGGTCGTCGTCGGCCCGCTCGGGGGGCGTGCCGGTTTCGGTCTTGCTCATCGATCAGATCCCCACGGTGAAGCCGGCCGACCAGGACTGCATGTCCTGTACGAGGGTGTCCCAGACGCCGGTGACGAGCAGCAGACCGGTCACGATCATCATCGTGCCGCCGATCCGCATCACCCAGACATAGTGGCGCTTGACCCAGCCGAAGGCGCCGAGCGCCTTGCGGAAGGCGACCGCGGCGAGCACGAACGGCACGCCGAGGCCGAGGCAGTAGGCGACGGTCAGGACGGCGCCGCGGCCGGCGCTGGCCTGGTTCGAGGAGAGCGCGAGGACGGAGGCGAGGGTCGGGCCGATGCAGGGCGTCCAGCCGATGCCGAACAGCGCGCCGAGCAGCGGGGCGCCGACGAGTCCGGTGGTGGGCCGGTTGTGGAAGCGGAACTCCCGCTGGGTCATCCAGGGCATCAGGCCCATGAAGAAGACGCCCATGAGGATCATCAGCACGCCCAGCACCTTGGCCAGGACGCCCTTGTTGTCCTGGAGGGTGGTGCCGAAGTAGCCGAACAGGGCGCCGCTGGAGACGAAGACGGCGGTGAAGCCGAGGACGAAGAGGGAGGCGCCGGCCACCATCCGCCCGCGGCGGGCCTCCGCCAGGTCGGTGCCGGCGACCCCGGTGACGTAGGACAGGTAGCCGGGGACCAGCGGCAGGACGCACGGCGAGAAGAAGGAGACGAGGCCGCCGAGGAGCGCGACGGGCAGCGCGAGCAGCAGGGCGCCGTTGAGCACCGTCTGGTTCGGGTCCGTCGCCGCGGCGAGCGTGGTGACTGAGGTCACGTCACTTCTCCGCGAGCACGGTGTCGATCATGCCGCGCAGCTTGTCCTCACTGAGCCCCGTCAGGGAACGCGCGGCGATCCTGCCCTTGCGGTCCAGGACGAGGGTGGAGGGAATGGCCTGTGGGTTCAGCGTGCCCTTCTTGAAGCGGAGCATCAGCTTTCCCGTCGGGTCGTACAGGTTGGGATAGGTGATGCCGTACTGCTTCTCGAAGGCGGCGGCCTTCCCGGTGTTGCTGTCCCGGGTGTTGATGCCGACGAACTGCACGCCCTTGCTCTGCAGCTCCTTGGAGATCTTCGCGAAGCCCGGCGCCTCCGCCCGGCAGGGCGGGCACCAGGAGCCCCACACGTTCAGGACGACGACCTTGCCCTTGAACGTGGCCACGTCGACCCGGCCGCCGTCGACCGTCTTGCCCGAAAGGTCCGGGGCCGCGACCCGCTTTCCCGCGGCGACCGTGGAGATGCCGTTCTTGCCCATGACGAAGTTGGTGTCACCGCCGCCGCCCGAGGTGCCGCCCGAGCTGCATGCGGACAGCGCGAGGGCGGCGGCCGCGGCCGTCGCGGCGAGCAGCGTGGCACGGCTTCGGTTCGAGCGCAGAGGGGTGCGACTGGAGGCACTCATGTGAAAAGTTTCGCATGTCCGTTCCGGGGATCTTGCGCACCCCCCTCGCGGGTGCACGGGACGCCGGAATCCGCAGGTCAGGCGGCCTTTCCGGTGGGTGTGGCGGATGCGGTGGAACTCTCCTGCAAAAACGTCTTCCAGCCCCCGGCCGGCCGCTGTCCGACGTCGAGCGTGCGCAGCTTGGCCAGCACCTCCGGCTTCTGCACGTCCATCCAGTCGACGAACTGCCGGAAGGAGACGAGCCGTACGTCCGCGCCCTTCTCCTTCTCCCGGGCGATGTGCTTGAACGCCGCCTCGACGGCGTCCATGTAGATGCCGCCGTTCCAGTGCTCGAAGTGGTTGCCGACGAAGAAGGGTGCCCGGTTGGTCTCGTATGCCCGCTTGAAGCCAGATATGTAGGCGTTCGTGGACTGGGTGCGCCAGGCCGGGTAGTTGTAGGCGGGCGCCTGGGTGGAGTTGATCGACTGGTTGGCCAGCATGTTGTAGTCCATCGACAGGACCTCGAAGGAGCGGCCCGGGAACGGGATCTGCTGCAGCGGCAGGTCCCAGATGCCCAGCTTCTTGTCGGGCCAGACCTGGCGGCCGCCGGGCGAGGAGGCGTCGTAGCGCCAGCCGAGCTCCTTGGCGGTGGGCAGCAGGTTGTTCTGGCCGAGCAGACAGGGGGTGCGGCCGCCGACGAGTTCCTTCTCGTAGTCGAAGGGCAGGGAGGGCAGGTCGCTCCAGCCGGTGTTGGTCCGCCACTCCTTCACGAAGGACTTGGCCTGCTGGATCTCGCTGCGCCACTGGGCGGGCGTCCAGTTGCCGACGGTGCCGTGGCCGGAGCAGAAGTGGCCGTTGAAGTGGGTGCCGATCTCGTGCCCTTCGAGCCAGGCGCGGCGGACGTTGGTCAGCGTCGCCTTGATGTGCTCGTCGGTGAGGTAGCCGATGTCGGAGGCGCCGCGCGGGTTGTTCGGCGGGTTGTACAGGCGCTTCTTCGACTCGGGCAGCAGGTACAGCCCGGAGAGGAAGAAGGTCATGGAGGCGCCGTGCTCCTTGGCGAGGTCGAGGAAGCGCGGGAAGAGGCCGTTGCCGACCTCGCCGGCGCCGTCCCAGGAGAAGATGACGAACTGGGGCGGGATCTGGCCGGGCTCCAGCGGCTCGGGCTTCTTCGGCTGGTGGGGCTGCTTGCCGGTGAAGGACGTCGAGCCGTCGCCGAGGGGCCGGGCCGGGTGGGACGTGGTGCCGGGCTTGCCGCCGCCCTTGGAACCGGAGGCGTGCTTCGACCCCTCTGACGGTGTGAGGGAGCCGCAGCCCGTGAGTCCGGCGGCGGCCGCGGCGCCCGCGCCGAGACCGAGCATCCCCCTGCGAGTGAGAGCGCGCATTCCATCCCCGATTCGTCAAGTACTCCGGTGGTCACCCATTCAGAGGACATGGCGAACGGACAGGTTCCCCTCGCTCACACCGATCTCGTCACAAATGTCACGAACCTGTCATAGGTGCGGTGAAGAGGTCGTGAAGACGACTCGGGGCGGGCGGTGGACACACCACCACCCGCCCCCCGGTTCAGCGGGTCTGGTAGTCGACCAGCTTCAGGATGTACCGCTGCGGGGCGCCGCAGGACGTCTGCGACTTCTTGCCGACGCCCACCCACGGACCGTACGACGTCACGTTCTTGCCCGTGACGCCGTCCTCGCACGTCAGCTTCACGCGCACCTGGCCGGAGCCGGCGTGGCAGACCACGAACCCCGAGTTGTCGTCACCGATGGGCCGGCCCACCTGGCACTGGCTCGGCGCCGCGCTCGCGGCGGTCGCGCCCGCGATCGGCACGGCGACGGCGACGCCGGTCAGCACCAGCGGCGTCATCGCGAGCGACGCCAGCTTCCTCGTCTTCATGGATGTTCCCCCTTCTGTCCGCCTGATGGTCGGTCAGGCGGCCGGGACCGGGGCCCTGGAGCAGGGCTCCGGCGATGGTCGCCGGAGACGCTACCCAAGATCCAACAGACGTGTCCATGCCTTTTGGCGGGGCCTCTTCCTAGGCCCCGAAGGCCTTGCTCTTGCCCTGGGCCGGCTTCGCGCCGGCGCGGAGGTGGGCCGGGACGAGGTCGATGGCGGGCTCGCTGTAGCCCACGGACACGATCTTGTCGCCCTGGTACGTGAAGCTCGTCAGGGAGGCCAGCGTGCACTGCCGCTTGCGCGGGTCGTGCCACAGCCGCCGCCGCTCGACGTACGACCGCACGGTCCAGATCGGCAGCTGGTGGCTGACGAGGACGGCCTCGTGCCCCCGCGCCTGCTCCTTGGCGGACTCCAGCGCCTGCATCATCCGTACGACGATGTCGACGTACGGCTCGCCCCACGACGGCCGGAACGGGTTGGTCAGGTACTTCCAGTTGGCCGGCTTCCTGAGCGCGCCGTCCCCGACGCCGAAGGACTTGCCCTGGAAGACGTTGTCGGCCTCGATGAGCCGCTCGTCGGTCGCGAGGTCGAGACCGTGCGCCTTGGCGACCGGCGTCGCGGTCTCCTGCGCCCGCTCCAGCGGGGAGGCGCAGACGTAGGTGATGTCACGGGGGGCCAGGTGCTCGGCGACCCGGTCGGCCATCTGCCGCCCCAGCTCGGACAGGTGGTACCCGGCGAGCCGGCCGTAGAGGATGCCGTCCGGGTTCTCCACCTCGCCGTGCCGGACGACGTGGACGACGGTGATGTCCTTGTTGTTCGCCTGCTCGCTCATGCCGCCGTGGCCTCCGCCGCCGCTCGGGCCGCCGCCGGGAGGGCGTCGGCGATGCGCTGTACGGCCTGCTCGTCGTGGGCCGTGGACACGAACCAGGACTCGAAGGACGAGGGCGGCAGGTAGACGCCCTGCGCCAGCATCGAGTGGAAGAACGCGGTGAAGCGGAACGACTCCTGCCGCTTGGCGTCCTCGTAGTCGCGCACGTCACGGTCCGCGAAGAAGACGGAGAACATGTTGGAGGCGTTCTGCAGCCGGTGCGCGACGCCCTCCTTGCTCAGCGCCTCCGTCACCAGCCCCTGGATCGTCTCCGACACCGAGTCGACCTTGGCGTAGGCGGCGTCGTCGAGGAGGCGCAGCTGGGCGAGCCCGGCGGCGGTGGCGACGGGGTTCCCGGAGAGCGTGCCGGCTTGGTAGACGGGCCCGGCGGGCGCGAGGTGCTCCATGACGTCGGCCCGGCCGCCGAAGGCCGCGGCCGGGAAGCCGCCGCCCATGACCTTGCCGAAGGTCATCAGGTCGGGCCGCACCCCGTCGATCCCGAACCAGCCCGCCCGGCTGGTGCGGAAGCCGGTCATGACCTCGTCGGAGATGAACAGGGCGCCGTTCTCGGAACAGGCGTCCTTCAGGCCCTGGTTGAAGCCGGGGCGGGGCGGTACGACGCCCATGTTGCCCGGCGAGGCCTCGGTGATGACGCAGGCGATCTCGCCCGGGTGCCGGTGGAAGGCCTCGTTGACGGCCTCCAGGTCGTTGTACGGCAGGACGATCGTGTCGCCGGCCTGGGCGCCGGTCACGCCGGGCGTGTCGGGAAGCGCGAAGGTCGCGACCCCGCTGCCCGCCGCGGCGAGGAGCGAGTCGACGTGGCCGTGGTAGCAGCCGGCGAACTTGATCACCTTGCTGCGCCGGGTGAAACCGCGGGCGAGCCGGATGGCGCTCATGGTCGCCTCGGTGCCGCTGCTGACGAGCCGGACCTGCTCGACGGGCTCCACTCGCGCGACGATCTCCTCGGCGAGCGCGACCTCGCCCTCACCGGGAGTACCGAAGGAGGTACCACGCGAGACGGCGTCCTGGACTGCGGCGATCACCTCGGGGTGGGAGTGCCCGAGGATCATCGGACCCCAGGAGCAGACGAGATCGACGTACTCCCGCCCGTCCGCGTCCGTCAGGTACGGGCCCGAACCGGACACCATGAACCGGGGCGTACCGCCCACGGCGCGGAAGGCGCGCACCGGGGAGTTCACGCCGCCGGGCGTGACGGCGGACGCGCGGTCGAACAGCGCCTGCGACACGGGGGCTTCGTAGGAATATGGCAGTTCGCTCATGACCAGCGACTTCTCCGACCTTCTCGGGACTGCTCGGGACCACTCACGTCGGCTCCGGTTGCCTGTGACCTCCTCAGGGTAGGCCAGCGGGTACAGACGGCAGGGAGGGCGCTGCTGACCGGGGAGACAGTGGCGCCCCGCGTCGATCTGCGAAACTGGGTGCTGATACACACAGCTCGAACGGCCTTCTCGTACGTATGCATGGACGAAGGCGTGTTCAGGGGCTGCGAAGATCCTGCGGACAGGTGTTTCAGCGCACGTTTCGGCGGGCGGCCGTGGGGGAGGTCACTGACACGATGATCGGGTTGCGCGGCGGGGGCCACGCGTCCTAGAAAAGCAGTCGGGTGGAGATATGCATCGCGGTGGCGGACTGGGCGAAGGGACTGACGACCTGGGTCCTCGACGTGCCCGGCGGGGAAGGCACCGACGCGAGGCGGAGGAAGCTACCGAGACACGTCGGAGTCAGGGTGTACCGAGTGAGCCCGAGCAGTTCGACCGGCGCGGTGACCGCCGGCTCGACAGCCTGCGGGCCGGGAGCAGGAATGGTGGTCGGGTGGGGGTGACGTACAAGTACTTCGGCGCGCCGGACGGCGCGACCGCGGCCCGCGTCCCGATCTCGATGCGCCCCGAGGAACTCGGCGGCGACGAGCTGGGCATGAACGGCATGTTCACCAAGATCAAGCCGGAGACCATGGCGGCGATGGTGCTGACGGGCATCGAAGGCGTGCCCCTGCACAAGGTGCCGCCGCTGGAGCTGGTCGTCCTGCACCCCGACTACGCGGTCGTCAAGCTCCCGATGACGGTGGTCGACCCCCTGCGCGGCATAGGCGAGGAGGCGGTGGGCGCGGCGGCGTTCATCTGGTCGACGGTCCCGGACCGCGGCGGCCCGCGCGACGCCTTCAACGTGTACCAGCTGCTGCACGAGTGGCAGGACTTCAGCCACCGTCTGCACGAGGCGGGGCACCAGCCGTACTGCCTGGTGTGGCCCTGATCCCTCCCCCGATCCCTTCCTGATCACGTCGCCTCACGAGCCGCCGGCAGGGCCGGGTCAGGCGTGGCCGCCCGGCGCGGGGCCGGTGCCCCGGGGTAGCGGGGCCGTCCAGTCCAGGTGGGTTCCGGAGGGGTTGCCGGGGGTGATGTCGAGGTTGCCGTTCAGTTCCTCGGCGCGGGTGCGCATGTTGGTCAGGCCGCTGCTGCGGGTGGTGCGCGGGTCGATTCCGCGTCCGTTGTCGGCGACGGTCAGGCGCAGTGTGCCCTCGCCGGCCGCGACGGTGACCTCGACCGCGGTGGCGTGGGCGTGCCGGGCGGCGTTGGACAGCGCCTCGCGCAGCACCGCCAGCAGATGGTCCGCGTGCCGCGCGGGCACGTCGGTGTCGATCAGGCCCGTCATGCGCAGGGCCGGCGGGAAGCCGAGCGTCGTGGTGGCCTCGTCGGCCAGCGCCGCGAGCCGGGAGCGCAGGCCCGTGCGGCGGCTGGGCCGGTCGCGGTGCTGGAGGCCGAAGATGGTCGAGCGGATGACCTTGATGGTGTCGTCCAGGTCGTCCACGACCCGCTGCAGCCGCTCGGTGGCCTCCGGCCGGCCGCTGACGCGGCTGAGCACGGACTGCAGGGTGAGCGCGTCGGCGAACAGCCGCTGGATGACGAGGTCGTGCAGGTCACGGGCGATGCGGTCGCGGTCGCCGAGCAGCGCGAGCTGTTCGGCGTCACGGCGGTGCTCGGCGATCTCCAGGGCGAGGGCGGCCTGGTCGGCGAACGACTTCACCATGTCCACCACCGCCTCGTTGAACGGCCCGCCGCCGGGCCTGTTGGCGACCTGCAGCACCCCCCCGCACCCGTTCCCGGCCTCCGACGGGAACGAAGAAGCCGGGCCCGAGCGGCACGACGGAGGCGCTGCCGCCCAAGGAACGGGGATCGTCGCTGAGGCCGTCGCTGCTGATGGTCTGCCCGGTCGTGTAGACCTTGGACGCCAGTGTGGTGGCCGCCAGGGCCAGGCCCAGCAGGTCCTCGGCGCTGCGCCCGGCGGCCGTCTCCACCGCCAGCTCCTCGCCGTCCCCGACCGGCAGGGCCAGCGTCACCAGATCCGCCCCGGTCATCTCCCGCACGGTGTCGGCCAGCGACCGCAGGATCCGCGCCGGAGGCTCCCCGGACAGCAGGGCGCGGGTGAGGTCGGCGCCGGCCGCCAGCTGCCGCTCGCGGTGCCGGCTCTCGTCGTACAGGCGGGCGTTGTCGATGGCCACGCCCGCGGCGGCGGCCAGGCTGCGCAGCACCGCCTCGTCCTCGGCGTCGAACTGCCGCCCGTCCCGTTTGTCGGTCAGGTACAGGTTGCCGAAGACCGTGTCCCGGACCTGCACGGGAGCGCCGAGGAAGGTGCGCATCGGCGGGTGCCCCGACGGGAAGCCGACGGCGTCCGGGTGGGCGCCGAGCTCCTCCAGCCGCAGCGAGTGCGGCTCGCGGATGAGCAGGCCGAGGATGCCGTGCCCTTCCGGGTAGTGCCCGATCCGGGCGATCGTCTCCTCGTCCATCCCCACGGTGATGAACTGCCGGATGCGCCCCTCCTCGCCGAGTACGCCCAGCGCGCCGTACTCGGCGTCCACCAGATCCACGGCGGACTGCACGATCCGCCGCAGCAGGTCGCCGAGTTCCAGATCGCCGCCGATCGCCACGACGGCGTCCAGCAGGGTCTGCATCCGGTCGCGGCTGTCGCGCACCCGCTGGACGTGTTCCTGCAGCTCGTTCAGGAGGACGTCCATCCTCGGTCCCGGCGCCGGGACCTCCCGGTCCCTGTCCGATCGGTCGTTCACCACAGCCGCCCTTCACCCCGCACGGGCATACCCCTCCAGCATGCTCGCATCGCCCCGCGGAAGCGCAATACCGTCCCGCGTCCCCCGCTGCGCCGATGGCGTGAAGTGCCCGGTTTTCCGTGCCGCGCCGGGGCAACCCGAGGGGGAACCGCGCGGACGGCACCGGCTGCCGGGTGCCGCCGTTCCGCCTGGGTGGGGAGACAGGTCATGAAGGCGCTCGCGTACGACGGCTCGGGACGGCCCTGCCGGGAGGCGCCCTTCGCCGGGCGGCCGCCCGGCACCCGCGAGGTCGCCGCCGGCGTCCGGTGAGCGGCCCGTGTTCGCGCTCGCGCTCGCGATCCCGGCCGTCCTGCTGGGCATGGTGACGGGGCTGTCCGCCTTCGAGGACTGGCTCTTTCCGGGTTCGCCGGACAGCACGAAGTCCGCGGCGGGGGAGGCCACGTCCGGCCGGCGGTCACCGCGTCCCGCGCAACCCGCGCCGCCCGTTCCCGGCGTTCGGCACACGCCCGTCGTGAAGCAGCCGCGGGACCGGGCTCCCCGTCATCGCGCCGGAGGCCGGCGGCGCCGGACCCTTCGGGCCCGGACGGCCGCGTCCGGTGGTGGCCACCGACGGCTCCCGCGCCGACCGTCCCGCCCCGAGGCGGCCGGGCGTCCGGGCAGGTCGTAGGAGAGAACAGGCCGAGCGTCTACGCCGACAGGGGCCCGGTCGTACCCGAGCCGTCGCATGCGCCGGACCACGGTCTGGACGGCCGCGACGCGGAGACCACCGCACGCCTCGGCGGCACGGCGCCAGGGCCGGATCATGAGGCCAACCGCGGTGGAGTCGGCGAACCTCGGCCGGTTCAGCTCTTGCTGAGGCGCGGCCCGTTGTCGCCCGCGCCGTGCAGGACGTCCAGGCGGTGGCGGTACTCGTCCTCGTCGATCTCGCCGCGCGCGAAACGCTCGGCGAGCAGTTGCTCGGCGGTGGACCTCCCCGGTCCGCGCGGGGTGCCGGTGGACGGCGTGGAGTCGTCCGGCCGGGCCAGGGCACGGAAGAGCAGGACGCCGAGGGCGATGAACACGGCCCAGAAGAGGATCATGCCGACCGACATCGTGAACCAGCCCCACCCGCTGAC
>NZ_JAMGBF010000110.1 GCF_023516615.1 Streptomyces panaciradicis
CCCCGCGTGGGGGCCGCGCCGCGCCGAGCGGACGGCCGGGGCGCCGACGGGTGGCGCGGTCGGGCGGTCTCCGGGTGTCCAGGCGCGTGCCGTGCGGGAGTTGCTCGCCGGGGCCTTCCGCATGCCTGCCGACGAGGACCCGCAGGAGGACGGGGCCACGCTCGACGCCCCGGCCGGCGAGGGAGGCCCGGCCGCCGCGGGCGCTCGGCGCGCGGACCCCGACGAGGTGCGCGGTCCGGACGGGCTGTCTCCGGGAGGCGCCGGTTCCGGCGGCGACGCGTCCGCCGAGCCGTCCCTTCCGGCGCCGGCCCTCTCCATGGCCGCCCCCTCGCGCGACGGCGAGTTGCGGCGCACGTTCGCCGCTCTGCCGCCCCCGGACGCCGGGACGTTCGCGCGGACCTGGTGGGGGAACGCGTGGGTCACGGCCCTGGAGGAGGGCGCGCTCGACGCCAAGAGACTGGCCCGGGGCAGGAGTTACGCCGAGCAGGGACACGTGGACGCCATCACCGTCACACCGGGGCTGGTGCTGGCGTACGTGCAGGGCAGCCGTCCGCGCCCGTACCGGGTGCAGGTGCGGCTGCGCACGCTGGAGGACGACGACTGGCGGCGTTTCCTGGACGCCGCCGTCGAGCGGCCCGGGCACATCGCCGCGCTGCTCGACAAGGAGCTGCCGCACACGCTGGCCGACTGCGGGGTGCCGCTGCTGCCGGGGCCGCGCGACCTCGACCCGCACTGCAGCTGCCCCGACCGCGGGCACCCCTGCAAACACGCCGCCGCCCTGTGCTACCAGACGGCCCGGCTGCTCGACGCCGACCCCTTCGTCCTGCTTCTGCTGCGCGGCCGCGGTGAACGCGAACTGCTCGACGCCCTGTCGCGGCTGAACGCGGCCCGGGCGGCCCGCGCCGCCCAGGAGCGGGAACCGGCGCAGCTCCCCGGCGTCCGCGCCGCCGACGCCGTCCTGGCCGAAGGCCGGCTCCCGGCCCTGCCGCCGCCGCTGCCCGTGCCCGCGCACCCCGGGCAGCCTCCTGTCTACCCGGCGGCGCCGGGCGGCCCCGACCCGTTCGCGCTGGACCAGCTGGCGACCGACGCCGCGGCCCGTGCGCACGCCCTGCTCAGCACCGGCCGTGACCCCGTGGCCGAGCTGACGCTGTGGCAGGACGCCGTCCGGGTCGCCGCCGCCCGCCCCGGTTCCGGCCTCACCGCGGCCACCCGGTCCCTGTACGCCTCGCTGGCCGCCGCGTCCGGCCGCACCCCGGCCGAGCTCGCGCGGGCCGTCGCCGCCTGGCGACAGGGCGGTCCGGAGGGGCTCGCCGTCCTGGAGGAGCCCTGGGACCCGCCGGCCGGCCGCTTCGACCGTGCGCGTCCGCTGCTCCTCGCCGCGGACCTTCCGGCCTTCCGTCCCTGGCACAACCACCTCACCCACCCCCGCGGCCACGTCCAGCTCCGCCTCGGCCGTGACGGCCTCTGGTACGCCTACGAGTCCGAACCGGGCCACGACGACTGGTGGCCGCGCGGCACGCCGGACCTCGACCCGGTGGGGGCGCTCACCGGTCTGGGCGCGCCGAACGACCTCTGACGGTGCCGTGCCGTCAGGCCTTGGCCACGGTGAGCAGGACGACGGCGTCCTCGTCCGCCCGCAGGCTGTGGCGGGCCGGGGGGAGGGCGATGAGGTCGCCGGTCCGGCCGTCCCAGGACGTGTCGCCGCTGATGAGGCGGACCCGGCCGCGCAGGACCAGCAGGGTCGCTTCCCCGGGGCTCTCGTGCTCGGCCAGCTCGGTGCCGGCGGTCAGGGCGAGCACGGTCTGGCGGAGGACGTGTTCGTGCCCGCCGTACACGGTGGTGGCGCTGCGGCCGGTGGCGGCGGCCGTGGCGCGTTCGAGGTGCTCGCGGGCGAGTGCGTCCAGTGACAGTTTCTGCATGGTGACCAGTGTCCGCGCGAGGCGCGGCTGCGGCCACCGTGGGTGCGGGCGGCGGCACCGCACAGGACCAACAGCCCCTGCGATGGGGGCTGTTCGGCCCGTGTGCCGCGCTTGCGGGTCGGCGATGCTTCTTCCCGGAACCGGACGGCGGGAGCCGCCGAAGGTCGCTGTCACCCGTGCGCCGAGTGTTCTCCATGCCTGACGGCCGCGGAGGGGAGCGGCGGCCCGCCGTCCCGGTCACCGCCGGCCGCCTCCCGTGCCGGGGAGGCGGCCGGCCCCCCGCACGGCGCCTGCCACGGCTGCCCCGCCTCCTGGCTCACCCTGCACCAGCGGCTCGAGCGCCGCATTCGGCAGCGCCATCCCGCGTTGCGGGAGGTCCGCGACAGCGCCGCGCCGCACGGCCCGCCGTTCAGAGCAGGCCGCTCCAGTAGGACCAGAAACGGGTGAGGACCAGCATCACGATCACCCCGTACCAGCCCGCCAGCAGCAGCCCGTGGGTGTCCCGCAGGACCGTGACCACACCGCGTGGCGCGCGCAGGATGCCTCGTTCCAGGCAGTGCAGGGTCAGGTACCAGAACAGGGCGATGGTGACGGCCCAGACCGCGGCGCAGTAGGGGCAGAGCTTGTTCAGCTCGTACAGGGACTGGCCCATCAGCCAGTGCACGAAGACCACTGCCGCCAGCGCCCCGGCGTCCAGCGCCAGCCACAGCCGGGGGTGCAGGCGGGCCCCGGCCAGCACGGCCACGCCCAGCGCGGTCACGGCCGCGAACGCGCCCAGCCCGAGCAGCATGTTGGGAAACCCGAAGAGACTGCCCTGGGCACTGGACATGACGCTGCCGCAGCTCACGACGGGACTGATGTTGCACGGCGGCCGGTAGCCCGGGTCCTTCAGCAGCCGCCAGTCGTCCACCGTGAGCTGGAAGGAGGCGAACCAGCCGACGACCCCGGCCACGAGCATGACCAGACCGGTGCGGCGTCCGGCGCCCACCGCACGCGTGGGCGGGAGGGGTGCGGGGGCGCCGCTCATGCCGCGCGGCGCGAGCCGGACGAGGAGCCCGCCCCGACGGCCGGCTTCGGTACGGGCGGTGTGCCGGCCCGCCGCCGGTAGACCAGGTAGGGCCGCACGAGATAGCCGACCGGCGCGCTCCACACGTGCACGAGCCGGGTGAACGGCCAGGCCGCGAAGAGCAGGCAGGCGCTCAGGGCGTGCAGCTGGAACAGCAGCGGCGCCCCGGAGATCGCCTCGGGCTGCGGGTGCAGGGTGAAGACGCCGCGGAACCAGACGGAGACGGTCTCCCGGTAGTCGTAGCCGCCGCCGAAGACGTTGTGCACGGCGGTGGCGCTGAAGCCCAGCAGGACCGTGAGGGAGAGGAGGGGGAAGAGCAGCTTGTCGCTGCGGTCGGTGGTCAGGCGGATCCGGCGGGCGAGCAGGCGGCGGGCGCACAGCATGCCCAGGCCCGTGACCATGGCGACCCCGGCGACCGAACCCAGCGCCACGGCCGCGGTGTGGTAGGCGTGTTCGCTGATCCCGGCCGCCTCCGTCCAGGTGGCGGGGACGGCCAGGCCGACGACGTGTCCGGCGATCACGGCGAAGGCGCCGAGGTGGAACAGCGGGCTGCCCCAGCGCAGCCAGCGGTGCTCGAGGAGCTGACTGGTGCGCGAGGTCCAGCCGAACTGGTCCTGGCGGTAGCGCCAGACGTGCCCCACCACGAACACCGCGAGGCAGATGTAGGGGAAGGCGGTCCACAGCAGCAGGTCGGTGCTGCTCGCCGTGGCGGTGGCCGACAGGGTCAGCGGGGCGTTCATCGGGGGCCTTCCGTACGGCTGGTCGGGGCGGGCGGTACCCGGGTCGGCGGGGCGGGCGGCGGCGGCACGAACGCGCCCGGAGGCGCGAACTCGCCGTCCCCGTAGGTGCCGTAGGGATCGAGTCCGACGTCCTCGTTGGGCGGCCCCTCGGCGGCCAGCCGGGCCACCGCGGCCCGGTCGGCGTCGGTGGGCGGCGGCAGCAGGGTGAGCAGCGCGGCGAGGACGTGCCGGTAGGGCGAGTCGGCGTCGGTCAGCGCCCGGTGGATCAGCTCCAGGCCGCGCCGGTGCTGGCGCAGCGGCGCCTCGCCCCCGCCCGGGCCCGCCAGGGCGGCGAACTCCAGGACGACCGGGAGGTGGTCGGGCAGCTCGCCCCCGTCGGTGTCCCAGCCGGCGGCGCGGTAGCGCTGGTTGAGGGTGAGCAGCGCCATGCCGCGGCGCCGGGTGTCGCCGTGCAGGTAGTAGGTGAGGTAGAGGCTGCTCTTGCGGCGCAGGTCGAACATCTCGACGTAGTGCCGTTGCAGCGCCTCGGGCTCCTGCGCGGCGAACCAGCCGGCGAACCGCGTCAGCCGCTGCGCCGCCGGGGTGTCCGGCAGTGCCGCCACCACGGTCGTCAACTCGGCCCGCGCATCGGTCAGTTCCTCGTCCGGGTACTGCAGCAGCAGCGACACCAGCCGCAGGGTCAGCGCCCGGCCGGCGGTCTCCTCGGGCGTGAGCCGGGACGGGCGGCGGACGGCGGCCCGGACGCGGGTGCGCACGAGTGCGGGAATGGTCGTCGGCAGGGGGCTCATGCTCGTCCTCCGTCGGACGCCCGGCGCAGGGTGGGGATGCCGAGCATCACCTTGCGGGGCTGCGGGTCGCCGGTGGTCTCCACCGGGCAGCGGTTCTCGATGGCGCTCAGCGCGGCCGCGTCCTCCTTGTGCGCGGCCGGCACGACGTAGCGGTCGGCGTACTTGGCGACGGCGAGCAGCCGGTGCAGGTCCTCGGCCTCGCCCGCGGTGAGCCCGACGGCCGCCAGCGCCGACTCGTCGGCCTCCTCGCCGAGCGTGCTCGAGCGCATGTGGGAGCGGAGCGCGGTGAGTTTCATCAGCACGCCGGCCACCACGTCCGTGTCGCCCGCGGTGAACAGCTCCGCCAGGTACTCCAGCGGGATGCGCAGCCGGGTGACGGCGGCGAAGACATGGTCGGGGTCGTTCTGGTCGCCGCCCGCGCCGGTGACGGCGTCCAGCACCGGTGACAGCGGCGGCACGTACCAGACCATGGGCAGGGTGCGGTACTCCGGGTGCAGCGGCAGCGCCACCTTGTATCGGCAGACCAGGTCGTACACGGGGGAGCGGCGGGCGGCCGCCAGCCAGTCCTCCGGGATGCCCGACTCCCGTGCCGCGGCGGCGACTTCGGGGTCGTTCGGGTCGAGGAAGACCCCGCGCTGGGCGTCCAGCAGGTCCTGTTCGTCCGCGGTGGCCGCGGCCTCGCCGACGCGGTCGGCGTCGTACAGGAGCAGTCCGAGGTAGCGCAGCCGGCCGACGCAGGTCTCCGAGCAGACGGTCGGCTGGCCGGCCTCGATGCGCGGGAAGCAGAACGTGCACTTCTCGGCCTTGCCGGTGGCGTGGTTGACGTACACCTTCTTGTACGGGCATGCCGTGACGCACATCCGCCAGCCCCGGCAGCGGTCCTGGTCGACCAGGACGATGCCGTCCTCGGTGCGCTTGTACATCGCGCCGGACGGACAGGCCGAGACGCAGGCGGGGTTGAGGCAGTGCTCGCACAGCCGGGGCAGGTGGAAGAGGAAGGTCTGCTCGAACTCGAACTTCACCTTCCGCGCCCACTCACCGGAGAGGTTCGGGTCGCCGCCGGCGTGTTCCGGGGCGCCGCCCAGGCCGTCCTCCCAGTTGGCGCCCCAGGTGATGGCGGTGGGGCGGCCGGTGAGCACGGACCGGGGGCGGGCGACCGGGATGTCCGGCCCGGCCGGGGCGCCGACGAGGTTGTCGTAGTCGTAGGTGACCGGCTCGTAGTAGTCCTCGATGGACGGCAGGTCGGGGTTGGCGAACAGCGACAGCAGCCGCTTGACCCGGCCGCCGGAGCGCAGCACCAGCCGGCCCCGCTTGTCGAGCATCCAGCCGCCCTTCCAGCGCTGCTGGTCCTCGTAGCGGCGCGGGTAGCCGACTCCGGGCTTGGTCTCGACGTTGTTGAACCAGGCGTACTCCACGCCGGTGCGGTTGCTCCACGTCTGCTTGCAGGTGACGGAACAGGTGTGGCAGCCGATGCACTTGTCGAGGTTCATCACCATCGCCACTTGGGCCAACACGCGCATGTCAGTACTCCACGTCCTGCGAGCGACGGCGGATGACCGTGACCTCGTCGCGCTGGTTTCCGGTCGGGCCGTAGTAGTTGAAGGCGTAGGTGAACTGCGCGTAGCCGCCCGCGAGATGGGTGGGCTTGAGCAGCAGCCTCGTGAGGGAGTTGTGGATGCCGCCCCGCTTGCCGCTGACCTCGGTCTTCGGCACGTTCACGGTGCGGTCCTGGGCGTGGTACATGTACACCGTTCCCTCGGGCATCCGGTGGGTGACCACGGCCCGGGCGGCGACGACGCCGTTGCGGTTGTAGGCCTCGATCCACTCGTTGTCCTTGACGCCGATCTTCTCGGCGTCGGCTGTCGACATCCAGATCGTGGGGCCGCCGCGGGACAGGTCGAGCATGTACTTGTTGTCCTGGTAGTTGGAGTGGATGGACCACTTCGAGTGCGGGGTGAGGTAACGCACCGTCACCTCCGCGCGTCCGTCCCGCAGCTGCTCGTCCCCGTAGTGCCTCGGGGCGTTCAACGGCGGCCGGTACACCGGAAGTTGCTCGCCGAGCTCGGTCATCCAGTCGTGGCTGACGAAGAAGTGCTGGCGGCCGGTGAGGGTGTGCCAGGGCTTGCGGTGCTCGGTGTTGATGACGAACGGCGAGTAGCGCCGTCCGCCGGTCTCCGAACCCGACCACTCGTAGGAGGTGATGACCGCCCGGGGCTGGGTGCGGGTGTCGGCGAACGTGATCCGTTCCGCCTCCCGCTCGGCGGACAGTTCCACCAGGCCCTCGCTGCCGGTCTGCTCCTGCAGTCGCCGGAAGCCCTCCGTGGCCAGACGTCCGTTGGTGGTGCCGGACAGGGCGAGGATGGCCTCGCACATGTCGGTGGCGGTGGCCAGGGACGGGCGGCCGGCGGCCACGCCGTCGCGGACGGTGCCGTTGCGGTGGCGCAGGTCCTCGATCTCCCGGTCGGGGTGGACGGTGACGCCCTTGGTGGTCGTGCCGAGCGTGTCGAGGAGCGGGCCGACCGCCCGCATCTTCTGCGCCACGGCCGTGTAGTCGCGTTCGACGGTGACGAGCTTGGGCATGGTCCGGCCCGGGACGGGCTCGCACTCGCCGGCCTTCCAGTCCCGCACCACGCCGCCGGGCTGGGCGAGTTCGTCGGGGGTGTCGTGCTGCAGCGGCACCGCCATGACGTCGGTGCGCGTGCCCAGGTGGTCGACGGCCAGCTCGCTGAACCTGTCCGCGATCGTCAGGAAGGTGTCGTAGTCGGTGCGCGCCTGCCAGGGCGGTGCGATGGCCGGGGTGAAGGCGTGCACGAAGGGGTGCATGTCCGTCGACGACAGGTCGTCCTTCTCGTACCAGGTCGCGGCCGGCAGGACGACGTCGGCGAGCAGGCCGGTGGACGTCATCCGGAAGTCCATCGCGACCAGCAGGTCGAGCTTGCCCTCGGGTGCCTCGTCGTGCCAGACCACCTCCCGCGGCCGGTGCTCGGGCGGGGTCTCGGCGGAGCGGACGGCCGCGTCCGTGCCCAGCAGGTGCCGCAGGAAGTACTCGTTGCCCTTGCCGGAGGAGCCCAGCAGGTTGGCCCGCCACACCGTCAGCACCCGCGGGAAGTTGGCCGGGTCGTCCGGGTCCTCCACCGCGAACCTCAGCCGTCCTGACTTGAGTTCGTCGACGACGTGCTCGGCGACCGGCCGGCCCTGCGCCGCGGCCTCGTCGGCCAGGTCCAGCGGGTTGCGGTCGAAACCGGGGTGGCCCGGTGTCCAGCCCAGCCGCACCGCCTGCGCGAGGGTGTCGGCGAACGCCTTGCCCTTGAAGCGTCCCGCGCCGAGCGGCGAGGCCAACTCCTCGGGTCCGAAGGCCTCGTAGCGCCACTGGTCGGTGTTCAGGTACCAGTACGAGGTGCCCGCCATGTGCCGGGTGGGCCGCTGCCAGTCGAAGGCGAACGCCAGATGCTGCAGCCCGGTGACGGGACGGACCTTCTCCTGGCCGACGTAGTGCGCCCAGCCGCCGCCGTTGACGCCCTGGCAGCCGGTCATCGTCGTCAGCGCAAGAAACGCGCGGTAGATGGTGTCGGAGTGGAACCAGTGGTTGGTCCCGGCCCCCATCGCGATCATCGAACGGCCCTGGGTGCGCTCCGCGTTGCGGGCGAACTCCCGGGCGATACGGGCGGCCTGCTCGGCGGGCACCGAGGTGACGGTCTCCTGCCAGGCCGGGGTGTACGGCTGCGAGGCGTCCTCGTAGGAGGCGGGCCAGCTGCCCGGCAGGCCGGGGCGGTGGACGCCGTACTGGGCGAGCATCAGGTCGAAGACGGTGGTCACCAGCCGGCCGCCGACCGTGCGGACCGGCACCCCGCGCACCATCACCGAACCGCCCTCGGTGGGGCCCTCGTCGAAGCGCGGCAGCGCGATCCCCACGGTGTCCTCGGCCGACTCCAGCAGGCTCAACTCGGGCACCACGTCACCGAGTTCCAGGTTCCAGCGGCCCCGCTCGGCCTCCCCCCAGCGGAAGCCGAGCGAGCCGTTGGGTACCACCGGTTCGCCGGTGGCCGTGTCGAGGAGCACGGTCTTGGACTCCGCGTGCTCCGTGTCGTGCCCGAGGTCGGCCGCGGTCAGGAACCCGTCCGGGACCATGCCGTGTTCGCTCTCCCGCAGGGTCACCAGGAACGGCGCGTCCGTGAACGACCTCAAGTAGTCCCGGAAGTACGGCACTTCACGGTCGACCAGGAACTCGCGCAGGATCACGTGCCCCATCGCCATGGCCAGCGCCCCGTCCGTGCCGGGATGCGGGGCGAGCCATTCGTCGGCGTGCTTGACGTTGTCGGCGTAGTCCGGGCTCACCGCGACGACCTTGGTGCCGTTGTAGCGGGTCTCGGTCAGGAAGTGCGCGTCGGGCGTGCGCGTGACGGGGATGTTGGAGCCCCACATGATCAGATACCCGGCGTTCCACCAGTCGGCCGCCTCGGGCACGTCCGTCTGGTCACCGAACACCTGCGGCGAGGCGATCGGCAGGTCGGCGTACCAGTCGTAGAACGACAGCAGGGTGCCGCCGATCAGAGACATGAAGCGGGCGCCCGCGGCGAACGACGCCATCGACATCGCCGGGATCGGCGAGAAACCGGCGACGCGGTCGGGCCCGTACTCCTTGACGGTGTGCACCTGCGCGGCGGCCACCAGCTCGGCCACCTCGTCCCAGTCGGCGCGCACCAGGCCCCCCTTGCCGCGAGCCCGCTTGTAGGCGCGGGCCTTCGCCGGGTCGGAGGTGATCTCCGCCCACGCGGCCACCGGGTCGCCGAGGCGCCCGCGCGCCTCGCGCCACAGCTTCAGCAGCGCACCGCGCACATACGGGTAGCGCACCCGGCTGGGCGAGTACGTGTACCAGGAGAACGACGCGCCCCGGGGGCAGCCGCGCGGCTCGTACTCCGGGCAGTCCGCGCCGATCGACGGATAGTCGGTGGCCTGGTGCTCCCAGGTGATGATGCCGTCCTTGACGTACACCATCCACGAGCAGGAGCCCGTGCAGTTCACGCCGTGCGTGGAGCGCACCACCTTGTCGTGCGCCCACCGGTCCCGGTAGAAGCCCTCCCACTTGCCGTCGTTCTCACCGAACACGGCCCGGCCGTCGGCCGAGACCTCACGCCGCGTCAGCAACCGCCGGGCCGCGAGCGGCCAGCCCTGCTCGCCGCGCGGCTGTTCCCGCCGAGCGTTTTGATCGTTCTCCATGGACCGGAACGCTAGGTGGCGCGTCCCCTGGTGCGCCTGGGGCCGGCGGTCCTGCCCGGACAGCCTTTCGGCCCCGTTCCGGCGGTGGGGCCAGGGCCCAATGGCCCCGGTGCGGGGACCGGTCGGCGGGCGAGGCGGGTGAGCCCGGCGTTGCATTCTGAGCACGGGGCTGGCCGCGCCGCACGGCCCGTTTCCGCTGCTCGCCCAGATCGCTGACCGGTACCCCGGCGTCTTCGCGGTGGAGTACCTGGAGCGAGGCCCGGAGACCTGGCGGCTCCGGCTCGGCCACCGCTGACACCCGTTCACCGCCCCGCGTACGAAGGAAGACCCCTCATGAAGGCCGCGCCCCGCCCCACCCGTGCCCTGATCGGCCTGGTCGGCATCGCCCTGTCCGCCGCCGGGCCCGTCATGCTGCTGCGCGGGCGCAGCGGCCGCAAGGAGATACGGGCCGAACTGACCGCGCAGCGCATCTCCTTCCCGGACCACGGACTCCCCGCCCACCTGGCCCGCTTCACCGGCTGCCAGGTGCGCACCGGGATCGAGGCCCATGCCTACGCCGACCTCATCAAGGACCATCTCGCCCGGGCGACCGGCGGCCGGACCTACGCGGAGATCACCGACGAACTCCACGCCGGCGGCGGCGAGGACGACACGCTCGTCCGGCTGCGGCAGACCGCGTTCATGGGCGAGACCCTGCGCGGCTCGCTGCTGTCCGCCTGCCAGGCCTGGCACCTCACCACCCTCGTCATGGGCCTCGGCGCCCTGCTGACCGGCACCGGAGCGGCCCTCGTGGCCACCGCCACCGGCCTGGAAGCACAGCTCCGCCGCCCTGACCGGCCGTAGGTCAAGGGACCGTCGGCCCTCCGGCGGGGACCGGTCGGCCGCCGCGCCGCGCCCTTCCCGCTCCGCATGATGATCAGCGACCGACCCGGAGGTATCCCGTGCACCACCGCAATCCGCGCCTGTGGGGCCGTTTCCGTCGCCGTCCCCCGGCACAGGCGCCGCGCACGGTCCGAGCCGGTCACCGTCCGGCCGCCCGCCTCGTCTGCCCTGACTCCAGGGCGGCCGGACACAGCCCCGGCACACGGGGGAGGGCGGGCAGATGAGCACCGCCGTACGGGCCGTGCGCCGCCAGCGGCACGACGCGGCGGAACGCCCGTTCATCGTCATCTGGGAGTCCACCCGGGCCTGCCCGCTGGCCTGTCTGCACTGCCGGGCCGAGGCCGTACCCGGCCGTGACCCCCGCGAACTGGACACCGCCGAGGCCGAGGACCTGCTGCGCCAGGTCGCCGACTTCGGGCAGCCCGCCCCGCTGTTCGTCATCACCGGCGGAGACCCCTTCCAGCGCCCCGACCTCACCGAACTCATCGCCCACGGCAGGCGGATCGGGGTCCGGGTCGCCGTCTCGCCCTCCGGCACCCCCACGCTCACCGAGGAGCGGCTGCGCGCCGTGCACGCCGCGGGCGCGTCCGGGCTCTCGCTCAGCCTGGACGGTTCCACCGCCGAGGTGCACGACACCTTCCGCGGGGTGCCCGGCGTCTACCGCTGGACCCTGGACGCCTGGGACACCGCCCGCTCCCTCGGCATGAAGGTGCAGATCAACACCACGGTCGCCCGGCACAACCTGCACGACCTGCCCGACATCGTCCGACTGGTCGCCGACCACGGGGCGATGCTGTGGAGCGCCTTCTTCCTGGTGCCCACCGGCCGCGGCCGCGACCTCGGCGCACTGACCGCGGCCGAGACCGAGGACGTGCTCCACTTCGTCCACGACGTGGGCCTGACCGTGCCCGCCAAGACCACCGAGGCCCACCACTTCCGCCGCGTCGCGCTGCAGCGCCGCATCCTCGCGGACCGCGGCGAGGACCATGTCGCGGTCCTCGGCCTCGGCCCGCTGTACCGCGAACTGCGCGAGCGCGCGGCCGAGTCGGGCCTGGACGGCACGGTGCGCCGGGTGCGGCGGCCGCCGCTGGACGTCAACGCCGGCCGCGGCTTCGTCTTCGTCTCCCACACCGGTGACGTGCACCCCAGCGGCTTCCTGCCGCTGAGCGCGGGGAACGTGCGCACCTCGCCGCTGACGTCGGTCTACCGCACCTCCCCGCTGTTCACCGCCCTGCGCTCACCCGGCATGCTCCAAGGCCGGTGCGGAGCCTGCGAGTTCCGCGAGGTCTGCGGCGGCTCGCGGTCACGGGCGTACGGCGTCACCGGCGACCCTTTCGCCGAGGAGCCGTGGTGCGGCTACCGGCCCGGCTCCTTCCCTCACCAGCGGGAACTGGCCGCACTGCTGAACAGAGGTGACAGCCGCCCGCACCGCGGCTCCAGGGAGTGAGGACCCCGTACCGCAAGCCCTGCTGTGATCAGGTTCGGTCGGGCCGGCACGCGGTTCAGGCGCCGGTCCCGGCGGGGCGCGGCACGGCACTCTCCTTCGCCGCCACTCCCACGGCTCCGTTGACCTCCCGGCCGGTGATCATCTCGGCCTCGATCCGGACGAAGACCCCGTCCCGCGGGGGCATCCAGGAGATGGGGCCGGAGCGGGACAGCCGCTCGTGCTCGGCGGGGTCGGTCACCACGGTGGCCCGCCCGGTGACGACCACGCTCCAGCCCGACCGGGTGAGCGCGTCGAACTCGTCCGCCTCGAACGCGACCACGACGCCGTCGATGGCCCGCACCAGGTCGGAGGCCGGCGAGGTGTACACGAGGACGGCGTCGTCCTCGTCGAGGGAGAAGTTGATGGGCAGGACCGCGGGCAGCGCCTGACGGGTGTACACGACGCGGCCGACCGGCACCTCGGCCAGCAGGCGCAGACTCTCCTGTCGGTCGAGTGTGCGGAAGCTGTCTGTCTGGAACATCAGTCCATCGTCCGTGGGAGTGTACGGGCGGGGTAGGGCCGACCGGCCCCAGGGCGTGTTTCGGAAGTCCCGTCTGCCGGGCGACGCGAAACACGCCCTGGTGCGGCGGGCGGGACCTCCGTCCTCGGCCGGGGACCGATGGCCCCTGCCGTCGGCGGACGCGGGGACGCACCGTGGTGGGAGCGCCCGTCTGCGGCGCGCCCGTCCCGGCACAGGAGCGAGGAGAGACACCGGTGTGCGAGTACTGCGGCTGCCAGTCCCTGGCGTCCATCGACGAGCTGACCCGTGAGCACGACGAGGTCGTCCGCCTGATCAGCCACCTGCGCAGCGCCCACCGGGAAGCCGACGAGGCACGGATGGCCGAGGTCGCCCGGCGGATCAGCACCGTCCTCGGCCCCCACACGCGGGTCGAGGAACACGGGCTGTTCCCCGCGCTGGCCCCGGACTTCCCGGAGCAGATCGCCGCCCTGGAGGCCGAGCACCGCCACGTCGAAGCGGTGCTGGCCGAGTGCGCCGACGGTGTCACACCCTCCGACCCGTCCTGGCCCGATCGGCTGATGGCGGCGATGGCGGTGCTGCGCGACCACATCCTGAAGGAGCAGGACGGCGTCTTCCCGGCCGCGCTCGCGACCTTGGGCACCGAGGAATGGGAAGCGGTGGAGGAGGTGCGCGCCCGGGCGGGTGGCGCCCTGCGCGGACGCGCCGCCTGACCCCCGGCTGTTGACCTTCGCGGGGGCGGCGGTCGTAGAGTCGTGAAAGGCCGGACTCGATCACGACTCGTACGGGCCTCGACGCCCGGGGCGGAGCGGCACGGTGGGCACGGAAACCAGCCGGACACGGGCGGGCCTGGACGGCGAGCTGACGGACGCGCTGGTGCGCTCACGCCGGTTCTTCACCCGGGCGGAGATCTCCGAGGACCTGCGCACCCTGCACCGCAGCGGCGGCCGCCAGGCGGACGCGTTCTACCGGGACCGCTGGTCGCACGACAAGGTGGTGCGCTCCACCCACGGCGTGAACTGCACCGGCTCCTGCTCGTGGAAGGTGTACGTCAAGGACGGCATCATCACCTGGGAGGCGCAGCAGACCGACTACCCCTCGGTCGGCCCGGACCGCCCCGAGTACGAGCCGCGCGGCTGCCCGCGCGGAGCGGCGTTCTCCTGGTACACCTACTCGCCGACCCGGGTGCGCTACCCGTATGTCCGCGGTGTGCTGCTGCGGATGTACCGCGAGGCCAAGGCCCGCCTGGGCGACCCGGTGGCGGCCTGGGCGGAGATCGTCTCCGATCCGGAACGCGCCCGCCGCTACAAGCAGGCGCGCGGCAAGGGCGGTCTGGTGCGGGCGAGCTGGGACGAGGCGGTGGAGCTGGTGGCCGCCGCGCACGTGCACACGATCAAGGAGTACGGCCCCGACCGGCTGGCCGGCTTCTCGCCGATCCCGGCGATGTCGATGGTCTCCCACGCGGCGGGCGCCCGGTTCTACTCGCTGCTCGGCGGGGTGATGCTGTCGTTCTACGACTGGTACGCCGACCTTCCGGTGGCCTCGCCGCAGGTCTTCGGCGACCAGACGGACGTACCGGAGTCGGGGGACTGGTGGGACGCCGGCTACCTGATCATGTGGGGCTCGAACCTGCCCGTCACCCGCACCCCGGACGCGCACTGGATGGCCGAGGCCCGCTACCGCGGCCAGAAGGTGGTGGCGGTCTCCCCGGACTACGCCGACAACGTCAAGTTCGCCGACGAGTGGCTCGCGGCCAGGCCCGGCACCGACGGGGCGCTGGCGATGGCGATGGGCCACGTCCTCCTCAAGGAATTCTTCGTCGACCGGCCCACCGGTTACTTCACCGACTACGTCAAGCGGTACACGGACCTGCCCTTCCTGGTCACCGTCGAGGAACGCGAGGACGGCACGTACACGCCGGGCAAGTTCCTGACGGCGGCCGACCTGGGCGGCGAGCACGCCGCGGCGGAACACGCCGAGTTCCGCACCGTGCTGCTGGACGGCGCGACCGGGCGGCCCGTCGTGCCCAACGGCACCCTCGGCGACCGCTACGGCGAGTCGGGCGCCGGACGGTGGAACCTGGATCTCGGAGACGTCGACCCGCTGCTGTCCGCCGAGGGCGGCGGCGAGGAACCGGTGCCGCTGGAGCTGCCCCGCTTCGACACCGACGGCGGAGCGGACCGGCTGCGCCGCGGCGTGCCGGTGCGGCGCGTGGCCGGCCGCCTGGTGACCACCGTCTACGACCTGCTGCTCGCCCAGTACGGCGTGGCCCGCGCCGGACTGCCCGGCCGCTGGCCCACCGGTTACGACGACGCGAGCGAGCCGTACACCCCCGCCTGGCAGGCCGCCGTCACCGGGGTGGACGCCGGCAAGGCGGCCCGGATCGCCCGGGAGTTCGCGGCCAACGCCGAGGAGTCCGGCGGCCGTTCCATGATCGTCATGGGGGCGGGGACGAACCACTGGTTCCACTCCGACACCATCTACCGCGCCTTCCTGACGCTGACCACACTCACCGGCTGCCAGGGCGTCAACGGCGGCGGCTGGGCCCACTACGTCGGCCAGGAGAAGGTCCGCCCGCTCACCGGCTACTCGGCGATCGCGACCGCGGCCGACTGGAACCGCCCGGCCCGGCAGATGATCCAGACCGCCTACTGGTACCTGCACGCCGACCAGTTCCGTTACGACCCCTTCTCCGCCGACACCCTCGCCGCGCCCGGCTCCGGCGGCCCGTTCGCCGGCCGGACCACCGCGGACGTCATCGCCGCCTCCGCGCGCATGGGATGGATGCCGTCGTACCCGACCTTCGACCGCAACCCCCTCGACCTCGCCGACGAGGCCGCGGCGGCCGGGCGCACGGCCGCGGAGCACGTGGTGGCCGAACTGAGGGCGGGCCGGCTGGGGTTCGCGGGCGAGGACCCGGACGCCCCCGAGAACTTCCCGCGGGTGCTCACGGTCTGGCGGGCCAACCTGCTCGGCTCCTCCGCGAAGGGCAACGAGTACTTCCTCAAGCACCTGCTGGGCACGGACTCCTCGGTGCGCGCCGCCGAGGCCCCGCCGCACGCCCGCCCGAAGGACGTGGTCTGGCGGGAGGAGGCCCCCGCCGGAAAGCTCGACCTGCTGCTGACCCTGGACTTCCGGATGACCAGCACGACCGTCTTCTCCGACGTCGTGCTGCCGGCCGCCACCTGGTACGAGAAACACGACCTGTCCAGCACGGACATGCATCCCTTCGTGCACGCCTTCAACCCGGCCATCGCCCCGCCCTGGCAGACCCGCACCGACTGGGACGCCTTCCACACCCTCGCCCGCGAGTTCAGCCGCCAGGCCGCCGGACACCTCGGCGTGCGCATGGACGTGGTGGCCGCGCCACTGCTGCACGACACCCCCGACGAACTGGCCAATCCCCGCGGCCGGGTCCGCGACTGGAAGGCCGGCGAGTGCGAGCCCGAACCCGGCCGCACCATGCCCCGGCTCGTCACCGTCGAACGCGACTACGGCGCGATCGCCGACAAGATGGGCGCCCTCGGCCCCCTGCTGGACTCCCTCGGCGCCACCACCAAGGGCGTCACCTTCCACCTCGACAAGGAACTGCAGTACCTGCGGCACAAGAACGGCGTCGTCCGCGGCGGCCCCGTCGACGGCCGTCCCTCGCTCACCCGGGACGTGGACGCCTGCGAGGCCGTCCTCGCCCTGTCCGGCACCACCAACGGCCACCTGGCGACCCAGGGCTTCCACACCCTGGAAGCCCGCACCGGACGGCAGTTGGCCGACCTGGCCGCCGAGCACGAGGGCAGGCGGATCACCTTCGCCGACACCCAGGCCGCCCCCGTCCCGGTCATCACCAGCCCCGAATGGTCCGGCTCGGAGACCGGCGGCCGCCGCTACTCCCCGTTCACCGTCAACGTCGAACGCCTCAAGCCCTGGCACACCCTCACCGGCCGCCAGCACTTCTACCTCGACCACGACTGGATGGCCGCCCTGGGCGAACAACTCCCCGTCTACCGGCCGCCGTTGGACATGCACGCCCTCTTCGGCGAACCGCAGGTGGGGGAGAGCGGCGAACTCGGCCTGACGGTCCGCTACCTCACCCCGCACAACAAGTGGTCCATCCACTCCGAGTACCAGGACAACCTGTTCATGCTGTCCCTCTCCCGCGGCGGCCCGACGATCTGGATGAGCACCCAGGACGCCGCCAAGGTGGGCGTGAAAGACAACGACTGGGTCGAGGCCGTCAACCGCAACGGCGTCGTCGCCGCTCGCGCGATCGTCTCGCACCGCATGCCGGAGGGCACCGTCTACATGCACCACGCCCAGGACCGCCTGATCGACGTGCCCCGCACCGAGACCACCGGCCGGCGCGGCGGCATCCACAACTCCCTGACCCGCCTGCTGATCAAACCCACCCATCTCATCGGCGGCTACGCCCAGTTGTCGTACGCCTTCAACTACCTGGGTCCGACGGGCAACCAGCGCGACGAGGTCACGGTCATCCGGCGCCGCGCGAACCAGGAGGTGACCTACTGATGCGCGTGATGGCCCAGATGGCGATGGTGATGAACCTCGACAAGTGCATCGGCTGCCACACCTGTTCCGTCACCTGCAAACAGGCGTGGACCAACCGCACCGGCGTCGAGTACGTGTGGTTCAACAACGTCGAGACCCGCCCCGGCCAGGGCTACCCCCGCCGCTACGAGGACCAGGACACCTGGAAGGGCGGCTGGGAACTCAACAAGAAGGGACGCCTCGCCCTGAAGGCGGGCGGCCGGTTCAAGAAGCTCATCCAGATCTTCTCCAACCCGGTGCTGCCCACCCTCGACGACTACTACGAGCCGTGGACGTACGACTACGAGACCCTGACCAACGCCCCGGCGCAGGAGCACACCCCCGTCGCCCGGCCCAAGTCCCTGATCTCCGGCAAGGACATGAAGATCTCCTGGTCGGCGAACTGGGACGACGACCTCGGCGGATCGGCCGCGACGGGCGAGAAGGACGTTCTGCTCGGCGAGATCTCCGAGAAGATCAAGCTGGAGTTCGAGCAGAGCTTCATGTTCTACCTGCCGCGCATCTGCGAGCACTGCCTCAACCCCTCGTGCGCCGCGTCCTGCCCCTCGGGCGCCATCTACAAGCGCACCGAGGACGGCATCGTCCTGGTCGACCAGGACCGCTGCCGGGGCTGGCGGATGTGCGTGACGGGATGCCCGTACAAGAAGGTCTACTTCAACCACCGCACCGGCAAGGCCGAGAAGTGCACCTTCTGCTTCCCGCGCGTCGAGGTCGGCCTGCCCACCGTGTGCTCCGAGACCTGCGTCGGCCGGTTGCGCTACATCGGACTCGTCCTGTACGACGCCGACAGGGTGCTCGAGGCCGCCTCCACGCCCGACGAGAAGGACCTCTACCAAGCCCAGCGCGGCGTGCTCCTCGACCCCGCCGACCCGGACGTCGTCCGTGCCGCGGAGCGGGCGGGCATCCCCCGGGACTGGATCGAGGCCGCCCGGCGCTCCCCGGTCCACGCCCTGATCGACACCTACAAGGTCGCCCTGCCGCTGCACCCGGAGTACCGCACCCTGCCCATGGTCTGGTACATCCCGCCGCTGTCCCCGGTCGTGGACGCCGTCCGTGACACCGGCCACGACGCCGAGGACCACACCACCCTCTTCGCCGCCGTCGACGCCCTGCGCATCCCCGTCGACTACCTTGCCCAGCTCTTCACCGCCGGCGACCCCGGCCCGGTGGACGCGGTGCTGCGCCGCCTGGCCGCCATGCGCTCCTACATGCGCGACATCAACCTCGGCCGCGAACCCGACGCCGCCATCCCCGAGGCGGTCGGCATGAGCGAGGAGCAGATGTACGACATGTACCGGCTGCTGGCCCTCGCCAAGTACGACGAGCGCTACGTCATCCCCCCGGCCCACGCCGAACAGGCCCACCGCCTGGAGGAGTTGGCCACCGAGTGCAGCCTCGACCACGAGGGCGGCCCCGGCATGGGCGGCTCCGGCCCCTTCGGCGAGACCTCCGGAGGCGCCGCGCCGATCGCGGTGGAGAACTACCGGGCCCTGCGCGAGCGGCAGACCGCGGAGACCCCCGCGGCCCCCGTGGACAAGGCCACCCGGGTCAACCTCCTCAACTGGGACGGCAAGAGCTCCCCGCCCGGCCTGTTCCCGCCCCCGCCCGCCGCCGGCCCCGGAGAGGAGGCCGAGCCACAGCCATGAGGAAGACATCGCGCGGCTCCCGCGGCGAGCCCTGGCACCCGCACGCCTGGCAGACGCAGTCCCTTCTGCTCGGCTACCCCGACGCACACTTCGCCCGGCACCTCGACCTCGCCGTCCGGGTCGCCGCCGGTCTGCCGCAGCCGGTCGCCCGGCCCCTGCTGGCCTTCACCGCCGTCGCCGGGCGGACCGCCCCCGACGACCTGGCCACCGCCTACGTGGCCACCTTCGACCACCGCAAACGCTGCTGCCTCTACCTCACCTACTACACCCACGGCGACACCCGGAAGCGCGGCCCGGCCCTGCTGCGCCTGAAACAGGCCTACGCCGCAGCCGGCTGGCGGCTGAGCGACGACGAACTGCCCGACCACCTCGCCGTCGTCCTGGAGTTCGCCGCGACCGAACCGGACGCCGGAGTCCGCCTGCTCACCGAGCACCGGGCCGGCCTGGAACTGCTGCGTCTGGCCCTCACCGACGACGGCTCGCCCTGGGCCTCTGTGCTCGACTCCGTCTCGGCCACCCTGCCCGCTCTCGCCGGCGACGAACGCGAGGCCGTCCTGCGCCTCGCCGCGGCCGGCCCGCCCGACGAACAGGTCGGCCTCGACCCGTACGCCACCCCCGTACTCCTGCCCGACCCCACCGTGAGGGGCCCCCGATGACCACGCCCGCACCGCCCCTCACGCTCGCGGCCGGCACCGGCGCCGGCGCCGTCCTGCTGTGGGTCGCCCTGCCCTACGTCGCCCTCGCCGTGTTCGTCCTCGGCCACGTCTGGCGCTACCGCTACGACAAGTTCGGCTGGACCACCCGCTCCTCCCAGCTGTACGAACGGCGCCTGCTGCGCATCGGCAGCCCGCTGTTCCACTTCGGCATCCTCGTCGTGCTGCTGGGCCACATCGGCGGCCTGGTCGTCCCCAAGAGCTGGACGGAGGCGGCGGGCATCGGCGAGGACGCCTACCACGCCTCGGCCGTCGTCCTGGGCACGATCGCGGGCGTGTGCACGCTCGGCGGACTGGCGATCCTCGTCTACCGCCGCCGTACCGTCGGCCCCGTCTTCTCCGCCACCACCCGCAACGACAAGGCCATGTACGTCCTGCTGACCGCGACCATCGTGCTCGGCCTGTCCGCCACCGTGGCCGCGAACCTCGTCGGCGGCGGATACGACTACCGCGAGACCATCTCCCTGTGGTTCCGCGGCGTCTTCTCCCTGCGGCCCGACCCCGACCGGATGACCGGCGCCCCCGTCCTGTTCCAGCTGCACGCGATCAGCGCCATGCTGCTCTTCGCCGCCTGGCCCTTCACCCGCCTCGTGCACATGCTCACCGCGCCGCTCGGCTACCTCACCCGCCCCTACATCGTCTACCGCAGCCGCGACGAGCGGCTCGGCGCCCGCCCGCCACGCCGCGGCTGGGAACGCGTCGGCTGACCGCCCCGCGGGAGGTCGCGCCGTCGCCGACGGAGATCGTCCGCCGCCCGCGGCGCCATGCTCCTCCCCAGGCCTTCACCCGATCCCACCCGCATTCTCACGACCTGCGTCAGAGGGGCACAGTGAGATGTGGGAGCGTGAGTCGGGTGAGTGAGAGTTCGTCCAACACCCTGCAATACCGCTTCGACGGGCCGGAAGAGGCCCCCGTCCTGATCCTCGGTCCCTCCCTGGGCACCACCTGGCACATGTGGGACCGCCAGGTGCCGGAGCTGACCAGGCAGTGGCGGGTCTTCCGCTTCGACCTGCCGGGACACGGCGGCGCACCCGCGTACCCGGCCGGATCGGTCACCGAGCTCACCCAGCGGCTGCTGGCCACCCTGGACCGGCTCGGGGTGCAGCGCTTCGGCTACGCGGGCTGCGCGCTCGGCGCCGGCCTCGGCCTGGAGCTCGCCCTGCGCCACCCCGAACGGCTCGCCTCGCTCGCGGTGATCGCGGCCTCGCCGCGCTTCGGCACGGCGGACGAGTTCCGCCAGCGTGGGGTGATCGTGCGTACCAACGGGCTCGACCCCATCGCGCGGACGTCCCCCGACCGCTGGTTCACCGACGGGTTCGCGGCGACGCAGCCCGCGATCACCGACTGGGCCGTGCAGATGGTGCGCACCACGGACCCCGGCTGCTACATCGCCGCCTGCGAGGCGCTGGCGTCGTTCGACGTGCGCGCCGAACTGGGCCGGGTCGGGGTGCCGACCCTCGTCCTGGTCGGCTCCGACGACCAGGTCACCGGGCCCGCCGAGGCCCGCACCCTGGTCGCGGGCATCCCGGACGCCCGCCTCGCCGTCGTGCCGGGCGCCTCCCACCTGGTGCCGGTCGAGCAGCCCGGCGCCGTCACCGACCTGCTCGTCCGGCACTTCTCCACCGCCTGGCAGCCCGGCTACGTCGAGTCCTCCACCGGCCAGATCGCGATCCCGGCGGCCCCCGTCAAGCCCGCCCTCGCGGACCGGCCGCAGCCCCGGCAGCCCGCGCCCATCGCCGAGATCGCACCGGCCGCCGCCCCCGCGCCGGAGACCGGCCGCTCCGACCTCTACGACACCGGCATCAAGATCCGCCGCGAGGTGCTCGGCGACGCGCACGTCGACCGGACGCTGGCCGAGGCCGACGCGTTCTCCGGGGACTTCCAGGAACTCCTCACCAGATACGCGTGGGGCGAGATATGGAACCGGCCCGGCCTCGACCGGCGCTCGCGCAGCTGTGTCACCCTCGCCGCCCTCGTCGCGGGCGGCCACCTCGACGATCTCGCCGTCCACGTCCGGGCCGCCCTGCGCAACGGCCTCACCCCGCTGGAGATCAAGGAGGTGCTGCTGCAGGCGGCCGTCTACTGCGGCGTACCGGCGGCGGGCAGCGCCTTCAAGGTGGCGCAGCAGGTCATCCGGGAGGAGACCACGCCCGAGGAGTGACCCGCGGGCCCGGCTGGGCCGGCGGGCGGCCACGACGGCAGGATGGACCCATGAAGCTCACCAAGAAGTCGCACTCGTGCGTGCGCCTCGAGAAGGACGGGCGCACGCTCGTCCTCGACCCCGGGGGATTCAGCGAGCAGGACGCCGCGCTCGGCGCGGACGCCATCCTCGTCACGCACGAGCACCCCGACCACTTCGACGAGGGGCGGCTGCGGGCGGCCATGGAGGCCGACCCGGCCACCGAGATCTGGACGCTGGCCTCCGTCGCCGGGCAGATCGCGGCCGCCTTCCCCGGCCGCGTGCACACCGTCGGCCACGGCGACACCTTCACCGCCGCCGGCTTCGACGTCCAGGTCCACGGGGAGCTGCACGCGGTGATCCACCCGGACATCCCGCGGATCACCAACGTCGGCTACCTGATCGACGGCGGCAAGGTCTTCCACCCCGGCGACGCCCTCACCGTCCCCGACCACCCCGTCGAGACGCTGATGCTCCCGGTGATGGCCCCCTGGAACAAGATCTCCGAGGTCATCGACTACGTCCGCGAGGTCCGGCCGCGGCGCGCCTACGACATCCACGACGCCCTGCTCACCGACCTCGCCCGCCCGATCTACGACCGGCAGATCGGGGCCCTGGGCGGCTCGGAGCACCTGCGGCTCACACCGGGCGGCACGGCGGACCTCTGAGCCCGGCGGCGGGCGGGAGGCGTTGTCAGTCCCGCCGGGTAGGTTGTGGGACATGCGCATCGCGACCTGGAACGTGAACTCGATCACCGCCCGCCTGCCGAGGCTCCTGGCCTGGCTGGAGAGCAGCGGCACCGACGTGCTCTGCCTGCAGGAGGCCAAGCTGGCCGAGGAGCAGTTCCCGTTCGACCAGCTGCGCGAGCTGGGCTACGAGGCGGCGGTGCACGCGACCGGCAGGTGGAACGGCGTGGCGGTGCTCTCCCGCGTCGGCCTGGAGGATGTGGTCAAGGGCCTGCCCGGCGACCCCGGTTACGACGGCGCCACCGAGCCCCGCGCGATCTCGGCGACCTGCGGCACGGTCCGTGTCTGGTCGGTGTACGTGCCCAACGGCCGCGAGGTGGACCACCCGCACTACGCCTACAAGCTCCAGTGGTTCGAGGCCCTGAAGGCCGCGGTCGCCGGTGACGCGGCCGGCAGCCGCCCCTTCGCCGTCCTCGGCGACTACAACGTCGCGCCGACGGACGACGACGTCTACGACCGGGCCGCCTTCGAGGGCTCCACCCACGTCACCGCGGCCGAGCGCGCCGCCCTCGCCTCCCTGCGCGAGGCGGGCCTGTCGGACGTGGTCCCGCGCCCCCTGAAGTACGAGCACCCCTTCACGTACTGGGACTACCGCCAGCTCTGCTTCCCCAAGAACCGCGGCATGCGCATCGACCTGGTGTACGGCAACGAGCCGTTCGCGAAGGCGGTCAAGGACGCCTACGTCGACCGGGAGGAGCGCAAGGGCAAGGGCGCCTCGGACCACGCGCCGGTGGTCGTGGACCTGGACGTCTGAGACCTCACAGCAGCCTGAGGTCCACCGACCGCGCGAGGGCCGCCGGCCCCGCGTCGCCCGGGCGGGGTCGCGCACGACGGCGTCGAAGTCGAGGACGCCGTCGAACGCGTCCGTCCCCCGGGCGAAGGCGTTGACCGCGACCCGCTCGGCGTCCGCAGCGGGCCTCGCCCTCGCAGCCCGGCCATCACCTGCCGCGCCGACGTCGGAGCCGTCAGCGTGTACGAGGAGCGGGTGCCGTTCGTGTACGACACCGAGCCCGGGCCGCCCGGCTCGCCCCCGCCGGTGCCCGTGACCAGGAAGGCGAGCGCGTCGTCGCCGCCGCACACCCGCACGGACTGCCCGTCGGCGCGGACGTTGTCCGGCTCGCCCGGCCGCCGGTCCGGCCAGGTCAGCCGGGCACCCCGCACCGTCGGCGCGCGGCCCGGAGTCCAGCCCGCCGCCAGATCGCCCGCCGACAGGGAGGCGCCGGAGCCGTCGGGGTCCGCGGCGGCCGGCCGGGAGTCGTCGCTGACGGTCCTGTTGCCGAAGAGCGGCTCCAGCGGCAGCGGTTCCGCCGGGCGGCGGGTGACGGCTTCGGCTTCGGCTTCGGCTTCGGCTTCGGCCGAGGCTGCCGGCACCAGGGCGGCGAGGAGGACGAGGGCGGTCGCGAAGCCCCCGGACCCGTCGGCTCACGCTCCGACTCCTCCCGCTCGCCGGTGGGACGAAAGACGCAGGGTGAAGCCAGGGAGGCGGGAGGGGTCCGTCAACGCGGCGTGCACGGACCCGGCGCGAAATCACCCCGAAGTGACCATCCGCGCGCCTGTGGTGCGCACGCCGGTGCGAATGACACGCTGGACGTATGAAGATCCCTTTTCTGGGCCACCCGCACCAGGAGTACGGCGCCCTCGATCCCGAAGGCATCGCCGAACTCCTCGCCGAGTGTGAGCTGCTCCGGTCGCTGGCGTCCCGTGAGGGCGTCCAACTCGACGACTCCGCCGCGTCGTTGGAGGCCCTCGACCAGGTCGTTCCGCGCTGGCGGGACGACGAGGAGGTGCTGCCCTGGCTCGGCAACGACGCGGGGCTGTACCTGGGCACGGTCATCGTGCGCACGGTGCCCGGCGCCGCCTGGGAGATCCGCTCCGACGGCCAGCCCGTCGTCCTGCTCGAGTCCGGCCGGGAGTTCGACGTGGTGGAATCCGGCCAGGAATGGGCGGCCAGCGGCGCCCCCGAGCTCTCGCAGCTGTACGCCGAGGTCGCGGAGTCGTAAATACGGCTAATGCCCGAAAAGTGCGTGTCGTGCATCAACTGGGGCCCGGGCCTGGATAGTTTGCGGCAACCACGACACAGCTGAGAGTGAGTAGGGCTGCGTATGGCCGTCGATCCGTTGATCGAACTGCGTGACGTCAACAAGTACTACGGAGAGTTGCATGTCCTGCAGGACATCGACCTCACCGTCGGCAAGGGGGAGGTGGTCGTGGTCATCGGCCCGTCCGGGTCGGGGAAGTCGACGCTGTGCCGGACCATCAACCGGCTGGAGACCATCCGGTCCGGCACGATCCTGCTCGACGGAAAGCCGCTGCCCGAGGAGGGCAGGGCGCTCGCGCGGCTCCGCGCCGACGTGGGCATGGTGTTCCAGTCCTTCAACCTCTTCGCCCACAAGACCGTCCTGGAGAACGTCTCGCTCGGCCAGATCAAGGTCCGCGGACGCCGCAAGAGCGAGGCCGACGAGCGCTCGCGACGGCTTCTCGACCGCGTCGGGCTCGCCGACCAGGCGCCCAAGTACCCGGCCCAGCTCTCCGGCGGCCAGCAGCAGCGCGTGGCCATCGCCCGCGCCCTGGCCATGGAGCCCAAGGCGCTCCTGTTCGACGAGCCGACCTCCGCGCTCGACCCGGAGATGATCAACGAGGTCCTGGAGGTCATGCGGCAGCTGGCCCAGGACGGCATGACGATGATCGTCGTCACCCACGAGATGGGCTTCGCCCGCTCCGCCGCCAACCGCGTCGTGTTCATGTCCGACGGCCGCATCGTCGAGGACCGCGCACCGGAGGAGTTCTTCACCGCCCCGCGCAGCCGGCGCGCCCAGGACTTCCTGTCGAAGATCCTCCAGCACTGAGCCACGCGGCCACCGACGGAGCCGAACCCGCCCGGCAGCGGCCGGAGATCACTGCTCGCGCACCGGAATCGACACGTACGACGGGTCGTCCGCCGGCGAGGAGAAGGTCAGCCGCGCGCCGGACGGGTTGTGCTCGATGTAGAGCGGGTCGACCGTGTCGACGACCAGGGCCAGCCGGTGCCCCGCCGGGACGTCGTAGGCCGTGGAGAACAGCTCCAGGTCCACGCCGAACGGCTCGCCGGGCGTGCGGTCGTGGAAGGTGTACGGCGCGTTGCTGACCAGCTTGCCGAGGCCGAGCGGCCCCACGTCGTAGAGGTAGGCGACGAGGGTGCCGCTCTCCTCGGTCGGGGTGAGCGTGGTGTGCAGCTTCGCGGTGCCGCGCACCCGGCGGGCCGTGGCGTACTTCTCCGACTGCCACACGGCCGCCCAGCGGCGGGGGAGCAGCGGGATGGCGGCCATGGGCGGCACCTGGGCCACCTGGTCGAGGATGCTGGACAGGAAGACGATCCCGCCGTCCGCCCCGGAGTCGACGTTGGTGTGGATCGTCGTGGTGCCGCCGAGCGCGATCTTCTGCCGGTCCGCGCCCACCGACTTCCAGTCCGGGTACCCCTCGTAGCCGCCTGCGGAGCGGGGCTTGAGCTGGACCGGCGCCTCGCGGTCGATGCCGTTGTCCGTGCCCTTGAGGTAGTGGTCGAACCAGCGCTCGGTGTCCGTCCAGACGTCGTTGGGCAGGCCGAACAGCCCGGTCAGCTCGGCGGTCGCGTGGTCGCCGGGGCGGAACTCCAGGCGCTTGGGGACGGTCAGCTTCTCGTAGAAGTCGGCGTACTGGTTGGCCGGGAAGACGGTGTCGCCCCAGGCGTTGGCCATCAGGACGGCGGCGCCGTTCTTGTTCAGCTGGTCCACGTAGGTAGCGGCTGAACGTTTCTTCCCCCAGTCGATCAGGTCCTGTTCCTTGGCGAGGTTGGAGGCGTAGAAGTCGTCGAAGACCTGCCGGACCTCGGGGTCCTGGCGGCCGGTGACCACGCTCACGCCGTCCAGCAGGGCGGCTGCCTCGACGTGCTGGGTGCGGCCGGAGTAGATCGAGCCGATCAGGTCCGCCCAGCCGCTCAGTGAGGCGACCGCCTTGATCCGCTTGTCGTGCGCGGCGGCGAGCAGGCTGATCCCGGCGCCGTAGGAGACCCCGCCCATGCCGATGTGGGCCGCGTCGGCCGGGGTGTTGGCGAGCGCCCAGTCGATGACCTTGGAGGCGTCGGCCGTGTCCTGCGGGCCGGCCACCTCCACCTGTCCGCCGGACTGCCAGAAGCCGCGCACGTTGTAACCGACCACCACATAACCGGAGTCGGCGAGTCTCTGCGCCTGGACGAGGTACTCGACCTGGGGGAAGCCCCAGCTCGTGGGGAGCACGATCAGCGGGTAGCGGCGCGTGCCGTCGGCGCCCGCCGGCAGCGTGACGTTCGCCTTCAGGACCGTACCGCCGTCACCGGTGATGTCGACGAAGCGGACGGCGCTCGTCGCCTGGGCGGCCGGGGCGAACCCGAGGACGCCACCGGCGATCAACGACGCCGAGACGGCGCCCACGGCGGTCGTGCGCAGGGCCCTGCGATGGTGTCCCACGGGTCACTCCTCACTTGGTCAGAGCAAAGTGACCAGACGGTAACCGTCGCTCACTACCCGAAGTAACCCGTCGGTAAGTTACGTGCCAGTAACGATTGTTGGCGTGTGAATCAGTTCAGGACGAGCGGTGGGAGGTGCGTGGAGCCGGCGTCGCCGCCGGCGCGGCCGGCAGGGGGGCCTGTGCCGAGCGCGTCACATCGGCGACCAGCTCCACCACATCGGGGCCGTACGCCTGGGAGTTGACGACCTTGAGCAGGAGCACGAAGGACTTGTTGCCGTACTTGCGCGCCAACTGCTCGTGATGGCGGGCGAGATAGCGCGTCGCCGCCTGGTTGGTGATCGCCCGCTGGCCGCAGAAGAGGAACACCGGACGTGACTGCCCCGTGGTGATCCGGGCCAGCAGAACGTACTCGGTGATGCCGGAATCCAGCCGGTAGCGCTCGCTCCCGATCTGGAACGCGCCCCGGTCCGGGCCCGGTTCGGGATCGATGTTGACGCGCACACCCGGCAGCATGGCCGACATGTGCGCGAGCATCCGCCGGTTCGACCCCGGCCCGCCCACACAGAACTCGGTCCGCTCGCCGAAGCCCTGCTGTGCCGCGTCCTGGGTGACGACCTGCGCGTTCGCCCCGCAGTCCTTGATGAGCGCGGACAGCTCCAGCAGGGCGAACACGTCGTACCGGTGCACCGCCAGATCCGGGCTGCCCGCGTCCCGGTTCACCACCAGCAGCGTCTCGGAGTTGTCCGGCAGCCCGAAGAACGCCTGCTTGCGGCGGAGTCTGCGCTTCCACAGGTAGGTGCGGGCGAGCCAGCCGAGCGCGGCGCTGATACCCGCCGCGACCACTCCCAGGACGATATTGCGCACGTCGTCATTCATGGGCGCGCATGCTAGCGGGCCCGCGCAAACCCGTGTTCGAGGGCCGGGCCACGCCTTCCTGACGTGGCCATGAGGATGGCATAGGCTGCCCGGACGGCCCTTCACTGGAGGTACGGATGCGTCGCCCTGTCGCGAGAAAACTGTCGGTCCTGGCGATCTCGGCCGCCGTGGTGTCGGTGGGGGCGGCGGCGCCGCCCACGGACGCGACGAGGGGCACTCCCGCGAAAGTCCCGGTCGCCGTCGGCTACGGGGGAGCGGTCGCGAGCGTCGACGCGGACGCCTCCGCGGCCGGCATCGAGGTCCTGCGCAAGGGCGGCAACGCCGTCGACGCGGCCGTCGCCACCGCCGCCGCGCTCGGCGTCACCGAGCCCTACTCCTCCGGCATCGGAGGCGGCGGCTACTTCGTCTACTACGACGCCAAGTCCCGCACCGTGCACACCATCGACGGCCGCGAGACCGCCCCGCTGACCGCCGGCTCCGACCTCTTCCTCGAGAACGGCAAGCCGCTCGCCTTCGCCGACGCCGTCAGCAGCGGCCTGAGCGTCGGCACGCCGGGCACGCCCGCCACCTGGCAGACGGCGCTGGACAAGTGGGGCAGCAGAAGACTCGGCACGGTGCTCAAGCCCGCCGAGCGGATCGCCCGCGACGGCTTCGTCGTCGACGACACCTTCCGCTCCCAGACCGCCGCCAACGAGACCCGCTTCCGGTACTTCCCGGACACGGCGAAGCTGTTCCTGCCGGGCGGGCAGCTGCCGGTGGTCGGCTCCACCTTCAAGAACCCCGAACTCGCCCGGACCTATCGGGAGCTGGGCAGGAAGGGTGTCGGCGCGATCTACCACGGCGGCCTCGGGCAGGACATCGTGAACACGGTCGAGAAGCCCCCGGTCGACCCGGCCTCGGGCTGGAACGCGCGCCCGGGCAAGCTCACCGAGAAGGACCTCGCGGCCTACGGCGCCAAGCTCCAGGCGCCCACCGAGACGGCGTACCGCGGCCTGAAGGTGTACTCGATCGCGCCCTCGTCCTCGGGCGGCACCACGGTCGGCGAGGCCCTCAACATCCTGGAGAACACCGACCTTTCGAAGGCCGGTGAGGTCCAGTACCTGCACCACTACATCGAGGCCAGCCGGATCGCGTTCGCCGACCGCGGGCGCTGGGTCGGCGACCCCGCCTTCGAGGACGTACCGACGAAGGAGCTGCTGTCGCAGAAGTACGCCGACTCGCGGGCGTGCCTCATCAAGGACGACGCGGTGCTGACCAGTCCCGTGGCGCCCGGCGACCCCCGGCACCCCGCCGCCTGCGGCGCGGGCGGCACGGCGGCCCCGACGACGTACGAGGGCGAGAACACCACGCACCTGACGGTGGCCGACAAGTGGGGCGACGTCGTGTCCTACACGCTGACCATCGAGCAGACCGGCGGCAGCGGGATCACCGTGCCCGGACGGGGGTTCCTGCTCAACAACGAGCTGACGGACTTCTCCTTCGCCCCGGCCAACCCCGCCGTGCACGACCCGAACCTGCCCGGTCCCGGCAAGCGCCCGCGGTCGTCGATCTCCCCGACGATCGTCCTCGACCGGCACAACACACCCGTGGTGGCGGTGGGTTCACCGGGCGGGGCGACCATCATCACCACCGTGCTGCAGGTGCTGACCGAGTTCCTCGACCGTCACCTGCCGCTGGTCGACGCGATCGCCGCGCCGCGCGCCAGCCAGCGCAATGCCGCCAAGACGGAACTCGAACCCGGCCTGTACAACAGCGACTTGAGGACCAGGCTGGAGGCCATCGGGCACTCGTTCTCGCTCAACCCCGAGATCGGGGCCGCCACCGGCGTGCAGCGGCTGCCCGGCGGCAAGTGGCTGGCCGCCGCCGAGACCGTACGACGGGGCGGGGGATCGGCCCAGGTGGTGGACCCGGTCCGGTAGCTCTCTACGGGGGGCGCGGGGACCGGTCGCCCGGCCCCGCGCCCTCAGGCCTCCTGCCCGGAGCGGAAGTCCAGCGCGCCGCCGGACACGTCCACCGTCACCCGGCCGCCCTTCTTGACCGTGCCGTCGAGCAGCAGCAGGGACAGGCGGTTGTCCACCTCGCGCTGGATCGTGCGGCGCAGCGGTCGGGCGCCGTACTCCGGCTGGTAGCCGCGCTCCGCCAGCCAGTCCACCGCCGCGTCCGTGAAGTCGACCGTGATGTCCTGGGCCTGCATCAGACGGCGCGTCCGCTCCAGCAACAGCTCGGTGATGCGCCGCAGCTGATCACTCGTCAGCTGTCGGAAGACGACGATCTCGTCGATCCGGTTGAGGAACTCGGGGCGGAAGTGCTCGCGCAGCGGACGCAGGATCTGCTCGCGCCGCGCCTCCTCGTCGGCGTCCGCGCCGCCCGGGCCGAAGCCGATGCCCGCGCCGCGGCGCGAGATCGCCTCGGAGCCGAGGTTGCTGGTCATCACGATGACCGTGTTGGTGAAGTCGACCGTGCGGCCCTGGGAGTCGGTCAGGCGGCCGTCGTCGAGCACCTGCAGCAGGATGTTGAAGACGTCCGGATGCGCCTTCTCCACCTCGTCCAGCAGCAGCAGCGAGTACGGGTGCCGGCGGACCACCTCGGTGAGCTGGCCGGCCTCCTCGTGGCCGACGTACCCGGGCGGGGCGCCGACCAGGCGGCTGACGGTGTGGCGCTCCTGGTACTCGCTCATGTCGAGGCGGACCATGCGCTCCTCGCTGCCGAACAGGGCCTCGGCGAGGGCGCGGGCCAGTTCCGTCTTGCCCACGCCGGTCGGGCCGAGGAAGAGGAAGCTGCCGATCGGCCGGTCGGGACTGGCCAGCCCGGCACGCGAGCGCATGACCGCCTCGGCGACCACCGCGACCGCCTCGTCCTGGCCGACGACCCGCTCGTGCAGGTGCGCCTCCAGTCCGAGCAGCTTCTCCTTCTCCTCCTGGGTGAGGCTGGCGACCGGGATGCCCGTCTGCCGGGACACCACCTCCGCGATCGCCTCGGCGGTCACCTCCAGCTGGCCCTCGTCGGCCTGGTCGCCGCCCGAGGTGTCGGTGATCCGCTGCTTCAACTCCGCGATACGGTCCCGCAACTGGGTCGCCCGCTCGTAGCTCTCGTCGGCGACCGCCTGGTCCTTGTCGCAGGTCAGCTGCTCGATCTCGCGCTCCAGGGTCCGTACGTCCGTGCCCTTCGTGCGGGCGCGCAGCCGTACCCGGGCGCCCGCCTGGTCGATCAGGTCGATGGCCTTGTCGGGCAGGCGGCGGTCGGTCAGGTAGCGGTCGGACAGCTCGACGGCGGCGACCAGCGCCTCGTCGGTGTAGCGGACCTGGTGGTGGGCCTCGTAGCGGTCGCGCAGACCGCGCAGGATCTCCAGGGCGTCCGGGACGGAGGGTTCGGGCACCAGGATGGGCTGGAACCGGCGGGCCAGGGCCGCGTCCTTCTCGATGCGCCGGAACTCCTCCAGCGTGGTCGCGCCGACGATGTGCAGCTCACCCCTCGCCAGGGCCGGCTTGAGGATGTTGCCCGCGTCCATCGAACCGCTCTCGCCGCCACCGCCCGCACCGACGACGGTGTGCAACTCGTCGATGAACACGATCAGTTGGTCGGAGTGGGCGCGGATCTCGCCGACGATGTTGGTAAGCCGCTCCTCGAAGTCGCCCCGGTAGCGCGTTCCTGCGACGACACCGGTCAGGTCCAGCGCGACCACCCGCCGCCCGATCAGCACGTCGGGGACGTCGCCGTCCACGATCCGCTGGGCCAGCCCCTCCACGATGGCCGTCTTGCCGACGCCCGCGTCCCCGATGAGCACCGGGTTGTTCTTGCCGCGCCGGGAGAGCACCTCGATGGTCTGCTCGATCTCGTCGTCCCGGCCGATCACCGGGTCGATACGGCCCTGCCGCGCCAGGTCGGTCAGGTCGCGGCCGTACTTGTCGAGGGTGGGCGTACCGGTGGCACGCGGCCGCTCCGTCCGGGGCTGGGCCGTCTCCGGCTGCTCGGGCGGCAGACCGGACGGGGCGAAGCGGGCCGAGTTGAGGATGTGCCCGGCGGCCGAGTCGGGGTTGGCCGCGAGCGCGCTGAGGACGTGCTCGGGGCCGATGTAGCCGGCGCCGCTCGCCCGCGCCAGGTCGTGCGCGTCGAGCAGGGCGCGCTTGACGGCCGGGGTCAGCGACAGCGAGGTGGGCGCCGGCGCCTCCTCGGGGGTGTGCTGGACGGGACCGGAGCGCTCGTCGATCTCCGACGCCAGCGAGTCGGGGTCCGCGCCGGCCCGGCTGAGCAGACTCCGGGTCGGCTCGGCGGACAGCGCGGCCCGCAGCAGATGCTGGGTGTCCAGGTCCCGGCTGCCGTGCTCGGCCGCGTACTGGGCGGCACCGCGGACCAGCTCCCGGGCCGGCTGACTGAGCAGACGGCCGATGTCGATCTGCCGCGGGCCTTGGCGGGGGCCGCCGAAGAAGCGGGCGAAGAATTCCTGGAAGGGGTCCGATCCGAAGTCGCCGGGACCGGGGAAGCCGCTGGTCATGAGCGTTCGTTCCGTTCCGGCGTCCCGGCGCCTGGCGGGACGCGCTCGCTGATCGACGTGCCGGTCCACGCGGGTGCCCCTGCAGGGCCCGGTTACACCACCTTGGCACGGCCCCCGGGAGGGGGCACGTCCAGCGGGTCCGGGGGTGCGTTCGGGGGTGCGTCTGGGGGGGGGAGAGGGGGGCGGCCGGCGCACGGTCGGGGGCAAGGTGGCGGGTCCGCGGTGGCCCGCGGTGCATCGGCGGGGCCCGGCGGGTTCCGCACGGGCCCGGCAAGGGTTCCGAGGCGGTCCGGCGGTGCGCCGGCTGGGTCGGGCGGACGTGCGGCGGTGGTGCCGGGCAGGTGTGCGGTGGTGGTGCCGCGGCGGACCCGCACCGGCCCTGGACCCGCACCGGCCCTGGACCCACACCGGCCCGGCAGCCCCTCGGCGGTTCGTCGGGCGGGGCGACGTCGCACGCGACCGGCACGGTCTGCCGGGAGGGCCGCTGCGGCATCGGCGCGGGCGGCCAGTCGAGGGCGTCGGGTCGGCGCAGGGCCGGGCGGTCGGTCGGGGGCGCGGGGCGGCACAGGGCCGGGCGGTCAGTCGAGGGCGTCGCCGGTCGGCACGGGCCCGGCCCCCGGGTGACTCACCGCGCGCTCAGGATCCGCGGTCCGTCGTCGGTGATCGCCACCGTGTGCTCCACGTGGGCCGCGCGGGAGCCGTCGTTCGTGCGCAGGGTCCAGCCGTCCGGGGCCTCGTGGTAGCCGTCCCGGCCGCTCGCGATGAGCATCGGCTCGATGGCGAGGGCCATGCCGTGGCGCAGCGGGAAGCCGCGGCCCGGGCGGCCCTCGTTGGGCACCGAGGGGTCCTCGTGCATCCGGCGGCCGATGCCGTGTCCCCCGAACCCCTGCGGGACGCCGTATCCGGCGTCCCGGCACACCGTGCCGATCGCGTGCGCGATGTCGCCGGTGCGGTTGCCGACCACCGCCGCCTCGATGCCGGCCGCCAGCGCCCGCTCCGCCGTCTCGATCAGTCGTACGTCGGCCGGGCGCGGCTCGCCCACGACGAAACTGATCGCCGAGTCGCTGGCCCAGCCGTCCAGTTCGGCCCCGCAGTCGATGGAGACGAGATCGCCGTCGCGCAGCCGGTAGCCGGTCGGGATGCCGTGCACGATCGCGTCGTTCACCGAGGCGCAGATGACCGCCGGGAAGGGGACCGGGGCGAAGGAGGGACGGTAGCCGAGGAAGGGGGAGGAGGCGCCGGCCTCCCGCAGCACCCCGCGGGCCACCTCGTCCAGTTCCAGCAGTGAGACGCCCACGTCCGCGGCCTGCCGTACGGCCGTCAGGGTCCGGCCGAGCACCTGGCCCGCCGCGTGCATCGCGTCGATCGATGTGTCTGTCTTGAGCTCCACCATGCCAATTACTATACCGGCTTACTCGACCGGCTAGAAATGCGGGATTAGAATGACGGCATGGTGCGCACCCCTCTCACCCCCGAAGAGCGCGAACGCGGCGAGCGTCTCGGGCGCCTGCTCCGCGACGCCCGCGGCGGCCGCAGCATGACGGACGTCGCCGCGGCGGCGGGGATCTCCGCGGAGACCCTCCGCAAGATCGAGACGGGGCGGGCGCCGACACCGGCGTTCTTCACCGTCGCCGCGCTCGCCCGGACCCTCGGCCTGTCGATGGACGACCTCGTCACCCAGTGCGCCCTGCTGCCCGTGTGACGCTCATCGGTCAAGATCCCGTAATGAGTTCTCCGCGCGCCGCCTGCAAACTGTCCGTAGCACCGCCGTAACACAACTGGTGTTGCCTACGGAACCGGAGTGCTCCGGTCTGGCGGGAGTTGGGCGATGGCTGTGGATCAACTCCCGGGACGGGTGCGGGAGTTCGCGAACTACCTGAACGGCCTGCTGGCGCGTCTGGACCAGCGTGGCGGCTGGTGCGCGGTGTTCTGGCAGCGCGATCCCGACGGGATGCACGCCTGTCTCGACGGGCGCGAGGTGCCGCCGTGGGACGTGGTGGAGGCGCTGCTGCACGACCTCGCGGCGGCGCTCGGCCCCGGCGCCGCCGCCCCGGAACAGGAGCGGGCCCGCGCGCTGCACGCCGCCGCGCTCACCGCGTACGACGCCCGCCCCGGCGGCCGGGACGCCTTGAGTGACCGGCTCGACGTGATGCTCCGCGAACAGCGCTACGCCGCCGAACGGCAGGCGCAGCTGAGCCGTCTGCTCACCTCCGCCGCCACCCGTCAGGAGGCCGACGCCCTCCGCCTCGACCTTGCCTGGGCCCGCGACGACCACGTCCGCGCCACCGCCCGGTGCGCCGAACTCCGCGCCCGCATGGCCGAGTCGGACCGGCGCGCGACGGGGGAGCGGGCGTCGGCCGTCCGCCGCGGACCCCTCGCGCCCAGCGCGCCGTACCGCATCGACGGCCCTTCCCGTCGCGACGCCGCACCCTCCGGCGAAGCCTGGACGGACGGAGGGGGCGACCGGCCCGCCGCCTCCCCGCGAGAACGTGGGTCGTACGGCTCCGGGGGAGCGGGTACCGGGCACGGCCCGCAGAGCGGCCCGCACCTCACCCGGACCGCTCGCCCGGACTCGGTCCCTCGCGCCGCCGCCCCGGCCTCACACGGCCCGCACGCCCCCGATGCCGGCCTCCGGGCCGCGGCCCCGGCGCCCGACCCGCGCGAACAGCGCGACCCGCACGCTGCGCGACCCGGAAGCCCGGGGCCCGCCCGCACCGGCTCCACCTCCTTCGAAACCTCCGCCCCCGAACCCTCCGCCCCCGAACCCTCCGTCCTCGAAGCCCCCTCCGCCCAGCCCTCCTCCCCCCAGCCCCCCACCCCTGATTCCGACGCCCCGGACGTCCCCGCTCCCAAGCAGCGCAAGCGCCGTCGTGGGAGTGCTCGGTTCGCCGGGATGGGGGAGGAGGTCGCGCCCGTCGTCGCCCCGCCGGCCGGCATACCCGCCGTCGCCGACCCCGCCGCCACCGGGGGCCGTACCCCGCGCGGAGCGCGGTTCGCCGGGGCCGCCGAGGCCCCCGAGCGGCAGCCGGAGCCCGAGACGGAGCCGCTGGACACGGCGGGGCCGCGGGAGGTGGCGGAGGCCGTCGGCAGGCTGGTGCGGCTGCGGGCCGAAGGGCGCAGCGGCGACGCGCACGCGCTGCTCGTCGAGGTCGCCCACTGGCCCGCCGCCCGGTTCCCGCTGCTCGCCGCGGAGCTGCAGGACGCGGGACTCGGCTTCGACTGGGCGACCCTGCTGTGGGAGGCCGCCTCACTGCCCGCCGACCGGCTGGTCGCGGCGGCGGACGCGCTGGTCGCGGCCGGGCGCGCGGCCGACGCGGAGCAGATCCTGCGGCAGGGCGTCGTACGGCCGGCCACGGAGATCGGGCAGGCCGTGCTGGGGCTGGCGGCCGCGGGGCGCCGGCGCGAGGTGGGCGCGCTGCTGGACGCCTACGTCCGCGTCCGCACCCCCGAGGAGGCGGCCCGCAGCGCGGAAGCCGACCCGGGCACCCTCGTACCGCTTCTGCTGGAGGCCGCGCACGGTGTGTCGGAGGAGCGACACTGGGATCTGGTGCACGCCCTCCGGGTAGCCGGATTCACCGCCTGACACCCGCCCGCCGACCTTCCGCGCGACCCCCGACATCCCTCTCCCACCGGCCTCTCCGATCACCCACAGGAGTGCGAAACATGATCGACACTGCGGGTTGACGGCGATGGTCTTGGCAAGGCCCTCCCGGAGGCTTACGTTCATCCCTCTACGGCCGTGTCTACGGGCGTAGAGGCTCTGACGTCCCCGCCGAAGGAGCAGCTCATGGCCAACGTCGTACGTGCCGCTCTGGTCCAGGCCACCTGGACCGGCGACACCGAGTCCATGGTGGCGAAACACGAGGAGCACGCCCGCGAGGCGGCCCGACAGGGCGCGAAGGTCATCGGCTTCCAGGAAGTGTTCAACGCCCCCTACTTCTGCCAGGTCCAGGAGCCCGAGCACTACCGCTGGGCCGAGCCGGTGCCCGACGGGCCGACCGTCCGCCGTATGCAGGACCTCGCCCGCGAGACCGGGATGGTGGTCGTCGTCCCCGTCTTCGAGGTCGAGCAGTCCGGGTTCTACTACAACACCGCCGCCGTGATCGACGCCGACGGCACCTTCCTCGGCAAGTACCGCAAGCACCACATCCCGCAGGTCAAGGGCTTCTGGGAGAAGTACTACTTCAAGCCGGGCAACATCGGCTGGCCCGTCTTCGACACGGCGGTCGGCAAGGTCGGCGTCTACATCTGCTACGACCGCCACTTCCCCGAAGGCTGGCGCCAGCTCGGCCTCAACGGCGCCCAGTTGGTGTACAACCCGTCGGCCACCCACCGCGGCCTGTCCTCCTACCTGTGGCGGCTGGAGCAGCCGGCCGCGGCCGTCGCCAACGAGTACTTCATCGCCGCGATCAACCGCGTCGGCCAGGAGGAGTACGGCGACAACGACTTCTACGGGACGAGCTACTTCGTCGACCCGCGCGGCCAGTTCGTGGGCGACGTCGCCAGCGACACCAAGGAGGAACTCCTCGTCCGCGACCTGGACTTCGACCTGATCGAGGAAGTGCGCCGGCAGTGGGCGTTCTACCGGGATCGACGACCCGACGCCTACGAGGGGCTGGTGCAGCCGTGAGCGACCTCTACGCACGCCATCGTTCCGTCCTGCCGGACTGGCTCGCCCTCTACTACGGCGACCCGATCGAGATCACCCACGGCGAGGGCCGCCACGTCTGGGACTCGGACGGCAACAAGTACCTCGACTTCTTCGGCGGCATCCTCACCACGATGACCGCGCACGCGCTGCCCGAGGTGACGAAGGCGGTGAGCGAGCAGGCGGGGCGAATCCTGCACTCGTCGACCCTCTACCTCAACCGCCCCATGGTCGAACTGGCCGAGCGCATCGCCCAGTTGAGCGGCATCCCGGACGCCCGTGTCTTCTTCACCACCTCCGGGACCGAGGCCAACGACACCGCGCTGCTGCTCGCCACGACCTACCGGCGCAGCAACACGATCCTGGCGATGCGCAACAGCTACCACGGCCGTTCCTTCAGCGCCGTCGGCATCACCGGCAACCGCGGCTGGTCGCCGACCTCGCTGTCCCCGCTGCAGACGCTCTACGTCCACGGCGGTGTCCGCACCCGCGGCCCGTACGCCTCCCTGAGCGACGCCGACTTCATCGCGGCCTGCGTCGACGACCTCGAGGACCTGCTCGGGCACACCCGCCCGCCCGCGGCCCTGATCGCCGAACCGATCCAGGGCGTCGGCGGCTTCACCTCGGGCCCGGACGGCCTGTACGCGGCCTTCCGCGAGGTCCTCGCCGAGCGCGGCATCCTGTGGATCGCCGACGAGGTGCAGACCGGCTGGGGCCGCACCGGCGACCACTTCTGGGGCTGGCAGGCGCACGGACAGAACGGTCCGCCGGACATCCTGACCTTCGCCAAGGGCATCGGCAACGGCAGCTCCATCGGCGGTGTCGTCGCCCGCGCCGAGATCATGAACTGCCTGGACGCCAACAGCATCTCGACGTTCGGCGGCACGCAGATCACCATGGCGGCGGGCCTGGCCAACCTCACCTACCTCCTGGAGCACGACCTGCAGGGCAACGCCCGGCGCGTCGGCGGACTGCTCGCCGAGCGGCTGCGGGCCGTCGCCGCACAGGTCCCGCACGTACGGGAGGTGCGCGGGCGCGGACTGATGCTCGGTGTCGAACTGGTCAGGCCCGGCACCGGCCAGGCCGATCCGGACGCGGCGGCCGCCGTGCTGGAGGCGACCCGCGCGGGCGGGCTGCTGATCGGCAAGGGCGGCGGCCACAACACCAGCGCCCTGCGCATCGCCCCGCCGCTGTCCCTGACCGTCGCGGAGGCCGAGGAAGGCGCCGCGATCCTCGAATCCGCTCTGAGGAGCCTGTCGTAACCGTGCGCTGAGCCAAGGGAAGACCCTCATGACCACCACCTTCGGGACCCTCGAACCCGCCCTGTCGGTGCGCCAGGTGCTCACCCTGGAACGGGTGCTCGCCGGGGAGCCCGAGGTGGTGGCCGGCGCGGGCCAGCTGGACCGGCCGGTGCGCTGGGTGCACGTCGCCGAGGCGCCCGACGTGGGCGTGATGCTCAGCGGCGGCGAGATGGTGCTCACCACCGGGGTGCTGCTCGCCGGCGACGAGGAGAAGCAGGCCGAGTACATCCGGTCCCTGCACCGCGCGGAGGCGGCCGCCGTGGTCCTCGGCCTCGGGCGGGCCTTCCCCGCGCCGCCCGACGTGATGCGCCGGGCCGCCGAGCGGTGCGGGCTGCCGATGGTCGTCCTGCACCGGCCCTTCCCCTTCGCCGAGTTGACGGAGGAGGTCCAGGCCCGGCTGGTGCGGCGGAAGTTCGCCGCCGTCAGCCTGTCGGAGTCCGTACGGACCGCCCTGACCGGACTCATCACGGCCGGCGCCCCGCTGCAACGCCTCCTCGACGAGATCGCCCAGCACAGCGCCTGCCCGGTCGTCGTCACCAACCTCGCCCACCGCGTCCTCGCCACGGCGGGGGAGCGGCCGGCCGTGGACGACGTGCTGCGCGACTGGGAGCGCATCTCCCGGCAGGCCGGCGGCAGCGAGGGCGACGGCTGGATCCGCGCCGAGCTGGGCGGCCGGGGAGAGCGCTGGGGACAGATCGTGCTGTGCGGACACCGGGGGGACACCGCCACCGGGCGGCTGCTCGCCGACCGGGCCGCCGAGGCCCTGGTCCTGCACCGCATGCTCGGCGGCCACTCCGCCCACACCTGGGAGGAGCAGTCCGCGCAGAGCCTGCTGACCGACCTCGTCAGCGGGGTCGTACCGGCACGGCAGCTGCTGCCGCGCGCGCGGGCCGCCGGACTCCCCGTCAACCGGCGCACCTTCGTGCCGCTGGTCGTGCGGGACGGCGACACCGCCCGACTGGAGCGGGTGCTGCGCCTGCTGGGGCTGCCGGGGATCGTCGCCGAGCTGGCCGACGGCGCCACCGCCGTGCTGCTGAGCCTGGCGCGGGACCAGGACGCCACCGTGCTCGTGGCCAACTTCGCCGCCCGGCTGCGGTCGGAGACCGCGCGGACGACCGTGGCCGCCGCCGACCCGCGCACCGCCTGGGACGACGTGCCCGCAGGGCTGCGCGAGGCCCAGCACGTCGCCGACGCCGTGGCGGACTCCTCGGCCGCCCTCGACCTGCCGGCCGTCGTCCGCCTCAGGGACGTGCACCTGCGCGGCCTGATCCGGCTGCTGCGGGACGATCCGCACGTGCAGTCGTTCGCCGAGCGGGAGCTGGACGGGCTGCTGTGCGCGGGCGACGAGGACCTGCTGTCGGTGCTGCGCACCTACCTCGCCACCGGCCGCAACAAGTCCCGCACCGCCCAGCTCCACCACGTCTCCCGGCCCGCGCTCTACCGCCGGCTGGAGGCCATACAGGGCCGGCTCGGTGTCGACCTCGACGACTTCGAGCAGGCGGCCTCGGTGCACATCGCGCTCCTCGCGCATGACGCGCAACAGGGGTGAAACATGCGACGACCTGGGAAAACGGCGGTGAAACATGGGCCCACGACAGGGTGACAGCGTGCCACGCGGCACCCCCGCAGACGTGACACCGTGCAACTCAAAGGCCGCTGACGGACTCCCTAGCCTTCTGGGGCGGGCGCCGGATGTGCCGTCTGCCCCGCGGCGTCCGGGCGGACGACGGCACATCCGACGCCCGCCCCAGCACACCGAGCGACCGGAGGTCCCGATGAGCAGAGTGATCCGCGCCGCCCTCTTCCAGACCGCGTGGACGGGCGACAAGGAGTCGATGATCCAGGTGCACGAGCAGGCGGCCCGGGACGCGGCCGCGCAGGGTGCTCAGGTCCTGTGCTTCCAGGAGCTGTTCTACGGACCCTACTTCTGCCAGGTCCAGGACAAGGCGTTCTACGAGTACGCGGAGGCGGTCCCCGACGGCCCGATCGTCCAGCGCTTCCAGGCCCTCGCCAGGGAGCTGGGCCTGGTCCTGATCCTGCCGATGTACGAGGAGGAGCAGCCCGGCGTCCTCTACAACACGGCCGCCGTGATCGACGCGGACGGCTCCTACCTCGGCAAGTACCGCAAGCACCACATCCCCCAAGTCCCGGGCTTCTGGGAGAAGTTCTACTTCCGGCCCGGCAACGCCGGCTGGCCGGTCTTCGACACGGCCGTCGGCCGGATCGGCGTCTACATCTGCTACGACCGCCACTTCCCCGAAGGCTGGCGGGCGTTGGGCCTGGAGGGCGCCGAGATCGTCTTCAACCCCTCGGCCACCTCACGCGGCCTGTCCCGCTACCTCTGGCAGCTGGAGCAGCCGGCGGCGGCCGTCGCCAACGAGTACTTCGTCGGCGCGATCAACCGGGTCGGTGTGGAGGACCTGGGCGACAACGACTTCTACGGCACCTCCTACTTCGTGGACCCGGAGGCCCAGTTCGTCGGCGAGGTCGCCTCCGACAAGGAGACCGAACTCGTCGTCCGCGACCTGGACCTGGCCAAGCTGCGCGAGGTCCGCGACCGCTGGCAGTTCTTCCGCGACCGCCGGCCCGACGCGTACGCCCCGATCACGGCGCCCTGACAGCCGACAGTCGTACCCGCGCCCCGGCAGGGCGCGGGGAACTGCGCGACCAGCCCCCGACGACCCGCACTTCTCGACAACCGAACGGAGCGTGAACCCATGGTCGGCCGCACCCTCATCCGCGGCGGTCTCGTCATCACCGCATCCGACGAAATCCACGCCGACGTCCTGATCGAGGACGGCCGCATCGCCGCCCTGGCCGCCTCCGGCACTCCCGCCGCCGAGGCGTTCGCCGCCGAGCGGACGATCGACGCCACCGGGAAGTACGTCATCCCGGGCGGTGTCGACGTCCACACCCACATGGAGCTGCCGTTCGGCGGCACCTTCGCCTCCGACACCTTCGAGACCGGTACCCGGGCGGCCGCCTGGGGCGGTACGACGACGATCGTCGACTTCGCCGTCCAGAGCGTCGGCCACTCCCTGCGCGAGGGCCTCGACGCCTGGCACGCCAAGGCCGAGGGCAACTGCGCGATCGACTACGGCTTCCACATGATCGTCTCCGACGTCAACCAGGAGACGCTCAAGGAGATGGACCTGCTCGTGGAGGAGGGCGTCACCTCCTTCAAGCAGTTCATGGCCTACCCCGGCGTCTTCTACTCGGACGACGGCCAGATCCTGCGCGCCATGCAGCGCTCCGCCGAGAACGGCGGCCTGATCATGATGCACGCCGAGAACGGCATCGCCATCGACGTCCTCGTCGAGCAGGCGCTGGCCCGCGGCGAGACCGACCCCCGCTACCACGGCGAGGTGCGCAAGGCCCTGCTGGAGGCGGAGGCCACCCACCGCGCCATCCGGCTCGCGCAGGTCGCGGGGGCGCCGCTGTATGTCGTGCACGTCTCGGCGATGGAGGCGGTGGCCGAACTGGCGCGGGCGCGCGACGAGGGGCTGCCGGTGTTCGGCGAGACCTGCCCGCAGTACCTGTTCCTGTCCACCGACAACCTTGCCGAGCCCGACTTCGAGGGCTCCAAGTACGTGTGCAGCACGCCCCTTCGCCCCAAGGAGCACCAGGCCAAGCTGTGGCAGGGGCTCCGGACGAACGACCTCCAGGTCGTCTCCACCGACCACTGCCCGTTCTGCTTCGTCGGCCAGAAGGAGTTGGGCCGCGGCGACTTCTCGAAGATCCCCAACGGCCTTCCCGGGGTCGAGAACCGCATGGACCTGCTCCACCAGGCCGTCGTCGACGGGCACATCAGCCGCCGCCGCTGGATCGAGATCGCCTGCGCCACCCCCGCCCGGATGTTCGGCATGTACCCGAAGAAGGGCACCATCGCCCCCGGCGCCGACGCGGACATCGTCATCTACGACCCGCACGCCGAGCAGGTCATGTCCGCCGAGACGCACCACATGAACGTCGACTACTCGGCGTACGAGGGCAAGCGCACCACCGGCCGGGTCGAGACGGTCCTCTCGCGCGGCGAAGCCGTCATCACCGAGCGGGAGTACACCGGACGCGCCGGACACGGCGTCTACACCCCGCGCTCCACCTGTCAGTACCTCAACTAGGAGTGGCGCCCATGGACTTCGGACTCGTCCTGCAGACCGATCCGCCGGCCTCGAAGGTCGTCAGCCTGATGAAGCGTGCCGAGCGCAACGGCTTCACGCACGGCTGGACCTTCGACTCGGCCGTGCTGTGGCAGGAACCGTTCGTGATCTACAGTCAGATCCTGGCGAACACGCAGAAGCTGACCGTGGGCACGATGGTCACGAACCCCGGCACGCGCACCTGGGAGGTCACCGCCTCCACCTTCGCCACCCTCAACGACATGTTCGGCAACCGCACCGTCTGCGGCATCGGCCGCGGCGACTCCGCGATGCGGGTCGCCGGCCGCAAGCCCAACACCCTGGCCCGCATCAGCGAGGCCATGAAGGTCATCCGCGCCCTCGGCCGGGGCGAGGAGGCCGACCTCGGCGGCGCGGTCGTGAGATTCCCGTGGATCAGACCCGGTGCCGAACTCCCGGTGTGGATGGCCGCGTACGGGCCCAAGGCCCTGAAGATGACCGGCGAGGAGGCCGACGGGTTCATCCTGCAGCTCGCGGACCTCTACCTCACGGAGTACATGGTCAAGGCCGTGAAGGACGCGGCCAAGGCCGCCGGCCGCGACCCCGCCGACGTCAAGATCTGCGTCGCCGCCCCCGCCTACGTCACCGAGGACGACTCGCCCGAGGCACTCGCCCACGCCCGCGAGCAGTGCCGCTGGTTCGGCGGCATGGTCGGCAACCACGTCGCCGACCTGGTCTCGAAGTACGGCGAGCACTCCGCCGCCGTCCCCGACGAACTCACCGACTACATCAAGGCCCGCGAGGGGTACGACTACTCCCACCACGGCCGCGCCGACAACCCCGACACCCAGTTCGTGCCGGACGAGATCGTCGACCGGTTCTGCGTCATCGGCCCCGCCGAGAAGCACATCGAGAAGCTGCACGCCCTGCGCGAGCTGGGCGTCGACCAGTTCGCCGTCTACGACATGCACGACGCGCAGGAAGCAGTGATCGACGCCTACGGCGCGCAGATCATCCCCGCCGTCAACGCCTGACCTCTCCCCATCCCCCCACTCCAGAACTCCCCTCCCCACCTCCCCGGGGAGGGGACACCCGGAGACCCGCACGGCCTTTCCGGACCGCCCCTCATCGATTGGCCTGCCCATGACCGACACCGCTCCCACGGCCATACCGCCGACCGCTCAAGTCACCCTCGCCGACGGACGCGTGGAGATCGCGCCGGGGTCACCGCTGCCCAGCGGCCCGTACGCGAACGAGGACCTGCTCCCGGTCCCGATCGAGAAGCGCACCTGGACCACGTACAACTTCTCCGCCCTGTGGGTCGGCATGGCCCACAACACGGCCTCCTGGACCCTCGCCTCCGGTCTGATCGCCGTCGGCATGGACTGGAAGCAGGCGGTGTTCACCATCGCCCTGGCCAATGTGATCGTGCTGGTCCCGATGCTGCTCACCGGGCACGCCGGTCCGAAGTACGGCATCCCGTTCCCGGTGTTCGCGCGCGCCTCCTTCGGTGTGCGCGGCGCCAACCTGCCAGCCGTCGTACGGGCGTTGGTGGCCTGCGGCTGGTTCGGCATCCAGACCTGGATCGGCGGCGAGGCGATCTACTTCCTGGCCGGCAAGCTCATCGGCAACGGTTGGTCCGACGCGGGGAAGATCGGCGCCTACCCCTGGACGATGTGGCTGTCGTTCGCGATCTTCTGGGCGATCCAGGTCGCGATCATCTACCGCGGCATGGAGACGATCCGCCGCTTCGAGAACTGGGCGGCGCCCTTCGTCATCGTCGGCGCGCTGGTGATGCTGGTCTGGATGAGCGACAAGGCGGGCGGCTTCGGCCCGTTGCTCGACCAGCCCTCCAAGCTCGGCTGGGGCGGCGACTTCTGGAAGCTGTTCTGGCCGTCCCTGATGGGCATGATCGGTTTCTGGTCCACGCTGTCGCTGAACATCCCGGACTTCACCCGCTACGGCAAGAGCCAGAAGGCGCAGACCTGGGGCCAGGCGCTCGGACTGCCCACCACCATGACGCTGTTCGCGCTGCTGTCGGTGCTGGTCACCTCCGGCTCGCAGAAGGTGTACGGCCAGGCCGTGTGGGACCCGGTACAGCTCGCCGCCAAGACCGACAACGTCTTCGGCCTGCTGTTCGCCCTGGTGACCGTGCTGGTGGCGACCCTGTCGGTGAACATCGCCGCCAACCTGGTCTCCCCGGCCTTCGACTTCTCCAACATCGCGCCCAGGAAGGTCAGTTTCCGGGTCGGGGCGCTCGCCACCTGCGTCCTCGGCGTACTGATCTTCCCGTGGAAGCTGTACTCCGACCCGCAGGGCTACATCTTCACCTGGCTCGGCCTGGTCGGCGGTCTGCTCGGCACGGTCGCCGGCATCCTCATCGCCGACTACTGGATCCTGCGCCGCGGGAAGCTGGACCTGGTCGACCTGTACCGCTCTGGGGGCCGCTACTGGTACGAGGGCGGCTGGAACTGGCGGGCCGTCGTCGCCTTCGTGACGGGCGGTGTGCTGGCGATCGGCGGCGCGAGCTTCAAGCCGCTGATCGACGGACGGCCCGTCCCGGCGCTCAAGCCGCTCGCCGACTACGGCTGGGCGGTGGGCCTGGGCACCTCGATGGCCGTCTACCTGGCCCTGATGCTGCTGCGCGGCAGACAGCGCCTGGAGGCCTGACTCCCGCCGGAAGGGCGGCCGGTGAAAACTACCGGCTGCCCTTCAGCGCGTTCACGGCGTCCTTCGCGGCCTTGATGGCGCCCTTGTTGATCTCGTCCGTGCCGGGCGCCTTCTTCGTCTCGAAGTCGCTGCCGTTGTAGGTGGTGACCACCAGGACGTTGGACACCTGGGCGATCACCACGCCCTCCCGGGTCTGCTGCTTGTCCTCGGTGGTGAGGTTCACGACCGAGTAGCCCGCGTCCCCGAGCCCCGGCACGGCACCTCCGCCGCTCTTCTCAGCGGTCCGATCCTTGTACTCCTTCTGCGCGGCCGCGTCGGAGTCCAGGACCTCGAAGGAGACGTCGAGCCAGCGGTAGTCGTAGCCCTTGAGGGCGTTCCAGGAGCAGGTGCGGCGCAGCTTCTCGTCCGTCGACCTGATCTCCTTCCCGGCCGTCTTGGCGCCCGGGACGAGCGACTTGAGCGTCGCCGTGGCCACGCTGCCGCACGGCGCGGGGGCGGCGCCGTACGACTTGGTCGCCGCGGCCGCCGTCGACGGCGCCGACGGCGCCGAAGTGCTCTTCTGCTGCGTCTCGTTCGTGTGCTGGTCGGCCGGCGTCGCCGGGCTGGACGTCAGCGCCCAGCCCATCGCGGCGAGCACCACGACGGGCGACAGGCGCGCGGTCAGAGCGAGCGGCAGAGGAAATTCACGCACGGGCACACTTCTCGGTGGGGGACGGTGTGCGGAAGGAGTCCGCACTGCGGACGGAGCGCCAGTCTCACATGAGTCCCTGTGAGACGGAAGTGTCAACTCGCTCCGTGCTCGGGCGGTCACGGAGCCCGGTGCGCGGGGCCGTGACCAACCGCCCGCCGTCCGAACAAGTGGCGACGATTCCCTCGTATTCGGATAAAAACCCCTAAGGGTTCTGGAAGCGAACAGAGGGGGCGTCGGTGGTCGTCATGACGTGGCCTCCTGCGCGGCCGACAGCGCGAACGCGCTCTCGATGCGGTCCACCGCCGCGAAGGCGCCGTACGCGACGAGCCGGACCAGCTGCCCGTCGTTGTGCCAGGGCATGTGCCAGGCGGCCACGTCCTCGTCCGTGATGCGGTACGGCGCGAGCGCCGCGAGCAGCGCCAGACGGGCGCCGGGCCGCTCACGCCGGGTGGGGAAGCCGCGCAGGACGGCCGACGGGTGCTCGCCGTCCCAGTCCCGCAGGGCCTGGTGGACCAGGGTGCGCTCGGCCGGTTCGAGGAGTTCGGCGCCGGTGCGGGCGGCCGCCCGCAGCGCCGCGTAGGCGGGGCCCACGGGGGAGCCGAAGGCCCAGTCCGGGCCGGGGCCGAGCGTGTCGAGCAGGGGCAGGGACGCCCCGGGCTCGGCCTCGCGGCGGACGGCGCGGCTCAGCGCGCGGCCCGCCAGACTGCGTACCGCCCGGAAGCGCTGGACCCCGCCCGGCAGGAGCTGTTCGGACAGCAGCGCCGAGGCGATGCGGTTGATGAAGTGGAAGGTGAGCATGGTCCCCAGGTAGGCGGGCGCGTGCTCCTCGGGGAAGGGGTACGGCCGCAGCGCGGCCCCCGGGACGCGGCTCGCGAGCCCCCAGTCGAGCACGCGGGTGTGCTCCTCGCTCTCGGGATCGTCGCCGCGGGCCAGCCGCTCGGCCAGCGCGTGGTCGCCGGTCGCGTGCAGCAGGACGGTGTGCGCGTCCACGCAGAACGGGCAGTTGTTGGAGAGCGAGACCCCGAGCGCGGCCAGCTCCTTGCCGGTGCGGCTGCCGGGGCCGGCGATCAGCGACTCGCGCATCAACGACCATGCCGGGGCGAGGAGTTCGGGGGCCGAGGACAGGACCATGAAGGTGGCGGGCCGGTCCATGCCGAAGTCCGCGGCGATCTGCGCGTGGACCTCGGCGACCCGGCCGGAGGCCGACGTGGGCGACGGTGGCTGTGTGTACCGGAAGGGTGTGGGCATGCACAGCAGCATGCGCGGCCGGGGCGGACCCGGTCGTCGTCCCCGCGGAGGCACTTGACGCTACGACGACGAGGCCGCCGGGGCCCGGCACTACTGCGGTGGGAGTAGCCGGGGAGCCGTCCACAGGGGTGACGCCGCGGTCTGCGCGGCCCTCTACTGTGCCTGCATGAGCGGGCACTTCACCACACGCCAGGGGCTGGCCGACGTGGCCCTCGCGGCCGCCGTCGGTGCTCTCGCCGTGACCACGGCCGCCTTCGGCCGGGACACCGGGGCCGTCGACTACGCGCTCGTCGTCCTGTCCTCGGCCGTCCTGGCGTTCCACCGCGTGGCGCCACGCACGGTGGCGGTCACCGCCGCGGCCTGCGGTGCCGGGTACGTGCTGCACGCCCACCCGGGCCCGCTGTCCGCCCTGCCGGTCTTCGTCGCCGTCGCCACGACGGCGAGTGCCGGACACCGGGGTTGGGCGGCCGTGGCCAGCGGGGCGTTCCTGGGCGCGTGGCTCGCGACGGGCCTCACGTCCCACGACGTGGTCGAGCGGACGGCGTTGCTCGCGGGCTGGTTCCTGTGCGCCGTCGTCGCGGGACAGGCCGACCGCAACTGGCAGGCCTACCTGCGCCAGACCGAGCGGCGCGCGCTGGAGGCCGAGCGGACCAGGGAGGAGGCCGCGCTGCGCCGCGCGGGCGAGGAACGCCTGCGCATCGCACGGGAGTTGCACGACTCCCTCACCCACAGCATCTCGATCGTCAAGCTCCAGGCAGGCGTCGCCGTCCACCTGGCGCGCAAGCGCGGCGAGGAGGTGCCGCCCGCGCTGCTCGCCATCCAGGACGCGAGCGGTGAGGCGATGCGCGAACTGCGCGCCACCCTGGAGATCCTGCGCTCCGACGACGAGCCCGCAGGCACCCCCGCGCTGCTGGTCGAGCGGGCCTGCGCGGCGGGGCTCACCGCCGAGCTCGCGGTGACCGGGGAGGAACGGCCGCTGACTGCCGCGGTCGACCGTGCCGTCTACCGCATCGTGCAGGAGGCCCTGACCAACGCGGCCCGGCACGCGGGCCCGGCCAAGGTGAGCGTCCGGCTCGACTACGGGGACGACGACCTGGCGATACGTGTCGAGGACGACGGCGCCGCCGACCCGGCCCGTCCTCCCACACCGGGCGTCGGCCTCACCGGCATGCGCGAACGCGTCACGGCCCTCGGCGGCACACTGGACACGGGCCCCCGCCCGGAGGGCGGCTTCGCGGTACGGGCGCGGTTGCCACTGGGGGAGGCGGGATGAGCGGCGCCGGCTTACGGGCGCGGTCGGAGAGGGAGGGGAGGCAGGGCGGCCGGAGCGGCTTCGCCCGGCGATTCCCGGCGCGGAAAGGGGAGTTGAGATGATCAGAGTCGCTCTCGTCGACGACCAGGCGCTGATGCGTGCCGGTTTCCGCGCCCTGCTGGAGGCCGAGGACGGCATCGAGGTGGTGGGCGAGGCCGCGGACGGCGAGCGGGGCCTCGCCCTGGTCCGCGCGCACGTGCCCGACATCGCGCTGATCGACGTCCAGATGCCGGTGATGACGGGCATCGAGGCGACCCGGCTGATCGCCGCCGACCCCGCCCTGGCGGCCGTACGCGTGGTGATCCTCACCAACTACGGCCTCGACGAGTACGTCTTCGAGGCGCTGCGGGC
>NZ_JAMGBF010000111.1 GCF_023516615.1 Streptomyces panaciradicis
CGCCGACCCCGCCCTGGCGGCCGTACGCGTGGTGATCCTCACCAACTACGGCCTCGACGAGTACGTCTTCGAGGCGCTGCGGGCAGGGGCCAGCGGCTTCCTCCTGAAGGACACCGAACCGGCCGACCTGCTCCAGGGCATCGAGGTCGTCGCCCGGGGCGAGGCCCTGCTCTCGCCGTCCATCACCCGTACGCTCATCGGGGAGTTCGTCTCCCGGCCGCCGGACCGGGCGACCGCCCCCGGCCTCGACTGCCTGACCCGCCGCGAACGCGAGGTGACGGCCCTGGCCGCCCGGGGTCTGACCAACGAGGAGATCGCCGGGCACATGGTCATCAGCCCGTTCACGGCCAAGACCCACATCAGCCGCGCCATGACCAAGCTCGGGGCCCGCGACCGGGCCCAACTGGTCGTCTTCGCCTACGAGTCGGGTCTGGTGGCGCCGCGCCGGCCGTGAACGGGCACCCGCTCACGGCCGGCGCGGCGACGGCCGAACCTCGCTACGCCGGCGTGCCGCCCGCGTAGTCGCCGGCGAAGGTGTTCTCGACGGTCGTGGCCACCGACTGCGCGACGCCCGTACCGGTGAGGATGATGCCCAGCTCCCTGTTGTTGGACAGGGAGTTGCTGCTGATGTTCATGGACCCCGCCTCGACCTCCTGGGTGGACAGGCTGTAGTCGGCGACCATGGCCTTGGCGTGGATGTAGAAGCCGTTGGGGTCGGAGTAGCCGACGACCTTGCCGCCCGCCGCCTTGACCGCCGCCACCTGGCTGGAGTAGCTGCCCGGCGTCTCCAGCACCACGCGCACGGTGACGCCGGCCTTCGCCCGGGCCACGATCGCGTTGACCACCGTGCTGTCGCTGAACTCCAGTTCCTCGACGTCGAGCGTCTTGGTGGCCGCGTTGATCACGGACAGCAGACGGCTGCGGGAGTCGGTCGGGGACCACAGGAGGTGGTCGCCGTCGGTGGGGGTGATCGACGTGCCCGCGTAGTCGGCGTTGAAGACCTTCTCGATCGAGGCGACGTCACGGGTGTCATCGGTGAAGACGCCGTAGTCGCGGCCGGTCGCGTAGTACTGCGAGGTGAGGTTGCCGGTGAGGACCAGCGACTTGGTGCCGTCCACCGTGATCGTCTTCTGGTGGGTGTAGACGAAGCTCGACGGCGACCAGGCCACGCCCACACCCGCGTTGGTCAGCGCGGTGTAGGCGGAGCCGTTGGCGGACTTGTGGGCCTGGTCCAGGACCACCCGCACGGTGACGCCCTTGTTCTCCAGGGATATGAGGTCGTTGACGGCGGTGGTGTCCTCGAGCTCGTACATCGTCATGTCGAGGGACGTGGTCGCCGAGTTGATGAAGTCGTAGATCGTGGGCTCGCCGCCGCTGAGCGAGAAGGCGAACGCGGTGTAGCTCGCGGCGTCGGCGGGAACGGCGGTGGCGATCACCGCGGTGCCGACCGCCAGGGCCACGCCCGCACGACGGAGGACCTTCGACAACATGCCTGACTCCTAGTCGAGTTGATGCCCGTGTGGGGGGTGGGCGTGCGCATGACACCACGCGCGTAGAACGCGATGGAAGACAAGGCCGGTGAACTCGGGGTGACCGACCGGCCGCGCAACCGGACAAAGGAGACTTCACGCAGGTGGAAGGCGGTTCATGGGTTACCCGCGAAAACGCAAATTCTTCGTGAGGGGGGGCCGGTTCGACCGGCCGGGCGGCGGTTCGCCGGCTCGGCCGGGACGTTCGCGGGCGCCGTCTCAGTCGAGGTCGATCCGGGGCAGGTGCCGGTCCAGGAACTTGGGCACCCACCAGTTGGCCCGGCCCGCGACCTTCATGAACGCCGGTACCAGCAGCAGGCGTACGAGGGTCGCGTCCAGCACGACCGCCACCGCCAGGGCGAAGCCGAACTGCTTCAGTTCGAGCACGTCGGCGACGAGGAAGCAGCCGAAGACGGCCGCCATGATGACCGCCGCCGCGGCGATCGGCCGCGCCGTGTGCGCCAGGCCCTTCACCACCGCGCGGTCGTTGTCGTGCGTGAGCAGGTACTCCTCCCGCATGCGGCCGATGAGGAACACCTCGTAGTCCATGGACAGGCCGAACAACAGGGCGAAGACCATGATCGGGAGGTAGACCTGGACGAAGCCCACACTCGTGAAGCCGAACAGGTCCTCCAGGTGCCCCTTCTGGAACACCCAGGTCGTGAGCCCGAAGGCCGCGAAGGTGGCGAGCAGGTTGAGCACCACCGCCTTCAGCGGCAGCAGCACCGAACGGAAGATGAGCAGCAGGTAGAAGAACGACAGCGTCAGCACCATGGTCATGACCAGCGGCAGTTTGCCGAGCGTCTCGTCGGACAGGTCGCTGAACTGTGCCGTCTCGCCGCCGACCAGCATCTGCGGGCCGGCCGACGAGGTCCGCGCGGGGATCATCTCGTCGCGCAGGTCCTCCACCAGCCGCGTCGCCTCGGACGAGTCGACGGCGGCCCGGGGCACGACGGTGATGACCGTGCGGTCGTCCCCGCCGCCGACGTTGACCGTCTGGTCGAGGACCGGCTTCACCGCTGGATCCTGCTCCAGCTGCCGCAGCGCCTGCGGGGACACGGTCCCCGTCGTCTGCCTGAGCAGCGTCGTGACGGAGAAGACGCCCGCGACCCGGGGGTCCTTCGACAGCGCCGTCGTGAACGAGTCGATCGTCTTCAGGTCGTTCGCGTCGAGCGCCCCCGAGCCCTCGTGCGACGCCAGGACCTGGATCGGGGACAGCGCGCCCGCGCTGAACTTGTCGGCGAGGATCGCGGCGCCCTTGCCCGAGGGCTCGCCGGAGATCGCCGAGATCCCCAGGTCGATGCCCAGCTTGATGCCGGCCGTCGGCAGGGCGAACACGACCAGCAGAGCCGCCGCCGGAATGGCCATCCAGGGGTGGGCGAGAACGGTACGGGCCCAGCGCTCCCAGCCGCCAGGCCGGCCCGATCCGTCCGACACGTCGTCCTTCGGCTGCAGACGTTTCGGCAGCGCCCCCCGGTTGACACGCTCGCCGAGCGCCGCCAGCAGCGCGGGCAGCATCGTCCAGGCGACCAGCAGCGTGCACAGCACCACCAGTACGGCGCCCAGGGCGATCCCGTGGAACAGCGGCGAGTCCACCACGAACAGCGAGAGCAGCGAAACGGCGACGATCACGCCGGAGAAGGCGATCGTCCGGCCGCTCGTCGCCATCGCCACCCCCACCGAGTGCGCCACGGCGTCGGTGCGTCCCTCGTCCCGGACGCGGGCCAGCTCCTCACGGAAACGGAACAGCACGAAGAGCGAGTAGTCGATGGAGATGCCGACGCCGATCATCGTGACGATCGAGAGCAGGAAGGCGTCGAAGGACGTCACCGTCGTGAGCAGGGTGAGCACCCCGAACGTCGTCATGAGGCTGACCAGCGCGGTGATCAGGGGAACGCACGAGGCGACCAGGGCGGCCAGCGCGACGAGCAGGACGAGGAAGGCGATGGGGATGCCGATGGACTCGGCGTGCTCCACGTCGGCGTTCTCCACCTCCGTCAGGTCGTTGGCCGTCGGCGAGTATCCCGTCAGGTAGGCCCGGACCGGACCGTCGCCCGCCGCGTTCTGCACGACGTCCTGGAGATCGGCGGCCCGGTCGCCGCGTTCCCGGTCGTTCCCCGCCAGCCCCAGCGAGGCCACCGCCGCCGTACCCCTCGACAGGGCACTCTGCATGCCCGGGTCGGTGGGGCCCAGCACGGAGGTGACCCCCGGCTCCTTGCCCACGGCCTTCACGACGCGGTCGACGACCTGGACGTACTCCTTGTCCTTGATCGTCAGGTGGTCCGAGTCGAAGACGATCACGTCCTGCTCGGCCCCCGCGGCGGGGAACTCCTTCTCGAGCAGCTGGGAGACCTGCTGGGAGTCCGAGCCGGTGACGCTGTAGTCGGACGCGACGAGCGACGAGACCAGATGCGGATAGAAGAGGCCGGAGACGACGACCACCACGCCCCAGAAGGACAGGACCCACCACCGGCGCCGGGCCACCCAGGTGCTCCACCTCACCGGGCGCGTGGGACCTCGACGGCGGGACGGGCCGCCGGGACGGCCTTCTCCCGCCGGACCGGCGATGGACGTCATGGGGTGCTGCCTTTCCGCCGGAGCTCGCGAGGGGGGCGCCTGCCTCCCGCTCTTCGGGCGTTTCGCACCTTAATGCCGTGAAAGTCCCGAATAAGGGAGACATACCGGCCACCGCCCCGACCCCTGTGCGCTGTTCACACCGGAAGCGGGTGAGAGGCGGCGCGGGGCGATCGCTAGCCTGCTGGGGGAGCGGACCGATCCTGAGCCCCCGTCAGTCCGGCCGATGTACGCCACCCGCGCAGCCAACGAGGTGAGAGACCCCCGTGTTCACCACCCGTCCCACCCTCCAGGGCACCTTCGGCATGGTGTCCTCCACCCACTGGCTCGCCTCGCAGGCCGCGATGGCCGTGCTGGAGGACGGCGGGAACGCCTTCGACGCGGCCGTGGCCGGGGCGTTCGTGCTGCACGTCGTCGAGCCGCACCTCAACGGCCCCGCGGGCGAGGTGCCGATCCTGCTTGCGCCGGCCGGCGGTGAGGTGCGGGTGCTGTGCGGACAGGGCGTCGCACCCGCCGGGGCGAGCGTCGCCCACTACCGGGGACTCGGCCTGGACCTCGTGCCCGGCACGGGGCCGCTCGCCGCCGCCGTCCCCGGCGCCTTCGACGCCTGGATGCTCCTCCTGCGCGACCACGGGACGAAATCCCTCGCCGACGTGCTCGAGTACGCCGTCGGATACGCCGAACACGGGCACGCGCCCGTGGAGAACGTCGGCGCGACCGTCGAGACCGTCCGCGAGCTGTTCGAGACGGAGTGGACCTCGTCGGCCGAGGTGTACCTGCCGGGCGGGCGGGCCCCGCACCCCGGCGAACTGCTGCGCAACCCCGCCCTCGCCGCCACCTGGAAGCGGCTGCTCGCCGAGGTCGCGGGCAGCGGCGACCGGATCGCCCAGATCGAGGCCGCGCGCGAGGTGTGGCGCACCGGCTTCATCGCAGAGGCCCTGGTACGCCAGTCCGCGCGCCCCACCATGGACACCAGCGGCGAGCGCCACGCCGGCACCCTCACCGCCGCCGACCTCGCCGGCTGGTCCGCCACCTACGAGAGCCCGGCGACGTACGACTGGAACGGCTGGACCCTGTGCAAGGCCGGCCCCTGGAGCCAGGGCCCCGTCCTGCTCCAGCAACTCGCCCTGCTCCCGGCCGAACTGCCCGCGTACGGCTCCGCCGACTACCTCCACCTGCTGATCGAGGGCTGCAAACTCGCCATGGCCGACCGGGAGGCCTGGTACGGCGACGCCGCCCACGTGCCGCTCGACGAGCTGCTGTCGGCCGAGTACAACGCCGCCCGGCGCGCCCTCGTCGGCGAGAAGGCCTCGTACGAACTGCGCCCCGGCAGCCCCGGCGGACGCGCGCCGCGGCTCAGCGCGCACGCGCACGTGGTGGTCACCGACGAGCCGGGGTTCAGCCCCATGGGGGCGGGGGAGCCCACCGTGGCGAAGGGCCCGGCCACCCCGGTGCCCGGCGAGCCGCCCGTCTCCGCGGACGGCGCCACCCGCGGCGACACCTGCCACCTCGACGTCGTCGACCGCTGGGGCAACATGGTCGCCGCCACCCCCAGCGGCGGCTGGCTGCAGTCCAACCCCGTCGTGCCCGAACTGGGCTTCCCGCTCGGCACCCGGCTGCAGATGACCTGGCTGGAGGAGGGCCTGCCGAACTCCCTCACCCCCGGCCGCCGCCCCCGCACCACCCTCACGCCCTCCATCGCCCTGCGCGACGGCGTCCCGGTGATGGCGTTCGGCACGCCCGGCGGCGACCAGCAGGACCAGTGGCAGCTGCACTTCTTCCTGGCCGTCGCGCTGCGCGGACCCGTCCGCGGCGGCCTCGACCTGCAGGGCGCGATCGACGCCCCGAACTGGCACAACGACGGCTTCCCGGGGTCCTTCTACCCGCGCGGCATGCGACCGGGCAGCGTGACCGTGGAGTCGCGGGCCGGCGCGGACGTTGTCGAGGAGCTGCGCCGGCGCGGCCACCACGTCACCGTGGGCGACCCGTGGTCCGAGGGGCGGCTGTGCGCGGTCGCCCGCGATCCGCGCACCGGCATCCTGTCGGCGGCGGCGAACCCGCGCGGCATGCAGGGGTACGCCGTCGGCCGCTGATCCGCAGCCCCGCGGGTGACCGCCCCGGAGACCGAGTACAGGGGGCCCTCAGTTCGGAAATCCCCGAGTTCACGCCGATTCCACCTGGTGTCCACCGGCCCGGCGGGGATTGTCAGTGGCGCGTGTTCTCATGGAGCCATGATCGAAGACACGGAAACCAACGAAGAGTTTCTCGCCGGGCACGAAAAGTTCCTCGCCAAGCACGCCGCCGACGTGGAGGAGGCGGTCCGCGCGGCCGCCGCGGCCGAGATCATGCCCCGCTTCCGCCGGCTGGCCGCCCACGAGGTCGACCAGAAGAACGGACCGCACGACCTGGTGACCGACGCGGACCGGCTGGCCGAGCGGCACCTCACCGAGGCCCTCGGCGCCCTGCTGCCCGGGTCCGTCGTCGTCGGCGAGGAGGCGGTGCACGCCGATCCGGCGACGTACGAGGCGATCGGTGGCGACGCCCCGGTCTGGATCGTCGACCCCGTCGACGGCACCCGGCAGTTCGTGCACGGCGACACCGGCTTCTGCACCCTGGTCGCGCTCGCGCACCGCGGGGTCCTCCTCGCCTCCTGGACGTACGCACCGGCCCGCAGCCAATTCGCCACCGCCGTGCGGGGCCAGGGCGCCTTCCTCGACGGCGAGCGCCTGCACGCCGGCTCGCCCGCACCCGGCCGGGACCTCCAAGTGGCCACCTCCCACCCCGACTACACCACCGACGCCCAGAAGCGGGCCCTGCTCGGCCTGTGGACCGACGGCGTCGCGCCGCGGGCCTGCGGCTCGGCCGGCCTGGAGTATCTGGCGATCGCCCGGGGCGAGTCGGACGCGACGGCCTTCTCCTGGGAGGCCGCCTGGGATCACGCCGCGGGCCTGCTGCTGGTCGAGGAGGCGGGCGGCGCCCACCTGACCGTGACCGGCGAGCCGTTCCGCGTCACCGGGGGCAACGCCCTGCCGTTCACCGCGGCCCGCGACCTGGCCACGGCCCGCAGGGTGGTGGGGCTGCTGTCGGCCGCGGCCTGATCCGGGGCACGGTCCCGGCAGGCGGTACCCGAACCCCCGCGGTGTCAGACCCGCGGCATATCCTGACCCCCAGTGGCCATCGGCTGACGAAGGGGTCCGAAGGTGCCGTCGATGCTCGATGCTGTCGTGGTGGGTGCGGGGCCGAACGGACTGACGGCCGCCGTGGAGCTGGCTCGCCGCGGCTTCTCCGTGGCCGTCTTCGAGGCCCGCGGCACCGTCGGCGGGGGCGCCCGCACCGAGGAGCTCACCCTGCCGGGCTTCCGGCACGACCCGTGCTCCGCGGCCCACCCGCTCGGCGTCAACTCCCCGGCGTTCCGCGCCCTGCCCCTGGAGCGGTACGGCCTGAAGTGGCTGCACGCCGAGCTGCCCATGGCCCACCCCTTCCCGGACGGCAGCGCCGCCGTGCTGTCCCGCTCGGTCGCCGAGACGGCCGCGTCGTTCGGCTCGCGGGACGCGGGCGCCTACCGCAGGCTGGTCGCGCCGTTCCTGCCCAAGTGGGACACCCTCACCCGCGACTTCATGTCCCTGCCCTCGACCGCGCTGCCCCGCGACCCGGTGACCCTCGCCCGCTTCGGACTCGCCGGCCTGCCCCCGTCGACCTGGCTGACCCGCCGCTTCCACGACGAACCGGCCAAGACCCTCTTCGCCGGCCTCGTGGCCCATGTGATGGCCCCCCTCAGCGGGTTCGCGACCGGCGCCGTCGGCCTGGTCTTCGCGCTCGCCGCCCACGCGCGCGGCTGGCCCGTCGCCGAGGGCGGCTCCCAGTCGATCTCGGACGCCCTGACGGCGTATCTGAAGGACCTCGGCGGCCTGGTCCACACCGACTACGAGGTCAAGCGCCTCGACGACCTGCCGCCCGCGCGCGCCTACGTCTTCGACACCTCACCCACCGCCCTGGCCCGCATCGCCGGCTTCGGCCGCTTCTACGAGCACTACACGTACGGCCCCGGCGTCTTCAAGATCGACTACGCGCTGGACGGCCCGGTGCCGTGGACCGCCGAGCAGGCCCGGAGCGCCGGCACCGTGCAGATCGGCGCGGACAGCAAGGAGATCGGGGCCGCCCTGCGCGCGGCCTCCCGGGAGGGCCGGGCACCCGACCGGCCCTTCATGATCACCGTCCAGCCCGGCGTGGTCGACCCCACCCGCGCACCCGAGGGCAAGCACGTCTTCTGGGCGTACGCCCACGTCCCGAGCGGCTGGACCGGCGACCTCACCGACGTCATGGAACGCCAACTGGAGCGCTTCGCACCGGGTTTCCGCGACCGCGTCCTGGCCCGCGCCACCGCCGGCCCGCCCGAACTGGCCGCCCGCAACGCCAACTACGTCGGCGGCGACATCGGCACCGGCGCGGTGACGGGCCTGCAGGCCCTGCTGCGCCCCCGGCTGTCCCTGTTCCCGTACCACACCCCCCACCCGGCGGTCTTCATCTGCTCCTCGGCCACCCCGCCGGGCCCGGGGGTCCACGGCATGTCCGGCCACAACGCGGCGAAGGCGGTCTGGCGCAGGCTGCGGCAGACGGGGTGACGCGCGCACTCGCCCTCGACGGCCCCGTACCGCCGGAAGCGGGCCCCGCCCGGTGCCGTCGGGTATACAGGCAGTCATGACCAGCATCACCCTCGTCCGGGGCGACATCACCCAGGAGTCCGTCGACGCCGTCGTCAACGCGGCGAACTCCTCCCTGCTCGGCGGCGGTGGCGTCGATGGCGCCATCCACCGGCGGGGCGGCCCGGAGATCCTGGCCGAGTGCCGCAAGCTCCGCGCCTCGCACTACGGCAAGGGCCTGCCCACCGGCCGGGCCGTCGCGACGACCGCCGGCCGGCTGGACGCGCGGTGGGTGATCCACACGGTCGGCCCGGTCTGGTCGGCCACCGAGGACCGCTCCGGCCTGCTCGCCTCCTGCTACCGCGAGTCGCTGCGGGTCGCCGACGAACTGGGCGCCACGACGGTCGCGTTCCCGGCGATCTCCACCGGCGTGTACCGGTGGCCGATGGACGACGCGGCCCGGATCGCCGTCGAGACGGTGCGCGCGACGGCCACGGGCGTCGAAGAGGTGCGGTTCGTCCTCTTCGACGACACCGCCTACGAGACCTTCGCCCGCCGACTCGACCGACCCCCGCTGCCGTAGCGCAGTCGCAGCTCCCTGACCAGCGATGTTCCGGGATGTTCAGGTTGCTTTCAGGCTCGTCGCGCGCTGATGAAACTCATGCACCGCAAGCCCCAAAGCCCTGGTAAAGACCCCTGTGGCGCGGGCGGTCCGGCGTGTCATCGTGCGCTCCATGACCACAGAGCACCTCCTCGACGACCGGCCTCTCGTCCCCCTGCGCGCCATGACGAACAAGGTCCCGGAAGTCACCGTGTACTTCTGGATCGTCAAGGTGCTCACCACCGGAATGGGCGAGACCGCCTCGGACCTGCTGGCCCGTCTGCTCGGCCCGGTGCCCGCGGTCGCGCTCGGCGGCCTCGCGCTGGCCGCCTCCCTGGTCCTGCAGTTCGCCGTCCGGCGCTATGTCGCCTGGGTGTACTGGACGGCCGTCGTCATGGTCAGCGTGTTCGGCACGATGGCCGCCGACGTCCTGCACGTCGGCCTCGGCGTGCCCTACCTGGTGTCCACGCCGCTGTTCCTCGCCGCGCTCGCCGCGGTCTTCGCCCTCTGGTACGCCGTCGAGGGCACCCTGTCCATCCACGGCATCCGCACCCGCCGCCGGGAGGCCTTCTACTGGGCGGCCGTCCTCGCCACGTTCGCCCTCGGCACCGCCGCCGGGGACCTCACCGCGACCGTCGGCTTCGGGTACCTCGGGTCGGTGGTGCTCTTCGGCGTCGCGATCTGCGTGCCCGCGGTCGCCCACCGCCTCGGCGCCCTGAACGCCGTCCCCGCCTTCTGGACGGCGTACGTCGTCACCCGTCCCCTCGGCGCCTCCCTCGCCGACTGGATGGCCGTCGGGCACCACCGGGGCGGGCTGGCTCTCGGACTGGGCCCGGTCACGCTCGCCTGGAGCGCCGCCATCGCCTGCTTCGTCGGCTACCTGGCCCTTTCCCGCCGCGACGCGCCCGCCGGCACGGCGCTCTGAGGCGCGAGAGGCTGCCGGCCCGCGAAGGACCGGCAGCCTCGTCACGCGGTCGGCTTGCTCAGCCGTCGATGCGGTGCGTGCTCCAGAACGACGTCAGGTCCGTGCTCGTCGCGGCCTGAGCCGCGGCCTTGAACTCGGCCGTGGTGGAGACGCCGTACCAGTGCGACGTCGCGTAGTCCTTCAGCAGCTTGGTCATCGCGGTGTCGCCGATCAGCCGGCGCAGGTCGTGCAGGGCGCACTTGCCGTAGCCGTAGACGACGGTGGAGTAGCGGGAGGAGTGGGCGTCCCAGTACGCCATGGAGTTGGTGATCTTCTCCGCCGACGACGCCCAGGAGACGCTGTTCCAGCAGTTGGTGCCGGTCTTGCCGAGGGCGAGGTCGGTGGAGTAGTCGGTGAACGCCTCGTCCAGCCAGGGGCTGTTGTACTCGTCGTCGCCGACGATGCCGTACCACCACTGGTGGCCGATCTCGTGGGTGAGCGCGGTGGTGCTGACGAGGTCGAGGACGAAGCCGGGGTACTCCATGCCGCCGAACCAGTAGTTGTTGTCGATGACGGCGTCCAACTCGCCGTAGGGGTAGGCCCCGAAGCGCCCGGCGTGCGCGTCGACGGCCGTCTTCGCGGTGCTGAGCATCGACTGGGCGTCGGAGGAGCTGATGCCCGACACGGAGTAGACGTTGATCGCGGTGCCGGCGGACGAGGTGCCGGAGATCCTGCTGAACGGCCCGGCCGCCCACGCGAAGTCGCGCACCTTGGAGGCGGTGGCTGTGGTGACGGTGCGTCCGCTGGTACCGGGGGTGTCGACGGAGGTGCCGGTGGCGGGGACCAGCAGGCCGCTCGGGTGGTCGAGGGTCACCTTGAAGTCGGCGGCCAGGGAGTAGAACGACTCGCCGTTGTTGGTGTACGGGTCCAGGTGCCAGCCGGAGCCGTCCTTGACCGCGAGGACGGGCAGGGCGTTGCCGATGAAGCTGAACGCCCCGTCGTGGCCGAACCGGTCGGCGCCGCTGGGGACGGTGATGCCCAGGTCGAAGCCGATCGTGGCGGACTGGCCCTGCGCCAGGGGTGCGGGGAGGGTGATCGGCAGGGCCGTGCAGGCCACGGAGAGGGAGCCGGCCGTGCCGCCGCTGACGTTCGTGACGGTGATCGGCGGGGCGTCGCAGGTGCCGTGGTAGTTGTCCCAGAGCCTCAGGTACACCTCGCTCAGCGCCGTCGAGGAGGCGTTGGTGAAGGTCGCGCTCTCGTGACCGGTCCAGACGGTGCCGGCGCTGTCGCTGCTCAGGCTGACGGTGTACGAGGGTGCGGCCGGGGTCCGTGTCGAGTCGGCCGGCGGGGTCGTGCCGCCGGAGGTGTCGAGGGCGACGTCGTCGAGGACGAAGCTGGTCTGCAGGCTGTAGTCCTCGGTGCCGGTGAAGGCGAGGGTGACCGTCTGGCCCGCGAAGGACGAGACGTCGAGGGTCTTCTTCACGTACCCCGTGTTCTTGTCGAGGTTCGAGTACGTGGCCAGGGTCGTGCCGCCGATCTTCGCCGTCAGCTTGTCGTAGGCGGTCGAGGAGGTCGTCTCGGCGGTGTCGATGTGCAGCCAGAAGGACAGGGTGGCGGTGGCGCAGCCGGAGGGGATCGTGACGCTCTGGGAGAGCGTGTCGGTGCGGGTGGCGCCGGTGCCGTCCAGCCAGGCGTAGGTCGTGCCGCCGTGCGGGGTCTGTCCGGTGCGGCTGGTGATGACGTTCGTGGACGACTGCGTCCATGGTGAAGTACCGCTTTCGAAGCCGCCGTTGGCGACCACCTGGGCCGGGGTGCAGGCGGCCGCGGCGTCGGGCGCGGCGGTCGCCGCTCGTGCGGGGAGAAGGGACACGGCGGCCAGCGCGGCGACGGCGAGGGCGCGTACGGCGACGGATCTGTGGGGGACGGTTCTCACGCGTGACTCCTTTGCGGAGGCCGGGGTTGCGGCCTGCTCGGCGGCCGCCCGGCCGGCTGGGGTGCGCCGGCGGGCGGTCGTGGACTGCGTGCGTCACTTGCTTGACGGGAGCATGCCACACCGAACGGCTCAACGGGGATTGGCGTACCGGCCTGAGGTGGAAGCTCAGAAGCGAACAGAGTCCGACAGAGATCTTGCTCTGTTTCTGTTCGAAGACCTAGGGTGCAACTCCCGTATCCCACAACACCCCACACGATCTGACGCACCCTCAGTACGCGCACCGCACCGTCGTCCCGAGGAAGGCCACGATCATCTTGTACCCCCACGCGCCCCGCCCGGCCCTCTCCGACCGCCTCGTCAGCCGCCGCCGGCTGCTGGAGACGGGCGCCGCCGTCCTCGGCGCGCTCGCCCTCTCCGCGCCTCCGGCCGGTGCCCGCACGGCAGACCCGGCCGCCACCGACGGCACACCGGAGTGGAACGGCCACATCGGCGTCTTCCAGCTGGGCACCGAGCCCCCGCACACCACGCTGATGCCGTACGCGGACCTCGGCCAGGCCCTGACCGCCGACCGCACCCGCTCCCCGTACCGCCTCAGCCTCGACGGCACCTGGAAGTTCGCGCACTCCGACCGGCCCGACGACCGCGACGTCGACTTCCACCGCACCGACCTCGACGACAGCGGCTGGGACACGATCCCCGTGCCCTCGGCGTGGCAGGTGCACGGCCACGACCACCCGATCTACGTCAACATCACCTACCCCTGGTGGGGCGCCAACGGCCTCGGCGAGGACGCGCGGCCGCCCGCCGCGCCGACCCGCTTCAACCCCGTCGGCCAGTACAGACGCACCTTCACCGTCCCGCGCTCATGGTCCGGACGGCGCACCTTCCTGCACTTCGAGGGCGTCAAGTCCGCCCACTACGTGTGGATCAACGGCACCCTGGCCGGCTACCACGAGGACTCCTTCACCCCGGCCGAGTACGACATCACCCCGCACCTGAGGCCCGGCACCAACCAGATCGCCGTGGAGGTCTACCGCTTCTCCGACGGCGACTGGATGGAGGACCAGGACATGATCCGGCTGAGCGGCATCTTCCGCTCGGTCTACCTGTACTCCACGCCCGCCGTGCACCTGCGCGACTTCAAGCTGGACACCCCGCTCGGCGACGACCACACCTCCGCCCGGCTGTCGGTCACCGCGAGCGTGCGCGACTACGACGGCGGCAACAAGGGCCGCTACTCCGTCGAGACCCAGCTCTACGACACCGGCGGACACCCCGTCTGGTCCCGCCCCCTGCAGCAGACCGTGGACCTCGACGCCGGTGGCGAGAGGACCGTACAGGCCGCCAGGGCCGTACCCGACCCCAAGCTGTGGTCGGCCGAGCACCCGCACCTCTACACCGCCGTCCTGCGCCTGCGCGACCCCTCCGGCAAGGTGATCGAGACCCTCTCCCACCGCGTCGGCCTGCGCGAGTTCGCGATCGTCGACGGTCTGATGCGCATCAACGGCAAGCCCGTCTCCCTGCGCGGCACCAACCGCCACGAGATGCACCCCGACCGCGGCACCGCCCTCACCCGCGCGGACATGGTCGAGGACATCCGGATCATCAAACGCCTCAACATGAACTCGGTGCGCACCTCGCACTACCCGAACAACCCCCTCTGGCTCGAACTCGCCGACGAGTACGGCCTCTACCTCGTCGACGAGACCAACCTCGAGACCCACGGCATCCGCGACCAGTACCCCGGCGACCACGCCGACTGGACCGCGGCCTGCGTGCAGCGCGCCAGGAACATGGTCCACCGCGACAAGAACCACGCGTCCGTCGTCATCTGGTCCCTCGGCAACGAGGCCGGCGGCGGCAGCACCTTCGTCGCCATGCACGACTGGATCCGCTCCTACGACCCCACCCGCGTCATCCAGTACGAGGGCGACGACCGCCCCACGATCAGCGACATCCGCTCGGCGATGTACGAGACGCCCGCGCGCGTCGAGGCCCGCGCGAAGGACACCGCCGACACCCGCCCGTACGTGATGATCGAGTACAGCCACGCCATGGGCAACTCCAACGGCAACTTCAAGGAGTACTGGGACGTCGTCCGCCGCCACGACGTCCTCCAGGGCGGCTGGATCTGGGACTTCGTGGACCAGTCGATCCGGCGGCCCGCCCCGGCGCGCAAACGGTTCACCGAGGCCGGCCCCGGCGCGCTGCACGGCGAGATCGTCAACCCGTCGGGCACCTTCGACCGCGGCAAGGGCGTCTTCGGCGCCACCGTCTTCGAGCGCGACGAGCGCCTCGACCTCACCGGCTCCCTCACGCTGGAGGCATGGGCCACCCCGCACGTGACGGGCTATCACCAGCCGATCCTCGCCAAGGGCGACACCCACTACGCGCTCAAACAGTCCGACAGGACACTTGAGTTCTTCATCTACGGCAGCGGCCAGTGGATCACCGCGAGCTGGTCGCTGCCCGACGACTGGACCGGCACCGAGCACCACATCGCGGGCGTCTTCGACGCCGACGCGGGCACGCTGACCCTGTACGTCGACGGCGCGGTGAAGGCCACCAAGTCCACCACCCGGCGGCCCGGCGTCAACACCGCGCCGCTCGCGCTGGCCACCGACACCGACAACCCCACCCGTGAGTTCAGCGGCACCGTCCGGCGCGCCCGGGTCTACGCCCGCGCCCTCACCGCCGCCGAACTGGCCTCCACGGCCCGCGGCCCCGGCGACGACGGGGTGCGCTTCTGGTTCGACGCCGCCACCGTCGGCCTCACCGAGCGCAGGCCCCGCGAGAAGACCTTCCTCGCGTACGGCGGTGACTGGGGCGACAACCCCACCGACGGCAACTTCTGCGCGAACGGCATCGTCACCGCCGACCGCGGCCACACCGGCAAGGCGGCCGAGATCAAACGGATCTACCAGGCGATCGACGCCACCGGCGGCGCCGCGGGCCGGGTGACCCTCACCAACGAGTACCTCTTCACCGACCTGCGCGAGTTCGACGGCACCTGGCGGCTGGTCGAGGACGGGAAGGTCATCGGGCGCGGACGGCTGACACGGGATCAGCTGGACGTCCCGCCCCTGTCCCACCGGGAGATCACCGTGCCCTTCCGGCTGCCGCGCGACCCCGCGCCGGGCGCGGAGTACTTCCTCGAACTCTCCTTCACCACAAGGGAGTCCACCCCCTGGGCCGAGGCGGGCTTCGAGGTGGCCGCGCGGCAACTCCCGCTCGACGCGGGCAGTCCGGCGGTGCGGCCCGTACCGCTGCGGAGCGTGCCGACGCTGCGCTACGAGGAGAACGGCTCCCATGTCACCGTCAGGGGCGGGGACTTCACCGTCACCGTGGACAAGGGCAGCGGGACCATCACCTCGTACGAGAGCCGGGGCGCCCGCCTGATCGACTCGGGTCCCGTCCCCAACTTCTGGCGGGCCCCGACCGACAACGACCACGGCAACGGCCAGCACACCCGCAACCAGACCTGGCGCGACGCGGGCGCCCGCCGCAAGGTGACCGACGTCGCCGTACGCGCCCTGGGCGACAGAGCCGTCGAGATCAAGGTCGGCGGCACCCTGCCGACGACCGTCGAATCGACGTACACGACGACCTGCACGGTCTTCGGCAACGGCGAGATCAAGGTCGACAACACCCTGCATCCGGGCGCGTCGAACCTCCCCTACATCCCGGAGGTCGGCACCCTCCTCTTCCTGCCCGCCCGGCTGGAACACCTGCGCTACTACGGCCGCGGCCCGGAGGAGAACCACTGGGACCGCAACGACGGCACCGACGTCGGCCTGTACTCCGGGACCGTCTCCGGGCAGTGGACGCCCTACATCCGCCCGCAGGAGAACGGCAACAAGACCGACGTCCGCTGGATCGCCCTGACGGACGGCGGCGGCAGGGGCCTGCTCGTCTCCGGTGAGCCGCTGCTGGAGGTCAACGCCTCCCACTTCACCCCGGAGGACCTGTCCGTGGGAGCGCGGCACGCGTACCAGCTCACCCCGCGCGAGGCGGTCGTGCTGCGGGTCAACCACCGCCAGATGGGCGTGGGCGGCGACAACAGCTGGGGCGCGCAGACGCACGACGCGTACAAGCTCTTCGCCGACCGCGACTACACGTACACCTACCGCCTGCGGCCCCTGACCCCCGGCACCGACCCCACGGCCGCGACGCGCCGGCCGACGGCGACGGAGGTCACCGGCTAGCCGGAGGCAGAGCGCCTCCGGCGCGGGTGTCAGCGACCCTGCGTGGAGAGGTGGCCGGTCTCGCCCTGGGCGACCTCGATGCCGTTGTGCAGATCGGTGGCCGCCTCCAGGGCGGCGGCGGCCGACAGCGTGACACAGGCCGTGAGCAGACAGGCCAGGGCGCGCGGGAGGAGCCGGCCGACGGGCGCGGAGCGGTTGAGCAGGGCGGTGACACGGCGGGGGACCGGGCCCGCGGTGGCCGTCAGGGACAGCCGCGGCCGGGGCGCGG
>NZ_JAMGBF010000112.1 GCF_023516615.1 Streptomyces panaciradicis
ATCGGCCGCAGCGCGGAGGAGGTCGACCACGCGCCGCCGCGCGGCCGGTACGCCCCCGTCCCCGTGCCGCAGACGGTCGCCGCGGGCTCCCCGCTGCGCTGGGCGGCCCCCGCCGCGGCGCTCGCGCTGGCGTCGGCGATCGTGGTCGGCAGGGCCCTGCGCAAGCGCCACTGAGGAGGCGCGTACGGCGGTCTTGATCGCCCCAGTAGGGTCGTCCCGTGAGTAACGAAGACATCACGCTGACCGCGGGCGACGCGGAGGTGACCGTGCAGCCCGGCAACGGCGGCCGGGTCGGTGGGCTGCGCGTCGGGGGCACACAACTGCTCAGGCAGGGGGAGCGGTTCGGCTGCTTCCCGATGGTCCCCTGGTGCGGGCGGATCAGAGACGGGCGGTTCCGGGACGGGGCGACCGTCCACCAGATGCCGCTCAACTCCCCGCCGCACGCCATCCACGGCACCGCGCGCGACGGCGCCTGGACTGTGGCGCGGGTGGGCGCGGACGAGGCCGTCCTCACGTACGACCTCGTCGACCCCTGGCCCTACTCCGGCCGCGTCACCCAGCAGGTCGCCCTCACGCCGGACGCGCTGACGCTGACGATGGCGGTGGAGACGTACGACTCCTCCTTCCCGGCCCAGATCGGCTGGCACCCGTGGTTCAACCGGAACCTGGGCGGCGAGGACGTGCGGCTGGACTTCGCGCCCGCCTGGCAGGAGGAGCGCGGCGACGACCACCTGCCGACCGGCGACCGCATCGAGCCGAGGCCCGGCCCCTGGGACGACTGCTTCGGCATGCCCGGCGGCGTCGACGTCACCCTCACCTGGCCCGGACAGCTGGAGCTGAAGGTGGCCAGCCGGGAGGAGTGGGTCGTGGTGTACGACGAGCAGGAGGCCGCCGTCTGCGTGGAACCGCAGACCGGGCCGCCCGACGGTCTCAACACCCTGCCCCGGCAGGTCACGCCGCTGGAGCCGCTGGAGGCGACGACCACCTGGACCTGGCGCCGCCTTTAAGCTGACTGCCATGACGGACGTACGTGGCGCGCTGCTGCAGCAGATCAAGGACAAGGCCGTGGTGCACGGCAAGGTGACCCTGTCATCGGGTCTGGAGGCCGACTACTACATCGACCTGCGCCGCATCACCCTCGACGGAGAGGCCGCTCCGCTGGTCGGGCAGGTGCTCCTCGACCTGACCGCGGACCTCGACTTCGACGCGGTGGGCGGTCTGACCATGGGCGCCGACCCCGTCGCGGCCGCCATGCTGCACGCCGCCGCGGCCCGCGGGCAGCGGCTCGACGCCTTCGTCGTGCGCAAGGCCGCCAAGGCGCACGGCCTGCAGCGCCGTGTGGAGGGCCCGGAGATCGCTGGGCGGCGCGTCCTCGTCGTCGAGGACACCTCCACCACCGGCGGCTCGCCGCTGACGGCCGTCGAGGCGGTGCGCGAGGCGGGCGCCGAGGTGGTCGCCGTGGCGACCATCGTGGACCGCGCGACCGGCGCCGCCGAGAAGATCCAGGAGGGCGCGGGAGTGCCCTATCTCTTCGCTTTCTCGAAGGTCGAACTGGGTCTGGACTGAGTTGTCCACAGGGGGTTATCCACAACTTGGACACGGCGGGCAAAGCACCCTGCCATGTCTGCGAAGATGTGGCCGACGACGACGTCACTCCCAGGTTCCAGGTCAGGGCCGTAGCACGCAGAACGCCAACCCGCACATACAAGGAGCGGACAGATGCCCATCGCAACTCCCGAGGTCTACAACGAGATGCTGGACCGGGCGAAAGCAGGCAAGTTCGCCTACCCGGCCATCAACGTGACCTCGACCCAGACCCTGCACGCGGCCCTGCGCGGTTTCGCGGAGGCGGAGAGCGACGGCATCGTCCAGATCTCGACCGGTGGTGCCGAGTTCCTGGGCGGTCAGTACAGCAAGGAGATGGTGACGGGCTCGGTCGCGCTGGCCGAGTTCGCGCACATCGTCGCCGAGAAGTACCCGGTCAACGTCGCGCTGCACACGGACCACTGCCCGAAGGACAAGCTCGACGGGTACGTCCGTCCGCTGCTGGCGGTCTCCGAGGAGCGCGTGAAGGCGGGCCGCAACCCGCTCTTCCAGTCGCACATGTGGGACGGCTCGGCGGAGACCCTCGCCGACAACCTCTCCATCGCGCAGGAGCTGCTGGCCCGCGCCGCCGCCGCGAAGATCATCCTCGAGGTCGAGATCACCCCGACCGGTGGCGAGGAGGACGGCGTCTCGCACGAGATCAACGACTCCCTGTACACCACGGTCGACGACGCGATCCGCACCGCCGAGGCCCTGGGCCTGGGCGAGAAGGGCCGCTACCTGCTGGCCGCGTCCTTCGGCAACGTCCACGGCGTGTACAAGCCGGGCAACGTCGTGCTGCGTCCCGAGCTGCTGAAGGAGCTGAGCGACGGCGTCGCCGCCAAGTTCGGCAAGCAGTCGCCGTTCGACTTCGTCTTCCACGGCGGTTCCGGCTCCACCGAGCAGGAGATCGCCACCGCGCTGGACAACGGCGTGGTGAAGATGAACCTCGACACCGACACCCAGTACGCCTTCACGCGCCCGGTCGCCGACCACATGTTCAAGAACTACGACGGCGTTCTGAAGGTCGACGGCGAGGTCGGCTCCAAGAAGACCTACGACCCGCGCACCTGGGGCAAGCTGGCCGAGGCGTCCATGGCGGCCCGTGTCGTCGAGGCCACGCAGAACCTCCGCTCGGCGGGCAACAAGATCAAGTAAGCGGATCTTCGCCGCGCCTTTTCCAGCGGGCCCGGTGCTACGGCGCCGGGCCCGCTGTATACCTGAGGCCATGCCCGACGTCCGGCTGGCCTCATCGCAGGGCAAGTGGATCCTGCTCACCACCGTCCTCGGCTCCAGCATGGCCATGCTGGACTCGACCGTCGTCAACGTCGCCCTGCCGCGCATCGGCCGGGACCTCGACGCGAACCTCGCCGCCCTGCAGTGGACCGTCAACGCGTACATGCTCACGCTGGCCGGGCTGATCCTGCTCGGCGGTTCGCTCGGTGACCACTACGGCCGCCGCAAGGTCTTCGTCGTGGGCGTGGTGTGGTTCGCCGCCGCGTCCCTGCTGTGCGGGCTCGCCCCGACGGCCGGCGTGCTCGTCGCGGCGCGGGCCCTGCAGGGCGTGGGCGGCGCGCTGCTGACGCCGGGCTCGCTGGCCCTGATCCAGGCGTCCTTCCACCCCGACGACCGGGGGCGGGCGGTGGGCCTGTGGTCCGGCTTCGGCGGGATCGGCGCGGCGGTCGGCCCGTTCCTGGGCGGCTGGCTGGTGGACGGTCCCGGCTGGCGCTGGGTGTTCCTGCTCAACGTCCCGCTCGCCCTGCTGTGCGCGCCGATCGCCCTGCGGCACGTCCCGGAGTCGAGGGACGGCCGCTCCCACGGGCGCTTCGACGTGCTCGGCGCGGCCCTCGGCGCACTGGCGCTCGGGCTGCTGACGTACGCCCTGATCGAGGCCCGTCAGGGCTCCGCGGTGGTCGCCCTCACGGCGGTGGCCGGCCTCGCGGCGGGCGCCGCCTTCGTGTACGTCGAGAAGCACAGCCCCGACCCGATGATGCCGCTGGACATCTTCGCCTCCCGCCAGTTCACGGCCGTCAACCTGGTCACCCTGTGCGTCTACGCGGCCTTCGGCGGGTTCTTCTTCCTGTCCGCGCTCCAGCTGCAGGTCGCCCTCGGCTGGTCCGCGCTCGCCGCGGGTACGGCGCTGCTGCCGACGACGGCCATGATGCTGCTGTTCTCGGCCCGCTCCGGCGCCCTCGCCGACCGCATCGGACCGCGCATCCCGCTGACCGTGGGGCCGCTGCTGTGCGCGGCGGGCATGCTGCTGATGCTGCGGGTCCGCCCCGGCGCCTCCTACGCCGCCGACGTTCTGCCCGCGCTCCTCGTCCTGGGCACCGGCATGGTCACCCTGGTCGCCCCGCTGACCGCGACCGTCCTCGCCTCCGTCGACACCGCGCGGGCGGGCCTGGCCAGCGGCGTCAACAACGCGGCGGCCCGCGCGGCCGGCCTGATCGCGGTGGCCGCGCTGCCGCTGCTCGCCGGGATGGGCCCGGACGCGTACCTCTCCCCGGCCGCCTTCGACGACGCCTTCCACCGGGCGATGCCGCTGTGCGCGGGCGTCCTGGTCCTCGGAGCGGTGATCGCCTTCGCGACGGTACGGTCCCTGCCGCCGGACTGCCGCCACCCGGAATGCCGCCACCACGGCGCGATCACGGCACCCCCGCTGGAGGGACAGACGGCGGCGAAGCGGATCGGCTAGCGCGGGGGCGGTGGGCGACCGGAGCGCTTGCCGATGGTGTCCCGGGCGCTTGCCTGTGGTGTTCCGGGTCGCTTGCCGGTGGTGTCTCCGGGCGCTTGCCGGTCGTGTCTCCGGGGTGCTGCCGGGGTGTCCCGGGGCCGCTTGCCGCCGGTGTCCCCGGTGGCCCGGGGCGGCGGCCGTTCGTGGTCGAGGCGGGGGTCTTGGGGCGCCCGCCACCGGCACGGGCGACACTGGTGCACATGTCGATTCACGAGAACCTCCTCGGGGGCCCGCCCCCGACCCACCTGCCCGACGACCCCGAGCCCCGCGAGCTCCTGGCGGGCGGCACCCCGCCCGCGGACGTCGCCGCCAAGTACCCCACCTCCTCGCTGGCCTGGGCCCAGCTGGCCGACGAGGCGTTCGAGCGGGGCAGCGTCGTGGAGTCGTACGCCTATGCCCGTACGGGCTACCACCGGGGCCTGGACGCCCTGCGCCGCAGCGGCTGGAAGGGCCACGGCCCGGTGCCGTGGGAGCACGAGCCGAACCGCGGCTTCCTGCGGGCCCTGCACGCCCTCGCCCGCGCCGCCGGAGCCATCGGCGAGCAGGAGGAGCACGAGCGCTGCACGCAGTTCCTGAAGGACTCCTCGCCGGCCGCCGCCCAGACCCTGGGCTGACCGTCGCCTCCGGGCCCGCCCGTCCGGTGTGACGAGGCGGGCCTTGCGATGCGGGGGGTCATTGCAAAGAATGCGGGTGGGGACCGGGGCCCCCGTGTCGGTAACGGCAGGGGCGGACCGCTACCCGGAGAACATCACAGGAGACAGCGATGTCCCACGAGGCTCACGAGGCCCAGGAGCCCGAGACCCCGCATCTCGACTTCGCCGGCACGACTCCGTACGAGGACTACGTCAAGGCGGACGTGCTCACCCATCTCCAGCACACCCTCTCCGACGATCCCGGAGAGATGGTCTTCCTGGTCACGACCCAGGTCATGGAGCTGTGGTTCACCTGCATCGTCCACGAGTGGGAGACCGCGGCCGACGCCCTGCGCTCCGACGACGTGCCGACCGCGATCGCCGCGCTGAAGCGTTCGGTGCGGGAACTGGAGGCGCTGAACGCCTCCTGGAAGCCGCTGGGACAGCTGACCCCGGCCCAGTTCAACTCCTACCGCTCCGCCCTCGGCGACGGCTCCGGATTCCAGTCGGCGATGTACCGGCGCATGGAGTTCCTCCTCGGCGACAAGTCCGCGTCCATGCTGGTCCCGCACCGCGGCGCGCCCCGCGTCCACGCCGAACTGGAGAAGGCGCTCGCCGAGCCCAGCCTCTACGACGAGGTGCTGCGGCTGATGGCGCGGCGCGGCTGCGCGATCCCGGCGTCCGTCCTGCGGCGCGACGTCTCCCTGCGCTACGAGGCGAACGACGCCGTCGAGGCCGCCTGGACCGCCGTCTACGCGGGCGACGAGACCGCTGAACTCGCCCGGCTCGGCGAGGCGTTGACCGATGTCGCCGAGCTGGTGTGGCGCTGGCGCAACGACCACCTCGTCGCCACCCGCAGGGCCATGGGCGCCAAGCCCGGCACGGGCGGCTCCGCCGGCGTGGCCTGGCTGGAGAAGCGTGCGCGCAAGAACGTGTTCCCCGAGCTGTGGACGGCGCGCTCCCATGTCTGAACTGGCCTCCCGAGCAAGCGAGTTGGACGCCGCCGACGAACTGGCCGGGCTGCGCGAGCGGTTCGTGCTGGACGACGTGGTCTACCTGGACGGCAACTCGCTCGGCGCCCTGCCGGCGCACGTCCCCGGTCGCGTCGAGGACGTCGTACGGCGGCAGTGGGGCGAGCTGCGCATCCGGTCCTGGGACGAGAGCGGCTGGTGGACGGCGCCGGAGCGGATCGGCGACCGGATAGCCCCGCTCGTCGGGGCCGCCGCCGGGCAGATCGTGGTGGGCGACTCCACGAGCGTCAACGTCTTCAAGGCGCTGGTCGCCGCCGTGCGGATGGCGGGCGAGGGACGCGACGAGATCCTCGTCGACGCGACCACCTTCCCCACGGACGGCTACATCGCCGAGTCCGCGGCCCGGATGACGGGGTGCACGCTGCGCCCGGTCGCCCCGGCCGAGGTGGGTCCGGCGCTGTCCGGCCGTACCGCCGCCGTGCTGCTCAACCACGTCGACTACCGCACCGGGCGGCTGTACGACCTGCCCGCGCTCACCGCCGCGGTCCACGCGGCGGGCGCGATCGCGGTCTGGGACCTGTGCCACAGCGCGGGCGCGCTGCCGGTCGGCCTGGACGAGCACGGGGTCGACCTGGCCGTCGGCTGCACCTACAAGTACCTCAACGGCGGCCCGGGTTCACCGGCGTACCTGTACGTCCGCCGTGACCTCCAGGACCGTTTCGACTCCCCGCTGCCCGGCTGGAACTCCCACGCGGAGCCCTTCGGGATGCGGCCCGGCTACGAGCCGGCGTCCGGGGCGGTGCGCGGCCGGGTCGGCACGCCGGACATCCTGTCCATGCTGGCCCTGGAGGCCGCGCTGGACGTCTGGGACGGGGTGTCGGTCGAGGCGGTGCGGGCGAAGTCCCTTGCTCTGACGGACTTCTTCCTGGAGTGCGTGGCGGCGTACACCCCGGCCGGCCGGGTGGAATCCGTGACGCCGGCCGCCCACGCGGAACGCGGCAGCCAGGTCGCGCTGCGCTGTGACGACGCGGGTGACGTGATGAAGCGGCTGATCGAGCGGGGAGTGGTCGGCGACTTCCGGCACCCGGACGTCCTGCGCTTCGGCTTCACGCCGTTGTACGTCGGTTTCGCGGACGTCGAGCGGGCGGCCCGGGTGCTGGGGGAGACGGTCGCGGGGTAGCTTGCGGCGCTTTCGGGGGATGTGGGCCGGGCGGCGCGTGACGCCGTCCGGCCCCGGTGCCGCTGCCGAACCGTTTTCCCCTCACCCAGCGTGACATCCGCGTGTCCGCGCACGTCACCGGCCTGATACCGTCCCCGCCAACGGCCGCGGTCTCTGGGGGACGCCTTCCCGCCCGGTCCGTCAACACAGGTACACCGCTGAGAGGTTGGAGCATGCCGGACGACGCCGCAGCAGCCCGGGCCGCCGCCGAGGAGCAGTCGGCCTTCTCGCACCCGGCGGTCGACCCCGACTCCACCGCCGCCTACGGCGACCACCCCGACCAGGTGATCGACTTCTACGCCCCGCGCGGCGAGACGGTCCCCGGCGCCGGGCCCGTCCCGCTGGTCGTCGTCCTGCACGGGGGCGCCTGGCGGCCCCCGTACGACCGCAAGCACATCTCGCCGTTCGCGGACTTCCTGGCACGGCGCGGGTTCGCCGTGGCCAGCGTGGAGTACCGGCGGGGCGCGGTGCTTCCGGGGCAGGGCGGCGAGGGCGGTGCGGGGGTTCCCGTCGCGGGTCGCTGGCCGGACACCTTCGACGACGTGGCAGCGGCGCTGGACGCGCTTCCCGCGCTCGCCCGCGAGGCGCTTCCGCAGGCCGACCCGCGGCGCATGGTGATCACCGGGCACTCGGCGGGCGGCCACCTCGCCCTCTGGGCGGCGGCCCGTCATCTGCTGCCGGGCGACGCGCCCTGGCGCATCAGCGGCCCCGCGCCGCTGCGCGGAGTGGTCGCGCTCGCCCCGATCGCCGACTTCGAGGTCTCCGACAAACTGGGCGTCTGCGGCGGAGCGGTACGGCAACTCCTCGGCGGGGACGAGAAGTTCGCGGAGCGCCGCCCCTACGCCGACCCGGCGCTGCTGCTGCCCACCGGCATCGCGACCGCCCTCGTCCAGGGCCGCACCGACCTCATCGTCCCGCAGGCGGTCGCCGAGTCCTACGCGGACGCGGCGGCGAAGTCCGGCGAGATGGTCGGCCTCACCCTCCTGGAGGACGTCGGCCACTTCCCCCTCATCGACCCCGCGGCGGACGCCTGCGCGGTGGTGGCGGAGGAGATCGCCCAACTGGCCTGGTGACACGCCCTGCTCGGGGGTGACACGCCCTGAGCAGTGACCCGCCCCGCTCAGGGGTGACACGCCCTGAGCAGGTCTTTCACCCTGGTGTCGGGGTTCCCCTCTCATACCCGTAGTACCTGAGAGCTACCCCGCGCATGGGCTCTCCAGCGTGACGCGGACGACGTTCTCGTCTCCGTAACTTCCCTTCCAGACAGGCCCGATGACCGGGCGGTGGGGGAAGGGAGACGCGTCATGGGGCGAGGAACGGGGGCCGGGGCGACGGTGGCCGCGCGAACGGTGCGGACACCGTCGCCGCCCGGGGAGGGACGGCCGAGCGAGAACGACGCCTCTCGGTCCCCACGGCGGCGCAGGCACCGCGAGCGCCGGACCGTCCTGGCGGCTCTCCTCGCCGCCGCCGTGGTCCTGCCGCTCACCGGTGCCACCAGGCCGGACATCCCCGCCCCGCCCCCCGCCTCCCTGGCGCCCCTCACCCCCGCCACCCTCGACGCGGCCTACGAGGCCAACCGCGCCGACGCCGCCGAGGCGTCCCGCATGGCCGCCGCCCACGGCGACACCACCCGCGCCGCCGCCGACCACGCCATGGCCTCCCCCTCCCGCCGGCTCCTCGCCTTCGACGGAAGAGGCGAGGGCCGGGCCACGGAGGTGTTCGGCGACCTCGCGCACGCCTCCCGCGTGGCCGTGCTGGTCCCGGGCTCCGACACCTCCCTCGACACTTGGAGTCGCTTCCGCGCCACCGCCGTCGCCCTGCGCCACCGCCTGCTGCGCGAGGCCCCGCACGGCACCGGCACGGCCGTCGTGGCCTGGCTCGGCTACACCACCCCCGCCACGGTCAGCACGACCGTCCTCACCACGGCCCGCGCCGACGAGGCCGCCCCGCGCCTGCGCGACCTCCTCACCGAACTGCACGGCCTGACCCGCCCGGACGCGCACGTCTCCCTGATCTGCCACTCCTACGGCACGGTCGTCTGCGGCCGTTCCGCCGCCCGCCTCTCCGGCCTCGGCGTGAGCGACATCGTGCTCGTCGGCAGCCCCGGCACCGGCGTCGACTCGGCCGCGGACCTGCGCACCCGCGCCCGCCTCTGGGCGGCCCGCGGAGACGACGACTGGATCGCCGACGTCCCGCACCTGCGCACCGACTTCTTCGGCACGACCGTCGGCTTCGGCACCGATCCCGTCTCCCCGGCCTTCGGCGCCCGCGTCTTCGCGGCGGGCGGCGGCGGCCACAGCGACTACTTCCGGCCGGGCTCGGTCTCCCTGGCCAACCTCGCCCGGATCGTCCTCGGCGAGACACGGGAGGTCTCCCATGCGTGAGCCGACCCCGCGAAGCACCTGGGACGGCATACGGCGTGCCGCCCACCGCGTCGACGCCGCCACCCCCGCCGGCCGGGACCGGGCCGTGGACGCCCTGCGCGCCTTCGCGATCCTCGGCGTGGTCCTGGGCCACTGGCTGGTCTCCGCCCTCGTGGCGGACGGCGGCAACCTGCAAACCGCAAGCCCGCTGCAGCACATGCCCCGGCTGGCGCCGATCTCCTGGCTCTTCCAGACACTCGCCGTGTTCTTCCTGGTCGGCGGCCATGTGGCGACCCGCGGCCACACCGCGGCCCGGGCCCGGGGCGTGCCGTACCGCAGCTGGCTGGCGAGCAGGCTGTCCCGCCTGTTCACACCGGTCGCCGCCCTCCTGGCCCTGTGGACGGTCGTCACCGTCGCCCTGCTCTGCTCCGGCACCGACTACGCCACGGTCCGCACCCTCGCCAAACTGGCCCTCTCCCCGCTCTGGTTCCTCCTCGTCTTCGCGGCGCTGACGGCGGCGACCCCGCTCGTCGCCCGGCTCAACCCCCTGTGGCCGCTGGCCGTCGTCCTCCACGTGGACCTTCTCCGCTTCGGCCTCGGCGCCCCGCACAGCCTGGGCTGGCTGAACCTGGCGGCCGGCTGGCTGGTGCCCTACACCCTGGGCGCGGCCTGGGCCCGTGGTGAGCTGGAGCGTCCCCGCGCCGGCTGGGTGCTGCTCCTCGGCGGGGCCGCGGCGACGGCCGGGCTCGTGCTGTGGGCGGGCTACCCGGCCTCGATGGTCGGCGTGCCCGGCGCGTCCGTCTCCAACCTCGACCCGCCGACGCTGGCCGCCGTCACCTTCGGCCTGGCCCAGTGCGGACTGGCCCTGCTCCTGCGCGACCGGCTGCGCCGTGCGATGCGCCGCCCTCTGGCGTGGGCGGCGGTGGCCCTGGTGAACCTCTCCGCCATGACGATCTTCCTGTGGCACCAGACGGCCATGATGGCGACCACCGCCACCGGACTCCTCGCGGGCCGCCTGCCCGGCCTGCACACGCGCCCCGACGATTTCGTCTGGGTGGCGTACCGGCTGACCTGGCTGCCGGTCTTCGCCCTGGCCCTCACGGTCTGCTGGACGGCGTTCCGCGCCTACGAACACGGCCGTCCGGCCGAGGGCGGCCGCTCGCGGGTGGTGCGGACCGGACGCGGACCGGCCGATCGGGCGGGGACGGCGGGGCCGCGCCGTGTCTAGGGTGGTCCGCGTGACGGGGACGGGGATCATGCGGGTGCTGGGCGAGCGGCTGCCGCGCTGGCCGCGGGTGCTGCGCGAGGACCTGTGGACCCTGCGGGCCGACCCGCTGCCGCGTTCCGCGCGGCTGCGCAGGGCGCCGCACGTGGTGCTGTGCCTCGCCGCGTTCGGCGTCGTGCTCGGCGGGGTCGCACAACTCCGGGACAACGGGCACCTGGGCACCGGCACCGCCTTCCCGATCGCGCTCGCGCAGGGCGGCGCGGTGGTCCTCGCCCTCAGGCGGCCGATCCCGGCGTGGTGGCTGTCCACGGGCGCCACGCTGGTCGGCGCCGTACTGCTGCACGGCCGGCTGAGCATGCCGCCGGCCATGCCGTTCACCTGGCCCTGGACCACGGCCGGGATCATCGCGCAGACCCTCGTGATGCTGCTGCTCGCCCTGCGCGTCCCCACCCGTGTCTCCGCCGAGGCGCTCACCGTGACCGCCCTGGTCACCTATGCCCTGGAGGGCGTGTGGGGCGCCCCGCACTACCAGGAGACCGGGGTCATCGCCGTCGCCCTGTCGGCGCTGGTGTGGGCGCTCGGCAGTGCCCTGCGCGGCCGTCGCGAGGCCCGGGCGGAACTCGGCCGGCAGGCCACGCTCGCCACGGAGGAGCGGGCGCGGCGCACGCTGCTGGAGGAGCGCAGCCGTATCGCGCGCGAACTGCACGACGTGGTCGCCCATCACATGTCCGTCATCTCCATCCAGGCCCAGGTCGCCCCGCACCTCGTGCAGGACCCGCCCCCGGAGCTCCGGGAGAACCTGGAGGGCATCCGGCACAACGCGCTGGAGGCGCTGACCGAGCTGCGCCGGGTGCTGGGGGTGCTGCGCTCCGAGGACGGCGACACCGACGCCCTCGACCGGGCCGGCACCGACCCGCACAGCCCGCAGCCCACCCTGGACCGGCTCGACGCGCTGGTGGAGAACACCCGGGCGGCCGGGCTGAGCGTGAGCACGCGGATCGTCGGCGAGCGGCGGCCGCTGCCGTCCGGTGTGGAGCTGTCGGCGTACCGGATCGTGCAGGAGGCGCTGAGCAACGTCCTGCGTCACGCTCCCGGCGCGACGGCGAGCGTCGAGATCGGCTATGTGCCCTACGGTCTGCGGGTGGAGGTCCTCAACTCGCCCTCGCGCAGACCGGTTCCCCCGTCGCCGGGCGCCGGGCACGGGCTGCTCGGCATGCGGGAGCGGACCGCGATGCTGGGCGGTCACCTCCTGGCGGGCGTCCGGCCGGACGGCGGCTTCCAGGTCTCCGCGTTCCTCCCGGTCACCCCGCGCCCCGAGGCCGCGGGGCCCGTCGACGCCGACGACACCTCCGACGTGAAGGACCACACCGCATGACGAGCAGCCCGATCCGCGTACTGATCGCCGACGACCAGCAGATGGTCCGGCAGGGCTTCACCGTGCTGCTCAACACCCAGCCCGACATCGACGTCGTCGGGCAGGCGGTGGACGGCGCGGACGCCGTCGCCAAGGTCGGCGAACTCGCCCCGGACGGCGTCCTGATGGACATCCGCATGCCCGAGCTGAACGGCATCGAGGCCACCCGCCGCATCGCCGTCGAGCTGCCGCACATCAAGGTGCTGGTGCTCACCACGTTCGACCTCGACGAGTACGTGTACGAGGCGCTGCGGGCGGGTGCGTCGGGGTTCCTGCTGAAGGACGCCTCGGCGGACAAGCTGGCCGAGGCGGTCCGCGTGGTGGCGGCCGGCGACGCGCTGCTCGCGCCCGGCATCACCCGGCGGCTGATCGCCGAGTTCTCCCGCCTCGGCGACCGGCCGCGGGCCCCTCTGAAGGTGCGCGTCGGCGATCTGACCGAGCGCGAGACGGAGGTCCTGGCTCTGATCGCGCAGGGCCTGTCCAACGCGGAGATCGCCGAGCGGCTGGTCGTCGCCGAGCAGACCGTGAAGACCCATGTGGGCCGGATCCTGGTGAAGCTGGGGCTCAGGGACCGGACGCAGGCGGCGGTGTTCGCGTACGAGTCGGGACTGGTCAGGCCGTCCGGCTACTGAAGCCCGAACCCCGTACCCGTAGTACTTCAGGTGGATGCCGCAGGACCGTTCTCACAGGGGACGCCCCCGTACCGGGTCTGCGCCTACGGTTTCCGTGTGACCGAGAAGACCCGGACGCAGCAGGAGCCCACGAGGCTGCTGGAGCCGTCGGACCCCGCGTACGAGCCGTACACACCGCGCAGCCCCGAGTTCCGGGCCGCCATGGACGCGCTCCAAGGACTGCGGCAGGACCTGTTCCATGACGCCTTCGCCTACCGTCCGCTGCCCCGGATGGGTGTCGACGGCCCCCTCACCCGGCGGCTGAGGGGCAGGCTGCGGGAGTACGCGACCTGGCGGGGGCACGCCGTGATCGTCGCGCTCGGGCTGCTCGCGATGCTGATCGGCTCCAACAGCTCCCTGATCGGCGCGGGCAACAACTTCGTCCTCGGCCTGCTCGCGCTGGTCCCGGTCCTGCTGACCATGGTGCGGCCGGTCGGCGCGTTCTGGCTGTCGATGGCCGCGACCCCGCTCGCCGGCGTGGTCGGCGGCAGCTGGGAGACCGAGTTCCCGTGGCTGCCCGGGAGCTTCGCGTGCCACCTGTTCGTCCTCACGATCGTGGCCGTGCGGACCAGGCCGCGCACCGCGGCGTGGATGTGGGTGCTGACGACGGTGTACGGCGTCGTGGTGGAGAACTTCTTCGACTGGGGACACTCGCCGTTCGGCACCAACTCCGCCCCCATGGTGTTCTTCTCGGCCCTGGCCCTCCTCGCCGTCACCGTCTGGCACATCCGCCGCGACGCCCGCCAGGAGGTGACCGCGCAGCAGACGGTGACCGCGCACGAGCGCTCCCGGCGCACCCTGCTGGAGGAGCGCACGACGATCGCCCGCGAACTGCACGACGTGGTCGCGCACCACATGTCGGTCGTCGCCATCCAGGCGGAGGCGGCGCCCTACCGGGTGGAGAACCCGCCGCCGGAACTGGAGAAGGCGTTCGCCACGATCCGGGAGAACGCGGTGGCGGCCCTGACCGAACTTCGCCGCGTGCTGGGCGTGGTCCGCGCCGAGGACTACGAGGCGCCGGACGCCCCGCAGCCCACGCTCGCCGACCTGGACGCACTGCTCGCCAACGTCCGCGAGACGGGCCTGCGCGTGGACAGGACGACGACCGGGGCGATACGCGAACTGCCGCAGGGCGTCGAGCTGTCGGCGTACCGGATCGTCCAGGAGGCGCTGAGCAACACCCTGCGGCACGCGCCGGGAGCCGCGGCCAAGGTGGAGGTCTCCTACGTCCTCGGCGGTCTCGGCCTGCGCATAGTCAACGACCCGCCCCCGGAGCCGTCGGCGGTCAGACCGTCACCCGGTGCCGGCCACGGCGTCACGGGCATGCGCGAACGCGTCAGCATGCTGGGCGGCGAGATGACGGCGGGCCCGACGGACGAGGGCGGATACGAGGTGACGGTGTTCCTGCCGGTCGCCGCGGTGAGCGAAGGAGAGGCATGACGATCCGCGTCCTGATCGCGGACGACCAGATGATGGTGCGCGAAGGCTTCTCGGTCCTGCTCAACGCGATGCCGGACATCGAGGTCGTCGGCGAGGCGGTCAACGGCCGCGAGGCGGTCGAGCGCGTCCGCGAACTCACCCCCGACGTCGTCCTGATGGACATCCGCATGCCGGAGATGAACGGCATCGAGGCGACCCGCGAGATCGTGGCGGCCAACAGCACCTCGAAGGTCCTGGTGCTGACCACCTTCGATCTCGACGAGTACGTCTACCAGGCGCTGCGCGCCGGCGCCTCGGGCTTCCTGCTCAAGGACGCCTCCGCCCGCCAACTGGCCGACGGGGTCCGGGTGGTGGCGTCCGGCGAGGCCCTCCTCGCGCCCACGGTCACCAGACGCCTCATCACGGAGTTCTCCAAGCTCTCCCAGGCCCCGCGCGTCATGCAGGCTGCCCACCAGGCCTACGGCGACCTCACCGAACGCGAGACGGAGGTCCTGGTCCTCATCGCCCAGGGCCTGTCCAACGCGGAGATCGCCGAGCGCCTGGTGGTCGCCGAGTCGACGATCAAGACCCACGTCAGCAGAATCCTGGTGAAACTGGGCCTGCGCGACCGCACCCAGGCAGCGGTGTTCGCGTACGAGGCACGTCTGGTGACGCCGGGGTGAGGCGGAACCCCCCTGGTCAGGGCCCGGCATGCCGGGTTAGCGTCCCCGCATGGCAGCCTTCGACCCCTGGGACCCGGCGTTCCTCGCCGACCCCTACCCCGTCTACGCCGAGCTGCGTGCCGCCGGGCGCGTGCACTACTTCGAGGCCACCGACCAGTGGCTGGTGCCGCACCACGCGGACGTCTCGGCGCTGCTGCGGGAGCGCCGGCTCGGGCGGACGTATCTGCACCGGTTCGGCCACGAGGACTTCGGACGCACCGCGCCGCCGCCCGAGCACGAGCCGTTCCACACGCTCAACGACCACGGCATGCTCGACCTGGAGCCGCCGGACCACACCAGGATCCGGCGGCTGGTGTCGAAGGCGTTCACGCCGAGGACCGTCGAGCGGCTGAAGCCCTATGTCGGCGATCTCGCCGGAAAGCTGGTGGACCGGCTCGTCGAGAACGGCGGCGGCGATCTGCTCAGCGACGTCGCCGAGCCGCTGCCCGTCGCCGTCATCGCCGAGATGCTGGGCATCCCGGAGTCCGACCGTGCCCCGCTGCGGCCCTGGTCGGCGGACATCTGCGGGATGTACGAGCTGAACCCGTCCGAGGACACGGCCCGCAAGGCCGTCCAGGCGTCCGTGGAGTTCTCGGAGTACCTGCGCGAGCTCATCGCCGAGCGGCGCAAGGAGCCCGGCGACGACCTGATCTCCGGGCTGATCGCCGCCCACGACGAGGGGGACCGGCTGACCGAGCAGGAGATGATCTCCACGGCCGTGCTGCTGCTCAACGCCGGGCACGAGGCGACGGTCAACGCCACCGTCAACGGCTGGTACGCCCTCTTCCGCAACCCGGAGCAACTGGCCGCCCTGCGCGCCGATCACACGCTCGTCCCCACCGCTGTGGAAGAGCTCATGCGCTACGACACCCCGCTGCAGCTCTTCGAACGCTGGGTGCTGGACGACATCGAGATCGACGGCACCGTCATCCCCAGGGGCTCGGAGATCGCGATGCTCTTCGGGTCGGCCAACCACGACCCGGAGGTCTTCCGGGACCCCGAGCGCCTCGATCTGACCCGCGCGGACAACCCGCACATCTCCTTCTCCGCCGGCATCCACTACTGCATCGGCGCCCCGCTCGCGCGCATAGAGCTGGCCGCCTCCATGACGGCCCTGCTGGAGAAGGCCCCGACGCTGAGCCTCAGCGAGGAGCCGCGCCGAAAGCCGAACTTCGTGATCCGCGGCCTGGAGGGACTCGGCGTCCAGGTGGGGTGATCACCTGTTCGGATGATCACCGAGCGATCCCCGGTGAAAGCCGCGAGTGACTCGTCACGCTGGTGCCTGCCTGCGGAGGGAGGCACCATGACGGTTATGGCAGAGCGCACCTCGTCACAGATGTCGCTGGATGTGTTCGAGCGGATCGCGGCATTCGCGGAACGCGAGGACGAGACCGTCAGGCTCGAGTTCATCGGCGGACGGATCGGGGTCGGGAAAGTGACGAACGGCAACCACGGTTCGATCATCATGTGGTTGATTCGGCAGTGCATGCGGGCCCGACCCGACCTCGACCTCAATCCGACCCAGGGCCTCAAGGTCGAGGCCTACCGCCGGGGGCGGGCCCGGCCTGACGGCGTGCTGGCGCCGGTGGGGCACTTCGCGGGACAGGGCGACTGGGCCGAAACCGATGGCGTGCTCATGGTCCTCGAAATCACTTCGTACGACTCGGACACGCACCTTCGCGACCGCGTGGAGAAGCCCCGGGGCTACGCCGAGGCCGGCATCCCCGTCTACCTGCTGATCGACCGCGACAGCCTCTCGGTCCTGGTCCACAGCGACCCGGACCCGGAGGACGGATACCGGGACATCCACGTGGTGAAGCTGGGGGGCAAGGTCGCTCTCCCCGATCCGGTCGGCATCGAACTCGACACCGAGGAACTCAAGGACTACCTCGACTGACTACCTCGACTGAGCAACCGCCGTCCCGCCGGCGGCCCTCTCAGGTCGTCAGGTCCCGACGGCGCAGTCCCGCCAGGCCCGCCGCGACCAGGGCCACGGCGAGCGCCAGCAGTACCAGGACCGGCCCCCACTCCATCCCCCCGCCGGGCAGCTTCGGCAGGTGGCCGAAGGGGGAGAGGTCCAGCACCGCCTGCGGCGCGGCCAGCGCGGGGCCGACCCAGCCGATGAGCAGGACCGCGCCCGCCACGCCCCAGGCCGCCGTCGCCGCCCGGGGCAGCACCCCGTACAGCAGCACCGCCAGTCCGCCGATCACCCACACCGCGGGGAGCTGCACCAGGCAGGCCCCCAGGATCGGCCCGGCCTCCTTGCCGTAGCCGACGACGAAGCCGAGGCCGGTCACGAGCATCAGCAGGACCGAGCCGCCGAAGGCGATGACCAGGTGGCCCGTGGCCCAGCGCAGCCGGCCCACGGGGTTCGCCAGCACCGGTTCGGCCCGGCCGGAGGTCTCCTCGCCGTACAGGCGCAGCACGCTGCCGACGACGTACAGCGCCGCGACCAGGCCCATCATGCCGACCATCGCCGCGAGGAAGGCGTTGGTCAGCGCGCTCTGCCCGCCCATCCGCTCGAAGATCCTGCGCGCGCTCTCGTTGTCGCCGACGATGTCGGCCACGCCGTCCGTGAGGCCGCCGTAGACGACTCCGACGACGAAGAAGGCGAGCGACCAGCCCAGGACGCTGCCGCGCTGCAGCCGCCAGGCGAGCGCGCCGGCCGTGCCCAGGCGGCCGACCGAGGGGCCGGGCCGGGTGGGCAGGAAGCTCATGCCGATGTCCCGGCGGCCCGCGAGCCCGTAGGCGACGGCCGCCTGGAGCGCGATCGCCGCCGCGAACAGCGCCAGCACCCACCAGCGTTCGCCGCCGTAGGCGCGCAGGTTCTCCAGCCAGCCCAGCGGCGACAGCCAGGTCCACACCGAGGAGCCGTCCGTGGTCGCGGAGTCGCCCGCCGCGCGCAGCACGAAGGCCGCGCCGAGCACGCCCGCGGTCAGGCCGCGCGCCAGCCGCGCGCTCTCCGTCAGCTGGGCGACGATCGCCGCGGCGGTCGCGAAGACCATGCCGACGGCCGCCAGTCCGAGTCCGAAGGCCAGCGCGCCCACGGCTCCCTGGCCCATCAGGCCGGCCACGACCAGCAGGGCCAGCACGGCGTTCGCCACCGCCGCCGCGAGCAGCGCCGCGGTCAGCGAGGCCCGGCGGCCCACCGCGCCGGAGGAGATGAGTTCCTGACGCCCGCTCTCCTCCTCGTCGCGGGTGTGGCGTACGACGACCAGGAGACTGGTGACCGCCGCGAGCACCCCTGCGTAAACGCCGACGCGCCAGGCCGTCAGGGCGCCGACGGAGTCGTCGAAGACGGGGCCGATCAGGGCCCGGAAGGAGGCGTTGGTGGCGACCTGGTGGATGAGGTCGGCGCGTTCGGCGGGGGTGCCGTAGAGGGTCTTCAGCGTGTTCGGCATGGAGAGGACCATCAGGGTGTTGACGGCCACCCACACCGGGATCATCAGCCGGTCGCGGCGCAGGTTGAAGCGCAGCAGGATCCTGGTGCCCACGAGGGACGTCATCGCGCCGCCACCTCGTCGTCCTGGTAGTGGCGCAGGAACAGCTCCTCCAGCGTGGGCGGGGTGGAGGTCAGCGAGCGGACCCCGGACTCGCTCAACTGCTTCAGTACGGCGTCGAGTTTGTCGGTGTCGACCTGGAGCCGTACCCGCCGGCCCTGGACGTCGAGGTCGTGGACGCCCGGCAGGTGCGACAACCCGTTGGGCGCGCCCGCCAGTTCGGCGGTCACGCTGGTCCGGGTCAGATGGCGCAGGTCGGCCAGCGAACCGCTCTCCACGGTGTGGCCCTTGCGGATGATGCTCACCCGGTCGCAGAGCTCCTCGACCTCGCTGAGGATGTGCGACGACAGCAGGATCGTCCGGCCCCTGGCCCGCTCCTCCTCCACGCAGCGCTGGAAGACCTCCTCCATCAGGGGGTCCAGGCCCGAGGTCGGCTCGTCGAGGATCAGCAGGTCGACGTCCGAGGCGAACGCGGCGACCAGGGCCACCTTCTGGCGGTTGCCCTTGGAGTAGGTGCGGCCCTTCTTGGTGGGGTCCAGTTCGAAGCGCTCGATCAGGTCGGCGCGGCGGGCGGCGTCGAGTCCGCCGCGCAGGCGGCCGTAGAGGTCGATCACCTCGCCGCCCGAGAGGTTGCGCCACAGGGTCACGTCCCCGGGGACGTAGGCGATCCGGCGGTGCACCTCCACCGCGTCCTTCCACGGGTCGCGGCCCAGCACCTGGGCGGCGCCGGAGTCGGCGCGCAGCAGGCCGAGCAGGACGCGGATGGTGGTGGACTTGCCGGCACCGTTCGGGCCGAGGAAGCCGTGCACCTCGCCGCTCTCCACGTCGAGGTCCAGGCCGTCCAGGGCGTGGGTGCGGCCGAAGGACTTGTGGAGCCCGGCGACCGTGATTGCCTTCGTCATGCTTCAGAACGTACGCTTCTTTCAGAAATTTGTGAAGATGAGGAAGCCTATGAAGCCCGGTTAGGGTGGTGGCCATGACTGACGAGGTGGGGCGGGACCCGGAAGCGGTCTCGAAGTTCGTGGAGAGCTTCGCGGCACAGCTCGTCGAGGCCGGGATGCAGCGCATGCCGGCACGGATCTTCGCCGCGCTGCTGTCCTCCGACGAGGGGGCGATGACCTCGGCGGAACTGGGCGAGCAGTTGCAGATCAGCCCCGCCGCGGTCTCCGGCGGGGTCCGCTATCTGGCCCAGCAGCACATGGTGTCCCGGGAACGCGAGCCCGGCTCGCGGCGGGAGCGCTACCGCGTGCACAGCAACCAGTGGTACGAGGCGCTGACCAACCGCGAGGCCGTCATCAAACGGTGGGAGGGCGCCCTGCGGGAAGGCGTCAGCAGTCTCGGCGCCGGCACCCCGGCGGGCCGCCGCATGGCCGAGACGCTCGCCTTCTTCGAGTTCGTCGACGGCGAGATCGCGGCCATGATGGAACGCTGGCGGCTCCACCGCGAGGAGCTCTTCGGGGCCTAGCGGGCCCTCGGCGGCGGCCCGCGGCTCTGCTCACCGTCCCGGCAGCGTGAGCCCCCAGGCCCCTTCCCACACCGTCCACGTCCTCCTGCGCACCGGCCCGCACACCCCCGCGTCCGCCCGGTAGCGGAAGTCCGCCCCCGACACGCTCACGGTGCGCCCCTCGGCCCGTACCGGCGAGGCCTCCGCGCCCACCGACAGCGGCCGCACCTCGACCTCGGCCACCCCCCGGTCGCCCGGTACGACCGACACCGCCTCCACCGGCTGGTCCAGGTCGACCAGGGTCACGCCGTCGACCTCGATGCGCAGCCGGGCCGCCCGGGGCGCCGGGGCCGGCGCCTCACGGGCCGGGACCAGGGTGCGCACCAGCGACTGGGCCGTGCGCAGCCACGGGCGCCCCGCGGCCTCCTCCAGCGCGTGGGCGTCGCTCAGCGGAGGAATCCGCAGCGCGCCCAGCACCACCCCGTCGCTGTCGTCCACCAGCAGATCCATCCGGCGTACGGCCCCTTCGAGCACCGACCGGGCCGCCGCCACCGCGCCCGTGGGCACCCCCAGGGAACGGGCCACCGACAGCGCGGCCCCCACCGGCACCATCGACAGCGCGCATCCGGCCAGCTCCCGCTGCCGGTGCAAAAGGGACACGGCACGCACCAGGGCCCGGTCGTCGCCGATGACCACCGGCCTTCTCGATCCGCGCCGGGACAGCGCCCGGGCGAATTCCTCCGGACCGTCCGGCAGGCAGACCTTGGTCTGCGCACCCGCGCTGAGCACGTCTTTCGCGATGCGTACCGACTCCCCGTCCGTCCGTCGGGCCACCGGATCGATGACCACCAGCAGCTGTTCGGAACTCGCCTCGGAAGTCGCGGAAGTCGCCACCTCGGTCCTGCCTCGCTTCCTCGGGTAGCATCTTTGTGCAAGAGCCCCTTGCGCTATTGCGCCAGGGGCTTCGTCTATTCCGGGGCATCCGGTCCGACGGGTTACGGCCAACGACGGCCATGGTGCACGCGGCGGTGAACCCTACGCGTGCGCCCCTGACCTTGGACATGCCCCGCCCGGAAGGGGTGTACGCGCGTGCCCGCACTTGTGCTGCTCGGTGCTCAGTGGGGTGACGAAGGCAAGGGAAAGGCGACCGACCTGCTCGGTGGCTCAGTGGACTACGTCGTGCGGTACCAGGGCGGCAACAACGCCGGCCACACCGTCGTCGTGGGCGATCAGAAGTACGCCCTCCACCTGCTCCCTTCCGGAATCCTCTCGCCGGGGTGCACCCCGGTCATCGGCAATGGTGTCGTCGTCGACCCGTCGGTCCTGTTCTCCGAGCTGAACGGACTCAACGAGCGCGGCGTCGACACGTCCAAGCTCCTCATCAGCGGTAACGCGCACATCATCACGCCGTACAACGTGACCGTCGACAAGGTCACGGAACGCTTCCTCGGCAAGCGGAAGATCGGTACGACGGGGCGCGGCATCGGACCGACCTACGCGGACAAGATCAACCGCGTCGGCATCCGGGTGCAGGACCTCTACGACGAGTCGATCCTCACCCAGAAGGTCGAGGCGGCCCTCGACGTCAAGAACCAGATGCTCACCAAGCTCTACAACCGGCGCGCGATCGCCGTCGACCAGGTGGTCGAGGAGCTGCTGGGCTACGCGGAGAAGCTCGCGCCGTACGTCGCCGACACGGTCCTGGTGCTCAACCAGGCCCTGGACGACGACAAGGTCGTGCTGTTCGAGGGCGGCCAGGGCACGCTCCTCGACATCGACCACGGCACGTATCCCTTCGTGACCTCGTCGAACCCGACCGCGGGCGGCGCCTGCACCGGTGCCGGCGTCGGCCCGACGAAGATCAGCCGGGTCATCGGCATCCTCAAGGCGTACACCACCCGCGTCGGCTCGGGTCCCTTCCCGACGGAGCTGTTCGACGAGGACGGCGACGCGCTGCGCCGCATCGGCGGCGAGCGGGGCGTGACCACCGGCCGGGACCGCCGCTGCGGCTGGTTCGACGCGGTGATCGCCCGCTACGCCACCCGCGTCAACGGCCTGACGGACTTCTTCCTCACCAAGCTCGACGTCCTCACCGGCTGGGAGCAGATCCCGGTCTGCGTCGCCTACGAGATCGACGGCAAGCGCGTCGAGGAGCTGCCGTACTCGCAGTCGGACTTCCACCACGCGAAGCCCGTCTACGAGACCCTCCCGGGCTGGTCCGAGGACATCACCAAGGCGAAGTCCTTCTCCGACCTGCCGAAGAACGCCCAGAACTACGTCAAGGCGCTGGAGGAGATGTCCGGCGCCCCGATCTCCGCGATCGGCGTGGGCCCGGGCCGGGACGAGACGATCGAGATCAACTCGTTCCTCTGACCCGCAGACGCGCAAGGAGCCGCCCCACCGGGGGCGGCTCCTTGCGCGTTGCACGCCGAGGGACGAGGGAAGTGGGCCTGCGTATGCGACTGATCGACGTGGAGATCTGCCGGTACGACTGGTCGGCATTAACCTGTGGATGTACGAAGGCGGCCGCTCACCTGGCCGACGACCTGCTGAGGCTGGCCGCGGCGCAGTCCGATGAGGAGGCGCGGGCGCTTCACATCGAGAACCACGCCATGATTCAGTCGATCCCGCAGGAGCCGGCGGTTCCCGTCGCCTCGGTGCTCATGGCGGCGCTTGCGGGTGACCTGTCCCCGGGGGCGGGGTTCGTATGCCTGGATCTGCTCGGCGGGCTGGTGTTGAACGACGGCGACGACTCGTCGGAGATGTGTCGGCAGATCGCGCGGCAGGGGCTCTGGATGCTGTACCGCGACCTGTGGTCGGGCGCATCGCCCGGCATTGTCGCGTGTGCCTATTACGTCCTGCGCGCGATCGAGGACGACGAGGACCGGCTTCGCGCCTACCGGGACACAGGACACTTCGACCTGCCCGAATACCTTGCCGATTGACCGGACGGTGCCCCGCTGGTCAAGGCGCGAGACCGGAGCGGAACGGCACATGCGACTGATCGACTGGAGATCGGCCGGTACGACTGGTCGGCGTTCGAGGGTGGATGCGGGAGAACTGCCGCGCACCTGGCCGTCGACCTGAAGCTGCTCGCCGGGGCGCGGTCCCGTGAGGAGGCGTGGGCTCTTCGCCTCCACGACCACGCGCTGATCCAGTCGTTCCCGCAGGAGCCGGCGGCGCCCGTCGTCGCCGTCCTGATGGCGGCTCTGTCCGGCGACCTGACTCCCGGCGCGCGGGGCGTATGTCTTGATCTGCTTCTCCGGCTCGTCGACACCGACGACGAGGACTCGGCGGAGGCGTGTCAGGCCATCGCACGGCAGGGGATCTGGGGGCTGTATCGGGACCATCCCGACCTCGTGGTCTATGCCTACCTCGTCCTGAGAGCGTTCGAGACCGATCACGAACGGCTGCGCGCCTGCCGGGACTCGGGGCTGATCACCCTCCGCGAACCGGCGCCGAGCTGACTCATCTTTGAACTGGACATGGCCAATTCCTGGTTTTCCGGGCGGCTGGGCAGAGGTCACGCTCTACGCGAGTAGCCCCGCACGTCCGACTTGTCTACGCGCGTCGCGCCACGCCAGCTTCCAGGAGCCCCGTATGCCCGTCAGTCCCATGAACCGCCGCGAGTTCGTGAAGAAGTCGGCCGTCACCGGAGCGGCCGTCGCCGCGGCGGGGGCCGTCGGCGCCGGCACCGCCCAGGCCGCCGACGGTCAGCTGCCCGGGAAGGCGCCGAAGACCTGGTCCTTCTCCATCCTGGGCACCACCGACCTGCACAGCCACGTCTTCGACTGGGACTACTACAAGGACGCCGCCTACAGCGACAAGGCCGGCAACTCCGTCGGCGTCGCCCGCGTCGCCACGCTCATCAAGCAGCAGCGCGCGGCCAAGGGCGAGGAGCACGTCCTGCTCGTCGACGCCGGCGACATCATCCAGGGCACCTCCCTGGCCTACTACTTCGCGCGCGTCGCCCCGATCACGGGCACCGACGGCAAGCCCGGCCCCAAGCACCCGATGGCCGTGGCCATGAACCACATGCGCTACGACGCCGCCGCCCTCGGCAACCACGAGTTCAACTACGGCATCGAGGTGCTCAGGAAGTTCGAGAGCCAGTGCCGCTTCCCGCTGCTCGGCGCCAACGCCCTGGACGCCAAGACCCTGCGCCCCGCCTTCCACCCGTACACCGTCAAGCGCATCTGCGTGCCGGGCGCGCCCGACATCAAGGTCGGCATCCTGGGCCTGACCAACCCGGGCATCGCGCTGTGGGACAAGGACAACGTCAGCGGGAAGATGGTCTTCCCGGGGCTGGTGGAGCAGGCGAAGAAGTACGTGCCGCGGCTGCGCGCGCTCGGCTGCGACGTCGTCTTCCTGACCGATCACTCGGGCCTCGACGGCTCCACCTCCTACGGCGACGCGCTGCCGTACGTGGAGAACGCCTCCAACCTCGTCGCCGAGCAGGTCCCCGGCATCGACGCGATCCTGGTGGGCCACACGCACGTCGAGGTGCCGTCCTACACGGTGAAGAACGCGGAGACCGGCGAGGACGTCCTGCTCTCCGAGCCGTACTGCTGGGGCTACCGGCTCAGCGTCTTCGACTTCGAGCTCGAACTGCACCACGGGCGCTGGAAGGTGACCAAGAAGACCGCCCAGACCCTCAACCCCAACACGGTGGACGAGGACCCGGAGATCAAGAAGCTCCTGGAGGCCGACCACGAGCTGGTCGTGAAGTACGTCAACACGGCGGTCGGCACCTGCACCGAGGACCTCTCGGCGGCGGAGTCCTGCTGGAAGGACGTGCCGATCATGGACTTCATCCACCAGGTCCAGATGGACACGGTGAAGTCCGGGCTCTCGGCCTCCGACGCCGCGCTGCCGCTGATCTCGGTCGCCGCGCCCTTCAGCCGCACCGCCGACATCCCGGCCGGCAGCGTCACCATCAAGGACATCGCCGGCCTCTACATCTACGACAACACCCTCTACGGCAAGAAGCTCACGGGCGCCCAGCTGAAGGACTACCTGGAGTACGCCGCGAAGTACTACCACCAGGTCCTGTCCGGCACGAAGGTCGACACCTCGACCCTGACGAACGCCAACAGCTTCTGGGACTACATGTACGACACCGCGGCGGGCGTCGACTACGAGATCGACATCGCGCAGCCCGAGGGCTCGAGGATCAAGAACCTCACCTACAAGGGCGCGGCGATCGCCGCCGACCAGGTCTTCGTCGTCGCGGTCAACAACTACCGGGCGAACGGCGGTTCGGGCTACCCGCACATCGCCTCGGCGGACATCGCCTACAGCTCCACCAACGAGATCCGCCAGCTGATGATCGACTACGTGACGTCGAAGGGGACGCTGGACCCGAAGGACTTCGCGGTGACGAACTGGAAGCTGACGCAGGACGGCACCCCGGTCTTCTGACCGGGGCGCGGCGGACGAAGGGCGACCGGTGGTTACGCCTCCGGTCGCCCTGCCCGGCCATATCGGGCTTACGATGTAAACGCCGCGTATCGGTCTACTGAAGAAGGTGAGTGCGATGCGCGTGTTGCTCAAGGCGTCCATGAACACCGAGAAGGCCAACGACGTCATCCGCAGCGGCAAGATGCCGCAACTCATGGAGGAGACCCTCGGTAATCTCAAGCCCGAGGCCGCCTACTTCACCATCGACCACGGCGTCCGCACCGCCTACCTCGTCCTCGACGTCCAGGACAGCTCCCAGATGCCGGCCATCGGCGAGCCCTTCTTCCTGGACCTGGGCGCCGAGGTCGACATGACGCCCGTGATGAACTCCGACGACCTGCAGAAGGGGCTCTCGCAGCTCCGGTAGGGCACGGCCGCTCAGCTGAAGACGATCATCGACCCCTGCGCCAGGCTCCGCGTCGCCGCCGCGTGCAGGCCCAGCCAGACGTGCCGTTCGCGGGCGAAGGGGCTCGGGTCGTACGGCGCCGGGACCGCCGGTTCCTCCAGCTCCGTGGGAGCGCGCGGCGGTTCCGGGGCGGCAGGCGGGTTGGCCGGGTCGATGCCGATCGCCGGGGCGACGTACTCCAGTTCCCGCAGCAGTGCCTGCGAGGAGCCCAAGGGGCCGCCGCCGGACAGCAGTTCGTCGTTGGACAGGGGCTGCGGGAAGTCCACGGGGACGTACGCGCCCGCGTGGTCGTAGTGCCAGACCAGGTGCGACTGCTGCGCCGTCGAGTCGAACATCTCCAGCAACTGCTCGTAGTCGCCGCCCAGATCGTCGACGGGCGTCACCGGCAGACCGCAGACCTGCAGCAGATAGACGCGGCGCAGGAAGTGCAGGGCGTCGTAGTCGAAGCCGGCCACCGGGGCGACCTCGCCGGACAGGCCCGGCATGTACTGGTACACCGGCACCGGCGGCAGACCGGCCCCGGCGAGCACGTCGTTGTACTGCGCGAGTTCGTCGGCGAAGGGATTGTCGGGGGTGTGGCACAACACGTCGACGAGCGGTACCAGCCACAGGTCACAGGCCAAAGAGGGCTCCCTAGCGAGGTGGTCAGTGAAGGAAGGGTAGTCGGTGCGGCTCGGGGTGGGACCGGGGCGTTCGGGTCAGGTGGCCCGGTGCAGGTCCCATACCCACACCCCGTCCACCCACGTCCCGTCACGGCCCATCAGTTCCCGCAGCGTCCTGCGCAGGGCGTCGGCGTGCGGCTGCGGCGCCACCACCAGCACCCCCGCCTTCCAGTACGCGAGGTCCCGCGCGGCCTGCGCCCGCCAGTTCGCGCCGATCTCGGGGACCACACCGGTGTCGCGGACATCACTGAACAACTGCGAGGTGTAGCGCGGGGCGGCGCCGTAGATGCCCCTGCGCTTCTTGCCCCACGGCCCGTTGAAGTAACCGCCGGGAAGCCTGAAGCCGTACTCCGCCTGCTCCTGCCAGCGCAGGGGGGTGGCGTCGCCCGCGTCGGGCAGCGGCACCGTGACGAGCGACTCGCCGGCACGGACGTACGACGTCCACGTGCCGTCCGTGAAGAACGCCGGCGTCTCGGCCCGGGGCACCGTCTTCAGCGGGGCCGGGATCAGCGGGAGCAGGGCGAGGCAGACGCCGAGCAGGCCCAGGTACTGCGCGCCCCGGTCACGGGTGGCGGCCAGACGCTCCAGCGCGAGGGCGAGCAGCAGGCCGAGCGCGGGGGCGCAGATCATGGCGACCCGGCCCTCGATGACCGACTCGAAGAGGGGCAGGTGGGCCAGCAGTGCCCAGGGGCCGGGGTAGGTCCGCTCCGTCAGCGGGATGCGGAAGGCGGGCCCGAGCGAGAGCAGGGCCGCGCCGACCGCGGTCACCGCGAGCGCCTTGACCAGGGCCCGGTCCCACAGCCGTACCGTGATCGCGAAGGCGACGGCGACCAGGGGCCAGCCGTAGAAGGCGTTCTGCTCGGTCGGGTTCATCGACAGCGCGTCGGCGCGTTCCGCGCTGCCCGCGACCAGGGAGCGCTCGGCGAAGGACAGCAGCGCGAGCGGGCTGTTGCCCGCGTTGTCGCCGTGCGGCATGTTCGCGTAGCTCTGCGGGCCGGTGAACTGCCAGATCAGGGCGTAGGCGACCAGGGGGAGGCAGACCGCGGCCGCGATCCCCAGGCCCTTGAGCAGCGGGCGCCACACGGCCTTCGCCACGTCCCGCCGGACGACGGCGTAGGCGGCGGCGAACAGCAGCAGGCCGAGCGCCGCCAGCAGCAGCGGCTCCTCGCCCAGGAAGACCTGGTAGGCGGCCATCAGGCCCAGCACGACCCCGTCCCGGACCACCCGGCGGCCCTCGCACAGGCGCAGGGCGCGGTCGACGATCAGCGGGATCATGAACAGCACCACGAAGTTGGGGTGCGCGTTGGCGTGGCTGACCATCGGCGGCGCGAAGGCGGCCAGACTCGCGCCGACGAAGGCCGCCGGGCGGTGCCGCACGACGCGCCGGACGATCAGCCGGTACCAGGCGAACCCGGTGACGGCCAGGCCCAGCGTCATCGCGACGGAGAGGGAGAGCGCCGGGCCCGCGAGGAGGGTGAGCGGGGCGAAGGGGACGGAGAGGCCGAGCATGACCGTGTTGGCCATGAGGTTCACGCCGGCGGGGAAGTTCTGGGCGTCGGAGAAGAGCGGGTTGTCCAGGTGGGCGAGGTTGTGGGCGGTGACGCCGAAGAACCACTCCCACTGGTTCTGGTCCTGCAGGGAGTCCACGAGGTAGCGGCGGTCGGGGTCGAAGAGACGGCCCGAGTACAGGGCCATCGACATCAGCAGGAACAGCAGCAGGGCGAAGAGGTCGGCCGGGCGCACCGAGCGGGCGCGCAGCAGGGTCAGTTCGGCGAGGGCGCGGACGTAGTCGAGGGGCCGCACCTTCGAGCCGGGCTGGTGGGACCAGCGCACGGGGACCTCGGTGACCTGCCAGTTCGCGCGGTGGAAGTGGTGCAGGACCTCGACGTCGATGGCCCAGCCGTCGACGCGGGAGGCGGCGAAGGCCTCGCGGGCCCGCTCGCCCTCGAAGAGCTTGAAGCCGCACTGGGTGTCCCGTACGCCGGGGACGGTGCCGCTGCGTATCAGCAGGTTCCCGGCGCGGCCCAGCAGCCGGCGCACCGGATGCTGACGCTCCCCGATCGTGGCGCCGGGCACCGAACGGGAGCCGATCGCCGCCGAGTTGCCCTCCCCGAGCACCTCGTCGAGCTTCTCCAGCTCCTCGATGGGCGAGGCGAGGTCGGCGTCCGTGACCAGCACGCGCCGGCCCCGGGTGGCGGCGACGCCCAGCCGCAGCGCGCTGCCCTTGCCGCGGTGCCGGTCCGCGACCACGAGCCGGACGCGCGGGTCGCCGCGACCGGCGACCACCTCGCGCGTCCCGTCACGGGAGCCGTCGTCGGCGACGACCACCTCCCATGCCCCCCAGCGCCCCGCGCCGTCGGAGAGGTAGCGGGTGACGGCGTCGAGGGTGCGCCCGAGGCGCTCCTCCTCGTCGAAGGCGGGGACGACCACGGAGAGGTCGAGGGGAGCGGCGGACTCCCGCGTGCCGTTGCCGTCGTCCCCTTCCCCGGCGGTGCGTTCCTCGCCGGCCAGGGCGCTCATTCGTCGGCCAGCCGCTCGATGAGGGCCAGGGCGTGGGCGTTGTACGCGTCGACGATCCGCCGTGCGGCCGGCAGGTCGCGCCGGGACAGCGCCTCGACCAGTTCGGTGTGGCCGGACCACAGGGTGCCGCGCAGGTCGGTGAGCCGGCGCAGGTGCTGCACCGCGCACACCCAGGACTGCACGCGCAGCCGGTGCAGGAAGTCGGCCAGGTAGGGGTTGCCGAACAGGTTGCCCAGTTCGTGCCAGAAGCGCAGGTCGTAGCCGATCAGCACGGTGAGTTCACCGGCCAGCGAGGCCCGCTGCGCCTCCTCGCCGCGGCGGCGCACCCCGGCGAGGGCGGCGTTGGCGCGGGCGTCGTCCGGGGCGGGCAGATGTCCGGTGCCGGACTCCAGGACGTGGAACATGCCGTCGGTCACCAGGCTGCGGGCCTCGACGATGCCGCGGTAGTCGGCGGCGGAGTACTCGTGGACGTGGAAGCCGCGGTGCTGGTCGGCGTCGAGCAGGCCCTGTGCGGACAGGTCGACCAGCGCCTCGCGGACGGGCGTCGCGGACACCCCGTACTGCTCGGCGATCTCCTTGACCGTGAACTCCTGCCCCGGCTGGAGCCGTCCCGCCAGCACCTCGTCGCGAAGCGCGTCGGCGATCTGCTGCCGCAGGGTGCTGCGGGTCACGGCGCCGTTGCCGCTGCTGCCGGGCATCGTCGGACGGTCTCCTCGGGGCGGTCGGGTGGCGTGCACGTCTATACCTACGAGCACGCCACCTTACGCGTTCGGGATTCGCCCGTTTATCCGTGTGCCGGGTGCCCGCCGGCCCCCTTTCCGCTACTCCGGGTGCCCGCCGGCCCCGTTTCCGTCACTCCACGTACGCGGCGTCGCGGCTCCCGCTACTCCGTGTGCTCGTCGGCCACGGACAGCGCCGCGTCGAGTGCCGCGAAGCCCTCCTTCAGTTCCGCCTCGCTCACGTTGCACGGCGGCACGACGTGCGTGCGGTTCATGTTCACGAAGGGCCAGATGCCGTGCCGCTTGGCGGCGGCGGCGAAGGCGGCCATCGGGGCGTTCGCCTCGCCGGCCGCGTTGTAGGGCACCAGCGGTTCGCGGGTCTCCCGGTTCCTCACCAGCTCCAGCGCCCAGAACATGCCGACGCCGCGCACCTCGCCGACGCTGGGGTGCCGCTCGGCGAGCTCCCGCAGGGCCGGGCCCACGACGGTCTCGCCGAGCCGGCGGGCGTTGTCGACGACGCCCTCCTCCGCCATGACGTTGATCGTCGCGACCGCGGCGGCGCAGGCGAGCGGATGCCCGGAGTAGGTGAGGCCGCCGGGGTAGGGCCGCTTGCCGAAGGTCTCGGCGATCTCGCCGCTGATGGCGACGCCGCCGAGCGGCACGTACCCGCTGTTGACGCCCTTGGCGAAGGTCATCAGGTCCGGGGTGACGCCGAACAGGTCAGCCGCGAACCACTCGCCGGTCCGTCCGAAGCCGGCCATGACCTCGTCGAGGATGAAGACGATCCCGTACTTGTCGCAGAGCTCGCGCACCCCGGCGAGGTAGCCGGGCGGCGGCAGCATGATCCCGGCGGTGCCGGGGACGGTCTCCAGGACGATCGCGGCGACGGTGCCCGGCCCCTCGAAGGCGATGGTCGTCTCCAGGTGCTCCAGCGCCCGCGCGGCCTCCTGCTCCTCGGTCTCGGCGTAGAAGCGCGACCGGTACAGGTACGGCGCCCAGAAGTGCACGACCCCGGCCGAGGCGGAGTCGGAGGCCCAGCGCCGGGGGTCACCGGTGATGTTCACGGCCTGCTGCGTACCGCCGTGGTACGAGCGGTACGCCGACAGCACCTTCGCCCGCCCGGTGTGCAGCCGGGCCATGCGCACGGCGTGCTCGATGGCGTCCGCGCCGCCGTTGGTGAAGAAGATCTTGTCCAGGTCCCCGGGGGTCCGCTCGGCGATCAGCCGCGCCGCCTCCGAACGGGCCTCGACCGCGAAGGCGGGCGCGAAGGTCGTCATCGTCGCGGCCTGCTCCTGGATCGCGGCGACGACCTTCGGGTGCTGGTAGCCGATGTTGGTGTAGACGAGCCCGCTGGTGAAGTCGAGGTACCGCTTGCCGTCGTAGTCCCAGAAGTACGACCCCTCCGCGCCGGCGACGGCGAGCGGGTCGATGAGTTCCTGCGCGGACCAGGAGTGGAAGACGTGCGCACGGTCCGCCGCCTTCACGGCGGCACCGGCCCGGGGATTCGGCTGAGGGGTCATGCGGGCGAGCGTAAATGTCCGCGATGCGGAGACGGAATCGGCGTCCTGTCTGCGGTCCGGGGCTTTCCGCGACAGGTTGTCGACAGCGGCACCGGATCGACACTTGACAGCATGTTGTCGTAGTGACAGCCTGCTGTCATGAACTCCAAGTCCGTGCATCTGGCTGTGTACGACACGCTCGCCGACTGGGAGACGGGGTATGCGACGGCGTACCTCGCCCGGGCCGGGTACCGGGTGCGGACGGTGGGCGCGTCCGCGGAACCGGTCCGCAGCATCGGCGGGCTGCGCGTCGAACCCGATCTCGTCCTGGACGACGTACGCCCGGAGGACAGCGCGCTGCTGATCCTGCCCGGCGCCGATCTGTGGGACTCCGGCGACCGGCTGGCGCCCTTCGCCCGCAAGGCGCGGGAGTTCCTCGACGCCGGCACGCCCGTCGCCGCGATCTGCGGGGCGACCGCGGGGCTCGCCCGGGAGGGGCTGCTCGACGACCGGGACCACACCGGCGCCGTCTCCTTCTACCTCGCCGCGACCGGGTACCAGGGCGGCGGGCGGTACGTCGAGGCGGACGCCGTCACCGACGGGAACCTGATCACCGCCGGACCCACCGAGCCCGTCGCGTTCGCGCGGGAGGTGTTCCGGCTGCTCGGGGTGTACGAGGGGGAGGTCCTCGACGCCTGGTACCGGCTGTTCCACGACTCCGACCCCGAGGCGTACGCCGTGCTGGAGAAGGCGGCCGCGAAGTGAGCCGGGAGCGGCAGGAACTGCTCAGCCGCAGCGCACTCGGTGTGTTCCGGCTCAACGGGCAGTTCCTCGCCGTTGCCGAGGAGATGGCGGGCCCGGCCGGGCTCACCGCCGCCCGGTGGCAGGTGCTCGGTGCAGTGCTGGGGGAGCCGCTGTCCGTCGCCGGGATCGCCCGGGTCATGGGCATCACCCGGCAGAGCGTGCAGCGCGTCGCCGACCTGCTGGTGGAGCGCGGCCTCGCCGAGTACCGGCCCAACCCCGCCCACCGCCGCGCCAAGCTCCTCGCGCCGACCGACGAGGGGCGCGCGGCGATCGGGCGCATCGGCCCCGGTCACGCCGCCTTCGCCGACCGGCTGGCGGAGGCCTTCGGGGAGGCCGAACTCGCCGAGGCGGTGCGGACGCTGGAGCGGCTGGCCGACGTACTCGAAAAGCTCGGCCCCCCTGTTACGGAACCGTAGACACCGCTCCGGCCATCGGGCCCCCGCCTCGCACTATCGTGGGCACGTTCCACAGGTATCGGGGGATTTCGGGGGGCCGGGGATGGAGAAGCTCGGGGCGGGCGACCCGCGACAGATCGGGGCATACCGGCTGCTGGCGCGGCTGGGCGCGGGCGGGATGGGGTTCGTGTACCTCGCCCGGTCGGAGCGCGGCCGTACCGTCGCCGTGAAGCTGGTGCGCCGGGAACTGGCCGCGCAGGAGGAGTTCCGGGCCCGCTTCCGGCAGGAGGTGCAGGCCGCGCGGCAGGTCGGCGGGTACTGGACGGCACCGGTGCTGGACGCCGACACCGAGGCCGCCGTCCCCTGGGTCGCCACCGGGTACGTCGCCGGGCCGAGCCTGCAGCAGGTCGTCGGACACGACCACGGGGCGCTGCCCGAGCGGTCGGTGCGCATCCTCGCGGCGGGGCTCGCCCACGCGCTGAAGGACATCCACGCCGCCGGGATCGTGCACCGGGACCTCAAGCCCTCCAACGTGCTGGTGACCATCGACGGCCCGCGGGTCATCGACTTCGGTATCGCCCGGGCACTGGAGACCGTCACCGACGGCGGACTCACCCGGACCGGCGCGCTCGTCGGGTCGCCCGGCTTCATGGCGCCCGAGCAGGTGCGCGGCGACCGGATCACGCCCGCCTGCGACGTCTTCTGCCTCGGCTCCGTCCTGGCGTACGCCGCCACCGGCGCCCTGCCCTTCGGCACCGCCAACAGCGGTGTGCACGCCCTGATGTTCCGCATCGCCCAGGAGGAGCCGGACCTGGAGGGCGTGCCCGAGGGCATCGCCGACCTCGTACGGGACTGCCTGAAGAAGGACCCCGCCGCCCGGCCGACGCTGGACGAGGTCCTGGAGCGCACGGGCGCCGAGGACACCGTGCTGGGCGGCCGCTCCAAGGACCCGTGGCTGCCGAGTGCCCTGGTGGCCCAACTCGGGCGGCACGCGGTGCGGTTGCTGGACACGGAGGACCCGGAGCGGACGGGGGAGGGGGCCTGGGCCGCGGGCGCCACGGCCGTCGACCCGTCCTCGGCACCGTCCCCCGGCACGCCGTCGCCCGAGGCCGCGCCCGAGCACGCCCCCGCCGGCGACGACGCGCCCGCCCAGCCGGGCGCGGACACACCCGCCGGGCCGCCCCCGCCCGGACAGCCGGCCGGCGGCACGCCCCTGAACCACCTGCCGACGCAGGTCGCGGGCCAGACCGCCCCGACACCCCCGCCCACCCCCCAGCCCCAGAGCCACCCCGGCCCCGGCACCGCGCCGCAGCAACCGGCCTACGGCTACCCGCAGCAGCCGCCCCCCGGCTACGGCTACCCCCACCAGCCAGGCCCCTACGGCGCCCTCGGTGCCACCCCGCCGTACGGGCCCGGCCCCTACGGCGGCCCCTACACCGGCCCGTCGACCACCGTCCCCCAGGAGCCGCCGCACAGAAGCGGCCGCTCCACGGCGCTGCTCATCGCCGTCGCCCTGGTCGTCGCGCTCGGTGCCGGCGGCTCGGTGTACGCGATCATGAACGGCGGCGGCGACGGCAAGGCCGACGACAAGCCCGGTCCGGGGCCCTCCACGGGCGCGCCCACGACCCCCGGTCCGACCACGCAGCAGCCCACGTCGGCCTCCCCGACCACGTCCGCGCCCTCCGACGGCGCGGTGCCCGCCGCCTACCTCGGCAGCTGGAGCGCCACGATCACCAACGCGGACGGCGAGAACACCCGCCGGATCACCATCCGGCAGGGCAAGGTCGGTGACAACGTCCTCTCCCTCGTCGCCGACGGCCCCACCTCAAGCGGCAGCTACCACTGCGTGTTCCAGGCCGAGCTGACCCAGGCCCCGGGCGGCGACGGCCCGCTGGAGCTCGGCCCCTCCGTCGTCACGGTCGGCGATGCCGGCTACTGCAAGCCGGGCGACCCCACCGAGATCAGCCTGCTGCCCGACGGCACCCTGGAGCGCGTGAACACCACCAACGGGGAGAAGCTGAAGTACACCAAGAACTAAGGGCACCCACACGCGCCAGGGGCGCGGCTCCTCCCGGCACTCCGGGCACCTACACGTCCTCAGGGGCGCGGGGAACTGCGCGGCCGGCCACCCCCCACCCGCAGCCGCGAACCACCCCGCACCCCCACGGCGACAAGGCGCCCCCGCCCCGCACCCCTCACCGCGGCTCCGGCGGCCGTTGGCGCGGCATGTTCGGGCGGGAGTTCGCGCCGGGCGGCAGCGGCAACCGCCCCTGCGCCCCGCCCTGCTCCTGGCGGCCGCCTCCCGCGCCCACGGACTGGATCCCCATCGGCGCCGAGCCCGTACGGAACTCCACCATCCAGTCGGCCGTCTCGGTCCGCACCAGCTCCGTCACGTCCTCGGCGAACCTGCGCAGCACCGCCAGGCACCGCTCGGCGGCCTCCCCGGCGGTCCCCTCGGTCGGCCCCAGGACCTCGCGCACGCTCTCCGACGCCCACTCGAACTGCAGCGCCTGCAGCCGCCGCGTCACCGCCTGCGCCGTGGCCACGTCCCTTATCCACCCGGACGTCACCCCGAAGAACCGGTCCACGGCCACGCAGGCCACGGCCAGCAGCAGCGCCAGATACCCCCAGGTGGCGCCCCCGCCGATCACCCCGGTCAGGTCGAGCAGCGGCAGCGCGGCCCCGGTGACCGCCCCCACCGCCGTCCCGGCCCGCAGCGCCCGCGCGCCGCGCCGCTTCCACACCCGGTCGGCGAGGTACCAGGCCGCCGTCTCCATCGCCCCGCGCTCCACCCACCGGTACAGCTCGTACAGCCGCTCGGCCGGCTCGCCCCAGTCGCCGAGCGGGAGCGACCGCCCGGCCAGATCGCCCGGCCGCAGCCCGGCCGCGCCCTCGCCCCGCCCGTCCTGAGGCGGACCCTCGGGCTGCATCTCCGGCTGACCCACCCGGCACTCCCTACTGATCCACTGATCCCGAACCGACGCCGACCGCTCACAATGCGTGACATTGGACGACGGCGCGGGACCCTTCCTACCGCCCAATGGGTGGCGAAGGCCTGCCTTTCGTCTCTTTTCCGCTCGCAAGGGGGCCTTGATCAGGTATGGGAGTCGCGGCGATCTCACTCGAAAGAGTGGCGGGGCGATGGCTGCGCGGACCACGTAGGCTCGTGCACAACGGAAAAGCACAACGGATGAAACGACGAAACCAGGAGCTGAATCGTGATTCCCGGTGGTGGCCAGCCCAACATGCAGCAGCTGCTCCAGCAGGCCCAGAAGATGCAGCAGGACCTGCAGCGGGCGCAGGAGGAACTGGCGCAGACCGAGGTCGACGGGCAGGCGGGCGGCGGCCTGGTGCAGGCCACCGTCACCGGCTCCGGCGAGCTGCGCGCCCTGAAGATCGACCCCAAGGCGGTGGACCCGGAGGACACCGAGACCCTCGCCGACCTGATCGTCGCGGCGGTCCAGGCCGCCAACGAGAACGCCCAGACCCTGCAGCAGCAGAAGCTCGGCCCGCTGGCCCAGGGCCTCGGCGGCGGCAGCGGCATCCCGGGCCTGCCGTTCTAGGAGCCGGCACCGCCTTTCTAAGCGGGCCCCCGGGCAACTACCGTACGAACTGAAAGACTCCAGGAAGGGCGATCCGTTGTACGAAGGCGTGGTCCAGGACCTCATCGACGAGCTGGGACGGCTGCCCGGCGTCGGTCCCAAGAGCGCCCAGCGGATCGCCTTCCACATCCTGCAGGCGGAGCCCACGGACGTACGGCGCCTCGCCCAGGCTCTGATGGAGGTCAAGGCGAAGGTCCGCTTCTGCGCGACGTGCGGCAACGTCGCGCAGGAGGAGCTGTGCAACATCTGCCGCGACACCCGCCGCGACTCCTCCGTCATCTGCGTGGTGGAGGAGCCGAAGGACGTGGTCGCGATCGAGCGCACCCGCGAGTTCCGCGGCCGCTACCACGTGCTGGGCGGGGCCATCAGCCCCATCGAGGGCGTGGGCCCCGACGACCTGCGCATCCGGGAACTCCTCGCGCGGTTGGCCGACGGCGCGGTCACGGAACTGATCCTGGCCACGGACCCGAATCTGGAGGGCGAGGCCACGGCGACGTACCTCGCCCGAATGATCAAACCCATGGGCCTCAAGGTCACCCGCCTGGCCAGCGGCCTCCCGGTGGGTGGCGACCTGGAATACGCGGACGAGGTGACCCTCGGTCGCGCCTTCGAGGGGAGACGACTCCTAGATGTCTGACGCCACGCTGCACGACGCGACGCAGGACCCGGACGACTTCGCGGTCCAGATCGCGGACCAGATCGAGAGCTTCCTGGTGGCCGTCACGGAGGTGGCCAAGGGCGACGAGCCCGGCTCGGCCGTCCCCTTCCTCCTCCTGGAGGTCTCCCAGCTGCTGCTGGCCGGCGGCCGCCTCGGCGCGCACGAGGACATCGTCCCCGACGAGCGCTACGAGCCGGACACGGGCCCCGACGCCGACGTGGACGAGCTCCGCGAGAACCTCGCCCGCCTGCTGGACCCGGTCGACGTCTACTCCGAGGTCTTCGACCCCTACGAGCCCCGCAAGGCCCCGGTGCCGGCCCGGCTCTCCGACGACATCGCCGACGTCATCACCGACCTTCGCCACGGCATGGCCCACTACCGCGCCGGCCGTGTCACGGAGGCCCTGTGGTGGTGGCAGTTCTCCTACTTCTCCAACTGGGGTTCCACGGCCTCCGCCGCCCTGCGCGCCCTGCAGTCCGTGCTCATCCACGTCCGTCTCAACCAGCCCCTGGAGGAGCTGGACGGCCTGGACACGGACCAGAGCATGGGCGACGAGACCCTGGAGTTCGAGGCGGGCAAGGTGATGGCGGAGGAGATCGCGGGCCCGCTGGGCATCAGGCGAGGCTAGGGCCTGTCGTTCGGATCAGCTCGGCGTCGCGGGGCCTGGTGCGCACTCCCCCAGAGGGGGCCCCAGCCGCGTTGTCACTCGTCGACTCCCCCACGCTCGGCTTCGCTCGCGCGGGGGCCCCATCGCGTCGACTCCCTCCTCGGCCTTGCAGCCGCACGCACCAGACCCCCGCTCGGGTCAGCAAGGACGCACCGTCCCCCGCAGCCGACCCGATCCAAACGACAGGCCCTGGCTCCGGGGCCGGGCGAGGGTCAGATCGGTACGGCCGCGCCGGCCACGCCGATCCCCGTGCCCGGCTCCGCCGGTACCGTCACGGTGATCAGGCTCGGCCGGCCCATGTCCACGCCCTGGTGGACGGTCACCGTCGCGGGCGTCGCCACCAGACCCAGTTCGCGGAGGTAGCCGCCGAGCGCGGCCGCCGCGGCACCGGTCGCGGGGTCCTCGACGACACCGCCGGGCGGGAACGGGTTGCGGGCGTGGAAGACGGTGGGGGACTCGCGCCAGACCAGGTCGACGGTCGTCCAGCCGGTGCGGTCCATGAGGGCGGAGAGCGCGTCCATGTCGTAGCGCATCTCCGCCAGCCGCTTGCGGTCGGCGGCGGCGAGGACCGGATGCCAGGCCCCGGCGAAGGCCGCGCGCGGTGGCAGCGTCGGGTCCAGGTCCTCGGCCGTCCAGCCCAGGATCGCCAGCAGTTCGGCCAGGTCGGCCTCCTCCAGCGGTTCCGTACGCGGGGCGACGCTCACCAGGGTCGCGACCAGCGTGCCGTCGGCGGTGCGGTCGGTGGTGACCGTGACGAGGCCCGCCTGTGTGCGCAGCCGCAGCCGTCCGGTGCCGTGCCGCTCCGCGTGCGCGACGGCGGTCGCGATCGTCGCGTGACCGCAGAACGGCACCTCGGCGAGCGGGCTGAAGTACCGCACGTCCAGGGCGCCGTCGCGCGACGGCACCACGAACGCCGTCTCCGAGTAGCCGATCTCCGCCGCGGTCGCCAGCATCGTCGCGTCGTCGACGCCGGTGGCGTCCAGCACCACGCCCGCCGGGTTGCCTCCCGCGGGGTCGGTGCTGAAGGCCACGTATCGCAGAATCTCCATCGGGCGACCGTATCCGAACTGCCGTACGCCGGAGGGGTTCACAGTCCCCACAGCCCCTTGCCCAGGGCCGTCGCCCCGCCAGTCAGCGCCAGCAGCAGGACCAGCAGGCGGGCCCGCTTCTCGGGGATGCGCTCCGCGAGGGACCTGCCGATGAGGGCGCCGGCCGCCATCGCGCAGGCCACCGCCGCCCACTGTCCGCCGGACAGTCGGGGCGCCCCGTTCGCGGCCACCGAGAAGGCGTTCACCACGACGCCGTAGAACTGCGCGTTCGGCACGAACTCCCGTACCGTCCAGCCCGCGTTGAGCGCGTACAGGGAGATCGGCGGGCCGCCGACGCCGGCCGCCGAGTTCATGAACCCGCCGACCGCACCGGCGGCGACGGCGCCCTTCGTGCCGCGCAGGGCGGTCACCCGGGCGCCGCGCATCACCAGCAGCACGGCGACGGTCACCAGGGCGCCCATCACCGACAGCAGGACGGGCGGCGGGAGTCGCCGGGTCAGCCAGGCCCCGGCCGGGACCGTGCAGGCCGCGGCCAGGCACAGCGGGACCATCGCGGCCGCCCGCACCCGCCGCCAGCCGCCCGCGAGCCCGACGACGCTGATGGCGCCCGCGGCGCAGTTGGCCAGGACCACCCCGTTCACCGGCCCCAGCAGCAGCACCAGCGCGGGTACGGCGACCAGCGCGAACCCCATGCCGGTCAGCCACTGCACCGACGAGCCGAGCAGCACGATCCCCGCCAGCAGTACATCCGTGCTCACGCGCCCCCCCGTGAATTCCGAGCTCAGCCGGCCGTCATTGTGACCCGGGGCACTTTCCGAGTGGTGCGGACGTTCGGGGGGCAGGTGCTGTCCGGAACGCGAGCGGAACGGGGTCTCACGATGCGATATCGCGGAGGGGATTTTCGGACGCTCGTTAGACTGAGCCGACATATACGGGACTGAGCGAGGAGCGCACGTGGGCCTTGTCGTGCAGAAGTACGGAGGCTCCTCCGTAGCCGATGCCGAAGGCATCAAGCGCGTCGCCAAGCGGATCGTGGAAGCGAAGAAGAACGGCAACCAGGTGGTTGTCGTCGTTTCCGCGATGGGCGACACGACGGACGAGCTGATCGATCTCGCCGAGCAGGTTTCTCCCATGCCTGCCGGGCGGGAGTTCGACATGCTGCTGACCGCCGGAGAGCGGATCTCCATGGCACTGCTGGCCATGGCGATCAAAAACCTGGGCCACGAGGCCCAGAGCTTCACCGGCAGCCAGGCGGGCGTCATCACCGACTCCGTCCACAACAAAGCCCGGATCATCGACGTGACGCCCGGCCGTATCCGTACGGCCCTGGACGAGGGCAACATCGCCATCGTCGCCGGTTTCCAGGGCGTCAGCGCCGACAAGAAGGACATCACGACCCTCGGTCGCGGTGGCTCCGACACCACGGCGGTCGCGCTGGCCGCGGCCCTCGACGCCGAGGTGTGCGAGATCTACACCGACGTCGACGGCGTGTTCACCGCCGACCCGCGCGTGGTGAAGAAGGCGAAGAAGATCGACTGGATCTCCTTCGAGGACATGCTGGAGCTGGCCTCGTCCGGCTCCAAGGTGCTGCTCCACCGCTGCGTGGAGTACGCCCGCCGTTACGACATCCCGATCCACGTCCGGTCCAGCTTCAGCGGACTGCAGGGCACCTGGGTCAGCAGTGAGCCGATTGGGGACAAGAAGGTGGAGCAGGCCATCATCTCCGGTGTCGCGCACGACACCTCGGAGGCCAAGGTCACGGTCGTCGGCGTGCCGGACAAGCCGGGCGAGGCCGCCGTCATCTTCCGCGCCATCGCCGACGCCGAGATCAACATCGACATGGTCGTGCAGAACGTGTCGGCCGCGTCCACAGGGCTCACCGACATCTCCTTCACGCTTCCCAAGACCGAGGGCCGCAAGGCCATCGACGCTCTGGAGAAGGCCAAGGTCGGCATCGGCTTCGACTCGCTGCGCTACGACGACCAGATCGGCAAGATCTCCCTGGTCGGCGCCGGCATGAAGACCAACCCGGGCGTCACCGCGGCCTTCTTCGAGGCGCTGTCCGACGCGGGCGTGAACATCGAGCTGATCTCCACCTCCGAGATCCGCATCTCGGTCGTCACCCGCGCCGACGACGTCAACGACGCCGTGCGCGCCGTGCACACCGCCTTCGGGCTGGACTCCGACAGCGACGAGGCCGTCGTCTACGGGGGCACCGGCCGCTGATGCCCGGGACCGGACGGCCGACGCTCGCGGTCGTGGGCGCGACCGGGGCCGTCGGCACGGTCATGCTCCAGATCCTGTCCCAGCACGCGGACATCTGGGGCGAGATCCGTCTGATCGCCTCGCCGCGCTCGGCCGGCCGCAAGCTGGCCGTGCGCGGCGAGCAGGTCGAGGTGGTGGCGCTGACCGAGGAGGCCTTCGACGGGGTCGACGTCGCCATGTTCGACGTGCCCGACGAGGTCGCCGAGCGGTGGGCGCCCCTCGCCGCCGCCAAGGGCGCGGTCGTGGTGGACAACTCGGGCGCCTTCCGGATGGACCCCGAGGTCCCGCTGGTCGTCCCCGAGGTCAATCCGCACTGCGCCCGCCGCCGGCCGCGCGGGATCATCGCCAACCCCAACTGCACGACGCTGTCGATGATCGTGGCGCTCGGCGCGCTGCACGCCGAGTTCGGGCTGCGCGAGCTGGTGGTGTCCTCGTACCAGGCGGTGAGCGGGGCCGGCCGCGCCGGCGTCGACACCCTCCGCCGCCAGCTGTCCCTGGTGGCCGGCACGGAGCTCGGGACGCACCCCGGTGACCTGCGGCGGGCCGTCGGCGACGACACCGGGCCGTTCCCGGAGCCGGTCGCGCTGAACGTCGTACCGTGGGCCGGGTCGTTGCGCGAGGACGGCTGGTCGTCGGAGGAGATGAAGGTGCGGGACGAGACCCGTAAGATCCTCGGGCTGCCCGCCCTCCCCGTCGCGGTCACCTGCGTACGGGTCCCGGTCGTCACCACGCACTCCCTGACCGTCCACGCCCGCTTCGAGGGCGAGGTCACCGTGGAGGGGGCCCGCGAGATCCTGGCCACCGCGCCCGGCGTCGTGCTGTTCGACGACCCGGCCGCCGGCGAGTTCCCCACGCCCGCCGACGTGGTGGGCACCGACCCGACCTGGGTGGGCCGGGTGCGGCGCGCGCTGGACGATCCGACCGCGCTCGAACTGTTCGTCTGCGGGGACAACCTGCGCAAGGGCGCGGCCCTGAACACCGCCCAGATCGCCGAGCTGGTGGCCGCCGAGCGGGTGTGACGCGGGACGCCCCGGGACCGGGTCCGGGGCGGTTTGTATGATCTCTGAACGAAGTGTGAGCCGGTCCATGGTCCGGACCACTTGCTGTGGACCCGGTCGGCGTCCGAAGATTTTCCTCCCCGTCTTTCCGCAACCGCGCGAAGGGCGGGGAGCGTCTTTGCGAACGCCCTTCAGGGGGCCGAACGTCCTCCAGGGGGTCGAACGCCCCCGGGAGCCGGCGGGGGCGCGGCGCGAGGTGTGGGGACACCTCGAACACTCAGGACACAGGGGAAGAGCGGGTAGGCATGAGGGCGTTCGACGCACGGTCGGTTGTGCTGCCTGACGCGAGACGGCCGGTCGCGGCACATGACGCGAAAGTGACGCCCGGCACGTACAACCTTCACAGGGGGAAGCGTGTCCAACTGACGTGGCCCAGGTTCTCGACTTCACCGCTGCGACACGCAGCCGACCCCGCATGCCCGGCACGCCCGGCGGCATGCCGGTGATCGCGCCCATGCCCGCAGCGCGGCCCGCCCGCATACCCAGTCAGCGCGACGGCGCCGAGGATGCCGTGGCGGCCGGAACCACCGTCGACCACCTGACCGAGACCTACCGCGCGCACTACCGCTCGCTGCTGGGCCTGGCCGCACTCCTGCTCGACGACACCGCCTCCTGCGAGGACGTCGTCCAGGAGGCGTTCATCCGCGTCCACTCCGCGCGCAAGCGCGTCCGCGACCCGGAGAAGACGCTCGCCTACCTGCGGCAGACGGTCGTCAACCTCTCCCGTTCGGCCCTGCGCCGCCGCATCCTGGGCCTGAAGCTGCTGTCCAAGCCGATGCCGGACATGGCGAGCGCGGAGGAGGGGGCGTACGACCAGCTGGAGCGCGACTCCCTCATCAAGGCCATGAAGGGCCTGCAGCGCCGGCAGCGCGAGGTCCTGGTCCTGCGCTACTTCGCGGACATGACGGAGGCCCAGGTCGCCGAGACCCTCGGCATATCGCTGGGCTCGGTGAAGGCGTACGGCTCCCGCGGCATCGCCGCCCTGCGCGTCGCGATGGAGGCGACGGCATGAACCGCGACGCCCAGGGACCCGACTCCCGCGACCGCCACGAGCCCTTCGCCTGGCACGAGCCGACGGAACCGCACGAGCAAGAGCACACGCAATCGCACGCTGGGAACGGAACTGTGAACGACGGCCCCGACGACCAGAGCCCCGAAGGGTTCGACTCGGACGAGCTGGCTCTGCGCAGGATGCTGCAGCAGGCGGTGCAGACGGTCGAGCCGCGCGACGGCACGCTGGAGCACCTGCGGCGGGCCGTGCCCGCCCGACGCGCCCGCAAGCGGCAGGCGATGGTCGGCATGGCGGCCGCGGCACTCTTCCTCGGCACCGCCGTCCCGGCCCTGGTGCACGTCTCCAACTCCACCGGCTCGGACGTCAACCCGTCCGTCGCCGGACAGGCCTCGCAGGCCCAGGGCGGGGCGAACCAGGGAAAGACCGACGGCAGTGAGAGCACCGCCGGAGGCACCTCCGGCAAGTCCGGGAACCCCGGCAAGAACGGCACCAAGGGTGGCGACAAGGGCAAGAACTCCGGCGCCGCCACCGGCGGCACCGCCGGCAGCGACCCGTCGTCGACCTCGGCCTCGGCCCCGGTCTGCACGGCCGACCAGCTCGGCCAGGCCACCGGCAGCGCCGCCGCCCCCGACGCCGCGGGCGCCGTCTACGGCACCTTCCGCGTCGTGAACATCTCCACGGCCTCCTGCACGGTCGACAGCCTCGGCTCCGTGAGCTTCCAGACGGCGGGCGCCGCGGACGCCACGAAGATCAGCACCATGCGGCACGTCTCCGGCGACGCGGCGGCCGGACTGCCCGACCCGTCCACCGAGGTCGCCTCACTGATCCTGCAGCCCGGCGCGGCCTACGAGGTGAAGTTCGCCTGGGTGCCCTCCCAGAGCTGTCCCACCACCGGCGGCGACAGCGGCGGCACCTCCGACGGCGGCCCCACCGCCGACCCGAGCCCCACGGGCGAGACCACCGGCAGCACCACCGGAACCACGTCCACGTCCACGGGCACGGACAGCGGCGTGACCACCCAGATGCTCAGGACGGACGGCACGGCGGACGGCAGCGTGATCGTGTCGCACACGACGCAGGCGGGCTCTCCGACGGCCACGGCGACGGTGCCGAACGCGTGCGCCGGAACCGTCTACTACACGGGGCTGCTCGCGGGGTCCTGAGCCTCGGTCTCGCTCTCGCTCACCAGCCCCATCGCCGCGTCGCGCGCGAACTCCACCTCCCGGCGCAGCAGCCGGAACCACATGAACACCACGAACCCGGCGAAGACGAACCACTCGCCGGTGTAACCGAGGTTCTGGAAGGCCTTCAGGTCCAGCCCGGAGCCGGCCGGAGCCGTCGCCGGCACGGCCTTCATCCCGGAGTCCGCCGTGTTCAGGGTGACCCAGGCGTCGTACACGTCGTACGGCACCAGGTTCACCAGCGACGCCGCGCTGATCGCGGCGGTCTGCCCGGCCGGCAGGCCGCCCCGCGCACTCACCCCGTTGTCGCCGGGCGTCTCGGAGGCCTGGAGCGCGCCGGTGACGGTGACCTCACCGCTCGGTGCCGCGGGGGCCCGGGACGCGTCGGCCGACCCCGGCAGCCAGCCCCGCACGACCGGCAGCGCCTTGCCGCCGTCGACGCGCAGCAGCGTCAGGACGTAGAACCCCTGCTTGCCGTCCAGGGTGCGGTCCGGCACCAGCAGCTGCCTGCCCCAGTGACCGGTGGCGGTGGCCTGCCGGCCGGAGGTGGCCTTGTCCACGGGCAGCAGCTCCCGCAGGGGGCGGGCGGCCTCCCGCCTGCTGTCGGCGGCCTGCGCGGTCGCCTGGCGGTGGTCCTGCACCCGGCCCTCGAAGCGGCTCAGCTGCCACGACCCCATGAAGATGCAGAAGGGGATGGCGAGCAGCACGAAGACGTTGATCCCCCACCACCGGGGCGTCAGCAGAAACCGGTACACGCCTTCCACGGTACGGGGCGGCCGCGCCGTCCCCGGCCGCGGGGTTCGCTGGGGCGCACGCACCGGCCGAGCGCCTGGACGCGTGTTCGGTAAGGGCGCGGTAGAAGTTGTCCACAGCCTGGGGACCCCGACGGCGAATTGTCCGTACGAGCAGGCAGTATGGGGCCATGACTGAGAGCAACGGGTCCGCTGCCCCCAAGCGGAACGAGGACATGCCCGACTGGGAGAAGCGCTTCAGGGCGCCGCGGGTGTCGCTGCCCGAGTGGGCCGAGGACGCCCCGGACCGCTCCTTGTTCGTGTCGAACGCGACGGGCACGTACGAGCTGTACGCCTGGGACCGGGCCACGGGCGCTCAGCGCCAGGTCACGGACCGGCCGAACGGCACGACGGACGGCGTGCTCTCCCCGGACGGCGCGTGGATCTGGTGGTTCGACGACAAGGACGGCGACGAGTTCGGCGTCTGGCGCAGGCAGTCCTTCGACGGCGGCCCCGACGAGCTCGCCGCCCCCGGCCTGGACGCCTCCTACCCGGCGGGCCTGGCCCTGGGCCGCGACGGCGCCACCGCCGTCGTCGGCCGCTCCACCGACGAGGACGGCACCACCCTCCACCTCGTGCGCGCCGGCTCGGACCCCGTGGAGATCTACCGTCACCGGGAGTCGGCGGGGGTCGGCGACCTCTCCCACGACGGCTCCCTCGTCGCGATCGAGCACACCGAGCACGGCGACGCCATGCACTCGGCGCTGCGCGTCCTGCGCCCCGACGGCACCAGGGTCGCCGAGCTCGACGACACCAAGGACGGCACGCGGGAGCTGGGCCTGGAGGTGCTGGGCTTCGCCCCGGTCGACGGCGACACCCGCCTGCTCATCGGCCACCAGCGCCGGGGCCGCTGGGAGCCGCTGGTGTGGGACGTGGCGACCGGCGAGGAGACGGACCTCGCCCTGGACCTGCCCGGCGACGTGAGCGCCGAGTGGTACCCGGACGGCTCGGGCCTGCTCGTCGTGCACAGCTTCGAGGCGCGCAGCGAGCTCTTCCGCTACGACCTGGCCGGTCGCGCCCTGGAGCGCATCCCCACCCCGCCGGGCACCGTCTCCGGCGCCTCGGCCCGCCCGGACGGCAGCGTGGAGTACCTGTGGTCCTCGGCCGCCGAGCCCCCGGCGGTGCGCTCCACGACCGGCGAGGTGGTCCTCGACCCGCCCGGCATGAAGTCCCCGGGCTCGGTGCCGGTGGAGGACGTCTGGGTGGACGGCCCCGGCGGCCGCATCCACGCCCTGGTGCAGAAGCCGGCCGGCGCCACCGGCCCGCTGCCGACCGTGTTCGACATCCACGGCGGACCCACCTGGCACGACAGCGACGCGTTCGCCGCGGGCCCGGCGGCCTGGGTCGACCACGGCTACGCGGTGATCCGCGTCAACTACCGCGGCTCCACCGGCTACGGCCGCGCCTGGACCGACGCCCTCAAGCACCGCGTCGGCCTGATCGAGCTGGAGGACGTCGCGGCGGTCCGCGACTGGGCGGTGGCCTCCGGCCTCGCCGACCCCGGCCGGCTCGTCCTCACCGGCGGTTCCTGGGGCGGCTACCTCACCCTCCTCGGCCTGGGCACCCAGCCGGACGCCTGGACCCTGGGCATCGCCGCGGTCCCGGTCGCCGACTACGTCACGGCCTACCACGACGAGATGGAAGCGCTGAAGGCCATGGACCGCACCCTGCTGGGCGGCACCCCGGAGGAGGTCCCCGAGCGCTTCGAGGCGTCCTCGCCCCTGACCTACGTGGACAAGGTCACCGCCCCGGTCTACATCTCGGCCGGCGTCAACGACCCCCGCTGCCCGATCCGCCAGATCGAGAACTACGTCAAGCGCCTGGAGGCCAGAGACGCGGTCCACGAGGTCTACCGCTACGACGCGGGCCACGGCTCCCTGGTGGTCGACGAACGCATCAAGCAGGTACGCCTGGAACTGGAATTCGCCCAGCGCCACCTGGCCACCTAGCCGCGGCCAGCCGGTGAGCCGGAACGCCGCGCCGCCGCAGCCGCGGCGACCGGCTCCGCTGGGATACCGCCCAGCCGCGGGAGCCGCGCCGCCTCAGCCGCGACGGCCGGGGGAGCCGCGCCGCCTCAGCCGCAGTTGCCGCGGGCAGCCACGCCGCCCCAGCCGCGGGCAGTCGTGCCGCTGGGGCGGCACCCGACCCAAGGAGGGCGGCACCCCGCAAGCGCGGGCGAGCGAAACCACCCCCGGCCACCCCGACGCCGGGCACCGGGTCAGCTCCCGGCCACCCCGACGCCGGGCGCCGGCACGCCAACCCCCCCCCCCCCCCCCCCCCCCGGCACCCCCCCCCCCCCCCCCCGCCCCCCCCCCCCCCCCCCCCCCCCCCCCCCCCCCCCCCC
>NZ_JAMGBF010000113.1 GCF_023516615.1 Streptomyces panaciradicis
CCCCCGCCGGCTCCCACCGCCGCCGCCCCAGCAACTCCGCCAACCCCACCCGCGTCGCCGCCATCACCACCCGATCCGACTTGCGCAGCACATACGCGTCGTCCAGATCCCACACCAGCCCCCCACCCGCACCGGCCCGCGCGTCCTCGTACGCCTCCTCCGCGGCCGGCTCCTCCCGCCCCGCCGCCACCACGCCCCGCTCCAGCGCCAGCACCCGCCACGCCCCCGCCCGGAACGCCTCCCCGACCGTCTTGCCCTCCAACTGCGGATGCCCGTCCACGTCCACCGCGGCGAACAGCAGCACCCGCCGTTCCACCGGGATCGCGCCCAGGATCTGCCGCCCCATCATCGCGCCGGCGAACGCGGGAGCGGCCAGGTGGGACACGCTCCGGCTGCGCGTGGACGCCCGCGGATGGGCGGCCCGCAGCGTCCGGTACACGGCGGTCGCGAAGTCGTCGTCGTACAGCCGCAGCACCACCCGCAGATCGGGCCGCACGGACCGGGCGTACAGCGCGGCCTCCAGGTTCGTCGTGTCCGCGCTGGTCACCGCGAGCAGCGCCTCCGCCCGGTGGATCTTGGCGGCCTCCAGGACGCCCTCCTGGGTGACGTCGCCGAGGACGACGGGCACCCGCAGCCGCCGGGCCGTGGCCAGGCCCCGCGCCTCGGGGTCGGACTCCACGCACACCACCGGGATCTGCAGTTCCCGCAGCCGGGTCAGCACCCGCGTGCCGATCTTGCCCAGACCGAGGAGGACGACATGCCCGCTCAGCCCGCGCGGCGGCTTGCGCAGCGCGGAGGTCGTACGGAAGGTGCCCAGCGCCTCCAGGACCGCGGCCAGCAGCACCGGCAGCAGCAGCAACCCCACCAGGCCGGACAGCAGTTGGAGGATCTGACGGCCGACGGGCTGCCCGATGGCGGGGTCGTCGATGGCGAAGAGGTCCAGCAGGGTCAGATAGAAGGCCCGCAGCGGGTGCATCCCGGTCACCGCCGACAGGGCGATGGCGAGGGCGATCACGCACGCCACCATGCCCGCCAGCGACCACCGCAGCCGCCGCGAGAACAGCGACGCGAACGGCACGGCGCCCCGGGCCGGCGGCAGCGCGGGCCCGGAGTACGACACCTGCTCCAGCACCACCGTCCCGCGCCCGGTCGCGCCCCGTACCGCCGCCGCGTCCGGCAGCAGCAACGGCTCCTGATCGGCGGCGAGTCCGGCGCCGGCGCCGGCCGGGTCGTTGCTGGAGAGCACCGCCAGCGTGGCCAGCCCCGGCGCCGGGAGCTGACCGGGGCGCGGCGTGCGCTCCACCGCGCGCAGCAGCAGCCCGTCGGTCTGGACGACCTTGCTGGTGCCGGCGACGGCGGTGGCGGCCAGCGCCGGCGCGGCCGTGTCGGCGTCGGACAGCACGGTCGTGGAGGTGTCGAAACCGGCGGCGTCACCGCCGCCCGCCGCCAACGCGGCGGCCTGGTCGAGGAGTTCCTCGATGTGCTGGCCGAGCCGCCGGTTGTACAGGCGCAGCACGAGCCGCAGCCGGGGGTTGAGGCGGCGGGCGGTGAGGGCGGCGCGGATGTTGGTCTCGTCGTCGTCGTAGACGAGGGCGAGCGCGGCGGCCCGTTCCACACCGGCCTCGGCGAGCACGGTCTCGGTCGCCTCGGCGGCCTCGACGACCTGCTGGGCGCCGACGGGTTCGGCGCTGCCCACCCCGCCCCGGCCCACCGCCGCGGTCACCCGGTCGAGCAGTGCCGTCGTCGTCGCGCGGGCCCGGCCCACCACCGGCAGCCGGACACCGCGTTCGGAGGGCGGGACGACGAGGGTGACCTGTTCGCCGTAGACACCGCGCAGTTCGGCGGCCAGCCGGTGGGCCAGTCCGTCGTCACCGCAGACCACCATGTGCGCGGATCCGCCACCGTCCGGCTGACCTTGATTCGGAACGCTCGCCACGAGGGGAAAGACTGCCCCACCGGGACGGGTGGTTCCAGTGAAGAACCCCTACGGTCACTGAACGTCCACGGCGTTGTCGCCGTACTGAGGGGGAGCAGGCCGAGCGCACGCCGCAGCGCAGCACCGGAGGTACCCCGCCCGTGGCCATCACCAGACCAGCCCCGACGGGCCCGGACACCGCCCACGAGCCGCCACGCGACACCGAGGGACCGGAGCCGGCCGCGCCGTCTGCGCCGGCCGTCGAGGCCCCCTCGGCGCCCGAGAAGCCATCGGAGTCCCGGTCGCCGCTGATCCTCACCATGCTCCTGCTGACGCTGGTGCTGCTGCAGGGACCCCTCCGCGGCGCCCTCGACGCACCCGTCATGCAGAGCTGGATGACGGTCTTCGTCGCCGTGCTCGTGCAGGCGCTGCCCTTCCTCGTGCTCGGCGTGCTGCTCTCGGCGGCCATCGCGGTGTTCGTGCCGCCGGCGTTCTTCGCGCGGGCGCTGCCCGGCCGGCCCGCCCTCGCGGTGCCGGTCGCCGGCATGGCGGGCGCGCTGCTGCCGGGCTGCGAGTGCGCGTCCGTGCCGGTGGCCGGGGCGCTCGTGCGCCGGGGCGTGACCCCGGCGGCGGCACTGGCCTTCCTGCTGTCCGCCCCGGCGATCAACCCGATCGTGCTGACGGCGACCGCGGTGGCCTTCCCCCGCAACCCGGAGATGGTCGTGGGCCGGTTCGTCGCCAGCCTGCTCGTGTCGTGCGTGATGGGCTGGCTGTGGCAGCGGCTGGGCCGCACGGACTGGCTGCGCACACCGCGGCGCTCCCACTACGAGGGCCCGAGCAAGGGCGCCGCCTTCTGGAACTCGGTCCGGCACGACGTGATGCACGCGGGCGGCTTCCTGGTGCTGGGCGCGATGGCCGCCGCGACGCTCAAGGCGGTGGCCCCGGCGAGCTGGCTGCGCACGGCGGCGGAGAACCCGCTGGTGGCCATCCTCGCGCTGGCCGTGCTCGCGGTCCTGCTGTCCATCTGCTCGGAGGCGGACGCGTTCGTGGCGGCGTCGCTGACGCAGTTCTCGCTGACGGCCAAGCTGGCGTTCCTGGTGGTGGGCCCGATGATCGACCTCAAGCTGTTCGCGATGCAGGCGGGCACCTTCGGCCGCGGCTTCGCCCTGCGCTTCGCCCCCGCCACCTTCGTCCTGGCGATCCTGGGCGCGGTGCTGACCGGGGCGGTGCTGCTGTGAACCGGCAGGCACAGGCGGCGGTCCTGTTCCTGACCGGCGCGGCCCTGCTGCACGCCGGCGTCACCGACCTCTACCTGCGCTATGTCAAGGCGGGACTGCAACCCCTGCTGCTGGCCTCCGGCGCGGTGCTGATCGTGGCGGCGCTGGCGACGGTCTGGTACGAGTGGCGGGGCCGCAGACACCGCACCGACTCGCACGATGCCGAGGACGCGCACGGCGACCACGACCACGGCCACACCCACCGCGAACCCCGCATCTCCTGGCTGCTCGTCCTGCCCCTCCTCGCCCTCATCCTCGTCGCCCCGCCGGCCCTCGGCTCCTACAGCGCGATGCGCACCGGTACGGCCCTGCAGCAGCCGTACGGCTACGGCAAGCTGCCCGCCACCGGCCCGCTCGACCTCAACGTCGTCGACTACGCCACCCGCGCCGTCTACGACCACGGCCGAAACCTCAAAGGCCGTGAGATCAAGGTCACCGGCTTCGTCGCCCTCGACCGCTCCGGCGCCCCCTACCTCGTCCGCATGGCCCTCAACTGCTGCGCCGCCGACGCCCAGCCGGTGAAGATCGCCCTGACCGGCACGATCCCTCCGGTCCTGCAACCCGACAAGTGGCTTGAGATCACTGGGAGTTACATCCCCCGGCAGACCAGGGACCCGGTGAACGGCGGCCCCGTCCCCTATCTGAAGGTGGCCTCCGCGACTCCGGTGGCGACGCCGAAGGACCCGTACGACGAGAGCTGGAACACCTGACGCGCCTGTCCGCCGCGCCGTCCGCACCGAGAAACAGCAGGTCACCGAATTCGGCCCTGTGACATCATGCGCCCCATGACGACCGGCCAGACCCCGCTGACGATGCAGGACGCCATCCTCACGCTCCAGAACTACTGGAGCGCCAACGGCTGCATGATCACGCAGCCGTTGAACACGGAGGTCGGCGCGGGTACGGCCAACCCGTCCACGGCGCTCAGGGTCATCGGCCCCGAGCCGTGGAGCGTCGCCTACGTCGAGCCCAGCGTGCGCCCGGACGACTCCCGCTACGGCGAGAACCCCAACCGGCTGCAGACGCACACCCAGTTCCAGGTGATCCTCAAGCCCGACCCGGGCAACCCGCAGGAGCTCTACCTCGGCAGCCTCGCGGCGCTCGGCGTCGACCTGACCGCCCACGACATCCGGTTCGTCGAGGACAACTGGGCCTCGCCCGCGCTCGGCGCCTGGGGACTGGGCTGGGAGGTGTGGCTGGACGGCATGGAGATCACCCAGTTCACCTACTTCCAGCAGGTCGGCGGCGTCTCCCTGAACCCCGTCTCGGTGGAGATCACGTACGGCCTGGAACGCATCCTGATGAACCTCCAGGGCGTCTCCCACTTCAAGGACATCGCCTACGCGCCCGGCATCACCTACGGCGAGGTGTTCGGCCAGAGCGAGTACGAGATGAGCCGCTACTACCTCGACGACGCCGACGTCGACACCAACCACAAGCTGTTCGAGGCGTACGCGGCCGAGGCGCGGCGCCTGCTCGACCTGGAGCTGCCGGTCCCGGCGTACCTGTACGTCCTCAAGTGCAGCCACACCTTCAACGTCCTCGACGCGCGCGGCGCGATCAGCACCACCGAGCGCGCCAAGGCGTTCTCCCTGATGCGCGGCCTGACGCACGAGTCGGCCAAGCTGTGGGCCGCCCGCCGCACCGCCCTCGGCCACCCGCTCGGCATCACCCCCGAGGCCGCCCCGGCCGTGCGCGCCCCGCTGCCCACCGTGCCCGGCACCGAGACGCTGCTGTTCGAGATCGGCCTGGAGGAACTGCCGTACGCCGACGTCGTCGCCACCACCGACGCGGTGCGCGAGTCGGTCACCGCCAAGCTGGCCGCGACCCGTCTGAGGCACGGCCAGATCAACGTGATGGCCACCCCGCGCCGGGTCGTCGTCACCGTCGAGCGGGTGGAGCCGCGCGAGGCGGACACCGAGAAGACCGTGCGCGGGCCGAAGGCCGCGGCCGCCTACAAGGACGGCGCCCCGACGCAGGCACTGCTGGGCTTCGCCCGCAGCCAAGGCGTCGAGCCCGACGCCGTCCGGACGGTCACCGTCAAGGGCACCGACTACGTCGCCGTCACCCGCGAGGAGCCGGGCCGCCCGGCCACCGAGGTGCTCAGCGACCTGCTGTCCGAGGTCGTCTCCGGTCTGCGCGCCTCCCGCAACATGCGCTGGAACGATCCCGCACTGTCCTTCTCCCGCCCGGTCCGCTGGCTGCTGGCCCTGCTCGGCCGCACCCCGCTGCCCGTGACGGTCTCCGCGCTGGCCTCCGGCACCACCACCCGCGTCCACCGCACCGCCGCCGACCCGGTCGTGCAGGTGACGACCGCCGAGGGCTACTCGCACTTCTTGAAGATGCACGGCATCGTCCTGGAGCGCGAGGTCCGCTACGACGCCGTGGTGCGCGGCGCCGAGCGGCTGGCCGCCGAGGTGGGCGGCCGGATCGACGCGGCGGGGCAGGCCGGGCTGATCGACGAGATCACCGACATCCTGGAGTTCCCGCACCCGGTGCGCGGCTCCTTCGAGGAGCGCTACCTCGACCTCCCGGCGAGCGTGCTGACCACCGTGATGCGCAAGCACCAGCGCTACCTGCCGGTGCTGGACGGCGACCGCCTGATGCCGCACTTCATCACCTTCGCCAACGGCGCCTGCGACGACGACGTGGTGCGGACGGGCAACGAGGCGGTGCTGCGCGCCCGTTACGAGGACGCGGCCTTCTTCTGGCGGGCCGACCTGAAGGTGGCGCCCGCCGACTTCCGCGCCCGCCTGGACCAGCTGACCTTCGAGGACCGCCTCGGCACGGTCGCCGACCGCGCCACGCGCATCGCCGCCCTGGGCCTGGAACTGGCAAGCCGTGCGGGCCTTGCCGAGGACACGACGGCGACCGTCCGGCGCGCCGGCGAGCTGGCCAAGTTCGACCTGGCCTCGCAGATGGTCGTCGAGTTCTCCGGCCTCGCCGGGGTGATGGCGGAGGAGTACGCCCGCCGCGCCGGCGAGCCGGAGGAGGTCGCGCGGGCGCTGGCCGAGATGGAGCTGCCGCGCTCGGCCGGCGGCGCCCTGCCCGCCTCCGACGCGGGCGCCGTCCTCTCCCTCGCCGACCGCTTCGACCTGGTGACCGGCATGTTCGTGATCGGCGCGGTGCCGACAGGCAGCTCCGACCCCTTCGGCGTGCGCCGGGCGGCCATCGGCCTGGTCAACGTGCTGCGCGCGGTACCGGCGACGGCGGCCGTCAGCGTGAGCGACGGCCTGCGCGCGGCGGCCGCCCGCTACACCGCCCAGGGCATCGAGGTCCCCGCCGAACGCCTCACCGAGGCGGCCGAGTTGATCGCCCGCCGCTACGAACAGCAGCTCACCGACGCGGGCCACGAACACCGTCAGGTGCAGGCGGTACGGGTGTGGGCGGACCGACCGGCGACGGGCGACCGGGTGCTGGCGGCACTGGAACAGCACGTGGCGAGCGACGAGTTCGGCGCGCTGGTGGCGGCACTGCAGCGAGTGGTGCGCATCCTGCCCGCCGACGAACTCGAGGACGCCGACCGCTCGTTGCTCACGGCACCGGCCGAACACCGCCTGGCCGAGGCGACGGAGGCGGTCCGCGGTGTCCTCCAGGGCCGGGAGGACGACCTCACCGCGCTGGTGGGCGCGTCCGCGCCGCTGGTCGAGGCGATCGACGCCTTCTTCAACGAGGTGCTGGTCATGGACCTCGACCTGGGCATCCGCGCGGCCCGGCTGGCCCTGCTGTCGGACGTGGCCCGGCTGACGAGCCGGACGCTGGACTGGAGCGCCCTGTAGTCAGAGCGCCTTCGCCGGCCAGTCCAGCAGGCGGGCCCCGATGACGGCCGTCTGCAGGGTGTACCGGTGGCCGGGGTCGCACGGATCGGCCCCGGTCAGCTGGTGGATCCGCGCCAGCCGGTAGGTCAGCGCCCGCACGCTCAGCGCCAGCCGGCGCGCGGCCTCCGCGGCGACGCACCCGCACTCGAAGTACACGTTCAGCGTCTCCAGCAGCGGCTCCGCACCACCGCGCGCCGCGGTCAGCGGACCCAGCGCGTCCTGCACCAGGTCGGCCATGGCCTGCCGGTCCCGGGTGAGGACCGGGTACACCAGCATGTCGGCGGCGCGCAGCACCGGCCCCTCCAGCCCGAGCCGCGCGGCCAGTTCGAGGGTGTTGAGGGCCTCCTCGTAGGACTGGACGACCCCGCCGGGCCCTTGCTGCGGCCGGCCGATGGCGACGCGGCAGCCGTCCGTGGCGGCGTAGGCGTGCTTGGCGAAGTAGGCGAGCACCTCGTCCTGGTCGCCGGGCGCGACGCACAGCAGCCGTCCGTCCTTGGTGGTGAGCAGGATGTTGCGCCGGCCGAAGCGGGCGTCGAGGGCGTGCTCCACCTGGCGGGGGACCGGCGCGCCCTCGTCGTACGCCGTCGGGCCCTGCGCGACCGCGACGGCGTGGGCGTGCGAGAGGCGCAGACCGAAGCGCTCGGCGCGTTCGGCCAGGTACCCGAGGTCGCTGCGGCCGTGGAGCAGGTCGTCGATGAACTCCCGGCGCGCGGCCTCCTCCCGGCGCACGGCGACCAGCTGGGCGTGCTCGTAGCCCTCGGCGAAGGCGTCGACGACCTGGGTCATGGCGGCGAGCGCGCTGTCGGCGGAGCCCGGCGTGGCCGGCCAGGCGGTCCGGGCGGCGGTGAGATGGGCGACGATCAGGGCGCGCAGCCCGTGACCGGCCTCGGCGGCCCGCTCGCCCAGCGCGCGCCGGGCCGCCAGCTCGTCCCGGGTCAGCCGCCGGCCGGTCGCCGACACCTCCGCCAGCAGTTGGGCATACCCGTCCAGATACTCTCCGGGCGTCTCGCGCTCCGCCACCCCGTCCCCCGTTTCCTGACGCGCCGGTGACGGTTTCTTAGCGCGCCCCCGGCATCGAAACCCTAGTGAACACTTCCGGAAACCGGCAATGCGCGGGCGTGCGCAGAGCGCGCACCATGGGCCGCGGGGAGCACCACGGACGGTCCCGATGCCGGTTTCCGGCATCGGGACCCAGGGAGACGAGGAAGCGGGGGGCGGGGACCATGGGGGCGTTTGTCGCGGCCGCCGCGGGGTTTCCCACCATCCTGTTCAGCTCGGCACTCGTCGTGGTTGTCGTCTTCTGGCTGCTGACCGCCGTCGGCGCGGCCGACCACCACGGCTTCCACGGGCACCAGCACTTCGAGGCGTGGGGGATGGGCGGAGTACCGGTGACGGTCGCGTTCTCCCTGCTCACCGCGGTCGCCTGGTTCGTCAGCCTCAGTACGACGGTGCTGCTGGACCCGCTGGTGCCGTTCGGGCTCGCCCGGGCCGCGTTCCGGCTCGCGGTCCTGGGGATCGCGCTGCTGGTCGCCTGGCGGACGACCCGGCTGCTCGTCCGCCCCCTGCGGCACCTCTTCCCGGACGCCCCCGGCCCCTCCCGGCACGACTTCGTCGGCCTGACCTGCACGATCCGCACCGGCCGGGTGGACGGCGGCTTCGGACAGGCCGAGGTCCGGCCGGCCGACGGCTCCAGCGCCCTGGTCCAGGTGCGCCAGTCGGGCGACGACGCCCTGCGCAGCGGCAGCACGGGACTGCTGTACGCGTACGACGAGACCGGCGAGTTCTTCTGGGTCGCGCCCTACGACAGCGCGCTCGACCCAAGCCGCCCCCCTTCCGCCTGAGTTCGGCCCACCCACCCACCGAGTTCGGCTCACCCACCCACTTCATCCTTCGAGGACTCATGTCATGAACGCCATCACCGTGGGCATCGGCGTGCTCGTCGCCGTCGTGCTGCTCATCGCGCTCACCCTGCTGCTGGTGGTCGGCCGGCTGTTCCGCAAGGTGGAGCAGGGCCGGGCGCTGATCATCTCCAAGACGAAGAAGGTCGACGTCACCTTCACCGGGGCCGTCGTCCTGCCGGTGCTGCACAAGGCCGAGTACATGGACATCTCGGTGAAGACCATCGAGATCCGCCGCACCGGCCGCGAGGGCCTGATCTGCCGGGACAACATCCGCGCCGACATCCACATCAGCTTCTTCGTCCGGGTCAACAAGACCGTCGAGGACGTCATCAAGGTCGCCCAGGCCATCGGCACCCACACCGCCAGCGACCCGGCGGCCATCCAGGACTTCTTCGCCGCCAAGTTCTCCGAGGCCCTCAAGACGGTCGGCAAGCAGCTGGACTTCGTCGACCTCTACACCAAGCGCGAGGAGTTCCGGGACCGGATCATCCAGGTCATCGGCACCGACCTCAACGGCTACCACCTCGACGACGCGGCCATCGACTTCCTCGAGCAGACCCCGATGACCCAGCTGGACGCGGCGAACATCCTCGACGCCCAGGGAATCCGGAAGATCACCGAGCTGACCACGGTCGAGCACGTGCGCACCAACGAGTACGAGCGCACCGAGCAGAAGGAGATCACCCGGCAGAACGTCGAGGCCCGGGAGACCATCCTGGAGCTGGAGCGCCGCCAGGCGGAGGCCGAGATCAGGCAGCGCCGCGAGGTGGAGACCCTGCGCGCCAAGGAGGAGGCCGTCACCGCGCGGGTGCAGGAGGAGGAACGGCTCGGCGCGCAGACCGCGTTCCTGCGCACCGAGGAGCAGCTCGGCGTCCAGCGGGAGAACCAGGCCCGCGAGATCGCCGTCGCGCAGAAGAACCGCGAACGGGTCATCGCCGTCGAGAACGAGCGCATCGAGAAGGACCGCATGCTGGAGGTCATCGCGCGGGAGCGGGAGACCACCCTGTCCGGGATCGCCAAGGACAAGGAGGTCGAGGCCGAGCGGCGGACGGTCGCGGACGTGGTCCGGGAGCGGATCGCCGTCGACCGGACGGTCGCCGAGCAGGAGGAGGCGATCAAGAAGCTGCGCGTCGTCGAGGAGGCCGAGCGCACGCGGCAGTCGGTGATCATCGCCGCGGAGGCCGAGGCGCAGGAGAAGCTGGTCAAGGACATCAAGGCCGCGGAGGCCGCAGAGGCCGCGGCCACACACCGTGCCGCCGAGCAACTGACCCTTGCGGAGGCCCGGTTGAAGTCCGCCGACCTCGACGCCCGCGCCAAGCTGCGGCTCGCGGAGGGCGTGCAGGCCGAGTCGGCCGCGGAGGGCCTTGCCGCCGTACAGGTCCGCGACAAGGAGGCCGAGGTCACCGAGAAGGCCGGCCGCGCGGAGGCCGTGGCCACGGAGGCACGGCTGCGTGCGGAGGCCGAGGGCACCCGGGCGAGGACGCTCGCGGAGGCCGAGGGCACCCGGGCGAAGACCCTCGCGGAGGCCGAGGGCGCCGAGGCCAGGCTGCGGGCCGAGGCGGAGGGCGCGCGGGCCAAGGCGCTCGCGGAGGCCACCGGCATCGGCGAGAAGCTCAAGGCCGAGGCGGAGGGCCTGAGCCAGAAGGCGGTCGCGATGGCCGCCCTGGACGACGCCTCCCGCGGCCACGAGGAGTACCGGCTGCGGCTGGCGGCGGAGAAGGAGATCCGCCTGGCCGGCCTCGACACTCAGCGGCAGGTCGCCGAGGCGCAGGCCACGGTCCTGGCGACCGGCCTGGAGAACGCCGACATCGACATCGTCGGCGGCGAGTCCGTCTTCTTCGACCGGCTGATGTCGGCGATCTCGCTGGGCAAGGGCGTCGACGCCTTCGTGCAGAACTCGGACACGGCACAGGCGCTGGCGAAGCCCTGGCTCGACGGCACGGCGAGCTTCACCCAGGACGTGAGCCGCGTGCTGGGCTCGGTGTCCACCGCCGACGTGCAGAACCTCACCGTCTCGGCGCTGCTGCTGAAGCTGATGAACACGGGCGGCGCGGACGCGGTCGCGCTGCGCCAACTCCTCGACCGCGCGGGCGAACTGGGCGTCGCGGACACGCCCCTGGCGTCCGTGAACGGCACCGCCCCGCAGGGGCGCGGGGAACTGCGCGACTAGCCACGGCGGCGCCGTGGACGACCCACGGCGCCGCCCCCTGACCCGTTCCGGAGCCGCCGCACGAGGGGACGGCGGCTCCGGAACGCGACCCACCGATCTGCTCACCTCGTGGAGAGGCAACCATGACCACCGGCCCGGACCATGTGCGTGAGGGCTCGTACGAGGCTGCGGGTGGCGGCGCGTACGAGGCTGCGGGCGACGGCTCGTACGCGGCCGCTGGTGACGGCGCATACGAGGCCGCTGGTGACGGCGCCTACGACGCTCCCGGTGACGGCGCCTACGACGCTGCCGGTGACGGCGCCTACGACGCTGCCGGTGACGGCGCCTACGAGGTGCTGCGGGACCGCCTCACCGCCCAGGCCGCCGAACTCGCCCGCCGGGCGGAGCAGCTCAACGCGCGCCGCGTGGAGGAGTTCGGCTCCACCGGGCTGGAGCTCTCCGGCACCGGAAGCCTGCGCACCGAGCACAATCGCGTCCCCCGGGACCTGCTCGCCGTGGGCGGCGCC
>NZ_JAMGBF010000114.1 GCF_023516615.1 Streptomyces panaciradicis
GCCGGGCGGAGCAGCTCAACGCGCGCCGCGTGGAGGAGTTCGGCTCCACCGGGCTGGAGCTCTCCGGCACCGGAAGCCTGCGCACCGAGCACAATCGCGTCCCCCGGGACCTGCTCGCCGTGGGCGGCGCCCTGCTCCTCGGCACCACCGCCGCGCCCGGCCCGGGCGGCCCGCCCACCGTCGCCGACGTCCTCACCCTCCACGACCGCGACCTGACCCCCCTGCCCGAGGACGCGGTCCCCGGCCTCCTCGACGACCCCGCCTTCGTCCGCGAGTTCACCGAACTCCACCGCTACTACCGCGACGCCCGCCTCCTCCGACTCCGCCTGCTGGAGGGCAGGCTGCTCGCCGTGTTCCAGACCGGCGAGCAGGTCGACGACATCCGCGTACTGCGCTGGAGCGTCGCGGCCGACGGCCGTGTCTCCTTCCTCGACGCGCGCGGCGAACGCGACCACGTCTTCCCGCCGGCCCACGACTTCACCTGGACGCGGACCACCCGCGACGACCACGTCCTCGGCCGCCACCCCCATGTCTCGATCGAGGGCGAGGTGTTCGTCACCACCGTCGGCGGCGCCCTCACCGTCAAGACCGACGACGACACCGAGACCGCCGACGGCATCCACCGCGAACCGGTCGACGAACCGCTGCAGTCCCTCGCCGACGCGGAGATCGCGTACGCGCGCGTGGGCGCGCTGATCCTCCTGGACGTCCTGCCCTACAAGGAGGAGACCCACCGCCACCTGGTCTTCAACACCCTCACCAGGACCGTCGTGCGCCTCGACGCCATCGGCCGGTCCTGCCACCGGCTGCCCGAGGACCGGGGAATCGTCTTCCCGGGCGGATACTGCCTGGCCACGGGGGCGTACAAGACCTTCGACGGCGTCGACACCGACGGCCTCGCACTGGAGCGGACGGTGCGCTCGCCCAACGGCGAGGACGTCCTGTTCGCCTACCAGGCGCGCGCCACCGGCCGCAGTCTCCTGCTGCCGTACAACATGGTCCGCGAGCAGGTCGCCACCCCGCTGACCTGCGAGGGCTGGGCGCTGTTCCAGGACGGCGCGCTGACCGTGCTGGCCCCGCACACCGGCGACCCCGCCCGCGTCCACGGCGTACGGCGGTGGACCTCCCCCTTCGTCTCCGACACCCACGCGGCCACCCGCCCCGTCGGCACCGGCCCGCTCGCCCGCGTCGGCAACGCCGACCTCGTCCGGGGCATCTCCGACTGCCTCTCCCTCACCGCGACCGCCGCCGGTACGACGCCCACGACCGAGGTGTACGAGGCCCTGGCCGCCGCCTGCGTCCGGGTGACGGACACCCATCACTGGCTCGGCGACCCCGAACTGGGCGACCTGCGCACCCCGTTGGACGCGCTCCGCACGACCGCCGGGCAGGTGCTGACCGAGTTCGAGACCGTCCGCACTCTCACCCGCCAGGCCGCCGACGCCCTCGCGCAGGCGTCCGAGCACACCACCGCTCTCGTACGACGCCTGCGCGGCGAGCCACCGCGCGACGCCGCCGCCTGGATCGACGGCCTGACCGAACTGCGCCGCGCCCAGGGCAGGTTGCTCACGCTGAAGGACCAGCGGTACACGGACACCGCCCGCGTCGACGCCCTCGCGGCCGAGGTCGAGGCGGACCTGGCGTCGTTCGGGCAGCGGGCGGTGGCGGCGCTGGCCCGCGACGACGCCTTCGCCGGCCACCACGACGCCGTCGAGGCCCTGGTCGCCGAGGCCGGCGCGCTCGCCACGGCCGCCGAGGCGGCACCCCTGACGGCCCGTCTCGACGCACTCGCCGAGCGGCTGCGGACGGTCACCGAGGTGGTGGCCGGCCTCGACATCGCCGACGCCACGGTCCGTACGTCCGTACTGGAGCGGGTGGCCGAGGTGCTGGGCGGGACCAACCGGGCCCGGGCCGCGCTGGACGCCCGGCGCCGCGAACTGCGGGACCGGGAGGGCCGCGCCGAGTCCGCCGCCGAACTCGCCCTGCTCGCCCAGTCGATCACCGGAGCCCTGGCCGCCGCCCCCGACCCGCAGGCCTGCGACACCCAACTGTCACTGCTCCTAGTCCGGTTGGAGAACCTGGAAGCCCGCTTCACCGACCACGACGACCTCCTCGCCGAACTCGCCGGCAAACGCACCGAGATCCACGAGACGTTCGCCGCCCGCAAGCAGACCCTCGCCGACGAACGCGCCCGGCGCGCCGAGCAACTGGCCGCCTCCGCCCACCGCCTGCTGGAGACGGTGACCCGCCGCGCGACCGCCCTTGCCGACGCCGAGGCGATCGGGGCGTACTTCGCCTCCGACCCGATGGTCACCAAGGTCCGCCGCACCGCCGACGACCTGCGCGCCCTCGGCGACCAGGCACGCGCCGACGAACTCGCGGGCCGTCTGACCGCCGCCCGCCAGGAGGCCGGCCGCGCCCTGCGCGACCGCACCGACCTGTACGCCGACGACGGCCGCACCCTGCGGCTGGGCCGCCACCGGTTCGCCGTCAACACCGAACCCCTCGACCTCACCCTCGTCCCGCACGGCCCCGACGGTCTGGCCTTCGCCCTCACCGGCACCGACTACCGCTCCCCGGTCACCGACCCCGCCTTCGCCGACACCCGCCCCTACTGGAACCGGCCCCTGCCCTCGGAGTCCCCCGAGGTCTACCGCGCCGAGCACCTCGCCGCCCGCCTGCTCGCCGAACACGGCCCGGCCGCCCTCGCCGAGACCGACCTGGCCGCCCTGGTCCGCCGCACGGCCGAGGAGTCGTACGACGAAGGCCACGAACGCGGCGTCCACGACCACGACGCGACGGCGATCCTCGCCACCCTCCTCCGGCTGCACGCCACAGCGGCCCTGCTCCGCCACCCGCCGGCCGCCCGGGCCACGGCCCACCTGTTCTGGACGCACGACACCACCCCCGCGTCCCGTCACGCCTGGACGCGACGCGCACGCTCGCTCGCCCGCGCGAGGGAGACGTTCGGACCGACCCCGGTGATCAGCGACTTCCGCTCCGAGCTGGGTGCGGCGATCGGCGACGCGGCCGCGGCGAGGTACCTCTTCGAGGAGCTCACGACGGGCCCGGAGGGATTCGTGCTGAGCGCCGGAGCACGCGAGTTCCTCGACAAGTTCCGCCGCACGGTGGGTACATCGGCGTACGACGAGGACCTGACCGCCCTCGACGACCTGCCGGCCCGCCGCCAGCTGGTCGAGGCGTGGCTCTCGGCGTACGCCACGACGAGCGGCTACGCCGACCTGGCCGCCGCCGACCTGGCCGAGGCGATCGCGGCGGAACTCTGCCCCGACCTGCCGCGCTACGAGTCGGACGCGCCGCTGACCGCGACGGTGGAGGGCCTCCGCGGCACCCACCCCCGCATCTCCGCAACGGGCACCCTGACCCTACGTATCGACGAATTCCTGTTCCGCACCCGGGAGTTCATGAGGACCGAGGTCCCGGCGCACCGCGCCTACCTGCGCCGGCGCACCGCGCTGGTGACCGCGGAACGCGCCCGCATCCGTGTCGACGACCATCGCCCGCGCGTGATGACGACGTTCGTCCGCAACCGCCTCATCGACGAGGTCTACCTCCCCCTCCTGGGCGACAGCCTGGCCAAACAGCTGGGCACGACGGCCGGGCCCGGCACGGGCGGCCTCCTGCTGCTCGTCTCCCCGCCGGGATACGGCAAGACGACGCTCATGGAGTACGTGGCGGACCGCCTGGGCCTGGTCCTGGTGAAGGTGGACGGCCCGGCACTCGGCCACCGGGTCACCTCCCTCGACCCGGCAGAGGCACCGAACGCCACGGCCCGCCGAGAGATCGAAAAGATCAACTTCGCCCTGGCATCCGGCAACAACACACTCCTCCACGTCGACGACATCCAGCACACGTCCCCCGAACTCCTGCAGAAGTTCGTGCCGTTGTGCGACAGCACGCGCCGCGTCGAGGGAGTGTGGGACGGCGAACCCCGCACCTACGACCTGCGCGGCAAACGCTTCGCCGTCTGCCTGGCCGGCAACCCCTACACCGAGTCCGGCACCCGCTTCCACGTCCCCGACATGCTGGCCAACCGCGCCGACGTATGGAACCTGGGAGACGTCGTGACCGGCAAGGAAGCGGTCTTCGCGCTGAGCTTCATAGAGAACGCCCTGACGTCGAACCCCACCCTGGCCCCCCTGGCGACCCGCCCCCGCGGCGACCTGGACGTCCTGCTCCGCCTGGCCTCCGACGACCCGACGGCCCATCCGAACCACCTCACCCACCCCTACGCCCCGGCCGAACTGACCCAGATCCTGCAGGCCCTACGCCACCTCCGCACGGCCCGCGACACGGTCCTGGCCGTGAACACGGCGTACATGACCTCCGCAGCCCAGTCCCCGACGACCCGCACGGAACCCCCCTTCCAACTCCAGGGCTCCTACCGCAACCTCAACAAGATCGCCCAACGCATCCACCCCACGATGAACCCCGAGGAACTCACCGCAGCCATCACCGACCACTACCGCGCCGAAGCCCAGACCCTCACAACGGGCACAGAGGCCAACCTCCTGAAACTGGCAGAACTCCAGGGCACCCTGACCCCAGAACAGGCATCCCGCTGGAGCACCCTGAAGCACCACGAACAAGCCACCACCCCCGCGCCACCGGACTGACCGCACGCTCCCGTAGCCGGTCGGCGAGGACGCGTCGGTGGTCGGCGTCGGCGGCGGGCAGGCCGAGTTTGGCGAAGATGTTGTTGATGTGCTTGGTGACCGCGCTGTCGCTGACCACCAGTGCCTCGGTGATCCCGGCGTTGGAGCGTCCCTCGGACATCAGCGCCAGCACCCCCCATTCCCGGGGCATCAGCCGCTCCAACGGGTCGCTATGGCGGCGCAGCAGCAACTGGGCGACCACCTCGGGATCCAGCGCCGTGCCGCCGTCTGTGCCCCGCCGTACGGCGGCCCGGCTCACCCGGACGGTGAGGAGGCCGAGGCCCCTGCAGCTGATCTCCCGGCTCGTCGGACACTCCGGTACGGCCGTGACCGAGGAGTTGTACCGGAGACAGATCCGTTCCGTGATCCAACCTCGCGCCGTCGCCGGCATCGCCGGAGCCGATCCGCAGAAGCCGTACGCACTCAGTAATCGCTAGTCACGCAGCACGCCAGAGGGCCCTGACCGATTCGGTGAGGGCCCTCTGGCGTGCTATTTGGCTGTCGGGGTGGC
>NZ_JAMGBF010000115.1 GCF_023516615.1 Streptomyces panaciradicis
CGCCCGGCGCGGGCCGGCGGCGGTGCCGGGAGACGGCGGCTCGGCGAGCCCGCGCGAGGGGTCCGGGGCTTCGGCGACCGCCGTGCGGCCGGCGGCCGGCTCGGGCGCCGGAAGGGAACCCGCGGTCCTTTCGACGGCCGCCGGTGCCCTCGTACCCGCGGTCGCGGCGGTCACCGGGCTCATCGCCAGCAGCAGCGAGGGCGGCACCGACACCTCCGCCGTCACACCGCCGCCCGGCGTCCGCGACAGGGCGACACCGATGCCCCAGCGGCGGGCCAGCGTGCCGACCACGAACAGGCCGAGCACCTTCGTCGGCACCACGTCCAGCCGCTCGCGGCGGACGAGACGGGCGTTCTCCTCGGCGAGCCGCTCGGCGCCCATGCCCAAGCCGTGGTCGGCGACCACGATCGTCGCGCCGCCCGCGGCCTCCGCGGCGGAGGTGTCACGGACGTACACCTCGACCGGGCTGCCGGCGGGCGAGAACGACACCGCGTTCTCCAGGAGTTCGGCCACCATCAGGGTGAGGTCGCCGATGATGTCCGGCTCCACCATGACCTCGGTGCGCGCGTGCAGCTGCACCCGCCGGAACCCCTCGATCTGGCCGAGCGCCGCGCGGACGACGTTCGTCAGCGCCGTCGGCCCGGAGTCCAGGACGGTCTCGCGGATGCCGGCCAGCAGCATCAGGCTGTCCGCGTTGCGCCGCAGACGCACCGCGATGTGGTCGATGGAGTAGAGGCGTTCGAGCAGCGCCGGGTCGGTCTCGCCGCGCTCCACCGCGTCGATCAACGACAGCTGACGTGCCGTCAGGTTGCTGACGCGGCGGCCGACGTTGCCGAACATCTCGGCCACGTTGCGCCTGCTGAGCACCTGCCGTTCGAGGAGCGCGATCGCGGTGGTCTGCACCCGGTTGAAGACCTCGGCCAGCTCACCGATCTCGTCGTCCGCGGTGGCCGGCATCTCCCGCAGCTTCGGCGGGCTGTCGTCCTCGTCGTCGTCGGCGACGCGGGCCAGTTCCCGGCCGGCCACCTCGGCTACCTCCTGCGCGGCACCGGTGAGGGCCAGCACGGGCCGCACCACCGAGCGGCGCACGACGATGGAGAAGGCGATCCACAGGACGAAGCCGAGCAGACCGATGGTCAGCAGCAGACCGGCGCGCCAGGCGGCGTCGCTGCGGGCGGCGTCGGCGCGGTCGGCGATCTGGCCGATCAGCGACGAGGTGATCCTCAGCCGGGCCTCCGCCTGCCGCGGATAGGCGGGGTAGTCACCGAGGGCGTCCCGGAACGCCGTCCTGATCTCGGCCGGGGAACCGGCCTGCAACGTGCTGGGGGCGACCTGGAGTTCGGCGTAGGCCTCGGCGATGTCCCGCTGGGCGTCGGTGTGCTCGATGCCCGCCAGCTCGTCGGCCTGCTCCGCGGTGGCGAACCGCGAGAAGCGCTCGACCTGGTTGTTGTAGAGCTCGTAGGCGCCGACGGCGGTCGTGAACTCGATCTGGGCGTTCGTGTCGCCGGTCGTCGCGGAGAACACGCCGGTCTCGAAGGAGCCGTGCGCGGCGTCGGCCCGCAGCAGGGAGTCGAGCAGGTTGCCGGTGAAGGTGGTCGCGAGCTCGGAGTTGCGGTCCAGGCCGAGTCCGCCGATCACGGTCCTGGCCGCGTTGTTGTAGGCGGGGTCGATGTTGCTGGCGGGCAGGTAGCTCTGCTCGACCGTCCCGCGCAGGCTGGTGAGGCCCTCGACCTCCTTCAGCGCCTGTGCCTCGCCGTCCGGCAGCCCGTCGCCGAAGGCCGCGCGCACCTTCGCGATCTGCGCGTCGACCTTGTCCTGTGCCTTGCGGTAACCGGCGAGCGTGGACTCCACGCCCATGCCGCCGGCCTCGTAGCGCACGGACAGCAGGATGGCCAGCTGGTGCTCGCTCTCCAGGTCGTTGACCAGCCCGGCCACCTGCTCGCTGTTGCGCACCAGGTCGGCCGCGGACGCCGCGTCCCTCGCCTGGCCCACCTGGTCGGCGATGAGGTAGGCGAGCAGAGCGGCCACGACGGCCAGCGGGATGCCGACGAGCAGATTCAGTTTCCGCCGGAACGGCCACCGGTCGGCGAAGTGCCGGAGACGACCGCGCCTGAGCTGCGGCGGAGCCGACCGGGGCGGCGCGTCCACCTCGTTCGTGGACACCGAGCCTCCTTACACGGGAATCCTCGGTCACGCGAGACGCGCCTGACCGATTCCGATCGATGCTGGATCGTGAAGATGGTGCGGATGACACCGCAGCGGCCCCCGTAAACCGCTGTGACCGACGCCAACTTCGGTGAGACTACCGTCTCTTCGAACGATCAAGCGCGTCGCCCGACGTCAAGAATCCGTTACAACGCGCCTCCGATTCCGCTGGCATCCGTTCACTCGGCCTTCACAACCGATCACTCATTGAGGCCAATTGGTGACCAGGCCGCTCTTGACTGAGGGAGAACACGCTGGATTGGATCAGTTGCAGCGCTTGCTCCTCATCAATCCCCCGAGTCCGGAACGGGAATCGTGACTTCCAACGCCCCACGCAGCAGGTCCATCAAGAGCTACTCCGCGGCGGCCGTCGCGCTCGCCGCGACCACGGCCCTGCTGGCGGGATGTGGCTCCTCCGACGGCAACGACTCCAACCCCCTCGACGGGGGCAAGTCCGACGGCAAGACGGTCGTCGTCGGCTCCAACAACTTCGCCGAGAGCATCCTGATCGCCGACATCTACGGCGAGGCCCTCAAGGCCAAGGGGGTCAAGGTCACCTACAAGCCGAACATCGGCAGCCGCGAGACCACCTACGGCCTGCTGAAGAACGGCTCCATCACCGTGCTGCCGGAGTACAACGGCGCACTGCTGGCCTACCTCGACCCGAAGGCGACGCCGAAGACGGTTCAGGCCACCACGGCGGCCATCGAGGCCAAGCTGGACTCGAAGCTGACGCTCCTCGACCCGGCGTCGGCGCAGGACAAGGACTCGGTGACGGTCAACAAGGCCACCGCCGACAAGTACAAGCTGACCTCCGAGTCCTCCATCGCGGACCTCAAGGACGTCGCGAAGGACCTCACCATCGGCGCCTCGCCGGAGTTCCAGACCCGCCAGCAGGGCCTGGTGGGCCTGAAGTCCGTGTACGGCGTGGAGTTCAAGTCCTTCAAGGCGCTGGACGCGGGCGGCCCGCTGACCCTGGCGGCGCTGAAGAAGAACACCGTGCAGGCCGCGGACATCTTCACCACGGACGCGCACATCACCAAGGAGAAGTTCGTGGTCCTGCAGGACCCGAAAAACCTCTTCGGGTTCGAGAACGTGCAGCCGCTCGTATACAAGAGCGGTCTGTCCTCGGCCGGCGTGTCGGCCCTGAACGCGGTCTCGGCCAAGCTCGACACCAAGACCCTGCAGGACCTGGACACCCAGGTCCAGGTCGACAACAAGGACCCGCTGGACGTCGCCAAGGCGTGGCTGAAGTCGGCGGGCCTGGCCTCCTGACCCGCGCGGCAGGGGGTGCCCTCCTCGGCGGAGGGCACCCCCTGCCGTCTCAGTACCCGACGCGGAAGGTCGCGTCCTGCTGGTCCGTGCCGCTGGAGATCGGGTCGACGCGCAGGACGAAGTCGGCGTGCCGGAGGTAGCGGGTCGGGTAGTTGTACGACCGGAACGACGACCAGGACGCGTCGGCGAGGCCCGCCGTCCGGTAGAACGTGGCGTCCCCCGCGAACGTCGACGTGCCGTCGTTGACGTCCAGCCGCATCTGGTAGTCGTAGTGCCGCAGATAGCGCGTGGGGTAGTTGACGGACTGGAACGACACCCCGGAGGAGTCGGCGAGGCCCGGCACCAGCTTCCACATCGAGTCGGTGTAGGGGTCGAAGGCGTAGGCGTCGATCCGTCCGACGTAGTCCGCGTGGCGGACGTAACGGGCCGGGTAGTTGTAGGACTTGAGCCGGTTCCAGGCCGGGGTGCCCCACTTGGCGACCAGGTCGGCGTACTCGGTCGCGGTGATCGGCTGGATGCCGCAGTGCTTGGAGTTGAGCGGCTGGGTGTACGCCTTCTGGTCCAGCGCGGTCCAGGTGCCGGCGGCCAGGCTGCTGGTCTGCCAGGCGTAGAAGACGCCGTTCGGCGACCAGGTGTCGCCCCACAGATACCAGGTCGAGCCGGACGTCAGTGACTTGACGAGGGTCGGCGCCTCGGTGCCGCCGTGCGAGACGGCGGTGCCGAACTCGGTGAAGCTGCCCGGGTCCAGCGAGGTGGACCGCGCGCCGACCAGTGTCGAGTTCTTCTTGAAGTACAGGTAGTTGACGCCGTTCACGCCGACGGCCAGATCGCCGTCGATGACGTCGTAGCCGGGGTCGAAGAAGACCTGGGGGCTGCCGGCGGTCACGAAGTCACTCGTGTAGTTGATCATGATGACGTTGTGGCCGCTGGAGTTCACGGCCGAGTAGATCACGCCGTACTGGCCCCGCCCCGGGTCCCAGAAGGCCTCGGGTGCCCAGCTGTGGGTGTTCATGTCGTGCAGCTTCATCCGCCGGTAGCCGGTGAAGGTGCGCAGGTCGGCGGAGTCCCAGACGTGGATGTACTGGCTGACGTAGGTCCAGTCGGTGCCCTTGAGGTCGGTGGCGAGCACCACGAACGTGCCGTCCTGCTTGCGCAGGACGAAGGGGTCGCGCAGACCGGTGGAGCCCGCGGTCGGGGTGGCGACCGGGGCGTTCTGGTTCAGCGGGGTCCACTCCAGGCCGTCGGTGCTGACGGCCAGGTGCAGGCCGTAGTCGGCGGCCAGCATGTCCGGCGACTCGGTGAAGTAGCACATGACGTACGCCGAGTCGGTGGCCGCCCGGGCGGTGCCGGCGCCCAGCGCCAGAGCGCCGGTCGCCGCCAGCGGCACGGTCGCGGCCATGCCGAGGAAGTGGCGCCGGGAGGGGTGGGGAAGGGGGTGCGGCGGTCTGGCGTCCATGTGCGCTCCAGTGCTCCGAGTGACGGTATTTCGAACGAGGTTCGGTAAACCGATCAGAAGGTAGGGAGGTGACGCGTGTGCGTCAATCACACGGTCGCACTTGGCCGGTTCTCGCCGGTCCGGACCTCCCGGACCGGACCCGACGAGTGAACGGCGGCTGGATACAGGTCAGTTGACGGCCGCGGCGATCAACTGGTCCAGCAGGGCGATCAGGACGTCCCGGGACGAGCCGCGCTCCCGGGCGTCGCACAGCAGCACCTGGACGTGCTCCGGCAGGGCCAGGGCGTCGCGGATCTCCTCGGGCGGGTAGGGGTGTTCGCCGTAGAAGCCGTTGACGCCCACCACGAAGGGGATGCCCCGGCGTTCGAAGAAGTCGATCGCGGCGAAGCTGCTCTCCGGGCGGCGGACGTCGACCAGGACGACCGCGCCCAGCGCGCCCAGCGCGAGGTCGTTCCACATGAACCAGAACCGCTGCTGGCCCGGTGTGCCGAAGAGATACAGCACCAGGTCGTCGCCGATGGTGATCCGGCCGAAGTCCAGGGCGACCGTCGTGGCCTTCTTCTCCTCGATGCCCTCGAGGTCGTCGACGCCCAGACCGGCCTCGGTCAGCGGTTCCTCGGTGCGCAGCGGAGCGATCTCGCTGACCGAGCCGACCATGGTGGTCTTGCCGACGCCGAAGCCGCCGGCGATCAGGATCTTCACCGTGTCGGGCGCGGCCCGGGTGACGGTGTCAGAGTCGGCCAAGGCCGTCCCTCACTTTCTGCAACAGGTCCAGATCCGGGTTCTGGGACACCGGGCGCGGCGGACGGAGCGTGATCCGGCCCGCCTCCAGCAGATCGCACAGCATGATCACGATCACGCTCACCGGCAGGTCGAGCAGGGCGGCGAGCTCGGCGACGGCGATCGGCCGGGCGCAGTGGCGCAGGATGCGCTGCTGCTCCGGCTGCGGTCGGGTGGCCCAGGTCGGCGGCGGGTCCACCGCGGTCACCGTCGTGATGAGCGTGAAGTCGGCACGGCTCGGCCGGGTGCGTCCGCCGGTCAGCGCGAACGGTCGTACGAGACGGCCTGCCGTGTCGCCTCCGGCCACCTCACGCGCCGGAGTCGACGGAGGGGCCGATACCGGCCCGCGGCGCCGCGCTGAGGTGCTCGCCGATCTTCTTGACCAGCATGTTCATCTGGTACGCCACCACGCCGACGTCGGCGCCCGCGCTGGTCAGCACGACCAGATGGGCGCCGGGGCCGGCCGAGGTGAGGATCAGGAAGCTGTTGGCCATCTCGATCAGCGCCTGGCGCACCGGACCGCCGCGGAAGTCCATGCTGACGCCCTTGCTGAGGCTCATCAGCCCGGAGGCGGTGGCGGCGAGCCGCTCGGCGTCGTCACGCAGGAACCCCGTGGACTTGCTGACGACGAGGCCGTCCTCGGAGAGCACCACGGCGTGGTTCACCTCGGCGACCCGCTCCACCAGTCCGGTGAGCAACTGGTCGAGCTGGGTGTGGGTGGCGGGGATGGGGCGTGTCATGACGTGTCCTTCGTCAGCGGTCGGCGGGCGGGGGCGTATGAGTGCCGGTGCCTGTCTCGGCGGCCCCGGCGTCCGGTTCTGCCTGGTCCTGCGGTACGGGGTTCTCCTCACGGTCGTCGCGGGCCCCGGTGTCGTCGTCGCGTGCCCGGAGCGTGCCGCGCTGGAAGCCGCCGAGCGAGGACGCGGCCCGTTCCGCGGTGAACTCACCGGCCGGCCCCTCCTCCTCGCCCGGCAGGTCCTCACGCAACTCGGCGGCCAGACTGGACTGCGGGACACGACGGGGCAAGGGGGCGAGCCCCGGACGCCGTCCCGAACCCCGCGGCCACCCGGGGCGAGGGCCGCCGTCGGCCTCGCCGCCCCGCCCGGCCGCGCCCGGGACACCGTCCGCGCGCCCCGCGCCGGAGGAGCGCCAGGACCCGGTGCCGTCGGCTCCACCCGTGCGGTGGGCGCCCCCTCCGTGCCCCCGGTCGTCCGCGTCCGCCCGTCCGGCGCCCGAGGCCGCCCGGCCGTCCACGGCCCGGGTCTCCTTCGCCCATACGGCTTCCTCGATCCGTCTGGTCCTCGCCAGCCGGTTGCTGTACGCCGAGAGCCGGTCCAGCCGCCCGCGGTCGAACTCCGCCGCGTCTGAGGCCACTTGCCCGCGGCCGGAGTCCGCCCCGGGCGCGTCCGGCGGGTTCCGGTCCGTGCGCCCCGGGTGGTCGTCGACCGCGTCGAGTCCGCCGAGTTCGCTGAGTTCGCTGAGTTCGCCGACTCCATCGAGGTGTCCGCGCCCGGCGCCCGCCGTACGTCCGTCCTTGCCGGTGTGCTCGGTGTCTGCGGCGAGCCAGGTGCCTTCGGTGTACACGGTGCCGTCCGCGGGCCGGACGTCCGTGTCGGCCGTCCCGTCCGGCCGTCCGGCAACCTCGGCCCGCGCTGCCGTGTGGTCCGGCTCGGCCGACGGGCCGGTCTCGGCCGCGCGGGTGTGCTCCCCGTCGCCGGGGCCGGCCGCGCCGTACTCCGCGGCGGTCCCCGCGCTCCCGTGCTGTGCGCGGCCGTGGGCATCCGTGGCGGCGGGCTCCGGCGCCTCCCGTACGACGATGTCGTGCGGGATCAGGACGATCGCCGTCGTGCCGCCGTACGGCGACGGGCGCAGGGTGACGGCGATGCCGTGGCGGGTGGCGAGACGGGCGATGACGAACATGCCCAGACGCAGGTCGTCCGCGAGCGCGACGACGTCGAACTGGGGCTCCACCGCGAGCTGTTCGTTGAAGGAGGCGTAGTCCTCCTCGGACATGCCGAGCCCGCGGTCCTCGATCTCCACGGCGAGCCCCTTGGCGACCAGCGCGGCCCGCACCGACACCGGCGCCGGTGCGGGGGAGTACGCGGTCGCGTTGTCGATCAGCTCGGCCAGCAGATGGATCACGTCGGCCACGGCGGGCGGCGCCAGGTACACGTCCTCGTCGGTGTGCACCTCCACGCGCGCGTACTCGGCGACCTCGCCGACCGCGCTGCGCATGATGTCGATCAGCGCCACCGGCTCCCGCCAGCTGCGCCGCGGCTGCTCACCGCTGATGATGACCAGGTTCTCCTCGTACCGCCGCAACTGGCTTGCCGTGGAGTCCAGTTCGTACAGGCCCTTGAGGACGTCGGGGTCGGTGTGCTCCCGCTCCAGCGTGTCCAGCTTGGTGAGCTGCAGGTTGACCAGGTTCTGCGACTGGCGGGCGATGCCGAGGATGACCTTCTGGAAGCCGCGCCGGGTGTCGGCGAGTTCGACGGCGGTGTGCACCGCGGTCCGCTGCGCCTTGTTGAACGCCCGCGCCACCTGGCCGAGTTCGTCCCGGCCGTAGTCCAGCGGCGGTGCCGCCTCGTCCGCGTCGACCTTCTCGCCCCGGTCCAGCCGCGCCACCACCTCCGGCAGCCGTTCCTCGGCCAGGCTCAACGTGGCCTCCCGCAGACCGCGCAGCCGCCGGGACAGCGAGCGGGTGATCCGCCAGGACATGCCGACGCACAGCAGCAGGGCGATCAGCCCGCCCGCGCTCAGCGAGGCGGCGGTCAGCAGCAGGTTGTGCGCCTTGTCGGCACTGCGGTCGAGCAGCACCGACGTCTGCGACCGGATCATCCGCCCGTACTCGTCGCCGACCGTCGCGAAGGCGCCCGCCCACTTGTCCCGCGCGTCGGGCAGCGCGGCCCTGCCGTCGGCGCCGGGCCGGGCGGCGAGCACCTGGTCCTCGATGTCCTCCACGGCCCGCCACTCGGGACTCTGCAGGATCCGCTCGGTCTCGGCCTTCGCGCCGCCCTGCAGCGAGGGCACGATCTGGTCCTGCACCAGCCACCGCCGGGTGGCGACCAGCTGGGAGAACGCCGACCACTGCCGCTCCGTCAGCTTCCCCGTCGGCCAGGCCAGGGTGAGCTGCGCGTCCTCCTGCGCGACCAGTTCCGCCGCGTGCTCCAGCGCGACCAGCGGGCCGGCCTGCGAGGTGAGGTCGCCGTCGTCGACCTGGGACAACTCCTGGAAGGCGTGGATCTGGTCGTCGATGATCGAGTCGTACTGGCCGAGCGCCTGCGCGGCGGTGATGTCGGCCGGGTCGTCCACCTGCCCCCGGTAGTACTCGAGGCTGCCGACCGAGCCGAGCACCGAGTACAGCCGGTCCGAGATGCGCGCGGGCGCCTTGTTGATCGCGTCGGACTGGCCGACCAGCTTGGCGACCGCCTTGTCGGTGATCCGGCGCTGCGCCTCCAGGGCGGACCGCGAGCCGCGCGGGTCGCCGGCCAGCCAGGCAGCCGACAGGCTGCGCTCCCGCTGCAGGGCGAGCGTCGCCTCGGTGCCCATCGCTCCGGTGGACCGGCTGAGCTGGGTCTGTCCGCGCAGCCGCAGGCCCTCGGTGAACATCTGCGTCGTCGTCACGCCCCACATGGCGGCGAGCGTGACGGTGGGCACCAGGGCCAGCAGGATCAGGGAGAGACGTATGGAGCCGAGACGGCGGGGCCGGGCACCTGTCCGTGGAGACATCGTCGTCCTAGGCGATCAGCGGAAGCGGAGAGGGGAGCGGGCAACGGGGGTGACCGTGAGCGGGGGAGAGAAGGGGTGCACAGGATGCTATCCGTACAAGTGACCGCATGAGCCACGGGCCCGAAGAATCTTTCGAGACATCCGGCCGTGAAGTGTCGCGCGGCGGCCGCTCAGCGCGTGCCGCCCGCCGCGAACTTCGCGACCGAGGCCACGTTCGCCTTCGTCACGAACGCCGGTCCGGTCAGGACGGGGGAGACCCCGCCGCCGCTGATGTTGCCGTTGCTCCGGTACAGCCACAGCCCGTCCACGGCGAGGTAGCCCTGGAGATACGGCTGCTGGTCCACGGCGAACTGAACACTGCCGTTCCGGACGGCCTTGACGAGGTTGTCGTTCAGGTCGAAGGTGGCGACCTTCGCGCGGCTCCCGGACCCGTGCGCCGACTTGACGGCGAGCAGCGCGAACTGCGCGCCCATGGTGACCACTTCGTCGATCGACGGGTCCTGCCGCAGCCGGGCCGTGAGCACGGCGCTGGTCGCGGTGGCGTCGGTGCCCTCCACGTAGAGGTTCTCGGTCCGGCCGCCGAAGGTCTTCTTCACGCCGGCGCAGCGGGCCTCCAGGGCGACGTTGCCGCGCTCGTGGATGACGCACAGGGCGTGCTTGGCCTTCAGGTCGTCCAGCTTGTTGCCGACGGCCTGGCCCGCCACGCTCTCGTCCTGGCCGAAGTACTCCAGCAGCCCCTCGGACTGCCAGGAGTCGATCCCGGAGTTGATGCCGACCACGGGGATGTCCGCCGCCCGGGCGGCGGCGATCGGCGCCTTCATCGCCTGCGGCTTGGCGAGGGTCACGGCGATGCCGTCGGCCTTGTTGCGGACCGCGTCGCGCACCAGTTCGGCCTGGCCGGCCGTGTCGGGGTCGCTGGCGTAGGTCAGCGTCACGCCGTCCTTGGCCGCGGCCGCCTCGGCGCCCTTGCGCACCAGGTCCCAGAAGGCGTCGCCCTTCGCGCCGTGCGTGACCATGGTGATCTTCAGACGAGCGCTGCCGCCCGCCTTGCCGACGGAGTCCGCGGTGGCCTGCGACCCGTCGCCGGAGGCTGAACAGCCCGCCACGAGCAGTCCGGCGACCACGGCCAGGGCCGCGAGACGAACCGGTCTGTGGGAGGCAGACGGTGGGGGAGGAGTCTTCATCGAAGTGCGGCACCTCGCTGTGCGGCCGAGCTGGAGGAACAGCGCGAGCACGGCTCCGGCCGGCGTCCGACGGGTCGTACGCCGTCCAGGCGACTCTCGCTGGCCGGAGCCAATCGCGTGTGACCGCCGGTAGTCAAGTGAGCAGCCACTTTCAGTAAGTTACTGCTGCCGCTTCGTGATGTTTGCGGACCCCCACCGACCGTTTGCACCTCGAACGCCACCCGTCCCGAGCGGTTCCCGCCCGGCTCCGCGGGCCCGTGTGCCGGGGCCCCGGCACCTAGACTGGTGCGGTTCGTACGACAGGACCCGGACAGGAGAGCGACGACGTGGCGGCAGCCGGCAGTGGCTTCGAGGACCCCTCCGCCGACGTGCTCGACCGCGCGGCCGCGGCCTTCGGCCTGCTCGCCTCGCCCGCCCGGCTGCACATCGTGTGGGCGCTCGCCCAGGGCGAGAGCGACGTGACCGGGCTCGCGGAGCGCGTCGGCGGCGCGCTGCCCGCCGTCAGCCAACACCTGACCAAGCTCAAGCTGGCCGGTCTGGTGCGCGCCCGCCGCGAGGGCCGGCGCCAGGTGTACCTGGTCGACGACCAGGACGTCGTGGACGTCGTACGGCTCATGGTGGACCGGCTCTCCGACCGGGCGGGCGACGTCCCGGCGCCCCGCCTCCGTGGCCTCTGAGCCCGCCGCCGGCACCCGGCTGCAGGTGCTGCGGCACCTGGAGACCGGCCCGCGCGGGCTCACCGACGCCGAGGCCGCGGCCCGGCTGGCACAGGCCGGCGAGAACACGCTTCCCGAGCTGCGCACACCGTCCTGGGCGCGCCGCTGCGTACGCGGCCTGCGGGACCCCTTCACCGCCGTCCTGCTCGTCCTCGGCCTGGTGTCCGCCGCCGTCGCCTCCTGGGGCACCGCCGCCGTCATCCTCGCCCTGGTCGCCGTCAGCTGCGTGCTGCGGGCGAGCGGCGAGCACCGGGCCGACCGGTCGATGGCCGCGCTGCGCGGCCTGGTCGCCGGCACCGCCACCGTGCTGCGGCGCGGCGAGGGCGGACGGGCGGCCCGCGAGATACCCGTCGCCGAACTGGTCCCGGGCGATGTGATCCGGCTCGGCCCCGGCGACCTCGTCCCCGCCGACATACGGCTGCTGCGCTGCCGCGGGCTCACCGTGCACCAGGCCGCGCTCACCGGCGAGAGCACGCCGGTCCCCAAGTCCGCCGGCGAGACGGCCGCACCGGCCGACGGCCCGTTCGGCGAGCCCCACCTGTGCTACCAGGGCAGCGGCGTCGCGACGGGCAGCGCCACCGCCGTCGTCCTCGAGACCGGTCCGCGCACGCGACTGGGCGCCGCCTACGACAGCGGACCGCGGGCGGCGCGGCGAAGGCGGGCCGGGCGCTCCGCCGGTACGGCGCCGCCGGAGATCAGTTCCTTCGACCGTTCCGTGCACGGCATCTCCTGGGTGCTGATCCGGTTCATGCTCCTGACACCGCCGCTGGTGCTCATGGCGGGCGCCGCCCTGCGCGGGCGGGGACTGGAGACGCTGCCGTTCGCGGTCGCCGTGGCCGTCGGGCTGACGCCCGAGATGCTGCCGGTGATCGTCACCACCTGCCTGGCCCGCGGCGCCGCGCTGCTCGCCCGCCGCCACGACGTGATCGTCAAACGGCTGCCCGCCCTGCACGATTTGGGCGCCGTCGACGTGCTGTGCGTCGACAAGACCGGCACGCTCACCCGGGACCGGCCGGTCGTCGCCCGTTCCCTCGACGCGGCCGGCGACGACGACCCCGAGGTCCTGCGCTGGGCCGCCGTCGGCGCCTGGTGGAGCCTGCAGCTCGCCGAACTCCCCGCCCCGGACGCCCTCGACGAGGCGCTGTTCGAGGCGGCGGGGGCGGCGGGCGAGGAGTACGACGGGGTGGGCGCCGTCCCCTTCGATCCGGTACGGCGACTGGCCACCGCGGTCGTCCGGGGCCCCGGACCCGGCATACACACCGTCGTCGTCAAGGGCGCCGTGGAGGCCGTACTCGACCGGTGCGCCACGACTCCGCGCGAGCGGAACCGGCTGCTCGCCCTCGCCGCGCGCGAGGCGGACTCCGGGCTGCGGCTGCTCGCCGTCGCCACCAAGCGGCGCCCCGCCCGCCCCGGCGACCACACGCCCGCCGACGAACACGGCCTGGACTTCCGCGGCTTCGTGACCTTCCGCGACGCCCTCGCACCGGGCGCGGCCGAGGCGGTGCGCGCTCTGACCGCGCGCGGCGTCGCCGTGCACGTCCTCACCGGCGACCACCCCGCGACGGCGGCCCGCGTCTGCCGGGACCTGGGCCTGCGGCCGAGCCGGGTCCACGTGGCGGCGGACCTCCTGGGACCCTCGGCCTCCCCTGCGGCCGTGCCGGCGGCCGCCGGGGAAGGCTCGGGAGCGACCGCCGGGATCGCCGGCGCGGCCGCGGACCTCCCGGGACGGTCCGCCGTGAACGCCTCCGTGGCCGGGGACGTCCTCGGCGGTGGTCGCCGGAGCGAAATCCCCGGAGGGGCCGACCGTCGTGGTCGCCCGCTGCACCCCTGACGACAAGGCCCGTGTCGTCGCCGGGCTGCGGGCCGCCGGGCACACCGTGGGCTTCCTCGGGGACGGCGTCAACGACGTGCCCGCGCTGCGGGCCGCCGACGTCGGGATCGCTCCCCG
>NZ_JAMGBF010000116.1 GCF_023516615.1 Streptomyces panaciradicis
TCCGGGGGCCTCTCCAGGCCCCGTGGGCGGCACCCTCGCCGGTGGTCGCCGGAGCGAAATCCCCGGAGGGGCCGACCGTCGTGGTCGCCCGCTGCACCCCTGACGACAAGGCCCGTGTCGTCGCCGGGCTGCGGGCCGCCGGGCACACCGTGGGCTTCCTCGGGGACGGCGTCAACGACGTGCCCGCGCTGCGGGCCGCCGACGTCGGGATCGCTCCCCGGAACGCGGTGGCCGTCGCCCGGGAGAGCGCCGACGTCGTGCTCGCCGCGAAGGACCTCACGGCCATCGGGCACGCCGTCACCGCGGGCCGTTACAGCAGCGGCAACATCGCCTCGTACCTGCGCGTGACGCTCTCCTCCAACCTCGGCAACGTCCTGGCGATGCTCGCGGCCGGCCTGCTGCTGCCCTTCCTGCCGATGCTGCCGGCCCAGGTGCTGGTGCAGAACCTCTGCTTCGACGCCGCCCAGCTCGCCTTCGCCCACGACCGCCCCGGCGCCGCCGCCCTGCGCCGCCCGGCCGGCCTGCGACCCCGGGCGTTCCTGCGGTTCATCACCGGCTTCGGCGTCCTCAACGCCGTCGCCGACCTCGCGACCTTCGCCGTCCTCGCACTCGCCCTGCCCCGTTCCGAGTCCGTGGACGACGCCCCCGTCTTCCACTCCGCCTGGTTCACCGAGAACCTGCTCACCCAGGCCCTGGTGATGCTCCTGCTGCGCACCGGCCGGCGGCTCGCCGAGGGCCGCGCGCCCGGCCCCCTCGGCTGGTCCGCCACCGGCCTCGCGGCCGTCGGGCTCCTGCTGCCGCTCAGCCCGCTCGGCACGGCCCTCGGGCTGACGGCCCTGCCCGCCGCGTACCACCTCCTGCTCACCGCCGTGCTCGCCCTGTACGCGCTGGCCCTGCTCGCGGCGAGGGCCTGGTACGAGCGGCGGCACGGATGACCGGGAGACTCTCGGCACGCCCGCCCGTGGGTTGTACAGTTGCGCAAAGTGGCAACCGTTGACGGGTGTGCGAGCAGCGCCGACCGTCCGTCGCCGACGTGTGACGTAGTTGAGGAAAGGGAGGGTGCGGCATGCTCCGCAACGGACTGGAACCCTGGCACCTGCTGATCGTGGCCATCGTCGTGATCGTGCTCTTCGGCTCGAAGAAGCTGCCCGACACCGCCCGCGCCCTGGGCAAGTCGATGCGCATCCTCAAGAGCGAGGCGAAGGCGATGAAGGACGAGGGGCCCGCCGCGCCGCCCGCGCCGACGGTCGTGGAGCCGACGGAGGTCGGCAAGGGGGCCGCGGCCTCCTGAGCCGCTTCCCGCACACAGGCACACGTGCAGGCCGGCCCGGAGTCGTACTCCGGGCCGGCCTGCACGTGTGTCCTACGGCTGTTGCGTGCGGGTCCACGGGCGCGCTACGGCACCTCGACCGCTTCCGGGGCCGGCTGCGCCTCCGCGTCCTTCCGGCGCTGCCGGCGGCTGCGGCGCGGCTCCTGGTCGGGCAGCCAGCCGAAGATCAGGCAACTGCCCACCGCGCCCAGGAGCAGGCCGATGAAGAAGCCGCCCAGGTTCGAGGTGAGCCAGGTGCCCAGCGAGGACATGACACCGATGATCGAGTAGAACAGGCGCTGACCGGGGCTGAGCAGCGTCAGCAGCCCGCACAGCACCATCACGACCGGCAGCAGATAGCCGGCCAGACCCTGCATGCCGATGTGCATGATGACCTTCAGGGAGGCCTTCTCGGTGAGCAGGATCTCCGCCCCGCCCAGGGTGAGCAGCAGCCCGCCCCAGAACGGCCGGCCCGCCCTCCAGTGACGGAAGGCGGGACCGAACCCTTGCTTCGGGGTGCCCGACATCAGCAACCCGAGTCGCTGAACCGGAGCTTGAGGCCCGGAAGCTTGAACACGCCTGCGGTGGTGGCGTAGTTGGTCTGCCGCAGGTTGTCGATGTGGACGGTGTCGGCCTGCTGGCTGAAGACGCCCTCCGGACCCTTGACCCCGGCCTTGTTGAGCGTGCTCGCGTCGTTGCCGATCTCGATGTTGTTGAACGAGGCGTCGCCGGTCAGCTGCGTCGAGTCGGTGGTGAGGTTGTTCGCCTGCACCTTCGAGGAGCCGCTGCCCGCGGTGATGAGCAGGTTGGTGCCGCCCAGGTCCACGCTCTGGCAGAGGCTGTCCAGCGTCGCGTTCTTGATCGCCGAGGTGACGACCAGGACCTGACCACCGGTGTCGCCCGCGTTCGGGCTGTTGTCGATCATGCTGTCGAGCGCGCCGAACTGCTCGAAGCCGGTGCCGTCCAGCGACTTCGCGGTCACGGTGAAGGGCATGCCGGAGATCGAGAACGACACCCCCAGGGCACCCTGGGCGGTGAGGATGCCGAGGCCGGCGAGCGCGGCGACGGCGGGAACCGCCATCACCGCGGCGCGGCGGGCGCGAACCCGGCCGCGTCTGGCGGGCTCGGACGAGGAACCGCTTTCGGGGTTCTCGGGGGTGAGGTCGGCGGACGAGGTGACGTCCGGGGACGAGGCCATTTCTGCTCCCATGTGCATAGTCAGTGCGGGTTGGGCGTCAGCGGCGCGTTGTCCTGGCGCGGACAGCCTGCGGACGCACGGCTTCTTCCAACTCCCGGCGGGTGGAAGGGCTTTCTCGTACTCCGCAGTAGCCAGCGAGGAAGTTACCCGTGGTTACTTTCGAGGGTCAAGGCAGTTGTGAAAAAAGGGTGTCGATTGTGGGTCGCCCGTGGGCCGTGAGCCGACCGGTGTCCCTCTCTTCTTGTGCGGACTATTAGAACGATCGTCAACTCCCTTGTGAACGCTTGACGTTGACTGAACATCAGGTCTACAACTGCCCCTGGCTTCACCCGGATCCGTGGCGCCGGATCCCTGTCACGCGGCATCGTCCGCGTCTCCCGGACCCCTGTTGTCCAGAGCGGGCACTTCCTCGCCCGGCACAAGCCCTCCACGGCCCGGCACGGGCACTTCCCCCCTGGTCCGCGCCGGGCCGACTTCCCGGCCGGCCCGGCCGACGGCCCTCCCCACGGGTCTGCGGCCGACCGCCGGCCGGTCGCCGTCGCCGGCCCGTGACGTAAGGAGAAGGCGTCACGGGCCGGCAACGGCGGACGCCGACCCGCGCCCACCGTTCTCAGACCCCCACGTTCCACTCACCCTCGAACCACCCCCACTTCCGAAAGAGGCACTGACGCATGCGCACTCGCACCCTTCTCACCCTCGTCGGCACCGTCGCCGCGCTCTCCCTGCCCGCCGTCGCCCCCGCCTCGGCGGCCGACACCGCGGTCCTCACCACCGGCTCCGCGGGCGGCGCCGCCGTCGCCGTCGGCGACACCCTCACCGCCCCGCTGGCCGGCGGCACCCACGCCACCCTGTACTCCAGCGCGACCGGCACGAGCGGTGTGTCCTGCGCGTCCTCGACCTTCAGCGCCACCGTCACGGACAACCCCGCGGCGCCGGGCACGGCCACCGAGTCGGTCAGCGGGCAGACCTTCGACAGCAGCAGCTGCACCAGCAACGTCCTCGGCGTGACCGGCGTCAGCAGCATCACGGTGGACAACCTGCCGTACACCACCACCGTCGCCTCCGACGGCACCCTCACGGTCACCCCGGCGAGCGGCTCCACCATCCAGACCACGGTCAAGCTGAAGACGCTGCTGGGCAGCATCACCTGCGTCTACCAGGCCCCCAGCCTGATCGGCACGGCCGACAACGCCGACAACAGCATCAACTTCACCAACCAGCAGTTCACCAAGGTGTCCGGCTCGTCGCTCTGCTTCAGCAGCGGCTACTTCACCGCCAAGTACGCCCCGGTGACCGACAACGGCGCCACGGTCTACGTCAACTGACGTTCGGAGAAACGGGGTTCAGCGTCGACGCAGACGCAGGGCCAGGGCGGCGCCGCCGGTGAGCACCAGCACCGCGGCGGCGCCGCCCGCCAGCAGGGGCGCGGACGGGCCCGAGTCCGCGTTCCGGGCGGAGGCGACGGGGGTGCTGTCGGGACTCGACGGCGCCGGCGTCGCCTCCGTGTTCTGCGCGGGCTCCGTCTCCGTACGGCGCTTCTCGGCCGTCGGGGACGGCGAGCCGCCGTTCGACCGCGCGGCCGCCGGAGTGCCGCCGCCCGTACGCCCGGCGGCCGGGGTGCCGGCGCCCCCGGCCGCCGGGAACACCACGTCCGAGCACGAGTAATAGGTGTCCGACGTGCTGCTGTTCTGCCAGATCGTGTACAGCATCTGCCGTCCCCTCCGGTCGGACGGGAGCTTGGCGGTGATGCGGTACGCGCCGTTCGTCAGCGCCGGGTCCTTGACCGTGGCGAACGGTCGCTCGGGCAGCTCCGACCAGGTCAGCGGCTTCGTCGGGTCGTAGCCCTGCTCGGTCAGATAGAGCTTGAACGTGCCGGTGTGCGGGATCGTCGAGGCGTACGTCATCCTCAGCGTCGCGCCCGGCTCCAGCCGGGTCGCCGGCCAGTCCGCGCGGGCCAGGTCCAGGCCCTTGTAGTCGGGCAGGCCCCCGCTGCACAGCTTGCCGTCCGGAATGGTCTGCCGGTCCCGCCCGTTCACGTCCGCCACGCGCAGGTTGTCCCAGAACGTGAAGGGCGCGCCGTTCGCGGCCACGGCCGCCCGGCAGGCCGCCGACTTCGCGTTCGTCCCGCCGTCCGGGGAGCAGGCGTACGCCCGGCTGACCGGGTCCGTGGGCGCGCCGTGCGCCTGCGCGGGACCCGCCGCCCACAGCGGCAGCAGGAACGGGGTCACGAAGGCGGCCGCCAGGGCGGTGCGGTGTGCGGTCATCCGGGGCATCCGGATCGTCTCCTCGGCCGGCGCGGGAACGGGCTGCTCCCGTGGAGTACGGCGAACCGGCGCCGGTTGTTCACCGGTCGGTACCCGGGCGCCCGGACTCCTCGACTCGTTGAAAACCAACTGATCGCCCCGTACTTCGGCGCCCGCCCGCATCGGCGCGCCACCCCCCGGGACATCATCCGTTTTCGCAGGGCCGAGGCAGGGAATGCCTCAACAGACCCTGGCGGCCCACCGGTTGCGCAAACGCCGGGTGACACGTGTCGTCGGGAGCCGCCCGGGGCGGCGCGGCGGGCCAACTCCCCGCCAGCTAAGGTGAGTCGACGGTCTGAAAGGGCACCGTCCGCATCACCGCACGGTGAGATATCGTGTACGGGGAGTAAGAAACAAACGGCATGCCCCGTTCTTTCCAGTCCCGGGAGGGTTCAAGTCTTTCCCAGGAGTGTTCGGTCCCGGTCCCAGGAGAGTTCAGTCGATGGCGAGGCAGTTACGCGCCGAGCAGACCCGCGCGACGATCATCACAGCCGCAGCAGAACTGTTCGACCGTCGCGGCTACGAATCGACCAGCCTGAGCGACATCGTCGAGTACGCGCAAGTCACCAAGGGCGCCCTGTACTTCCACTTCGCGGCGAAGGAGGACCTGGCCCACGCGATCATGGAGCTCCAGGCCAAGGCCTCGCGCGAGGTGACCCACGAGGTGGAGAGCCGGGGCTACTCGTCCCTGGAGACCCTGATGCGCATCACGTTCGGGATCTCCCGCATGTCCGTGGAGGGCCCGATACAGCGGGCCGGACTCCGTCTCGCCACCGGCCCCGTCGAGGTGCGCCCGCCGCTCACGCATCCGTTCACCGAATGGCGTGACCTGGCCTCCCGCAAGCTCCACGGCGCGGTCAAGGAGTCCGACATCCACCCCGACATCGATATCGAGGCCACCGCGCACGCTCTGGTCAGCTGGTTCGTCGGCACCCGTGTCGTGGGCCGCACCCTCGAACCCGTCGCCCGCCAGCCCCGCCGCGTCGCCGAGATGTGGCAGGTCATGATCCGCGGCCTGGTCCCGGTGACCCGCCGCGCCCGCTATCTGAGCCTCGCCGCGCGGCTGGAGCGCGAGCCGAGAACCGTCTGAGGCGCGCCGGGCTTCGCAGCGGGGGCCGAGAACCGTCCGAGGCCCGCCGCGCGACCGGAGCGGGAGCCCGGGGCCGTCCGAGCCGCGCGATACGGTGAGCCGCATGCCTCACGCCCCGTCCGCGCCCGTGATTCTCGGCAACGAGCCGGGGTCGTTCCCCCACAGCGTTCTCGCCGAGCGCCACCCGGCGATCATCCGGCAGGTGCGAGAAGCCTTCCCGTACGGCCCCGCGACGCATCGCGCGCTCGACGCGCTCCTCGACAGCTGCACCAAAGGCGTGATCGAACCGCTCCCGGCGGCGGCGCCGGACCGGGACCGCTGGAATGCCTGGGGCCTGACCACGTACGCGGGCCGTTCCTGGTACGACGTGCCGTGGCTGTGGTCCGAGAGCTACTTCTACCGCCAACTCCTTGAAGCCGTGGGCTACTTCGAGCCGGGTCCCTGGCAGGGCATCGATCCGTTCCGCCCCTTCAAGCTCGCCGAACTCGACGCCCCCGAGACGGACGAGGAACTCGCCGCCCTGGACGGCCTGTCCCCGCGGGAGACGGGCCCGGCCCTGCTCCACGGCTCCCTCTGGGGCAACCGCGCCGACCTCGGCTTCCGGCTCTCCGACGCGAGCGCCGGCACGGCGGCGGCCGTCCCCGGGCTGGTGGCCGACGACAGTGACGCCCTGTGGTCCCTGCTCCCGCCCTCCGGCACCGGCACGCTCTGCCTGATCGCCGACAACGCGGGCCGCGAACTCGTCCCCGACCTCCTGCTGATCGCCCATCTCCTCGACGGCGGGCGCGTGGAGCGGGCGGTGCTGCACGTCAAGCCGCACCCCTACTACGTCTCCGACGCCACTCCCGCGGACGTCCTCGACGCACTCCGCCGGCTGGCCGCCGCGCCGGGTGTGGCGGCCTCGTACGGCCGTACGCTCTGGTCGGCGATGACCGACGGCCGCCTCGCGGTGCGGGCCCACCCCTTCTCCTGCGCCCCGCTGCCGTACGCGGACATGCCCGGCGACCTGCGCGCGGAACTCGCCGGTGCCGCGCTGACCGTGGTCAAGGGCGACCTCAACTACCGCCGTCTGGTGGGTGATCGCCGGTGGCCGCCGACGACCCCGTTCGCCGGGGTCACCGCCTGTTTCCCGGGTCCGGTGGCCGCCCTGCGCACCCTGAAGTCCGACGTGATCACCGGCCTGGACGCGGACACGGAGGCCGCGCTGGTGGCGGCGGAGGGGCAGCGGTGGCGCACCAGCGGGACGCACGCCCTCGTCCAGGTGCGCACGTAGACGTCATGCCGGGCTCAACGGCAGCGACTTGATGCCGTTGATGAAGTTCGAGGTCAGCCGCCGGGCCGGTCCCGCCGTCCGCAGCACCGGAAGCTCCCGCAGGACCTCCTCGTACAGCACCCGAAGTTGCAGACGGGCGAAGTGCGCGCCGAGGCAGACGTGCGGGCCGTCGCCGAAGGAGACGTGCGGGTTCGGTGTGCGGGCGAGGTCGAGGAGGTCCGGGGAGGTGAAGGCCCGTTCGTCGCGGTTGGCGGCGGCGTGGAAGACGACCACCTTGTCCCCGGCGCGGATGCGCCGGCCGGCCAGCTCCGTGTCCTGGACGGCGGTGCGGCGGAAGGTGAGCACGGGCGGGTGCCATCGCAGCAACTCATCGACTGCCGCAGCGAGTTCGAACCCTCCGGCGCGAAGTGCCTTGTAGGACTCGGGGTGTTCGGCCAGGGTGAGCAGTCCGCCCGGGGCCGCGCTGCGGACCGTGTCGTTGCCCGCGACGGTGAGCAGGAAGAAGAACATCTCCAGCTCCGCGTCGGCGAGTTCGGGGTCGTGGGCGAGGGTGGTCAGCACGTCGTCGGCGGGGTGGCGGCGCTTGTGCGCGGCCAGCCGCTGCGCGTAGTCGAACATGTCCCGCAGGGCCGCGGGAGAGCGCGGGTCGACCGGCCTGCCCGCCGCGTCCAGCAGGGAGGGGCCCGCCTCGTCGGGGTCCTGGTAGCCGATGATCCGCTGGGTCCAGTGCAGCAGCAGCCCGCGGTCGGCGGCCGGGACGCCGAGCAGGTCGGCGAGGTTGAGCAGGGCGTACTCGTCGGTCACGGCGGTGACATCGACCGTGCCGTCGGCCGCACGGGCCGTGCGCACCGCCTCGGCGAGCAGGATGCGGGCCCGTTCCCGGGCGACGGCCGTGAAGCGGTCGACCCGGCCGGGGGTGAAGGCGCGGCTCACCAGGCGCCTCAGCCTGCCGTGCCCCGGCGGGTCCTGGTTGAGCATCATGCGCCGGATGAAGGGCAGGTCGTCGGGGTCGGGATCGCGGATCTGCGTCGCCCCCAGGTACGAGGAGTACGTCGCCGAGTCCTTCAGCACCCGCACCACGTCCGCGTGCCGCGTCACCGCCCAGAACCCGGGCCCGGCCGGCCAGCCCAGCACCTCGGACTCCTCCTGCCAGGCCACGGGATGATGATCGCGCAGGACGCGATAGGCGGCGTAGGGCACCTCGACGGCGTACTGCCGCGGATCGAAGACGTCCGGAACGGGCGGGGCCTCAGGTGCGCTCATGGCACCACGGTGACGCGACGGCCGGGACGCGGCAAGGCAACGGTGACCGCGGGGCCTCGGGGCGCGGCACGCAGAGTGGGCGGCGAACACTTCCATCCTCTTCGAACAGCTGCCGTCCCCCCGATCAATCTGTGGTGATCATGACAGAACCCTGATAGGTATGCCCGCATGGCGTTGCATCGATTGCGGGTGGGAAGTCGAGCACGGACAGGGCGTCGGTCCGGGGTGGCGCGGACCGGGAGGCCGGCGGCCGTCCTGGCCGCTCTGGCACTGCTCCTCGCGGGCTGCGGCGACGGCGGGGGATCCGACTCCGCCGAGGGCGGGGGACTGACCGAAATCAGGGTCGCCGCACTGCCGTTGACGGACTCGGCCGCGCTCTACCTCGCCCGGGACCGGGGCCTGTTCAAGAAGGAAGGGCTGAGTGTCCGGATCCAGCCCGTCCAGCAGAGCATCCAGGCGCTGCCGGCCCTGTCCAAGGGGCAGGTCGACGTGATCGCGAGCGCGAACTACGTGACGTTCCTCCAGGCCGATGAGCAAGGCACCCTCGACCTGCGGATCCTCGCCGAGGGCGTGCGCACGGCGCCGCACATGATGGACGTGCTCGTGCCCCGCGACTCCGGAGTCAGGAGCGTCGCCGACCTCGCGGGCAAGAAGGTCGCCGTCAACATCCTCAACAACATCCAGTCCCTCACCCTCAACGCGATCCTCGGCCGGCAGGGCGTCGGCCGGCCCGTCTACCGGCAGATCGCCTTCCCGCAGATGGGGCCCGCGCTGGAGCGGAACCAGGTCGACGCCGTCCACGCCGTGGAACCCTTCGACAGCGCGATCCAGGGGCAGTTGAAGGCGACGGTGCTGCTGGACGGGGCGACGGCGCCGGTGCGGTCGCTGCCCATCAGCGGCTACGTCACCACGGGGAAGTTCGCCACCGGTCACGCCGAGGCCGCGGCCGCGTTCCGGCGGGCCATCGAGGCCGCCTCGAAGCTCGCCTCCGCCGACCCCTCGGCGGTACGGGCCGAACTCCCCAAGTACACCAAGGTCACCGCGGACCAGGCCAGGACCATCCACCTGCCGTTCTACCCCGCGACCGCGGACGCGGCCCAACTGCGCCGGCTCACCGCACTGATGAAGGAACAGGGCCTGTTGAAGAAGAACATCGATCCGGCCACGCTCCTGGTGAAGTGACGCGAGGTGAACGGGCGGGTACGACGGCGCCGGGAGCCGTGGCTGGGGCTTGCCGGCGCTCTGATCGCCTTCGGTGTCTGCGAGATCGTCGGGCGAGCCGGCCTCGTGCGGCGCGGCTATCTCCCGCCCGCCTCCGAAGTCCTCGCCCGCGCGGTCGAGTTGGCGGGCGACCGGGTCTTCCTGAACGGCGTCGGCGCCACCCTGCGCGCCTGGGCGCTCGGCCTCGGGCTCGCCGTCGCGATCGCCGTGCCGCTCGGGCTGCTGCTGGGCAGCCTGCCGGTCGTCGACTCCGCCGTACGCGTGATCGTCGAGTTCCTGCGGCCGTTGCCGTCCGTGGCGCTGATCCCCCTGGTCTCCCTGCTGCTGGGCACCGGCACCGAGACGGAGGTCGCCCTGATCGCGTACGCCTCCGTCTGGCCGGTCCTGTTCAACACCGTCTACGGCCTTGGTGAGATTGACCCGCTCGCCAAGGACACGCTGCGCGCCTTCGGCTTCGGCCGGCTCTCGGTGCTGCTGCGCGTCGAACTCCCCGGCACGGCGCCCTTCATCGCCGCCGGCGTCCGGATCTCCGCGGCCGTCGCCCTCGTCCTCGCCGTCGCCACCGAACTCCTCTCCGGCTTCGGGCAGGGCCTCGGCATTTTCATCGCCCAGGCCGAACTGGCCACCGACGGCACCCGCGACGTCCTCGCCGGCGTGGTCTGGGCGGGCACCCTGGGGCTCGTCGTGAACGGCGCGCTCGTGTGGGGCGAACACCGGCTGTTCCCCTGGACACCGGAACGGCAGGCGACGACCGCCCGGGGGGTGGGGGCGTGAGAGGGGAGCAGGGGCAGGGCACGGCGCGTACGTCCCCCGTCTCCCGCCCCGCCGCGTCCTCCTCCGCTGCCGGCCCCGCGTCCCGCCGCGCCCTGCTCCCGCGCCTTCTGGTCCTCCTCCTCACCCTCGCTGTCTGGCAGGCGGTCGCGCGAGCCCACGGCAGCGTCTACTTCCCGCCCCCGAGCCGTGTCGCGGGTCGCGCCCACGCCCTGTGGTTCTCCGGGCCCGTCCGGCACCTCTTCCTCACCGACGCGGCCGTGGGGAACGTGCTGCCGAGCCTGGGGCGGATGGCGGCCGGATTCGGGATCGCCGTCGTCTGCGGGATCGGTCTCGGCGTGGCGGTCGGGCGATCCCGGTGGGCGTACGCGCTGTGCAACCCGGTGCTGCAGTTCGCCCGCGCCGTGCCGCCGCCGGCCCTGGTGCCCGTCTTCGTCGTGGTCCTGGACTTCGGCACCCCCATGCAGATCACGGCGATCGCCTTCAGCGCCGTCTGGCCGGTGCTGATCAACACGGCGGAAGGGGTGCGCAACACCGACCCGCTCCGGCTGGACGTCGCCGCCGTGCTCCGCCTCCACCCCGTCGAACGGCTCCGCTTCCTGCTCCTGCCGTCGGCGATGCCCCGCATCTTCGCCGGCCTGCGCCTCAGCCTCTCGCTCTCGCTGATCCTCATGGTGTTCTCCGAACTCCTGCCCGGCACCGCCGACGGGATCGGCTTCACCCTCACCGACGCCCAGTCCCGCTCCGACCTGCTGACCGTCTGGGCGGCCCTGCTCCTGCTCGGCGTCCTCGGGTACGTCCTCAACACCGTTCTGCTGGCGGTCGAGCGGCGGCTGCTCGGACGGGGAAGGACGACGGCATGACCCTCCGCCTCGACGCCCTCGGCCAGCGCTACGGCGACCACCCCGTCCTGCGCGACATCACCCTGACCGTCCCCGACGGCCAACTCCTGTGCGTCGTCGGCCCGTCCGGATGCGGCAAGTCCACGCTGCTGCGCACCGTCGCGGGACTGCGGCCCGCGCGCGAGGGCACGGTCACCCTCGACGGCACGCCCGTCACCGGCGTCCCCGACCATCTCGCCGTCGTCTTCCAGGACTACGGCCGCTCCCTCTTCCCCTGGCTCACCGTCCGCGACAACGTCGCCCTGCCGCTGCGCCGCCGCGGCCTGGCCCGCGCGGAGCGGCGCGCCGAGGCCGAGCGCATCCTGGAACGCGTCGGTCTCGACGGCGCCGCCCGCCGGCATCCCTGGCAGCTGTCCGGCGGCATGCAGCAGCGCGTCGCCATCGCCCGCGCCCTGGTCTGCCGCCCCTCGCTGCTGCTCATGGACGAGCCCTTCGGCTCCCTGGACGCCCAGACCCGAGAGGACCTCGAAGACCTCCTCCTGGAAGTGCACCGCACCGAGAACACCACCATCCTCCTCGTCACCCACGACATCGACGAGAGCGTCTACGTAGGCGACCGCGTCGTCGTCCTCTCCTCGGGCCCCGGCGCCCGCGTCGTCCTCGACCTCCCCGTCGAACTCCCCGGCAAGCGCGACCAGATCACCACCCGCGGCCTGCCCGAGTTCGTCGCGCTCAGGGCGCGGGTGGGGCGAGCCGTGCGGGGCGCCTGAGAGCACGCCGGCCCGACCCGTCCGAAGCGTGAACGGCCCAAGAGGCCGCGGACGCTCCCGGATCCGCCCCGGTTCACGCGATGGTGTGATCATGTCCCGCCCCGCGGATGCCGCCGCGGGGCCACGGGTATGGCCCGGCCATGACGCAGCAGCCCTTCGAACTCCCGCACTTCTACATGCCGTATCCCGCGCGGCTGAACCCGCACGTCGACGAGGCGCGCGCCCACTCGACCCGCTGGGCCCGCGAGATGGGCATGCTGGAGGGGTCCGGGATCTGGGAGCAGTCGGACCTCGACGCGCACGACTACGGACTGCTCTGCGCCTACACCCACCCCGACTGCGACGCCCCCGCCCTGTCGCTGATCACCGACTGGTACGTGTGGGTCTTCTTCTTCGACGACCACTTCCTGGAGACCTTCAAACGCACCCAGGACCGCCCCGGCGGCAAGGCGTACCTGGACCGGCTCCCGCTCTTCATGCCCCTCGACCTCGCGACCGCCGTGCCCGAGCCGCGCAACCCCGTCGAGGCCGGACTCGCCGACCTGTGGGCGCGCACCGTGCCGTCGATGTCCGTCGACTGGCGCCGCCGCTTCGCCGTGGCCACCGAGCACCTGCTCAACGAGTCCCTGTGGGAACTGTCCAACATCAACGAAGGGCGGATCGCCAACCCCGTCGAGTACATCGAGATGCGCCGCAAGGTGGGCGGCGCGCCCTGGTCGGCGGGACTGGTGGAGTACGCGACGGCCGAAGTGCCCGCGTCCGTCGCCGGATCGAGGCCGCTCAGGGTGCTGATGGAGACCTTCTCCGACGCCGTCCACCTGCGCAACGACCTCTTCTCCTACCAGCGCGAGGTCGAGGACGAGGGCGAGAACAGCAACGGCGTCCTCGTCCTGGAGACCTTCTTCGGCTGCACCACCCAGGAGGCCGCCGACACCGTCAACGACGTGCTGACCTCACGCCTGCACCAGTTCGAGCACACCGCGCTCACCGAGGTGCCCGCGCTCGCCCTGGACCGGGGTCTGACCCCGGCCGAGGTCGCGGCCGTCGCGAAGTACACGCAGGGCCTGCAGGACTGGCAGTCCGGCGGCCACGAGTGGCACCTGCGCTCCAGCCGGTACATGAACGCCCGCGCGCGTGCCACCCATCCCTGGCACGGTCCGGCCGGCCCCGGCACCTCAGCGGCCGACGTCGGCGCACTCTTCGCGTCGGCGGGCGTCGAGAGGCTGCGTGCGTACACGCACGTGCCGTACCAGAAGGTCGGCCCCTCGCTGCTGCCCGACTTCCACATGCCCTTCCAGGTGGAGCTGAGCCCGCACCTTCAGGGCGCCCGCACCCGCCTCGCGGACTGGACGCGCACCATGGGCATCCTGCACGAGGGCGTCTGGGACGAGGACAAGCTGGCCGCCTACGACCTGCCGCTCTGCTCGGCCGGCCTCGACCCCGACGCGACACCCGAAGCCCTCGATCTCAGCGCCGCGTGGCTCGCCTGGGGCACCTACGGCGACGACTACTACCCGCTCGTCTTCGGCCACCGGCGCGACCTGGCCGCCGCCCGCCTCACCACACGGCGCCTGTCGGAGTGCATGCCCCTGGACGGCGGACAGACCCTCGTCCCGGTCAACGCCATGGAACGCGGCCTGACCGACCTGTGGGCGCGTACGACGGCGCTGATGACCCCGGACCAGCGGCGCATCCTCAAGGACGCCGTGGACGTGATGACCGAGAGCTGGGTGTGGGAGCTGTCCAACCAGCTGCAGAACCGCATCCCCGACCCGGTCGACTACCTGGAGATGCGCCGCGCCACCTTCGGAGCGGACCTGACCATGAGCCTGTGCCGGATGGGGCACGGCCCCGCCGTCCCGCCCGAGGTCTACCGCAGCGGGCCGGTCCGCTCCCTGGAGAACGCCGCCGTCGACTACGCCTGCCTGGTCAACGACGTCTTCTCGTACCAGAAGGAGATCGAGTACGAGGGCGAGATCCACAACACGATCCTGGTGGTCCAGAACTTCTTCGGCGTCGACTACCCGGCCGCCCTGCGCGTCGTCCACGATCTGATGACCCGGCGCATGGAGCAGTTCGAGCACGTCGCGGCGAACGAACTCCCCCTCGTGTACGACGACTTCGACCTCTCCGACGAGGCGCGGGAGATCATGCGGGGCTATGTGACGGACCTGCAGCACTGGCTGTCGGGCATCCTCAACTGGCACCGCGAGGTCGACCGCTACAAGCCCGACTATCTGGCCCGCCGCACCCACGGCTTCCTGCCGGACCTCCGGCCCGCCGTACCTGTCCACTGAACAACCGCAGATTTCTTGCCAATCTCCGCGGAATGGGGCATTCCGGGAACTTCGCCGGTGTGCCGTGAGTCAAGTGAGGTGAGAGAACAGGACCACAGAACACACGGGGGTGTTCGACCTTGACCGACATCATCGAGAGGATCGCTGGCGACGGCACGGGGGACCCGGCACCGGCACCGGCTCCGGACGAACTGGTGCCGTACGTCACGCCGTTGCCGGTCCCGCCCGTCCTGCGGCCCGGCACCGGAGACGTGCTGCGCGAGACCGAGATCGCGGTGCGCCCCACCTGGGTCCGCCTGCACCCGCAGCTTCCGCCGACCCTGATGTGGGGCTACGACGGGCACGTGCCGGGGCCCACCATCGAGGTCCGCCGCGGACAGCGCGTGCGCATCGCCTGGACCAACCGGGTTCCCAAGGGCAGCGAGTACCCGGTCACCTCGGTGGAGGTGCCCGCCCGCGCGCCCGGCACCCCGCCGCCCAGCACCGAGCCGGGCCGTGAGGGAGCCGAGCCGAACAAGGACGTCGCCGCCCTGCCCGCGTGGACGGTGACGCACCTGCACGGCGCGCAGACGGGCGGCGGCAACGACGGCTGGGCGGACAACGCCGTCGGGTTCGGCGACGCCCAGCTGTCGGAGTACCCGAACGACCACCAGGCGGTGCAGTGGTGGTACCACGACCACGCCATGAACATCACCCGGTGGAACGTGCACACGGGCCTGTACGGCACCTACCTCGTCCGGGACGACGAGGAGGACGCCCTGCAACTCCCGTCCGGGGAGCGGGAGATACCGCTGCTGCTCGCCGACCGCAATCTCGACACCGACGAGGACGGCCGGCTCAACGGCCGGCTGCTGCACAAGACGGTGATCGTCCAGCAGCGGAACCCGGAGACGGGCAAGCCGGTCTCCATCCCGTTCACCGGCCCGTACACGACGGTCAACGGCCGCATCTGGCCGTACGCCGACGTGGACCCGGCCTGGTACCGCTTCCGGCTGGTCAACGCGTCCAACGCGCGCATCTACGAACTCGCCCTGGTCGACGAGGACGGCGACCCGGTGCCGGGCGTCGTCCACCAGATCGGCAGCGACGGCGGACTGCTGCCCCGCCCCGTGCCGGTCGACTTCGACGGCGCGCTGCCGACGCTGACGGTGGCGCCGGCCGAGCGCTTCGACCTGCTCATCGACTTCCGCGGCCTCGCCGGGAGGACGCTGCGGCTGGTCAACAAGGGGCGCAACCGGCCGCCGGGCGTGCCCGACCCGGCGGGCGACGTGCGCTACCCGGCGGTGATGGAGTTCCGCGTGGGCGAGGACGACTGCCCGGACACCTTCGAACTGCCCGAGGTGCTGTCCGGTTCCTTCCGCCGCCTCACTCACGACATCCCGCACGGCCACCGCCTGGTCGTGCTGACCGTGCCCGGCACCAAGGGCTCCGGCGGGCACCCGGAGATCTGGGAGATGGCCGAGGTCGACGACCCCGGTGACCTCCCGATCCCCTCGGACGGCGTCATCCAGCTCACCGGCGCCGACGGCACGACGAAGACGTACCGGCGCATCTCCCGGACGTTCAACGACGGCCTCGGCTTCACCATCGCCGAGGGCTCCTACGAGCAGTGGAGCTTCCTCAACCTCGCGCCGATCGTCCACCCGATGCACATCCACCTGGCCGACTTCCAGCTCATGGGCCGTGACGCCTACGACGTCTCCGGCTTCGACCCGGCCGTGGGCGGCACGCGCACGCCGATCGCCTTCGACCCGGCGACCCGGATCCCGCCGGCGCCCAACGAACTCGGCCACAAGGACGTGTTCCGGGTGCCGGGCGGCCAGATCCTGCGCGTCATGGGGAGGTTCGACGGCGCGTACGGCCGGTTCATGTACCACTGCCACCTCCTCGAACACGAGGACATGGGCATGATGCGGCCCTTCGTCGTCATGCCCGAGGAGGCGATGAGGTTCGACCACGGCGGGGCCCACGGCGGCCACGGCGAGGGCCACACGGGCTGACGCCGCGCGTGCTCCACGGCCGCTCGCGCCGGCGCCCGGACCTTCGGACGCGGGCGTGAGCGGCCGCCCGCCGGACCGGCTTTCCGTCCCGCCCGTCGGGCAGTCTCACTCGTTCGTGGCTCGTCGTACGCCGGGGCGCAGGGTAGGGCTCCAGCCGGAGGCGAGACATGGAACAGACTGCGTTGCGTCCCAAGCCGATGCCCGGCCAGGACCCCGGCGGCGGGGCCGCGCCCGGGCCGACGGCGCCTCGCCCGCACGCCGCGCGACGCCGGGCCCGACGGCTCAGGACCGCGCTGTTCGCGCTGTTCACCGGGTCCCTCCTGGTGCTGTCCGGAGTCGGCCTCGGCGCCGTAGGCGTCACCGCGATCGGCACGGGCAGGCTCGCCGACCTGCAACGCCAGGTGCGTCTCCCGGGCGGCCCGGCGGGCGCGGTCCGCCCCGCTCCCTCACCGCACTCCGCTCCCGCACCGTACTCCGCTCCCGCACCGCGGCCCGCACCGGACACCGCGTCCCCGGCGCCCGCGGCGCCGACCCTCGGTGTGGAGGCCGTCGACGCCGAGAAGGCCGGCGCCCTGGTCGTCGGCGTCCATGTCCCCGGCCCCGGCTGCACGGCCGGCCTGGTCCGCGGCGACGTGCTCCTCGCCCTCGACCGGACCCGCATCGACTCGGCGGCCGACCTCGCCCGCGCCGTCGCCCACGCCCGCCCCGGCGCCCGTGTCACCCTGACGGTCCGTCACCGAAGCGGCGGCTACCAGCAGTTGACCGCCGTACCCGGCGTCGTCACGTGACCACCCGGAAGTGCGTGGTCAGGCGCCCGGCGTCGTCCAGTACGTGAAAGGCCAGCCCCACCGGAGCGTCCCGGTCGGCCGCCCCCTCGCCCTCCCAGGGCAGCCGAAGCGTCCACGTCACACCGGGGCCGACGACCAGCGGCCGCCCGGCGAAGACGCTCGCGGCGCCCGTGTGCGCGTGGCCGGTGACCAGCCCCGCGATCTCCGGCCGCCGCTCCAGCAGCGCGGCCAGCCGGCCCGGCCCGGCCAGCCGCCAGGCGTCGGACAGGGGATGGTGCAGGGCGGCCGGCGGGTGGTGGAAGGCGAGCAGCACCGGCACGCTCCCGTCGAGCTCTTCCAGGGCCGCCTCGATCCAGTCGTACGTCTCCTCGTCCAGCGCCCCCTCGTCCCGTCCCGGGATGCTGGAGTCGCACATCAGCACCGCGCCGTCGTCGAAGACGTGCGCGCTGTTCACCGGCCCGTCCGCCGCCGGGCGCCCCAGCAGGGCCTTGCGGTACGGCGCCCGGACGTCGTGGTTGCCCGGGCAGGTCAGCACCGGGAACGGTGCCCCGCCGTCGCTCAGGCCCAGGATGCGGGCCGCCTCCTCGTACTCCGCCTCCGTCCCGTGGTCGGCGATGTCGCCGGTCACCAGCAGCGCGTCCACCCGTCCCGGCAGCCCCCACAACCGGTCCCGCACCCGCTCGGCGCGCTCGGTGGCCCGCGGGCTTCCGTCGAGATGCAGATCGCTGATGTGCGCGAGTACGAGCACGGCCGTACGCCTCCCAGGGTCGGCTAATGGATGAGGTTCATCTAAGCATTAGCGGCTAATGGTTGGCGAGGCGTTCGCCGTTAAGCGGGGAAAAGTGGTGGTTCCGGCCCCCGACCAGGGCCACGATGGCCACCATGCTGAGCACCCTCCTCGCCTTCCTCGGCGCGTGCACGCTCGTCGCCGCCTCACCCGGGCCCAGCACGGTGCTGATCGTCAAACACGGCGGCCTCGGGGTTGGCGAGGTTGAGCAGCAGTCCACCGCGGTAGGCGGCCCAGCCGCTCCCCCCGCCGCCGGCCAAGCGCATCACTTCGTAGGCCACCTCGGAGGCGCTGAGCAGCGCGGTCAGCCCGAGGGCGGCGACGACGCCCCGGACGTGGGCCGCCTGCGCACCGTGCTGTCCCGTGCCGGGGTGCGCAGGCGGCTGGAGCAGGTCTCCGGAGGCGTGCTGCTGCTTCTCGGCGTCCTGCTCGCCCCGGAGGGCTGACGCCGTGGACGACGAGGCCGCCGAAAGATCCGCGGACCGGTCGCGCGGCCCCCGGTGTACGGGCAGGATGCTGCCCGTAGTCCCTTGTGGTCCCTTCACCCGACCAGGGAGGCCCGGATGACCGGCAGCACACCCGCGCCCTTCACCGCCGACGACTACCGGGCCCGCATGGACCGCGCGGCGCGGGCGGCCGCCGACGCCGGGCTCGCCGGGCTCCTCGTGGCACCGGGACCGGACCTGGTGTGGCTGACCGGCTACGCGCCCCCCGCGGCCACCGAACGGCTCACCCTCCTGGTCCTCGCCCCCGGGCGCGCCCCCGTCCTGGTCGTCCCCACCCTGGAGGCCCCGGACGCGGCGAAGGCGGCGGGCGCCTCCGCCCTGAGCCTGCGGGACTGGACCGACGGCAAGGACCCCTACGCCGCCACCGCCGCCCTCCTCGACGTCGACGGGCGCTTCGGCATCAGCGACAACGCCTGGGCGATGCATCTGCTCGGCCTGCAGCGGGCGCTGCCCGGCACGACGTACGCCTCGCTCACCGACGCCCTGCCGATGCTGCGGGCCGTCAAGGACGAGGCGGAACTCAAGCTGATGGCGGCCGCGGGCGCGGCCGCCGACGCGACCTTCGAGGAGATCCGCAAAGTCCCCTTCGCCGGCCGCCGGGAGTCCGAGGTCGGCGCCGACCTCGCCGACCTGCTGCGCCGGTTCGGCCACTCCCAGGTCGACTTCACCATCGTCGCCTCGGGCCCCAACGGCGCCAACCCGCACCACGAGGTCGGCGACCGCGTCATCGAGCACGGCGACATGGTCGTCCTCGACTTCGGCGGCCTGAAGGACGGCTACGGCTCCGACACCTCCCGCACCGTGCACGTCGGCGAGCCCACCGAGGAGGAGCGCCGGGTGCACGACCTCGTGCGCGAGGCCCAGGAGGCCGGCTTCCGGGCGGTCCGCCCCGGGGTCGCCTGCCAGGAGGTCGACCGGGCGGCCCGCGCGGTCATCGAGGACGCCGGGTACGGCGAGTACTTCATCCACCGCACCGGGCACGGCATCGGCGTCACCACGCACGAGCCGCCGTACATGATCGAGGGCGAACTCCAGCCCCTGGTGCCCGGCATGTGCTTCTCGGTGGAGCCCGGCGTCTACCTGCCGGACCGCTTCGGCGTGCGCATCGAGGACATCGTGACGGTCACCGAGCACGGCGGCCGCCGCCTCAACGACACCGACCGCGAGATGGTCATAGTGGACTGAGCGATCCATGAGCCCCCGTACACCCCCGAGTGACAACGGCGTGACCATGACCCAGGCACCGACACCCACCGCGGACACCGTCCGCCGACTGGTCAGTTCCCTGCTGAAGGACGGCACGGGCACCGCCGGGCCCGAGGTGCGGCCGGTCACCGAGGGCGGCGCGCACTCCACCTGGTGGGTCGGCACCCGGCACGTCCTGCGCCTCGCCCCCGACCGCGACGCGGCGCTGCGCCAGCGCCGCGAACTGCGTCTGCGGGACGTCGTGCGCCCGCACCTGCCGTTCGCCGTGCCGACCAGCGTCGCGCACGGCGAGTGGGCGCCCGGGCTGACGTACACGCTCGACACCAAGGTGCCCGGCGGCACCGCGGAGGAGCACGCCGTGTCGGCCGTCGGCGAGGCCGACCTCGCGGGACTGCTCACCGGACTGCGCGAGGTGCCCGCCCGGCAGGCCGAGGCGCTCGGCGTCCCGCGGACCGCCCCGCGCTCCCTGGAGGCGCTGCGCAGGGCCGCCGAGAAGGCCGCCCGACGGCTGGCCGCGGCCGACGAGTTCGACCGCGCACGCCTGCAGCAGCTCACCCCGCCGGCCGCCGTCCAGCTCGCCGCGCAGCCCGGCACCGCGGTCCTCGTCCACCACGGCCTGCGGGGCGAGCACCTGGTCGTCAGCGCCGACGGCCGGGTCCGGGGCGTCCTCGACTGGACCGCCGCCGCGGTCGGCGACCCCGCGGAGGACATCGCCGGTCTCGCGGTCGCCGTCGGCTCCCCGGCCGCGGTCCGCGCCGCCACCCTCGCCGGCTACGGAGCCCGCCCCTGCCTGCGCGGACTGTGGCTGGCCCGCTGCGACACGGTGATCCGCCTAGCCGAGCGCCTCGACGCCGGTGACAAGGCCGCCCTGCCGCTCCTGCGGCTCCAGCTCCGCCGCGCCTGGGAGGCCATCCTGCTGGAGCGGGTGACGGAACTGCGGGACGCGGGGGCGGGCGAGGAGCCGTAGCGGCCCCATGGGCCCGGCTTTCGCGAACCCGCCGGCTCCCGCGCTCACCCTTGCAGCAGCACCACCGCGGACTCGCCCGGCACGTGCAGTACGCCGTCGGCGCCCGGGGGCTGCACCGGCTCCCACGCGGCCAGCACGCGCGCGTGGCGCGGTCCGAGCGGGATCGCCGCGGGGGCCTTGGCGAGGTTCACGGCGACGCGCACGTCGCCGCGCCGGAAGGCCAGCCAGCGTTCCCGCTCGTCGTAGGCCACCTTGGTGTCGCCGAGGTCGGGATCGGTGAGGTCGGCCTGTTCGTGCCTGAGGGCGATGAGGCTGCGGTACCAGGCGAGCACGCGCGCGTGCGGGTCGCGCTCCGGCTCGCTCCAGTCGAGGCAGGACCGGTCCCGGGTCGCCGGGTCCTGCGGGTCGGGCACGTCCTCCTCGGCCCAGCCGTGCGCCGCGAACTCCCGCCGCCGGCCCCGCCGTACGGCCTCCGCGAGCTCGGGATCGGTGTGGTCGGTGAAGAACTGCCAGGGGGTCCCGGCCGCCCACTCCTCGCCCATGAACAGCATGGGTGTGAAGGGCGCGGTGAGGGTGAGCGTGGCGGCGCAGGCCAGCAGGCCGGGGGAGAGCGTCGCCGACAGCCGGTCGCCCTGCGCGCGGTTGCCGACCTGGTCGTGGGTCTGGCTGTAGCCCAGCAGCCGGTGCGCGGCCACGCGCGTGCTGTCCAGGGGCCGCCCGTGGTGGCGGCCGCGGAAGCTGGAGTACGTGCCGTCGTGGAAGTAGCCGCGGGTGAGACTCCTCGCGATCGCGGCCAGCGGAGCGCGCGCGAAGTCGGCGTAGTAGCCCTGGTCCTCGCCGGTCAGCGCGGTGTGCAGGCAGTGGTGGAAGTCGTCGTTCCACTGCGCCTGCAGGCCGTACCCGCCCTCCTCGCGGGGCGTGATGAGCCGCGGGTCGTTCAGGTCGGACTCCGCGATCAGGAACAGCGGCCGTCCCAGGTCCGCGGACAGGGCGTCCACCGCCGTCGACAGCTCCTCCAGGAAGTGGCACGCGCGCGTGTCCGCCAGCGCGTGCACCGCGTCCAGGCGCAGGCCGTCCAGCCGGTAGTCCCGCAGCCACGCCAGCGCGCTCTGACGCAGGTAGTCGCGCACCTCGTCCGATCCGGGCGCGTCGAGGTTGACGGCGGAACCCCAGGGCGTGTGGTGCGTGTCCGTGAAGTACGGTCCGAACGCCGGCAGGTAGTTGCCCGACGGCCCCAGATGGTTGTGCACGACGTCCAGGACCACCCCGAGGCCCAGTTCGTGCGCCCGGTCGACGAACCGTTTCAGCCCTTCCGGGCCGCCGTACGGCTCGTGCACGGCCCACAGCGACACGCCCTCGTAGCCCCAGCCGTGCGTTCCCGGGAAGGGGCACAGGGGCATCAACTCGACGTGGCTGATGCCGAGTTCGACGAGGTGCTCGAGCCGCCCGGCGGCCGCGTCCAGGGTGCCCTCAGGGGTGTACGTGCCCACGTGCAGCTCGTAGAGCACGGCGCCCGGGAGCGGGCGTCCGGTCCAGTCGGCGCGCCAGGCGTACCGGCCGTGGTCGACGACCGCGCTCAGCCCGTCCGGGCCGTCCGGCTGCCTGCGCGAGCGCGGGTCCGGCAGCACGGGACCGTCGTCCAGCGCGAACCCGTACCGCGAGCCGTCCCGCGCCTCCGCCTCGCCGCGCCACCAGCCCTCCCGCTCCGGATCGGGTTCCAACGCGTACGTGGCGTCCTCGCACTGGAGCGTCACTCGGCCGGCCTGCGGTGCCCACACCTCGAACTGCACGGACGGTTCCCCTTCGTCTGCTCACCGTGATGTAGCCCGTCCATGGTGCTTCAAACGAGATCAATCCGCTTTCCAATGGCCTCTTTTCCGGCGGGTCTCGCCGCGCACGCACGCGTGGCGGCCGTTTTCTCGTTTTCTGGACACTCGGGGTTCACTGACCGACAATCACGAACGTGACGTCGTCCTTCGAGTTCAACACGTACCCCGCGCGGCTGTCGGACGCGGAGCGCGACCAGGCGCTGAAGGTGCTCCGTGACGGCGTCGCCATGGGACGGCTGTCGCACGACACGTTCATCCGCCGCATGGAGCTGGCCCTCGCGGCCCGCCGCTCGGACGAGCTCGCCGTCCTCACCGCCGACCTGCCCCAGGAGAGCCGGGTCTCCCGTCTGGTGTTCGGCACCGTGGAGGCCGTCTCCGGCTTCACCGTACGGCTGCGCAGGGCCTGGCAGGCCGAGCGCCTGCCCAAGCTGCTGCTGCCGCACCCGGCGGGCGGCCATGCGCTGCGGATAGGCCGGGATCCGGCCAACGGACTGCGCCTGACGCACGAGACGGTCTCCCGGGTGCACGCCGAGCTCAGCCGGCAGGGCGGCATGTGGGTGCTGCGGGACCTGGGCTCCACCAACGGCACGACGGTCAACGGCCGGCGGGTCATCGGCGCCGCCGTCGTCCGCGAGGGCGACCAGGTCGGCTTCGGGCGGATGTCCTTCCGGCTCGCCGTCGACTGAGGACGACTGAGCCGGACCTTAGCTTTGGCCTGAGCATGACACCGGGTTGACCTGGTGTGATGGCTCAAATCCTCTTCCCCTCCACGGTGTTGACGTACCCCGCAACTCGTGACTGACTGTGCGTACGCCATGTACGTCAGGTGAACCGACGGCACCGCATTGTGGAGGTGTGCCCTGCCGCCCCTCCAGCGCTACCCGACCGTCGACGAACTCGGCGCCCGGGCGGCCGCACTCGTCGCCCGCCACCCGCGCACCGCACGGCTGCGCCGCGTGGGCACCTCGCGCGCGGGCACTCCCCTGTGGCTGCTTTCCGTCGGTCACGGCAGCCGCCAGGCCCTCGTCGTCGCCGGCCCGCACGCCAACGAGCCCGTCGGCGGCGCCACGGTCCTGCGCCTCGCCGAACGCGCGCTCGCCGACCCCCGCTACACCGAGGGCGCCGACGCCACCTGGAACCTGCTGCTCTCCCTCGACCCCGACGGCCTGCGCCGCAACGAGGGCTGGCTGCGCGGCCCGTACAGCCTCGGCCGCTACTTCCGGAACTTCTTCCGGCCCGGCTTCCACGAACAGCCCGAGTGGCTGCCCGACGGCGCGGCGGCCGCCGCGCTGCCGGAGACCCGCACCCTGCTCCACCTCCAGGACGAGCTGCGGCCCTTCCTGCAGTGCTCGCTGCACGGCGTCGACGTCGGCGGCGGGTTCGTCGAGCTCACCCACGACCTGCCCGGCCTCGCCCAGCGCGTCGCCCACACCGCCGCCCGCCTGCGCGTCCCGCGCGAACTCGGCCCGTACGACACCCTGTACTGGCCCAACCTCGGCCCCGCCGTCTACCGGATCCCGCCGCCCCGGATCGGCGACCTGGCCGCCGCCATCACCGAGGCCGCCGTCGAGTCGACCTGGTACCACCCCTACCGGTACGGCACGGTGACCGCCATCGTCGAGGCGCCCATGTGGGGCGTGGCCGCCGTCGAGGACGGCTCCCCGCCCGCCGACGCGGCCGCCGTGCTGCGCACCGTCAGCCACACGCTCCGCCACGACACCCTGCTCCTGAAGCGGCTCCTGGCAGAGGTCCGGCCGCATCTCGCGGACGTGCCGGACGCGGCCCGTCTGCTCGCTCCGGTGGACGACTATTTACTGGTCTGCCCCGGCCTCGCCGACGCGTGGGACCCCGACGTCGCCGACGGGGCGCGCCCGCTGCCGCCGATGAGCACCGCACACCTGGCCGCCCTGCGCATCGCCGGACGGCGGCTCGCGCTGCGCACGGCCGGCCTGCTGCACCAGCTCGTCACGTCCGCCGGACGCGACCCGGCCGGCGTGCTGCCCCATCTGGACCGCCTGATCGACGAGTGGTGCGTCGACTACCGCGACGGCTGCGGCGCGCGCTGGATACCGGTCACGCGCCAGGTGGAGTACCAGTCCCGCGTGGTGCTCGACGCGTTCGAACTCGCCGTCGGGCACGCGCCCGCGTGCTCCCGTTCGGGTGAGCCGGGGTGGGGTTCCCAGGCCGCCGTGCCGATGCATCTGGAATGACGATCAGCACCACAGCGAAAGCGGTACGGGGCGGTCTGCTGACGGCCGTCCTGCTCCTGGCCGGCGCGGCCCCGGCGCAGGCGGCGGCCGCGCCGCCCTACCCGCTCGCCGGCGACTACCTCTACCTCACGGTCACCAAGGGCGACGCCCGCTCCAGCGACACGCGCGGCACCCTCCTGCTGTGCGACCCGCCCCAGGGGCACACGCTCGCCGCCCAGGCGTGCGCGGAACTGGCCGCGGCGGACGGCGACATCGCGGCACTTCCGCCGAAGGACGTGTTCTGCCCGATGGTCTACGCGCCGGTCAGCGTGCACGCGCGCGGGATGTGGGACGGCCGGCAGGTCGAGTACGCGCAGACCTTCCCCAACGGATGCGCGATGTCGGCGCGCACGGGCTCGGTGTTCGCACTCGACGGCTGAGAGCGGGGCTGGGGCTGGGTGGCTGGCGGGTGGCGGCTGAGGGCGTACGGCTGACGGCCTGACGGCCTGCGGGCCTACGGCTGGGCTGCTGGCGGCTTACGGCTGAGGGCCCATGGCTGGGCGGTTGGGCGGCATACGGCTGGACGGCTGGCGGCTGGCGGGTGGCGGCTGAGGGCTTACGGCTGACGGCCTGACGGCCTGACGGCCTGACGGCCTGACGGCCTGAGGGCCTACGGCTGGGCTGCTGGCGGCTTACGGCTGAGGGCCCATGGCTGGGCGGTTGGGCGGCATACGGCTGGGCGGCTGGCGGCTGGCGGGTGGCGGCTGAGGGCTGGGCGCTGGGCGGCTGAGGGCTGAGGGCTGAGGGCTGACGGCTGGGCGGCTTACGGCTGCGGGCTGCGGGCTTACGGCTGGCGGGTGGCGTTGGCGGCTGAGTGGCTGCGGGCTGCGCGTGTGGGGCTTCGGGCCCGGGGCTCAGGCGGTGCGGTCGCGCGCGTGCAGTGCCGCCGCCACGACCGTGCGGGCCTGGTGCTCGATCTGGTGCTCCAGCGGGACCCAGCGGGCACGGAAACGCTCCTCGAAGGCGTCGCTCCACGTCGCCACGAGCCGCTCCATACGCGGCGCCGCACGGTCGTCGGTCTCCCGCAGGACCCTCAGCAGCATCGCCGCCGCCCGCAGCGGCAGCCGCCGCCCGAACGCGTCCACGCTGCCGACGTACGCCATCGTGTCGTCGGCGGGCGGGGTGCGTCTCCAGTCCTCGGCCAGCCCCGGGACCAGGTCCAGGGCCCATCTCGCGGCCCGCAGCAGCGGCCCGTCGACGCCCTCCAGGCGCGGCAGGGCGTCCGCGAGGACCCGTTCCACCTCCCGTCCGTCGCGCAGCAGCCGGCCCGCCAGCCGTCGTATCGCCTCGGCCGGCGCGGGATGCGGCGCCGGATCGTCCACCAGGTCGCTCGCCCACATCGGCACCTCCACCACCGCGGTCAGACCGCCGTAGCGGTGGGTGCGGTACCAGGTGCTCCGCCGCGCGTCGTCCGGCATGCTCGGGTACGCGGCGCCCGCCCCCGGCGAGGGCATCACATGCACGCCGGGCCCGGACGCCGCCCAGCCCGCCGCGTCCGAGGCGCCCGTCTCCACCGGGATGTGCAGCTCCGCGGCGGACTTGGCGAACGGCTCGGCGAGCCCCGGCACGTCCTTGGTCAGCTGCACCCAGGTGCCGCCCAGGTCCGTCCCGTGCAACGTCACCTGCAGATAGGGGCGCAGCTCGTCGACGACCCGGGTCAGCGTCCGCGTCTCGGGCGGCAGCCGGTCCGGCGGCAGCACCGAGGGCGACCACTCCGGCTGCTCCTCGGCCGCCGGCCGGAAGAACCCGAGGTGGTAGTCGAACAGGCTGCGCGGCGCCGGGGTGACGTGCAGGCTCGCCCCGTCGGGGTCCGCGCACAGCAGGAAGTGCCAGGAGGTGTCGCTGCGCAACTCCCGCTCCCGCAGCACCCGTTCGGCGAGAGCGAGCAGCGTGGGGCCGCCCGTGGGCTCGTTGGCGTGGGCGCCGGCGACGACCAGTACGGCACGCCGGGCCCGGCCCACGGACAGCAGGTGCAGGGGCCTGCCCGCGCGGGAGACACCCACCTGCCGCAGCACGCACAAGGTGGGTCGATGAGCGGCCAACGCTCCTGCGGACGAGATGAGTTGGGTCACCGTGGGGTAGCGCAGCACCGGCAGGAGACTCACCCCCGACACATCCGCCCGGCCTCGCAATCCGCAGTACCCCACGGTCTCCGGCAACTGTCAAGCAGGCACCCAGGGAGCCTCCAGGGGGCGCTCGGATGCATTCACCGCGGGCCTGGAGGGCGTCGAAGGGGGCGTCGGATGCGGGTGGACGTGCCGGGCCACGTCCGAGGCACGGGCGTCCCAGCCGACGATCAGCTGGCTCTCGGGGGACGCCGGGAGCCCGGGTGCGAAGAGCGCGTCGTCGCTCCTCACCACGCGCCGGCCGTCCGGCTCGAGCCCGGGGAGCGTGCGCGGGCGCGAGCCCGTAGCCAGGACGACGCCGCGGCGCGCGGCGAGGTCGTGCGCGGCGCGGTCGGCGAGGACTGCGCGGTCCTCTCGCACGCCCCGTCCCGGACGCCCGGCATGACGCTCTTCGCCCGCGTACCGCCGACCGGCGCCGCCGAGGCCTTCGTGGACCTGCTGCGAGCCGCCTGGCCGAACCCGGGCGCCCCGCACGCGGCTAACCACCCACCCGAGCGCGACCGCCTCCAGCGCCGACCCGAGACCCCCTCGGCGTCAGCGTCAGCCCGCCCCCGCGTCCCGCACACGCGTGCCACCGCCGCAGTGCTGTCGGCCCGCAGCCCTCAGCCTTCCCCCGGCCGCAGCACTCAGACCGTTCCGCCCCACGGAGCTCAGCCCTCGTCGGCCCGCAGCCCTGAGCCCCCGCCGGCCCTCACTCCTCACCCCTCCCCGACCCGCTCCAGCAGCACCACCGGCAGGTGGGTGAAAAGGTCCTCCGCGCGGGCGTGGCCCGTGAACTCGTGGTCCGGGGTCAGGGCGTCCGACCATCGGCCCGGCGGCAGCGGCAGCAGCGTGTCCTGCCAGCCTCCCGCCTCGGCCAGCCGGAGCGACAGGCGGGTCACGGCCGTGATGACCTCCCCGGAGCGGGCGAACGCCACGCAGTGCTCCGCCGCCGGCCCCTGAGCCGCCAGGGGCGTGTAGGTGGCCGTGTCCCCGAAGGCGGCGGGCCGGCGGGCGCGCAGCCGCAGCGCGGCCGCCGTCAGCGCCCCCTTGTCGCCGGGGTCCTCCGGCGGGTACCGCACCGGCCGCCGGTTGTCCGGGTCGACGAGGGCCAGGTACTCGCTCTCGGTGCCCTGGTAGACGTCGGGCACGCCGGGCATCGTCAGGTGCACCAGGGCGGTGCCCAGCACGTTGGCCCGGATGTGCGGTTCCAGCGCCTCGCGCAGGGCTGCGACGTGCTCGGCGGGCGGCCCGCACGGGCCCGAGGCCACGAACGCCGCGACGGCCTCCTCGTAGGCGGGCTCCTGTTCGGTCCAGCTGGTGAACAGGCCGGCCTCGCGCACGTGCTTGAGCAGGGCCTGCTGCACGCGCTCCGCGTCCGCCGGGCCGAGCCCGAACACGGTCTGCCAGGCCGCCCACGCCAGCTGCGCGTCCGGCACGCTCTCCTCGGCGTGGGTGGCGTCGGCCAGCACGTCGGCCCAGCGCCCGGGGCACTCCGTGAGGACGGCCAGCGCCGCCCGTACGTCCGCGCTGCGCTTGGTGTCGTGCGTCGAGACGACCGTGCCGGTCGTCGGCCAGTCGCGCTGCACGCGCGCGCAGTAGGCGTGGAAGTCGTCCGGGGACACCGACGGGCTGCCCGGGTCGCCGCCGACCTCGTTCGCGGACAGCAGCGGCACGTAGCGGTAGAACGCCGTGTCCTCCACGGACTTGGCGCGCAGGGCGGAGGCCGTCTGGGCGAACCGCGTGAAGAACTCCGCCTGCTCGGGACCGGCGCCGGCCCGCCCCAGCACCAGGTCGCGCACGACGTCGACCGCGCCGGCCTCCTCCGGGACGGCGAAGGCGCCCCGCGCCTCGGCGGCGGCCTCCTCGGTGACGACCAGGGCCGGGTCGCCGGAGGTGTAGGGCCGGTAGACCTCCATCCGGACCAGGAGCTCCTGGAGCGCCGTGCGCAGCGCCCAGGGGGCGCGGTCGCGCAGGGCCGGGTCCTGGGCGGTGGCGCACACCTGTACCGCCGCCCGGGTCAGCCGGTCGACCTCGGTGGCCAGCTCGTGCGTGATCACCTTGTACGCCGCGCGCCGCACCGTCGCCGCCCAGTCGCCGCCCCGGTCCGTCTGCGGGGCGGCGAAGCGCCGGTACAGGCCCAGCAGCTCCCCGCACCCGTCGGGGTCGGCGAAGAGCCCGTCGATGTGGCGCAGGGCGTCGTAGCCGGTGGTGCCGGCGACGGGCCAGGAGGCCGGCAGGGGCTCCCCGTCCGCGAGGATCTTCTCCACGACCGTCCAGCGGCCGCCCGTCGCCTCGTGCAGCCGTGCCAGGTAGCCGTCGGGGTCGGCGAGCCCGTCCGGGTGGTCCACGCGCAGCCCGTCGATCACGCCCTCGCGCAGCAGCTGAAGGATCTTCGCGTGCGTGGCGTCGAACACCTCGGGGTCCTCGACGCGCACCCCGATCAGCTCCGAGATGCTGAAGAAGCGCCGGTAGTTCAGCTCGGTGCGGGCCAGCCGCCACCACACGGGCCGGTACCACTGGGCGTCCAGGAGCTGCGGCAGGGGCAGCTCCCCGGTTCCCTCGCGGAGCGGGAACGCGTGGTCGTAGTAGCGCAGGACGTCGCCGTCGACCCGTAGTTCGTCGACGACCGAGCCGAGCGGGCCGCCCAGCACCGGCAGCAGCACCTGGCCGTCCTGCGCCTCCCAGTCGATGTCGAACCAGCGCGCGTACGGCGACTTCGGGCCCTCGCGCAGGACCTCCCACAGGGCGTGGTTGTGGCGCGGGGACATGGCCATGTGGTTCGGCACGATGTCGACGACCAGGCCGAGGCCGTGCTCGCGCGCGGTGCGGGACAGCGCGCGCAGCCCCTCCTCGCCGCCGAGTTCGTCGCGCACGCGCGCGTGGTCGACGACGTCGTAGCCGTGCGCCGAACCGGGCACGGCCTCCAGGACGGGGGACAGGTGCAGGTGCGAGACGCCGAGGGAGGCCAGGTACGGAACGGCCGCCGCCGCGGCGGTGAACGGGAAGTCGGGCTGCAGCTGGAGCCGGTAGGTGGCCGTGGGCACCGCGGGGTCGGGTCGCACAGATGTCATGCAGACCTACGTACCCGCCCCGCGCCGCTTCGTGTCATCCGTTGCTCCGAGGGCCCGCGCGGGTGCCCGGCCCGGGGGCCGGGCACGCCGCTCTAGACCGGCCGCTGCAACACGGTCAGGCTGCGGTCCACCAGGGTCAGCCGGTCACCGGCCGTCACCTTCGGGCCCTCGCCGGGCGGTACGCAGTCCGCGCGCGCGGTGTCCACGACGACCTGCCACTGCCGGCCGTGGTTGACCGGGACGACGAAGTCCAGCGGCTCGGGCGAGGCGTTGAACATCAGCAGGAACGAGTCGTCGGTGATCCGCTCGCCCCGGGAGCCGGGCTCGGAGATCGCGTTGCCGTTGAGGAACACCGTCAGTGCCGACGCGGGCGCCGAGTCCCAGTCCTGCTGGGTCATCTCCCGGCCTTCCGGGGTGAACCAGGCGATGTCGGACAGGTCGTCGTGGGTGCCCTCCACGGGCCGTCCGTGGAAGAAGCGGCGGCGCCGGAGGACCGGGTGATCCTTGCGCAGCCACACCATCGCGCGCGTGAAGGCCAGCAGCCCGTCGTCGTCCTCCTCGTCGTCGTCGGTGGCGGGCCATTTCACCCAGGACAGTTCGTTGTCCTGGCAGTATGCGTTGTTGTTGCCGTTCTGGGTGCGGGCGAACTCGTCGCCGTGGCTGATCATCGGCACGCCCTGGGACAGCATCAGGGTGGCGACGAAGTTGCGCATCTGCCGCGCCCGCAGCGTCAGCACCTCGGGGTCGTCGGTCTCGCCCTCCGCGCCGCAGTTCCACGACCGGTTGTGGCTCTCGCCGTCGCGGTTGTCCTCGCCGTTGGCCCGGTTGTGCTTGTCGTTGTAGGACACCAGGTCGTGCAGGGTGAAGCCGTCGTGGCAGGTCACGAAGTTGATCGAGGCCAGCGGGCGGCGGCCGTCGTCCTGGTAGAGGTCGGAGGAGCCGGTCAGCCGGGACGCGAACTCCGCGAGCGCCCGCTGCTCGCCGCGCCACATGTCGCGCACGGTGTCGCGGTACTTGCCGTTCCACTCGGTCCACAGCGGCGGGAAGTTGCCCACCTGGTAGCCGCCCTCGCCGACGTCCCAGGGCTCGGCGATCAGCTTCACCTGGGAGACCACCGGGTCCTGCTGCACCAGGTCGAAGAACGACGACAGCCGGTCCACCTCGTGGAACTGCCGGGCCAGCGTCGCCGCGAGGTCGAAGCGGAAGCCGTCGACGTGCATGTCGGTCACCCAGTACCGCAGCGAGTCCATGATCAGCTGCAGGACGTGCGGGGACCGCATGAGCAGCGAGTTCCCGGTGCCGGTGGTGTCCATGTAGTACCGGGGGTCGTCGGTGAGC
>NZ_JAMGBF010000117.1 GCF_023516615.1 Streptomyces panaciradicis
CGGTCACCCAGTACCGCAGCGAGTCCATGATCAGCTGCAGGACGTGCGGGGACCGCATGAGCAGCGAGTTCCCGGTGCCGGTGGTGTCCATGTAGTACCGGGGGTCGTCGGTGAGCCGGTAGTACTGCGGGTTGTCGATGCCCTTGAAGGACAGCGTCGGACCCAGGTGGTTGCCGTCGGCGGTGTGGTTGTAGACGACGTCCAGGATGACCTCGATGCCGGCCTCGTGCAGCGCCCGGACGGCCGACTTGAACTCCAGGACCTGCTGGCCGCGGTCGCCCCAGGAGGCGTAGGCGTTGTGCGGGGCGAAGAAGCCGATCGTGTTGTAGCCCCAGTAGTTGTTCAGGCCCATGTCGACCAGCCGGTGGTCGTTGACGAACTGGTGGACCGGCATCAGCTCGAGCGTCGTCACGCCGAGCTCCACCAGGTGCTCGATGATCACCGGGTGCGCGAGCGCCGCGTAGGTGCCGCGCAGCTCCTCCGGGAGCCCCGGGTGCCGCATGGTGAGGCCCTTGACGTGGGCCTCGTAGATCACCGTCTCGTGGTAGCCGCGGCGAGGGCGGCGGTCGTCGCCCCAGTCGAAGTACGGGTTGACCACGACCGACGTCATCGTGTGCGGCGCCGAGTCCAGGTCGTTGCGCCGGTCGGGTGCGTCGAAGTGGTAGCCGTAGACCTCCTCGCCCCAGCGGATCGAACCGCTGATCGCGCGCGCGTACGGGTCGAGCAAGAGCTTCGAGGAGTTGCAGCGCAGCCCGCGCTCGGGGGCGTACGGGCCGTGCACCCGGAAGCCGTAGCGCTGACCCGGCATGATGCCGGGCACATACGCGTGCCGTACAAACGCGTCGCTCTCGCGCAGTTCCACCGCCGTTTCCGAGCCGTCGTCGTGCAGCAGACACAGCTCTACTCGGTCCGCGGCTTCCGAGAAGACCGCGAAGTTCGTGCCGGCGCCGTCGTACGTGGCACCGAGTGGATACGCCTCGCCAGGCCAGACCTGCATGGATACGACTCTTTCAGGTGGAGCGCGCCCCAGGTGGCGCCTTGGCGTCGAGTCTCCCCGAAAGTGATGGAACCACCTATGACTTACGCCCCTCTTACCGATCGACCTGGCATACGCGGTATGCCGAACCAGTGGGGCAGACACGTACTCCCGTGACCAAGGGGGAGTAGGGGGAAGATGTGCGCAAGATAGTGCACCGCCATCTGGGCAAGGTGGTGGCCGGTGCGGCCATAGCGGTGGCGGGGACCGCCGTGATGGTCGGGATCACGCTGCCGGGGACGGCAGGGGCCGATGAGACGGGAGGGAAGACCGGCACCCGGGCGGGGCAGCAGGCGGGCCAGGGGCAGGACGGGGCCGTCCCGGCGGGCGTCGTCGAGCAGGCGCCGGCCCAGGGGGACAAGGGCAAGGGCGGTGATCCGCTGACCGACGACGAGATGAAGCGGGCCGAGCAGATCGCCGCGAGCCGGCAGCTGCTGAAGTCCGCCGAGAACGTCGACGGCAAGCGCGGCCCGCAGCGCCTGACGGTCGACCTCGCCGACCCGGAGAACGACGAGACCGACGACCCGTCCGCGCCGCGGCGGGCCGACGTGACGTTCTACGACTACAGCAACGACACGCTGGTCACCAAGACCGTCAACCTCGACACCGGCAAGGTCGAGGACACCGGCGTCCAGCACGGCGTCCAGCCGCCGCTGAGCCGCGCCGAGAACGCCGAGGCGGCCACGCTGCTGATCGCCGACCCGCTCGGCAAGGGCCTGCGCGCCGACTACAAGGACGCCACCGGCAAGGAGCTCACCTCCGCCGGCCAGCTGCTGCTCAACGGCGCCGTCTACCGGGCCACGCCGGGCGCCCAGCCCGCCGCGCTCGACAAGTGCGGCGAGCACCGGTGCGTGCGGCTGTTCCCCAAGGTCGTCAACGGCCCGTGGATCGACGCGCGGTCCTTCGTGATCGACCTCAGCGCCCGCAAGGTCGCCGAGCTCAAGCGCGGCTGAGCCCGCACCCCGTCCACTTTTCCCACTTGCTCCTCCTGTGCAAGGGAGTCACCTCTTCATGCCCGTCAAGAGAATGAGCCGCGCCCGCACCCGCGCGGCCGTCGGCCTGTCCGTGGCCGCGCTGGCCGCCGGCGCGACCACCGGAGCCGGCCCCGCCACCGCCCAGCCGAGGACCGCCGGCACGGCGGCCGCCGACTGCAGCGCCGCCTACAAGATCGAGCAGAAGCTCTCCAGCGGCACCACCTGGCGGATGTGCTGGCGCTACGACAGCAAGGCCGGACTGGTCCTCGACAACGTCTCCTACCAGCCCAAGGGCGAGAGCGCGCCGATCAAGGTCCTCAACAGCGCCCGGCTCGCCCAGATCGACGTCCCCTACGACGACGGCAGCGTCGAGTACGACGACCTCACCGGCTTCGGCTTCGCCCAGGGCCTGATGAACCTCGCGCCCGGCGAATGCCCCGGCGGCACCATCAAGAAGGTCAAGGTCCCCGACGCCTGGGACCCGCAGCACCCGAACGTCGACGGCCTGTGCACCACCACGCGCTCGCGCGGGCACGCGTACCGGATGCAGGGCGACACCGCGAACAAGGTCTACCAGGCCCAGGGCAAGGACCTCCTCGTCTACACGGTCAACCAGGTCGGCTGGTACGAGTACATGACCGAGTGGCGCTTCCAGGACGACGGCACGATCAACATGAACGTCGGCGCCACCGGCAGCCTGTCCTACGACGACTACGACGCCGGTGACGGCCGCGGCTGGCCGCTGGGCAAGGGCGCCAAGGCCTACGCCACCAGCCACAGCCACAACGTCTTCTGGCGGCTCGACTTCGGCCTCGACGGCTCCTCCAAGACGAAGGTCGAGCAGTACGACTCGACCGTCAGCGCGCCCGCGCACGGCCAGGAGGCGCCCAGCGCCAAGACCACCCGCACCAAGGTCACCAAGGAACTCGGCGGCGACTACAAGGCCTACCGCTGGTGGCGGATGGTCAGCGCCACCGGCAAGAACAAGGACGGCCACGCGCGCTCGTACGAGATCGTCCCCGGCCCCACCACCAAGTACGCCGGCCGCAGCTTCACCAAGCACGACGTGTACTTCACCGAGTACAACAAGTGCGAGCAGTTCGCCACCAACAACACGGGCAACTGCCCTGCCGGAGCGGGCAAGTCGGTGGAGAAGTGGGTCAACGGCCAGACGCTGACGCACCCCATCGTCTGGATGAACGTGGGCTTCCACCACATCGCGCGGGACGAGGACCAGCAGCCCATGCCCGTTCACTGGCAGGGATTCTCCATCGCGCCCCGGGACGTCACCGCTATGAATCCGCTCACTCCGGACGAGCTGTCGTGGCAGAACGGCCACTGGCGACCGCGTAGTTGAGAAACGACCCTGTCCATCCGGCTGCATCGCCGACCGGTCCCGGAGTACCCTTCCTTGATCGTTGGCAAGGGGAGTGCTCGGGGGAGCGGAAGGCGGTGCGCGGGTGGGCTCGGGAGGGCTGGAGTTGCCCCCTGGTGACGAGGGTCACGAGGGGAACTCCGCAGACGTCCCGCCCGGCACGGTGTCCCTGGCCAGGCCGATGGAGACGACGTCCATCGGACCGGAGCTGGACTGGGACGCCGACGCCTGGCGCGAGGTGCGTACGCGCGCCCAGCGGGCCGGGCGTGCCTACATCTGGCTGAACCTCGTCGAACAGCGGCTGCGCGCGGTCGTGGCCGCCGTCCTGCGTCCCATCTACGAACCCGTCCACGGCGACGAGTGGGTGATCGCCGCGGCCGGGCCGGCCGGCCAGGAGTGGGTGCAGCGGGCCGTCGCGGTCCGCGAAGTCAGCCGCCGCAAGGGCTACTTGCTCGACCCGGCCGACGACAACGTCCTCAGCTTCCTCACCCTGCCCCAGCTGCGCGAGCTGATGGTGCAGCACTGGCCGTGCTTCGAGCCCTACGTCGACGACCGCCGCGACGTCGAACTCGCCCTGGACGAGCTGGAGGTGACCCGCAACGTCGTCTCCCGCAACCGGGCCCTGTCCGAGGCCGTCCTGAACCAGGCCGAGCGGGCCTCGGCCAAGCTGCTGGACGCCCTCGGCGCGGGCGGTGACGTGCCGTCCGCCCGCCGCCTGCCGGTCGACGCGGTGGAGGACCTGGTCGGCGACCGGTACGCCGACGTGGTCGCCGTGCACCCCGACCGGGTGCGGCTGCTGCGCCAGTTCCCCGCCGAGGACATCTTCGGCGGAGCCCGCCGCCTCGACGCCGTCGGCATCGGCCTCAACCTGCTCGTGCAGAACTTCTCCGGCCGCCGCCTGGTCCGCCTTGCCGAGGCCGGCTGCCGGACGCGGCTGCTGTTCCTCAACCCCGCCTCCAGCGCGGTCAAACGACGTGAGCGGGAACTGGGCATGAAACGCGGCGAGCTGAGCCGCGCGGTGGAGATGAACATCCTGCACATGCGCCGGGTCCGCTCCCGGCTGCGCGACCCGGGCGCCTTCGAGATCCAGGTCTACGACGAGACACCGCGCTTCTCCGCCTACCTCGTCGACGGCGACGGCGCGGACGGCGTCGCCGTCGTGCAGTCGTACCTGCGCCGCTCCCGGGGCATGGAGGCGCCGGTGCTCGTCCTGCGCAACGGCAGCCGCGTGGTCAAGTCGGACGAGAAGAACGAAGGGGTCGACAGCGGTCTGTTCCCGACATACCGCGAGGAGTTCGAAACGACCTGGGTGGATTCGCGTCCCGTGTCCTGAACTGTCCGAAGAGGTAAGCGGAATGCGGTCCTCTGATTGTCAGTGGCGCATGGGAAGGTGGAGACCACTGGGGGAAAGCACCACCAAGAAGGGGGGCCGCCGATGGCCTGGCACCGGGAGCTGCTGATCGGCTTCGACCTGGAGACGACCGGCACGGATCCGCGCGAGGCGCGCATCGTCACGGGGGCCGTGATCGAGGTCAGGGGCGGACAGCCGATAGGGCGCCGGGAATGGCTCGCCGATCCTGGCGTGGAGATCCCGGCGGACGCGGTGGCCGTGCACGGGATCAGCAACGAGCGGGCGGCCGCGGAGGGCCGGCCCGCCGACCAGGTGGCCGACGCCATCGCGGACGTGCTCGCCTCGTACTGGAAGGCGGGAGTCCCGGTCGTCGCCTACAACGCGGCCTTCGACCTGAGCCTGCTCTCCGCCGAGCTGCGCCGCCACGCACTGCCCTCCCTGAGCGACCGCCTCGGCGGCCTCGACCCCGCGCCGGTCATCGACCCGTACACCATCGACCGCTGGGTCGACCGGTACCGCCGCGGCAAGCGCAACCTCGAAGCGGTCTGCACGGAGTACGGCGTCGCCCTGGAGGCCGCCCACGACGCCTCGGCCGACGCCCTCGCCGCGGCCGGTCTGGCCTGTGCGATAGCCGACCGCCACCCCAAGATCGCGGCCCTCGGCCCGGCGGAACTGCACCGCCGCCAGATCGAGTGGTACGCGCAGTGGGCGGCGGACTTCCAGAGCTTCCTGCGCCGCAAGGGCGACGCGACGGCGGTGGTCGACGGCACCTGGCCGCTGCGGGAACTGACGGACGAGCCGGTCTGAGCGGCGGCCGGCGGACCGCCACCGCTCAGCCGCCCACGGGGCTCGCGAGGCGCAGCTCCCGGCTCTCCACGCGCCGTCGACGGTCGGCGCGTTCCACGGACTGCCCCCAGTAGGTGCCGGCGACGAGCAGGGCCGCACCGACGGCGGTCAGCAGGCCGTAGCGCTCGCCGCCGAGGGTGATGCCCGCCGCGACGGCCCACACCGGTTCCGTGCCCAGCAGCAGGCTGGCCCGGCTGGCGGACGTGCGCTGCACGGCCCAGGTCTGCGCGAGGAAGGCGAACACGCTGCAGAACAGGGCGAGATACACCAGCTGCGTCCAGGTCGCCGCGCCGGCCCGGGACAGTGCGGGCAGACCCGTGGCGGCGCCCGGCAGGAACAGGCAGACACCGACGAGTGCCTGCACGGTCGTCAGATGCAGCGGACGGATGTCCCGGCCGCCGGTGAGCTTTCCGACGAGCGCGACATGGCCCGCCCGGATCACCGCGGCCGCCAGCATCAGCAGGTCGCCGAGGCGTGGGCTGTGGAACCCGTTGCCCGACATCAGCAGCCCGACGGCCAGGACGCACACGCCGGCGGCGGCGAAGTAGGACGCGGGCAGGGTGCCGCGCGAGCGGTCCAGGAGCGGGGTGAGCACGATGGTGAGGCTGATGATCAGCCCCGCGTTGGCGGCGCTGGTGTGGGCCACGCCGTACGTCTCCACGACCAGGACCGCGGCCTGCGTCACGCCCAGGGCCAGCCCGGCCCGCAGCTCGTCCCGGGTCCATCGGCGCGGCCCGCGGCGGGCGGCGACCAGGCCCAGACAGGCCGGCGCGGACAGGGCGTAGCGCGCGAACAGCACCGTCAGGACGGGCAGCGCGAACGTGGCGTTCTGGGCGGAGAGATAGCTCGAACCCCAGACGACGGCGACAAGGAGGAGCACGGCATCGGTGCGGCGGACGTCGGTCACCCGCCCACGGTGCACCGGGACCGTCCCTGAAGCCCAGTACCACCTTCTACAACGATCTTTCAGCAGAGCTTCATCGACTTCCTACACTCGCACCATGGACGAACGTCAGTTGCGGATCCTGCGCGAGCTCGGCGAGCTGGGCAGCGTCACCGCGGTCGCCGAGGCGCTGCTGGTCACCCCCTCCGCGATCTCCCAGCAGCTGCGGCTGCTGCAGCGGTCGATCCCGGTGCCGCTCACCGAGCGGCAGGGGAGACGGCTTGTGCTCACCGACGCCGGCCAGGCACTGGCGAGGGCGGCGATCGAGGTGGAGACGGCGCTCGCCCGGGCCCGGCACAGCGTGGGGGAGTTCCTGGACCACGAGGAGGGCGAGGTCTCGGTGGCGGCGTTCCACAGCGCGGGCACCACGTTCTTCCCGCTCCTCCTGCGCGCGCTCACCGGGCCGGGCGCCCCGGTCGTCCGACTCGGCGACGAGGACGTGGCCCAGGAGGACTTCCCCCGCCTCACCCGCGCCTACGACCTGGTGCTCGCCCACCGCCTGGACCACGCCCCGCCGTGGCCGGACACGGTGACGGCGGCCACGCTGCTGCGCGAACCCCTCGACGTGGCGATGCCCGCCGGCCACCCGCTGGCCGCCAGACGCCGGGTCACCCCGCGCGATGTCGCCGACCAGCCCTGGATCACCGTCCACGACGGCTTCCCGGTCCTGGCGACGATCGAGGCGATCGCGGCAGCGGCCGGCCGGCGTCTCCGTCTCGCCCACCGCATCAACGACTTCACGGTCGTCGCCGAGGCGGTGGCGGCCGGCGGCGGTCTCGCCCTGATGCCCCGCTGGACGATGCGACCGCACCCGGACCTGGTCCTCAGGCCGCTGAGCGGCGTACAGGCCAGACGCCACATCGACGTCCTGCACCGCCCTGAACGCACGGCCCGGGCAGCGGTGCGCACCGTCCTCACGGAGCTTCGCCGGGCGGCGCACACGATCCGGGGCGGGGAGACCGCCTAGACCGGCACGGCCGTCGTCAGAACGGATACCAGCGCACGCTCTCGTCGCCGTCCCGCAGCGACGCGACCCTGCGCCCGAACTCGGCCAGCGCCTTGGGGTTGCTCGGCGCGTGCTGGGCCACCCACGCACAACTGGCCGTCTCCCGGGCGCCCCGCAGGACCGGGCAGCCCTCCCACTCGCGCACGTCCCAGCCGTACGCCTCGGTGAACGCGTCGTAGGCCCCGGCCGCCAGCCCGTACCGGTCCCGGGAGAGGGCCATCACCACCAGATCGTGCTCGCGGAAGTCCGAGGAGAAGGTCTCCAGGTCCACCAGCACCGGGCCGTCCGGACCGACGTGCACGTTGCGGGGCAACGCGTCCCCGTGGATCGGCCCCGGAGCCAGCCGTGGTGTCAACGCGGCCGCGGCCGCCGCGAACCCGTCCCGCCGCTCGCGCAAGTACGCCGCGTCGGCCGGGTCGATCGCGTCCCCCGCGAGCCGCAGCCACCGCTCCACCCCGCCGAGCAGTTCACGCGGCGGCAGCGGGAACGCGGGCGCGGGCAGGGCGTGCACGACCCGCAGCAGTTCGGCCAGATCCCGGGGTTCGGCGGGCCGTACCGCGTCCGGCATCCGCTGCCACACGGTCACCGGATGCCCCTCGACCAGCAACGGCTCGGGCCGTGCCGCGCGGACCGCCGGGACGCCGGCCTCGGCCAGCCACAGCGCGATGTCCAGTTCGCGCCGCGCCCGGTCCAGCAGCTCCGCGTCCCGGCCCACCTTGACGACCAGGTCACCCGCGGCGAACACCGCGTTCTCGCCCAGGGCGAGGAGCCGCGCGTGAAGTGCCGGGCCGGGCAGTACGTCCGCCGCGGCCAGTACGTCCCGCGCCCGTGCCTCGTCCATCGTCCGCCTCCCATGTCAGCGTTTGCCCCGGTGTACGGCGTCGAGATCGCGCCACCCCCCGGCCAGTCTCGCATTCGCACAGGTCGGGGGGTGTGCGCGCTGTCTTGACGGCGCATGCCTCCTTCACGACCATGACACGGGCCCGCCGGGTGCGAACGTCACGAGCCGTGCGAAGGAGCCGATGACGTGACCTTGGTGACCGCGACGAAGCGGTCGGCGCAGCGCACGCCGCGCGCCGCCGGCGGCCCGGACCGGCCGCTGCGCGACCGCGGGGCCTGGTTCCTGGTCCTGCCCGCGCTGATCCCGATCCTCGCCCTGAGCGTCGGACCGCTGCTCTACGGCATCCTGCTGGCCTTCACCGACTCCCAGTCGGGCCGCACCCAGCCCACCCGGTGGATCGGCGGCCTCAACTTCCGGGACCTGCTGCACGACACGCTGTTCTGGGAGTCGTTCCGCATCGGGCTGGTGTGGGCGGTCGGCGTGACGGTGCCGCAGTTCCTGCTGGCGCTCGGGCTCGCCCTGCTGCTCGGCCAGGACCTGCGGCTGAGGTGGCTGGCCCGGGCCCTGGCGATCATCCCGTGGGCGATGCCCGAGGTCGTCGTCGGCATCATGTGGCGGCTGGTCTACAACCCCGACACGGGCGTCCTCACCGAGACCCTGCACGACCTCGGCCTCGGCGGCGGACACGACTGGCTCGGCGGCCTCGGCACCGCCCTGCCCGCGGTGATCGTCGTCGGCGTCTGGGCCGGCATGCCGCAGACCACGGTCGCCCTGCTCGCCGGCCTGCAGAACACCCCGCGCGAGCTGCACGAGGCCGCCGCCGTCGACGGAGCCGGCGCCTGGCGCCGCTTCCGCACGGTCACCTGGCCCGCCCTCAGACCGGTCGCCCTCGCCATCACCGCCCTCAACCTCATCTGGAACTTCAACTCCTTCGCCCTGGTCTACGTCCTGACCGGCGGCGGACCCGGCGGCCGCACCCGGCTGCCCATGCTGTTCGCCTACGAAGAGGCCTTCCGCTACGGCCAGTTCGGCTACGCGGCGGCGATGGGCTGCGTGATGGTCGCCGTGATCTCGGTGCTCCTCGCCCTGTTCCTGGTGGGCCGGCTCAGGGGAGGGGACGACGCGTGAGGACCTCGACGACCGCCCGCGCGGGCCAGTACGCGGCCCTGCTGGCCTATCTCGCCTTCCTGGCCTTCCCGTTCCTCTGGCTGGTCTCCACGGCCTTCAAGTCGCCGCGGGAGCTGGGCAGTCCGCACCCCGCCTGGATTCCGCGTCATCCCACCCTGGACAACTTCCGCCAGGCCTTCGACGCCCAGCCCTTGCTGCACGCCGCCCTCAACTCCCTGCTGGCCGCCGCCGGTGCCGCCGTCGTCGCCGTGGTGATCGCGACCCCGCTGGCCTACGTCATGGCCCGCCGCCGTACCGCGCTGACCCGTGCCGCCACCGGCTGGGTGGTGGTCAGCCAGGCGTTCCCGCTCGTCCTCGTGATCATCCCGCTGTTCCTGGTGCTGAAGAACCTGCGGCTGATCGACTCCCTGGCCGGGCTGACCCTGGTGTACGTGGTGTGGGCGCTGCCGTTCGCGCTGTGGATGCTCGCCGGGTACGTACGGGCGGTGCCGGCCGAGGTCGAGGAGGCGGCGGCGGTCGACGGCGCCGGGCGGGCCCGTACGCTCTTCTCGGTCGTCGCGCCGCTGCTCGCGCCGGGCATCGTGGCGACGGGGCTGTTCGCCTTCGTCACCGCCTGGAACGAGTTCTTCTTCGCGCTCGTCCTGCTGAAGACGCCGGAGAAGCAGACCCTGCCGGTCGTCCTCACCCACTTCATCGGCGCCGAGGGCGTCGCCGACCTCGGCCCGCTCGCGGCGGCCGCCTTCCTCGCGACGCTGCCCTCGCTGGTGGTGTTCGCGGTCGTCCAGCGGCGTATCACCGGCGGCATGCTCACCGGGGCGGTGAAGGACTGATGCGCGCCCGACTCACGACCGGCGTCCTCGTCCTGCTCCTGCTGCTCGCCGGCTGCACCGGCGGCGGCCACGCGGCGACCGGCGGCCGGATCACCCTCCGCTTCCAGTCCCTGGCCTGGCAGCAGGAGTCCGTGAAGGCCACCAAGGAACTCGTGAAGGAGTGGAACGCCGCGCATCCGGACGTCAAGGTCGAGTACGTGCAGGGCAGCTGGGACAGCGTCCACGACCAGCTCCTCACCTCCTTCGAGGGCGGCGAGGCCCCCGACATCATCCACGACGCCTCCGACGACCTCGCCGACTTCGCCTACGGGGGCTACCTCGCCGACCTGCGCGGACTGCTCTCACACCGCCTGAAGTCCGATATCCCGCAGCGCAGTTGGCGCACGACGACCTTCGGCGACGGCGTGTACGGCGTGCCGTTCCTCCAGGAGCCGCGGGTGCTCGTCGCCAACGCCACCTGGCTGAAGAAGGCGGGGGTGCGCACCCCGACGCCCGAACACCCCTGGAGCTGGCCGGAGTTCAGGCAGGTGACGAAGCGGCTGAGCGGCGGCGGCCGGTACGGCGTCGCCTGGCCGCTCAAGGAGCCCGTCTCCGCGACCCTCAACCTCTCCCTGTCGGCCGGCGGAGAACTGTTCCACCGAGGCGCGGACGGCAAGGTGACCGTCCGTTTCGGCGCGGCCGACCAGGTGGTGCCGCGGACCGTCCACGACCAGGCGAACACCGACCACAGCGCCTCGCCCACCACCCTGGGCAGCGGCGGCTCGGACACCCTGCCGGGGTTCTTCGGCGGGAAGTACGCGATGGTGCCGCTCGGCTTCTCCTACCGCCAGCAGATCGCCCAGCAGGCCCCGAAGGGCTTCGCCTGGCAGGTGCTGCCCGCCCCGGCCGGAGCGGACGGGCTCGCCCAGGGCGTCAGCCCGCAGACGCTGTCCATCGCCGAGGACAGCCCGCACAAGAAGGAGGCCGCCGCGTTCGTCGACTTCCTGCTGCGGCCGCGGAACATGGTGCGACTGGCCCTCGGCGACTGGATGCTGCCCACCGGCACCCGGGCCCTGCAGGACCCCGCCCTGCACACCGCCGAGAACGGCTGGGCGACCGGCACCGCCCTCGCCGCCCACCTCCGCCCGGCCCCCGCGCAGTCGGTCCGCGGCTACCCCGAGTGGAAGGACAAGGTCGCGACCCCCGCCTTCCAGGAGTACTACAGCGGGGCGATCGGCCTCGCCGCACTGCGCCACCGCCTGGAACGGGACGGCAACCTGGTCCTCGCCCGCTACCAGCGCTGACACGCGCCTCCGGTCGCGGTGCCGGTAAAGCATTGGACGAGACGTATCGTCTCGCCTACGGTCGTCGTATGACCGCCCCCGCCCACCTCGCCATGTTCTCCATCGCCGCCCACGGCCATGTGAACCCCAGCCTCGAAGTGATCCGCGAGCTCGTCGCCCGCGGGCACCGGGTCACCTACGCGATCCCGCCGGCCTTCGCGGACAAGGTCGCCGAGACCGGCGCCGAGCCCAGGCCGTGGCACTCCACGCTCCCCGGACCCGGCGCCGACCCGGCCGCCTGGGGAAGCGAACTGCTGGACCACGTGGAGCTGTTCCTCGCCGACGCCGTGCAGGCGCTGCCGCAGCTCGCGGCGGCGTACGAGGGCGACGTACCCGACCTCGTGCTGCACGACATCACGGCCTACCCGGCCCGCGTGCTCGCCCACCGCTGGGGCGTGCCCGCCGTGTCGCTGTCGCCGAACCTCGTGGCCTGGGAGGGATACGAGGAGGAGGTGGCCGAGCCGATGTGGGCGGAGCCGAAGAGCACCGAGCGCGGAAAGGCCTACTACGCGCGTTTCCGGGCCTGGCTGGAGGAGAACGGGATCGGGCTGCACCCGGACGACTTCGCCGGCCGGCCCGACCGGTCGCTGGTGCTGATCCCCAGGGCGCTGCAGCCGCACGCCGACCGCGTCGACGAGCGCGTGTACACCTTCGTCGGCGCCTGCCAGGGCAACCGGGCGGCGCAGGGCGACTGGGGGCGCCCGGCGGACGCCGAGAAGGTGGTGCTGGTGTCTCTCGGCTCCACCTTCACCGACCGGCCCGGCTTCTACCGGGAGTGCGTGCGGGCCTTCGGCGGACTCCCGGGCTGGCACCTCGTGCTGCAGATCGGTGAGCGCATGGACCCGGCCGGGCTCGGCGAAGTGCCCGCGAACGTCGAAGTGCGGTCCTGGGTACCGCAGTTGGCGGTCCTGCGGCGGGCCGACCTGTTCGTCACGCACGCAGGGGCGGGCGGCAGCCAGGAGGGACTGGCCACCGCCACACCGATGATCGCCGTACCGCAGGCCGTCGACCAGTTCGGCAACGCCGACATGTTGCAGGCCCTCGGGGTCGCCCGCCGCCTCGACACCGAGGAGGCCACCGCCGAGGCCCTGCGGGCGACCGCTCTCGCCCTGGTCGACGATCCCGAAGTGGCCCGGCGGCTGGGGGAGATCCGGGACGCGATGGCCCAGGAGGGCGGCACCGGGCGGGCGGCCGATCTCATCGAGGCCGAACTCGCCCGCGCGCGGGCATGAGTGAGGGCCCGCTGGTTCCCCCGGGAGACCAACGGGCCCTCGGCAAGGGCGGCTTCAGACCCGCACGGGCTCGCCCTCGTCCTCCGCCGCGTGAGTGATGGCCTCCGGCGCCTCGTCGTGCGTGAGGTCGGGCAGCCGGTTCAGCCACTTCGGCAGGTACCAGTTGCGCTCGCCCAGCAGCGCCATCACGGCCGGGAGCAGCACGCCCCGGATGATCGTGGCGTCGATGAGCACCGCGGCCGCGAGGCCCACGCCCATCTGCTTCATGGACTGCATGGACAGCGTGCCGAAGATCGCGAACACGGCGACCATGATGACCGCGGCACTGGTGACGACACCCGCCGTGGTGACCACGCCGTGGTGGATCGCCTCGTTCGTCGTACGGCCCCGCAACCGCGCCTCGCGGATCCGGGAGACCACGAACACGTGGTAGTCCATGCTCAGCCCGAACAGGATCACGAACAGGAACAGCGGCAGCCAGGTGATGATCGCCCCGACGCCCTCCGCGCCGACCAGGGAAGCGCCCCAGCCGTGCTGGAAGACGGCGACGAGGATGCCGTAGGCGGCGCCCACGGACAGGAGGTTGAGCACGATCGAGGTGATCGCGATGGTCAGCGAGCGGAACGACAGCAGCATCAGCGCGAAGGCGAAGACCACGACGAACGCGAAGACCGGGACGACGGCGCCGCCGAGCTGGTCGTTGAAGTCCTTCGAACCGGCCACCTGCCCGGTGATCGGGGCCTGGACGCCGTCCACCTTGCCGAGCGTGGCGGGCCGCACCTCGTCGCGCAGCTTCTCCAGGCTGGCGCCCGCCTTGTCCAGGTCGGAACCGCCGACCAGCGGGACATAGACGTAGGCGATGTTCTGCGCGTCGTGCAGGGTGATCTGCACCGGGCCGCGCGAGGCGCCCGAACTGATCGCCCGCTCCTTGAAGTCGGCGAGGGCGTTCTTGACCTCGGGGGCGTTGATGTCCTTCGCCTTGACGACCACCTCGGCTGGCTCCGAGCCGCCCGGGAAGGCGTCGTTGACGCGGTTGTACGTCTGCACGATCGGCAGCGAGTCGCCGAACTCCTGGTCCAGCGTGAGGTTCTGGGTCTTCATGCCGAGCGCGGGAGCGGCGACGGCGAGCAGCGCGCCGGCCGCCACGACCACCGACACCAGCGGCCTGGCCAGCACCGCGCGCACCACCGTGCTCCAGAACCGGCTCTGCCCGCCCGAGCGGGCGGCCCGGCGCTGCATCGCCTTGTGCAGGAACGGCACACGGCCCTTCTCGACCCGCTCGCCCAGCAGCGACAGCAGCGCCGGCAGGACGGTCACCGAGCCGACCATGGCGACGGCGACGACCATCAGCGAGGCCAGGCCCATGCCCTCGAAGGTGGCGAGCCCGGTGAACAGCATGCCCGCCATCGCCACGCACACCGTGATGCCGGAGACGATGATCGCGCGGCCACTGGTCGCGGCGGCGACCCGCAGGGCCGTCTGCCCGTCGCGTCCTGCGGCCCGCTCCTCGCGCTCACGGCGCAGGTAGAACAGGCAGTAGTCGACGCCCACGGCCAGGCCGACCAGCAGCATGACGGAGTTGGCGGTGTCGGTCATCGGCTGGACGTGGCTGACGAGGCCCATCAGGCCCATCGTCGCCATGATCGCGGTGATCGCCAGCGCCACCGGCAGCAGCGCGGCCACCAGGGCGCCGAAGGCGATGAGCAGAATGCCGAGGGCCACCGGCACCGCGGAGTACTCGGCCTTCTTGAAGTCGTTCCCGAACGCGTCGTCGAAGGTCTTGCGCATGCTGGCGCCGCCGATCTCCTCGATCCGCAGCGACTCGTGCTCCTTCTGCACCCCGGCGACGGCCTTCAGCACCGGCTCCACCCGGTCGCCCGCGGTCTCCGCGTCGCCGCGCATGTCGAACCGCACCAGCGCGCTGCGCCCGTCCTTGGAGATCGTGTCCGTGGTGTACGGCGACTTCACGTCCGTGACCCGGCCGGTGGCGTCCACGGCCTTCACGACCGCCGCCACCGCCGAGCGGAACTCGGCGTCGGTGGCCTTCGGGCCACCGTCCTTCGCCTGGATCAGGACCGTCTCACCGGCCGGTTCCTTGATCCCCGCGTCCTCGACGATCTTCGCCGCGGTGTGCGTCTCGCCCTTGAGCTGGTCGCTGTCCTTGAGATCGACCCGGCCCGCCGCCGAGCCGAGTCCCATCGCCAGGACGACGAACAGCACCCAGATGCCGACGGCGGCCCATCGGTGCCGGGCACTCCAGCCGCCGGCCCGGGCGGCGATGCCCCGCACCCGCGATTCCTCGTTCCCCATGACGGGCCTGCCCCCTCGTGAGCGGTGACAGCCCCGTGCCGCCACCTTCCGTTTCGAAGGTAGGGGCGAGGTAAGCCCGTCTCGTCGTGCTGCCCGGTGAAGTGCGGTGGCCCGATCTCATCCCCTCGGAGTCGGCGCCCTCACCGCTGAGGAGGACAGCGGCCCCTTACATCTATCCGGGCTGCTCGAGGTCGCGATCAGGGTGGCCGCCCTCACCGGGACCCGGCCGTCGTGCCCACCCCCACGGGGCGGGAGGGCCGTCCTAGGGTGTGCGCCATGACGACGACGTACGCGGCGCTGCTGCGCGGCATCAACGTGGGTGGCAGGAAGAAGGTCCCGATGGCCGAGCTGCGGCAGCTCATGGAGGGCCTCGGGCACGACGCCGTACGCACCCACCTGCAGAGCGGGCAGGCCGTGTTCACGTCCGGCCGCGGTGACGAGGAGTCCCTGGCCGCCGAGCTCACGCAGGCCGTCGAGGAGCACTTCGGGTTCGCCGTCGACGTGATCGTGCGCGGCCACGCCTATCTGAAGGCGATCGCCGAGGCATGCCCCTTCCCGGCCGCCGACCTGGAGCCCAAGCAGCTGCACGTCACCTACTTCTCCGCACCCGTCACCGCCGACCGGTTCGCGGAGATCGACCAGCAGGCCTGTCTGCCCGAGGAGTTCCGCCTCGGCGACCGCGCCCTCTACCTCTACGCGCCCGACGGCCTGGGCCGTTCCCGGCTCGCCGAACTGCTCGCCCGGCCCCGCGTGAACAAGGGCCTGATCGCCACCACCCGGAACTGGAACACGGTGGTGAAACTGGTGGAGCTGACAGCCGGTTGACCGGGTGAGGGCCCGGTCACCGCGCTCCGGGCGGTGTGCGAGGCTCCTGCCATGCGCTACATCATCATCGGAGCGGGCGCCGTCGGCGGGGCGATCGGCGGACGGCTCGCGGGGGCCGGGCACGAGGTCGTCGCGGTCGCCCGCGGCGCGCACCTCGCGGCACTGCGGGAGGACGGCCTGCGGCTGACCGTGCCGGACGGCCGGCACACCTACCGCCTGCCCGCCGTCGAAGACCCGGACGAACTGGGCGCGCTGCGGGCCGACGACGTCCTCGTCCTCGCGGTCAAGACGCAGGACACGGCGGCCGCCCTGGCGGCCTGGGGCCCGGCGCCGGTCGCGGGCGGCGGCACGGCCGCCGAGCGGCTGCCGCTGCTGTGCGCCCAGAACGGCGTGGAGGGACAGCGGCTGGCGCTGCGCGTCTTCCGGCACGTGTACGGCGTCTGCGTGTGGCTGCCCGCGACCTTCGTCGAACCGGGCCGCATCTCCGCCGCCGGCGCCCCGCTCACCGGCATCCTGCACGTGGGCCGCTACCCGCACGGCACCGACGAGACCGTCCGGCGGATCGCCGCGGACCTGGAGAAGACGCGGTTCCTCGAGGCGCCGGTCGTGCCGGACGTGACGCGCTGGCAGTACGCCAAGCTCCTGTCCAACCTGGCCAACGCGCTGGAGGCGGTCTCCTCGGCCGCCGGGGACCGGGCGGGGGAGCTGTACCGGCGGGTGCGGGCCGAGGGCGAGGCCGTGCTCGACGCCGCCGGGATCGCGTACGCGAGCGCCCAGGAACAGCGGGAGACCCGCGGCCACAAGGTCGACCCGGTCCCGCTCGACGGCGCCCCGCGCGGCGGCGGCTCCTCCTGGCAGTCCCTCACCCGCGGCACCGGCACCATCGAGGCGGACCACCTCAACGGCGAGATCGCGCTGCTGGGCCGGCTGCACGGCGTACCGACCCCGCTCAACGAGCTCCTGCAACGGCTCGCCAACACCTTCGCACGCGAGCACCGGGCGGCCGGCTCGATGCCGGTCGAGGAACTGGTCCGGCTCGCCGACGAGGCTGTCGCGTTTGTTCAAGAGTCCTGAGCGGCCCCTTCCTAGCGTGGGGTGCATGACGTACGACGACCCCAAGCACCTGCACCCGTACATGACCGAGTGCGCCGCCGAGGCGGCCCGCGTGGCGCGCGGCGTCCCGGCGGCACGCCTCGGCGAGCCCACCCACTGCCCCGACTGGGACGTCCGCGCCCTGGTCAACCACTGGGTCCTCTACACCTCCCACGGCCTGGAGCACCGCGCCCTGCGCAAGGCACTCCCCGAGGAGCTGACCGCCCGCGACTTCACCGCCGACCCGGACTGGGCCGAGGCCTACGCCGTCCAGCTGGACCGCGCCGTCGCCGCCTGGGCCGACCCGGCGGTGTGGGAGGGCGAGGTCGACCTGGGCATGGCCAAGATGCCCGCGCTGGACATCGCCTCCATGGTGATCAAGGAGATGGCGGTGCACGGCTGGGACGTGGCCACCGCCACCGGCCAGACGTTCCGGATCTCCGACGACGCCGCCCGCTTCATCCTCCACGTGGTCGACAAGCACGGCGCCGTCTACCGGCAGTACGACGGCTTCGCCGACCCCGTGCCGTTGCCGGACGACGCCCCGGTCTTCGACCGCGCCCTCGCCGCCAGCGGACGCGACCCGAAATTGGGCCAATGAAAGAGTGAACCATTGGGGCGAGACCCTGTGCCGCCTCGGAGCTAGCGTCGACGGCATGAACGACACCGCGCCCGTCCGCGTCGACTTCTGGTTCGACCCCGCCTGCCCCTTCGCCTGGATCACCTCACGCTGGCTGCTGGAGGTCGAGCGCGAACGCCCGCTCGACCTCCGCTTCCACGCGATGAGCCTGTACCTGCACAACATCGGCAACGAACTCCCCGACTGGTACCGGGAGTTGGTGGACCGGTCGATCGGCCCGGTGCGGGTCGCCGTGGCCGCGGCGGAACGGCACGGCGAGAAGGTGCTGCGCGATCTGTACACCGCCTTCGGCACCCGCATCCACGAGCGCAAGGCCGATTCCGCGGACCTCTTCGCCGCGGTGATCGCCGAATCACTGGCCGAACTGGGCCTGCCGGCCGACCTGGCCGCCGCCGCGCACGACCCGTCCTACGACGACGCGGTCCGCCGCAGCCACGCGGCCGGCGCCGAACCCGACTCGGGCGGCTACGTCGGCACGCCCACCCTCCACGTCGACGGCACGGTGTGGTTCGGCCCCGTCCTGCGGGCCGTCCCCCGAGGGGCCAGGGCGGCCGCGCTCTTCGACAGCTTCCGCGTCCTGGCCGGCGACCCCGACTTCTTCGAACTCAAGCGCACCCGCACGGGATCGCTCCGCTTCGACTGACGCCGAGCGGCGCGCGCCGGGTCAGGCGCCGAGCGCCGCCAGCGCCGGTGTGCGCGCCGCGTCGTACCGTTCCAGCAGCACCCGGGCCACCTCCGGCGCCGGGCCGAGGACGTCGGCGAGCACGTCCGCCTCGGCCGCGCCCCGCGCGATGCGGTCGGGGAGGAAGCCGGGCGCCAGGACGTACGGCGCCACTGCCACCCGCGCGCAGCCCAGGGCCCGCAGCTCCCGTACCGCGTCCTCGGTGCGGGGCAGAGCGGCGGAGGCGAACGCGGGCCGCACGGCGCACCAACCGGTGTGCCGCCACTCCCGCGCGATTTCTGCGATCACCGCGATCGCCTCCGGGTCGGTGGACCCCGCCGAGGCCAGCACGACCCCGGTCGAGGACTTGTCGGCGGGCGACAACCCCGCCTCGTACAACCGCCGTTCGAGGGCGGTGAGGAGCAGCGGCGAGGGGCCCAGCACCTCCGCCTGGCGGATGCGCAGCCGCGACGGCGCCTCCCGCAGGACCGCCGGGATGTCGGCCTTCGCATGGAACGCGCGCGTCAACAGCAGCGGCTGGGCCACGACGTCGCGCACTCCCTCCGCCGCCAGCGACTCCAGGACCCCCTGCACGGACGGGATGTTGAAGTCCAGGAAACCGGTCTCCACCCGAACCCCCGGGCGCAGTGCGCGCACCTCGCGGACCAGGGCGTGCACCGTCGCGGCATGCCGCGGGTCACGGCTGCCGTGCGCGATCACCACCAGGACGGGGCGGGCGGACGTCGTACGCATGGCAGCTCAGCCCTTCACGAGCAGGCCGC
>NZ_JAMGBF010000118.1 GCF_023516615.1 Streptomyces panaciradicis
GCCGCGGTCAGCGACGACGGCGGCCGCACCTGGCGGCCGGCCGCGGCGCCCCCGCCCGCCTACCGCTCCGGCGCCGCGTGGCTGCCGCACAGCCGCGCCGCCGCCCTCGCGGTGGGCCCCACCGGCACCGACCTCACCACGGACGGCGGCCGGACCTGGCGGACCGTCGACACGGGCTCGTACGACACCGTGGACTGCGCCGCGGACCTCGGCTGCTGGGCGGCGGGCGAGAAGGGACGGGTGGCTCGCCTGGAACGGTGACGCATGGGCCCGAATGCGGGTACCCGGTCGCCGACGGCGCCGGCCGTCGACCGCGAAAGGAGTGAGCGACCATGCCCGCAGGTTCCAGCTCGAAGCGGGAGCGCCAGTACGAGCACATCAAGGAGAGCGCGCAGGACCGGGGGGAGAGCACCAAGCGCGCCGAGGAGATCGCGGCGCGGACGGTCAACAAGGAACGCGCGCGGTCCGGCGAGTCGAAGACAGCGAGCCGCAGCTCGAAGCAGGACATGTCGTCGAGCAAGCGCGGCGGACAGCGGTCGGGCAACCGGACCGGCCCCCAGGGCCCGACCCGCGACCAGCTGTACAACGAGGCCAAGCAGCGCGGCATCGAGGGCCGTTCGCACATGAACAAGGACCAGCTGCAGCGCGCGCTGGACTCGAAGAAGAGCTGACCCGCCGGGCCCGGGCCGGCTCGCCGGGACCCGTACGCTCGTCCCCATCATGACGACCGTACGCATTCCCGCGGGCTGGCCCGCGACCGAGGAAGAGGCCCGGGCCGTGCAGGACGAACTGCGCGCCCGGGTCGTACTGGACACCCCCGGCCCGCCGCCCGGCAGCGGGCACGTCACGGGCGTCGACGTGGCCTACGACGACGAGCGGGACGTCGTGGCCGCCGCGGCCGTCGTCCTGGACGCCGCGACACTGCGGGTCGTCGCGCAGGCCACCGCGATCGGCCGCATCTCCTTCCCCTACGTCCCCGGACTCCTCGCCTTCCGGGAGATTCCGACCGTCCTCGCCGCCCTCGAAGCCCTGCCGTGCCCGCCGGGCCTGGTCGTCTGCGACGGCTACGGCCTCGCCCACCCCCGGCGCTTCGGCCTCGCCAGCCACCTGGGCGTCCTGACGGACCTGCCGACGATCGGCGTCGCGAAGAACCCCTTCACCTTCCGCCACGACGACCCGCCCGCCCCGCGCGGCAGCACCTCCCCGCTCCTCGCGGACACCGAGGCCGGCCCCGAGGAGGTCGGCCGCGCCCTGCGCACCCGCGAATCCGTCAAGCCGGTGTTCGTCTCGGTCGGCCACCGCACCACCCTCGACAACGCCTGCGCCCACGTCCTCGCCCTGACCCCCGCCTACCGCCTCCCGGAAACAACCCGCACAGCGGACACCCTGTGCCGCAGGGCGCTGCGGGAGGCGACGGAGGGGTGAGAGAGGCGTCTGAGTACCCGTACTGAGTACCTGTACGGATGTGGGCGGGTGGGTGCTGTCGGCAGGGTGGGGCCCATGACGACGCATCGCGCCCGTGCCCCCAAGCCCCTCGCCGATCCGAACCGGCCCGTCGAGCGGGCCGTGACGGCCGCTCTCGTTCTCGCCGTGCTGGCCGGGCTCGGCTGGATCGGCGGGATGATCTACACGGTGGCCGGCTGGTCGCTGTAGGGCCCGGACGGGCCGTTCCGGGTCACCGGCTCGCCGCCACCCGGAAGGTGATGCCAGCGCGGCGCAGGCGGTCGGTCAGGGCGTCGCCCATCGCGACCGCCGTGGTGACCTGACCGGACGTCGGCGGCAGGTCGTCGAAGGCCAGGGACAGGGCCGACTCGGCGAACATCTTGGCCGTCTCGTCGTAGCCGGGATCGCCGCCCGCGACCTCCGTGAAGACGCGCCGGCCGCCGCCCTCGCCGACGAAGCGGACCGTGAACCAGCTCTTGGCGCGCTTCTCGGGGTCCGGCCCGTCTCCGGGCTTGAGCCGGTCCGACAGCCAGCGCCGGGCGGGCGGCAGCTGGGCGGCCGCGACCAGTGCGCCCATGGCCGCCGCCCCGCCCACCGCGACGGGCAGGTGCCGTACCGCCGCGTAGTGCCGGTAGCGGAAGTCCGGGCCGTAGCGCTCCAGCGCCTTCGCGGACCGGTGCACGATCTGCGGGTCGATGGTCGGCAGCGGCAGCGCCCAGGCACCGACCTCCTTGGCGAACCGCGGCGCACCGGTCGGCGCGGCGGCCCGCCGGCCCACCAGGCGCGGCTCGTGGCGGCGCCGGTCCCGCTCGGCGGCCAGCATCGGCCGCAGCCGGGAGAACTGGTTGAGCGCCGAGGCGAACGTACCGCCCGAGAAGGTGGCGTCGGCGGTGACGAACCCGTCCACCCTCAGCGGCACGCCCTCGGGCAGCTGCCGCACGGTGAAGTACGCGCCCAGGTCGTGCGGGACCGAGTCGAACCCGCACGCGTGCACCAGCCGCGCGCCCGTCTCCCGCGCGCGTGCGTCGTGCCGCACGTAGGTCAGGTCCACGAACTCCGGCTCGCCGGTGAGGTCGAGGTAGTCGGCCCCGGTGTCGGCGCAGGCGGCGACGAGGTCCTCGCCGTAGGTCACGTACGGCCCCACGGTCGTGGCCACCACGCGCGCGTGCTCGGCGAGTTCGCGCAGCGAGGCGGGGTCGGCCACGTCGGCCGTCAGCACGCCGGTCTTCTCGCCGCCCGGCAGCCGCTCGCGCAGCTCCTGCAGCTTGCGCTCGCTGCGGCCGGCGATCGCCCAGCGCAGCCCCTCGGGCGCGTTGGCGGCGAGGTAGTGCGCGGTGAGCGTCCCGACGAAACCCGTGGCTCCGAAAAGCACGATGTCGTACGGACGGTCCGTCCTGTTCAGCCTGCTCATGACACCTCTTGTCCGCTGCGCGCGCCGTTGTCGGTCGCCGAGGCTAGCTTGAGGTGTGCCGGGCCCCGGCGCCGGGTGGCGCGCCCTCACCATAATTGGCTAAGCGCTTGCTCGTCCGGGTCTTGTGCTCATCGGGACAGGTTCATAGCATCACTGGTGTTACATCAGTTGTGTCATACCCATGGGATCAGTCTGGGGGCCGGATGGCGACGACGCCAGGGCAGGGGCCGCTCACCGGCGTGCGCGTGGTCGAGCTGGCCGGGATCGGGCCCGGCCCCTTCGCCGCGATGCTCCTGGCCGACCTCGGCGCCGACGTCGTCCGCGTGGACCGCCCCGGCGGCCCCGGCCTCGCGATCGACCCCGCCTTCGACGTGACCAACCGCAACAAGCGCTCGGTCGTCGTCGACCTCAAGGCCGCCGACGGCCCCGCACGCGTCCTCGACCTGGCCGCCCGCGCCGACGTCCTGATCGAGGGCTACCGCCCCGGCGTCGCCGAGCGCCTCGGCGTCGGCCCCGCCGACTGCCACGCCCGCAACCCCGCGCTCGTCTACGGCCGTATGACCGGCTGGGGCCAGGACGGCCCGCTCGCCCAGCGCGCCGGCCACGACATCGCCTACATCGCCCTCACCGGCACGCTCGGCATGATCGGCGAACCGGACCGGCCGCCGGCCGTCCCCGCCAACCTCCTCGGCGACTACGCGGGCGGCTCCCTCTACCTCGTCGTCGGCGTGCTGGCCGCCCTGCACCACGCGCGCGCCACCGGCACCGGCCAGGTCGTCGACGCCGCCATCGTCGACGGCACCTCCCACCTCTCCGCGATGATCCACGGCATGCTCGCCGCCGGCGGCTGGCAGGACCGGCGCGGCGCCAACCTCCTGGACGGCGGCTGCCCGTACTACGGCACCTACGCCACGTCCGACGGCCGCTACATGGCGGTCGGCCCCCTGGAGCCCCAGTTCTACGACGAGTTCGTCACCCTCCTGGACCTGCCGGAGCACGCCGGCGCCCGCAAGGACTGGACCCGCTGGGGCGAGCTGCGCGAGGCCGTCGCGGCCCGCTTCGCCTCCCGCACCAGGGACGAGTGGACGGCCCTTTTCGACGGCTCCGACGCGTGCGTGGCCCCCGTGCTCTCCCTGGCCGAGGCCCCCGGCCACCCGCACCTCGCCGCCCGCGGCACCTTCACCGACCACGGCGGCATCACCCAGCCCGCCCCCGCACCCCGTTTCTCCGCGACCCCCACCGCCGTGCGCACCGGCCCCGCCCGGCCGGGCGCCGACACCGCGGGCGTGGCACGCGACTGGGACGTACCCGACCTCCTGAAGGGCCTCGAATGAAGCGGCAGATCTTCGCCCCCGAGCACGACGCGTTCCGGGAGACCGTGCGCGCCTTCCTGGCCAGGGAGGTGCTGCCGTACTACGAGCAGTGGGAGAAGGACGGCGTCGTCTCCCGCGAGGCCTGGCGCGCGGCCGGCAAGCAGGGCCTGCTCGGCCTCGCCGTGCCCGAGGAGTACGGCGGCGGGGGCACCGACGACTTCCGCTACAGCGCCGTACTGGCGGAGGAGTTCACGCGCGCGGGCGCGCCCGGCCTCGCCCTCGGCCTGCACAACGACATCATCGGCCCCTACCTCACCTCACTGGCCACCGACGAGCAGAAGCGGCGCTGGCTGCCGGGCTTCTGCGACGGCTCGATCATCACCGCCATCGCCATGACCGAGCCGGGCGCGGGCTCCGACCTGCAGGGCATCCGCACCCACGCCGAGGACCGCGGCGACCACTGGGTCCTCAACGGCTCCAAGACGTTCATCTCCAACGGCATCCTCGCCGACCTGGTGATCGTCGTCGCACGGACGACGCCCGAGGGCGGCGCGCACGGGCTGTCGCTGCTCGTCGTCGAGCGGGGCATGCAGGGCTTCGAGCGCGGCCGCAACCTCGACAAGATCGGCCAGAAGGCGCAGGACACGGCCGAGCTGTTCTTCCACGACGTGCGGGTGCCGAAGGAGAACCTCCTCGGCGAGCTCAACGGCGCCTTCGTCCACCTGATGACCAACCTCGCGCAGGAGCGCCTGAGCATCGCCGTCTCCGCGATCGCCGCCGCCGAGCACCTGCTGGAGATCACCACCGCGTACGTCAAGGAGCGCGAGGCCTTCGGCCGGCCGCTCGCCACCAAGCAGCACATCCGCTTCGAGGTGGCCGAGATGGCCACCGAATGCGCGGTCACCCGCACCTTCCTCGACCGCTGCACAGAAGAGCACGCGAACGGCGCGCTCGACGCCGTGCACGCCTCGATGGCCAAGTGGTGGGCGACCGAACTGCAGAAGCGGGTCACCGACCGCTGCCTCCAACTGCACGGGGGATACGGCTACATGAGCGAATATCCCGTCGCCAGGGCCTTCGTCGACGGCCGCATCCAGACCATCTACGGCGGTACGACCGAGATCATGAAGGAGATCATCGGCCGTTCCCTGCTCGGCTGACGTCCTTCCGCCCGGCCCGACCCTCACCCTCGAAAGGCCTCCCAGTGAGCACCGAAGCGTACGTGTACGACGCGATCCGCACCCCGCGCGGCCGCGGCAAGGCGAACGGCGCCCTGCACGGCACCAAGCCCATCGACCTGGTCGTCGGACTCATCCACGAACTCCGCGGCCGCTTCCCGGGCCTCGACCCGGCCGCGATCGACGACATCGTGCTCGGCGTCGTCGGCCCCGTGGGCGACCAGGGCTCCGACATCGCCCGCATCGCCGCGATCGCCGCGGGCCTGCCCGACACGGTCGCCGGCGTGCAGGAGAACCGCTTCTGCGCCTCGGGCCTGGAAGCCGTCAACATGGCCGCCGCCAAGGTGCGTTCCGGCTTCGAGGACCTCGTCCTCGCGGGCGGCGTCGAGTCCATGTCCCGGGTGCCGATGGCCTCCGACGGCGGCGCCTGGTTCAACGACCCGATGACCAACCTCGCCACCAACTTCGTGCCGCAGGGCATCGGCGCCGACCTGATCGCCACCATCGAGGGCTTCTCCCGCCGGGACGTCGACGAGTACGCCGCCCTGTCGCAGGAGCGCGCGGCCACCGCCTGGAAGGAGGGCCGCTTCGACCGCTCCGTCGTGCCGGTGAAGGACCGCAGCGGCCTGACCGTCCTCGACCACGACGAGCACCTGCGCCCGGGCACCACCGCCGACTCGCTGGCCAAGCTCAAGCCGTCCTTCGCGGACATCGGCGACCTGGGCGGCTTCGACGCCGTCGCCCTGCAGAAGTACCACTGGGTCGAGAGGATCGACCACGTCCACCACGCCGGCAACTCCTCCGGCATCGTCGACGGCTCCGCGCTCGTCGCGATCGGCACGAAGGAGATCGGCGAGCGCTACGGCCTCACCCCCCGCGCGCGGATCGTCTCCGCCGCCGTCTCGGGCTCCGAGCCCACCATCATGCTCACCGGCCCCGCCCCCGCCACCCGCAAGGCCCTCGCCAAGGCCGGCCTGACCATCGACGACATCGACCTCGTCGAGATCAACGAGGCCTTCGCGGCGGTCGTCCTGCGCTTCGCGCGGGACATGGGCCTGTCCCTGGACAAGGTCAACGTCAACGGCGGGGCCATCGCGCTCGGTCACCCGCTCGGCGCGACCGGCGCGATGATCCTGGGCACGCTCGTCGACGAACTGGAGCGCCAGGACAAGCGGTACGGCCTCGCGACCCTCTGCGTGGGCGGCGGCATGGGCATCGCCACGATCGTCGAGCGCGTCTGAACACCCCAGCGGCCACACGAGACTTCAACGGAGACCCCCTCATGACCGAGAGCACCACCATCCGCTGGGAACAGGACCGCACCGGCGTCGTCACCCTCGTCCTCGACGACCCGAACCAGTCCGCGAACACCATGAACCAGGCGTTCCGCGACTCCCTGGCCGTGATCACCGACCGCCTGGAGGCCGAGAAGGACTCCATCCGCGGCGTCATCGTCACCTCTGCCAAGAAGACCTTCTTCGCCGGCGGCGACCTGCGCGACCTCATCCGGGTCACCCCCGAGACCGCGCAGGACCTCTTCGACGGCGGCATGGCCATCAAGCGCAACCTGCGCCGCCTCGAGACCCTCGGCAAGCCGGTCGTCGCCGCGATCAACGGCGCCGCCCTCGGCGGCGGTTACGAGATCGCGCTCGCCTGCCACCACCGCGTCGCCCTCGACGCCCCCGGCTCCAAGATCGGCTGCCCCGAGGTCACCCTCGGCCTGCTCCCCGGAGGCGGCGGCGTCGTCCGCACCGTCCGCATGCTCGGCATCGCCGACGCCCTGCTGAAGGTCCTGCTCCAGGGCACCCAGTACAACCCGCAGCGGGCCTTGCAGAACGGCCTGGTCGACGACGTGGCCGCCACCCAGGACGAACTGCTCGCCAAGGCGCGCGCGTTCATCGACGCCCACCCCGAGTCGCAGCAGCCCTGGGACAGGCCCGGCTACCGCATCCCGGGCGGCACCCCCGCCCACCCCAAGTTCGCGGCCAACCTGCCCGCCTTCCCCGCCAACCTGCGCAAGCAGACGAACGGCGCCCCCTACCCGGCCCCGCGCAACATCCTCGCCGCGGCCGTCGAGGGCTCCCAGGTCGACTTCGAGACCGCCCAGGTCATCGAGGCCCGGTACTTCGTGGAGCTGGCCGCCGGCCAGACCTCCAAGAACATGATCCAGGCCTTCTTCTTCGACCTCCAGGCCGTCAACTCCGGCGCCAACCGGCCCAAGGGCATCGAGCACCGCAAGGTCCGCAAGGTCGCCGTCCTCGGCGCCGGGATGATGGGCGCGGGCATCGCCTACTCCTGCGCCCGCGCCGGCATCGACGTCGTCCTGAAGGACGTCTCCCTGGAGGCGGCCGTCAAGGGCAAGGGCTACTCGGAGAAGCTGTGCGCCAAGGCCGTCTCCCGGGGCCGTACCACCCAGGAGAAGGCGGACGCGCTGCTCGCCCGCATCACGCCGGCCGCCGACCCGCAGGAGGTGGCCGGCTGCGACGCGGTGATCGAGGCCGTCTTCGAGAACCCCGAGCTCAAGCACAAGGTCTTCCAGGAGATCCAGCACATCGTCGAGCCGGACGCGCTGCTGTGCTCCAACACCTCGACCCTGCCGATCACCGCGCTCGCCGAGGGCGTCGAGCGCCAGAGCGACTTCATCGGCCTGCACTTCTTCTCGCCGGTGGACAAGATGCCGCTGGTCGAGATCATCAAGGGCGAGCGGACCGGCGACGAGGCCCTCGCACGCGCCTTCGACCTGGTCCGGCAGATCAACAAGACCCCGATCGTCGTCAACGACTCCCGCGGCTTCTTCACCTCCCGGGTGATCGGCCACTTCATCAACGAGGGCGTCGCCATGGTCGGCGAGGGCGTCGAGCCCGCGTCCGTCGAGCAGGCGGCCGCCCAGGCGGGTTATCCGGCCAAGGTGCTCTCCCTGATGGACGAGCTGACCCTCACCCTGCCGCGCAAGATCCGCAACGAGTCCCGGCGGGCCGTCGAGGAGGCCGGCGGCACCTGGGCGACGCACCCCGCGGAGGCCGTCATCGACCGCATGGTCGACGAGTTCGACCGCCCCGGCCGCAGCGGGGGAGCGGGCTTCTACGACTACGACGAGACCGGCAAGCGGGCCGGTCTGTGGCCCGGACTGCGCGAGCACTTCACCAAGCCGGGGCACGAGATCCCGTTCGCGGACATGCAGGAGCGCATGCTCTTCTCCGAGGCCCTCGACACCGTCCGCCTGCTGGAGGAGGGCGTCCTGACGTCGGTCGCCGACGCCAACATCGGGTCGATCCTCGGCATCGGCTTCCCCGGCTGGACGGGCGGGGTGCTGCAGTACATCAACGGCTACGACGGCGGACTGCCCGGATTCGTGGCCCGCGCCCGTGAGCTGGCCGAGCGCTACGGCGAGCGGTTCGAGCCGCCCGCGCTGCTGGTGCGCAAGGCCGAGCAGGGGGAGCGGTTCGCGGACGCGTAGCGCACCCGGGCGGCGGCGCCGGTACCTCCGGCGCCGCTGCCCGGTTTCTTTCGGTCGGGAACCGGACCCGCTTGCCCTCGCAGGCCGGGACACCCACGCTGGCCCGCGAGCCGTCAGCCCGGTCCCGTCCCCGGAGGAGCCTCATGGGATACCGTCCCGCCCTCGCCGTCCTGGACATCCTGCGCGACGAGGGCGTGGACCGCGTCTTCGGCAACCCCGGCACCACCGAACTCCCCTTCCTCGCCGCCCTCTCGGACACGCCCGGCGCCCCCGAGTACGTGTTCGGCGTCCACGAGGGCTCCGTCGTCGCCATGGCCGACGGCTACGCCCGCGGCACCGGCCGCCCGGCCTTCGTCAGCCTGCACATCGCCGCCGGTCTCGCCAACGGCCTCATCGGCCTGCTCAACGCCCGCCGCTCGCGCACCCCGCTCGTGGTGACGGCCGGTCAGCAGGACCGCCGCCACCTCCAGCAGGACCCCATGCTCTCCGGCGACCTCATCGGCCTCGCCACGCCCGCGGTGAAGGCGGCGTACGACGTCCAGCACGCCCACGACCTGCCGCTCGCCCTGCGCCGCGCCTTCGCCCTGGCCGTACGCCCGCCCGCCGGCCCGGTGTTCCTGTCCGTGCCCACGGACCTGCTCACCGAGGACACCGAGGTCGAGGTCCCCGCCCGCACCCCCGTGCCGCCCGCCGGACCCGCCGCCGGCCTCGAACGGGCCGCGTCCCTGCTCGGCGGCGCCGCCCGCCCGGCGATCGTCGCCGGGGACGGCGTGGGCCGCGAGGGCGCCCTGGCCGAGCTGGTGCGCACGGCGGAGGCCTGCGGGGCGGTCGTCCACCACCAGCCCATGGCGGACTGCCTGGACTTCCCCACCACGCACCCCCTGTACGCCGGGATGCTGCCGCCCCGTCACGACGCCGTCCGCGCCGCCCTGGCCGCGTACGACACCGTCCTGATCGTCGGAGCGCACGCCTTCACCCCGCACGCCTACACGCCCGGTCCGCCGCTGCCGCCCGGCCTGCGGGTCGTCCAGCTGGACTCCGACCCGGACGAGATCGGCCGCAACTTCCCCGCGGAGATCGGCCTGGTGGGGGCGCTCGCCCCCTCCCTGGACCGGCTCTCGGAACTGCTGCGGGACCACGTCCCCGCCCACACCGCCAAGTCCCGCACGCTGCGCGCCGGTGAACGCCACGCCGCCGAACGCGAGCGCGACGAGTCCGCCGCCCGCGCCGCCTGCTCCACGGCCCCGCTCGCCCCCTGGGCCGCCGCCCACGCCGTCGCCCGCGGCCTGCCCCCGGACGCCGTGGTCGTCGAAGAGGCCATCACCGTCGGCCTGTTGCTCCGCCGTCTCGTCCGCCTCGACCGCCCCGGGAGTTACACCCACACCGTCGGCGGCGGCCTCGGCTGGGGCATCGGCGCCGCCGTCGGCCGCGCCCTCGCCGAACCCGGCCGCCCCGTGGTCGCCGTCCTCGGCGACGGCTCCACCCTGTTCGGCCTGCAGGGTCTGTGGAGCGCCGCCCGGCAGCGCTCCCCCGTGCTGTTCGTGGTGATGGGCAACGGCGCCTACCGGACCGTGCAGGAGACCTACCGGGCGATGGGCGGTCAGGGCGTCTGCCCCGGCACGGACCTGGGCGAGCTGGACTTCACGCAGGCGGCACGGTTCTTCGGGGTGGACGCGGTACGGGCCGAGAGCGCCGAGCATGTGCGTGAACTGGTCGCGGGGGCGGGGCGGCTGACCGGGCCGCTGCTGATCGACGTACCCGTGCGGTCCTGAGCGGGGCCGGGCCGGCCCGGGCGGGGGGCCGGTCGGCCCATGGCAGCGCACCGGGACCGCGTCCACGCTGACGGCACATCAACTGACAGCCGCCCGGAGGGCCGTCATGCCACATCAGCGCACCGTCCCCAGAAGACTGCTCGTCCTGTCGTCCGCCTGCCTCCTGACCGGCGCGGCCGCCCTCGCCCTCGCCCCGGCGGCCGCCGCCGAACCCGCCACCTCCGTCGCCTACCCCTCCGGTGCGAGCGCGACCCGCTACTCGGGACTCGCCTTCGACACCTGTACGGCACCGCCGCTCGCGTCCGTGCAGGCCTGGAACGCCTCGCCGTACCGCGCCCTCGGCGTCTACGTCTCCGGCGTCAACCGCACCTGTGCCCAGCCGCAGTTGACCGCCTCCTGGGTGGCCTCCGTGTCGCAGCTGAAATGGCGTCTGCTGCCCATCCACAAGGGCCTGCAGCCGCCCTGCGGAGCGCGTCCGACCGACGACAAGATCAGCACGACGCCGGCCACCGCCCGCTCGCAGGGCACCGCCGCCGCCACCCAGGCGGTCACCGCGGCGAAGGCACTCGGCATGCGGCCGGGCAGCGCCCTGTACAACGACATCGAGAACTACAGCCAGACGGACACCACGTGCCGCACGGCCGTGCTGTCCTACCTCTCCGCCTGGACGAAGGAACTGCACCGCGTCGGCTGGGTGTCCGGCGTCTACATGAACCTCAACCTCGGCGCGGGGCAACTCGCCGCCGCCTACACTTCCACCGCCTACGCGCGCCCGGACGCCCTGTGGATCGCGCGCTACGACGGGGTCGACTCGCTCAAGGGCTGGAGCGGCGTCACCGACTCCAAGTGGGCCGTCCACCAGCGCGCCAAGCAGTTCCGCGGCGGCCACGACGAGACCTACGGCGGCGTCACCCTCAACATCGACACCGACCGCCTCGACGCTCCCGTCGCCACGGTCGCCCACCCCTACAAGGTGACCAGCACGACCGCCCTCAACGCCCGCACCGGTCCCTCGACGAGCTACCCCGTCGCCGCGACCTACGCCCCCGGCACGACCCTGAACATCCTCTGCCAGGCCCCCGGCGCCAAGGTCGCCACCACGTCGGTGTGGGACAGGCTCACCAACGGCGCCTACGTCTCCGACCACTACGTCAGCACCCCGTCCGACACCGGCTACAGCTCCCCGCTGCCCCGCTGCACCTACCCCTACCAGGTCACCGCCACCAGCGGCCTGACCGAACGCAGCGGCCCCGGCTCCGGCTACACCGCCGTCGGCACCTCACCGAACGGCGCGCTCGCCTGGGTCACCTGCCAGCGCACCGGCACGACGGTCGGCACGACGAAGATCTGGGACCGCCTCGACAACGGCCACTACCTCTCCGACCACTACGTGGCGACCCCCAGCACCACGACGTACAGCAAACCGGTCCCGCGCTGCTGACACCCGGGTGTCAGGCGGGGCGGCCCTCCTCGGGAGCCGCCAGCCACTGGTGCACCTCTTCCTTCAGCGACCGCTGGAACGTGGTCAGCAGCGCCTGCACCACGATCGGCTGCATGTGCGCGGACAGGGACTTCACGTCCTCCTCGGTCCGCTCGGACACCTCGCTGCGAAACAGCCGGGACAGCTCGCGGGCCGCCGCCCGGGAGTGCTCGATCATCACCTCGCGCGCCGCGAGGATCGCCTCCTGCGACAGCGGCACGTCGAGCAGCTGCACGGCCAGCCGCAGCAGCCCCGAGTCCACCCGGAAGGCGTCCCCCTCGCGCCGCACCATGCCCATCGCGGTCAGCCGCTCGACGTCCTCCTCGCTCAGCGCCCGCCCCGCCCGGCGCCGCAGCTCCTCGGGGGTCACCGTCTCCACGCTGTCCGGCGCCCAGGAGGCCACGACGGCCCGGTGGATCGCCAGGTCGTGGTGGCTCAGGTCGGCCGGCAGCTGCTCCATGTAGCGCTCGATCGCCGCCAGCGTCATGCCCTGGTGCTGCAGTTCCTCGATCAGGTTGAGCCGGGCCAGGTGCGCGGGCCCGTAGTGGCCGACCCGGCGCGGACCGATCACCGGCGGGGGGATGAGCCCTTTGGTGCCGTAGAACCGGACCGTGCGGACCGTGATGCCGGCCCGCGCGGCCAGCTCGTCGATCGTGAGCGTCGGCTCCCCGGTGGCGCTGTCGGTGTCGGTCGTCATGTGCAGCAGTATCGCTGTCACACCAGTACTGCGAAACCTCGGCGGCCGCTGGGTGATCATCGCCCCGCCTTCCGCCTCCCCGGCAGCCCCGTCACGGAACCGACCACGATCACCCTCATCTGGAACGCCCCCGAGGCCGGCCGAAAGACCCTCCTCATCATCGGCCTGGCCACCCCGCGGAGGGGCGCTCCTGCCGTATTTCGCCTGACGGCCGGAGGGGGCCGTTTTGCCGGGGGAGGCGGGCGGTTAGTCTCCGGTGTCGGGCCGTTGATCATTCGGCTGCTGGAGGGGCGGGGCGTCGCCGTCACCGTCCACGACCATGGGGAGGGCGGAACGTGAGTCGCGAGAACGACGTGCTCGTGCTGGGTGGGGCCGGGGTCGACACCATCGTGTACGTGCCGGAGCTGCCGTTGCCGTACGCGGACAGCTACCCGATCGAGCAAGGCATCCGCACCCGCGCCGGACAGACCGGCGACTTCGTCGCGCTCGGGCTGGCCGCCCTCGGCCTGCGCGTGCACCATCTCGACCTGCTCGGCGACGACCCCGAGGGCGACCTGGTCCGCGCCCTGCACCGGGACCACGGCATCCCGCTCACCGCGATCCCGCACCCCGCCGGGACGAAGCGCGCCGTCAACCTCGTCGGCCCCGACGGCCGCCGGCTGTCCCTGTACGACTCCAGCCGCACCCGCGGCACGGACCGCCTCCCGGAGGACGTGGTCCGCGAGCTGGCCGCGGCGAGCCGGCACGCGCACGTGTCCATCACGCAGCCGTGCGCCGAGGCCCTGCCCGCGCTGCGCGAGAGCGGCGTGACCCTCTCCACCGACCTGCACGACTGGGACGGCGAGAACCCCTACCACCAGGCGTTCGCCGACGCCGCCGACATCGTCTTCGTCTCCGCCGCCGCCCTCACCGACCCGGAGCGGACGATGCGCGCCGTCACCGAGCGCGGCCGCGCCGAGGTGGTCGTGGCGATGGCCGGGGCGAAGGGCGCCTTCCTGCTCGCCGACGACGAGCTGACCCACGTGCCGCCCGTGGCGCCGCCCTCGCCGGTGGTCGATTCCAACGGCGCGGGCGACGCCTTCGTCTCCGCGTTCCTGCACGGCTGGCTCAACCGTGAGACGCCCCGGCGCTGCGCGCTGTACGGCGCCGTCGCGGGCGCCCACGCCTGCACGGTCCCCTCGACCCGGGCGGAGCCGATCGGCCGGGAGGAGCTGCTCGCCAGGGCGGCCGAGCTGTAGGAGGCGGGGTGTGGCTCAGTGCACGTCGTTCGTCGCGGCGATCCTCTTCCACGACTTCGGCCGCGCGACCGCACCCGCCTTCCCGGTGATCGCCGCCGTCCTCGCGGCGGGCGCCGCAGGCTTCACCGGCTGGAACAGCCAGGTGTCGAACAGCGCCGCCAACGACTTGCCGGAGACCCGCTCGGCGTACGCCCGGAAGTCGGCGACCGAGGCGTTGCCGTACGCGTGCTCCTGCGGCCAGCCCTTGAGAATGGCGAAGAACGCATCGTCACCGACCTCGTTGCGCAGCGCCTGGATGGCCAGCGCCCCCCGGTCGTAGACGGCGATGTCGAACTGGTCGTCCGGCCCGGGGTCGCCCGGCTTCACCGTCCAGAACGCGTCGTCGGCCGGATGCGAGGCGTACACGTAGTCGGCGAGCTCCTGCGTCGTGCCCTCGCCCTCGTGCTCGGACCACAGCCACTGCGCGTACCGCGCGAAGCCCTCGTTGATCCAGATGTCCTTCCAGCCCTTGAGCGACACGCTGTCGCCGTACCACTGGTGGGCCAGCTCGTGCACGACCACGGACGTGTTGGAGCCGTTCGCGAACTGCTTCGGGCTGTAGTACACGCGGGTCTGCGTCTCCAGCGCGTACCCGGTGGTCGTGTTGGGCACGTAGCCGCCGGCCGAGGCGAACGGGTACGGCCCGAAGTAGCCGCTGAGCCAGTCCACGAGTTCACCGGTGCGCTCCACGCTCGCCCGCGCGGCCCCGTCGTTGTCGCCGAGGTCCTTGCTGTAGGCGTTGACGACGGGCACGCCGCCCTCCGACGTGCCGGTGGTGATGTCGAACTTCCCGACGGCCAGCGTGGTCAGATAGGTCGCCTGCGGCTTGTTCTCCCGCCAGTTGTACCGCGTCCAGCCCAGCTTCGAACTCGTCGACTGAAGCGTGCCGTTGGAGAGCGCCTGGGTGCCGTCGGGCACGGCCACCGACACGTCGTAGGTCGCCTTGTCCAGCGGGTGGTCGTTGCTCGGGTACCACCACCAGGCCGCCTCGGGCTCGTCGGCCGCGACCGCCCCGTCCGGGGTGCGGTGCCAGGTGCTGAAGCCGTACGCGCTCTTCGTGGACGGCACCCCGCTGTAGCGGACGACCACGGTGACGGACGTGCCCTTGGGCAGCGGGGTCTTCGGCGTGACCACCAGTTCGTGCTGGCCGGAGGTCGTGAAGGCGGCCGCCGCGCCGTTGACCCGCACCTCGCTGACGTCCAGCAGGAAGTCGAGGTCGAAGCTCGACAGGTCCTGTGTGGTCCTCGCCAGGATGGTCGCCGTGCCCTCCAACTCGTCGGTCGCGGGCTGGTACTTCAGACGCAGGTCGTAGTGGGAGACGTCGTAGCCGCCGTTGCCGTAGTCCGGGTAGTAGGGGTCGCCGATACCCGGGGCGCCGGGGGAGAGGCTCGCCGCCGATGCCGGGATCGCCAGCAGCAGGGAGGCCGCGGCGAGTGCGCCCGGCGCCAGGATTCTGGGGTGCACCAAGACTCCAAGTCGTAGGGGGACGAAGTCTGTTCGAAGCCTATTCAGTCCCTGTGGCTCCGGGTGTGTCCACCGCCTCCCCTGTCACACCATCGCCATTCGGCCTTCATGAACCGACCGGACCGTAGGACCGCACACGCCACCTCCGCCTCCGACGCGCCTTCTTTTGCACGGCAGTTGACCGATGTAGCGTCCCGCGCATGCCGACACGCACGCGCTTCACGACCTGGAGACCGCTCGCGACGGTGATCGTCGCCGTCCTCATGGCCGCCTTCCTCACCCCGGCGGTGGCCCACGGCGCCCCGCGCGAGAGCAGGCCCGTCTACTCGTACACCAGCGCCATCCGCGAGGCCGTGTGGGTGGACACCGGACTCGACGGCGACGGGAAGACCGACCGGGTCGCCGCCGACATCGTCCGCCCCCGCGAACCCGCCCGGCAGCACCGCAAGATCCCCGTCATCATGGACGCCAGCCCCTACTACTCCTGCTGCGGCCGCGGCAACGAGAGCCAGAAGAAGACGTACGACACCGCCGGCCACGTCGTGCAGATGCCGCTGTTCTACGACAACTACTTCGTCCCGCGCGGCTACGCCTTCGTCGGCGTCGACCTCGCCGGCACCAACCGCTCCGACGGCTGCGTGGACGTCGGCGGCCGCTCCGACATCCGGTCCGCCAAAGCCGTGATCGACTGGCTGAACGGCCGTGGCAAGGCGTACACCACCCGGACCGGGAACACACGCGCCGAGGCGGACTGGACCAACGGCAGAACCGGCATGATCGGCAAGAGCTGGGACGCCACCATCGCCAACGGCGTCGCCGCCACCGGCGTCAAGGGCCTGAGGACGATCGTCCCGATCAGCGGCATCTCCTCCTGGTACGACTACTACTTCCAGCAGGGCGCGGACCTCTACGACTCCGGCCCGGACTGGCTCAGCGACTACGTCGACAGCCCCGACGCCCGCGCCAGGTGCGCCGCCGTGCAGCGGAGAATCGCCGACGGCGCCCCGCGCACCGGCGACTGGACCCCCTTCTGGACCGAGCGCGACTACGTCAAGGACGCCGCCAAGGTGCGGGCCAGCGTCTTCCTGGTCCACGGCATGCAGGACCTCAACGTCCGCACCAAGCACCTCGGCCAGTGGTGGGACGCCCTCGCCCGGCACGGGGTGGAGCGGAAGATCTGGCTCTCCCAGACCGGTCACGTCGACCCCTTCGACTACCGGCGCGGCGCCTGGGTCGACACCCTGCACCGCTGGTTCGACCACGAACTCCTCGGCTACGACAACGGCGTCGACCGCGAGCCCATGGCCGACATCGAGCGCCACCCCGACCAGTGGGTCACCTCCAAGGTCTGGCCGCCCCGGGGCACGGCCGCCACCACCCTGCGCCCGGCCGGCGGGGCCCAGGCCGGCGTCGGCACCCTCGGCCTCACCCCCGCCTCCGGCACCGAGACCTTCACCGACGACCCGAGCCACAGCGAGACCGACTGGGCCGCGCGGATCGACACGCCGACGTCCGACAAGGCCGGCTTCGTCACCCGGCCCCTCAGCCACGACCTGCGCCTGTCCGGCTCCTCCAAGGTGACGGTCACCGCGACCCCGACCACCGCGACGGCCCACCTCTCCGCCGTCCTCGTCGACCTCGGCCCCGACACCATCCGTGACTACGCCGACGCGGGCGAGGGCATCACCACCCTCACCGACCGCAGCTGCTGGGGCGCGAGCACCCCGGGGGACAGCGCCTGCTTCAAGAACACCGCGGCGAAGACGGCCCACGTCGATTACACGGTGTTCAGCCGCGGCTGGGCCGACCTCGGCACCTACGCCTCACCCGGCAAGGGCGTCCCGCTCACCCCGGGCAAGGCGTACACCATCACCGTCGACCTCGCGGCCACCGACCACGTCGTCCCGGCCGGCCACCGCCTCGCGCTGATCGTCGCGGGCACCGACAAGGACCTCGTCGACCCGCCCGCCGACGAGCCGACGCTCACCCTGGACCTCTCCCGCACCTCGGCCCGCGTCCCGCTCCTCGGCGGCGCCCCGGCCTTCGCGCGGGCGACCTCCGGCACGGCGCCCACGCTCGCTCCGGTCACCCGCCCGACCGGCGTGGGCGACCCGAGAGGGGCACTGCGCGTCCCCGGAGACGCCCGAGTCGGCTGATCCGGCGAGCGGCGGCTCAGGCGGCCGGGCCCACCAGCCCGGCCGCCTCCTCCGCACAGCCCCACGCGACCGTCACACCGCCTCCGCCGTGCCCGTAGTTGTGCACCAGCACCCGCCCGTCCGGCAGCGGTTCCCGCTCCAGCCGCACCGCGTCCCGGGCCGGCCGCAGACCCACCCGGTGCCCCAGCACCCGCGCGCCCGCGATCTCCGGCCGCAGCGCCGCACACCGCCGTACGATCGCCTCGGCCACCGCCGGATCCGGCTCGGTGGACCACACGTCCTCCTCGTCGGTGCCGCCCAGCACCAGCCGCCCCGGCTGCGGGAAGAAGTACGCCATCTCCCCGTCGGCGCCGGTGGAGACGAGCCAGGTACGGATCCCCGGGTTCTCCACCAGGACCAACTGACCGCGCACGGGACGTACCGCGGCGTCCGACACCAGCTGCCGCGCCCCCAGCCCGGTGCAGTTGACCACGACGGGCGCGTCCGCCTCCGCGAGGCCGCCCACCGCGCGCTCCTCGACCACGCCGCCCGCCCGCACCAACCGCTTCAGCAGGTACGGCAGATGGGCCGCCATGTCGACCAGCGGCAGCCGCGCCCACAGCCCCCAGCCCGCGTACTCCTCGGCCGTCGACGCCCTGAGGTCCGGCAGCCGGGCGGCCGCCCACGCCACGTCCTCGTCCAAGGCGGTCTCGCCCATTACGCCTTCGACCATCCGTACGCCGGTCACCTCCGGGCGCGACGCGAGCTCCTCGTACACGTCCAGCGACCGCAGCGCCCACGCGCGCGCCGCCGCCGCGGGCCGGATGCGGTACGGCCACCACAGGGCGCCCGCGACCACCGAGGTGGTCCGCTCCACCGGATCCCGCGTCCACACCCGCACCCGGAGCCCCCGCTCGGCGAGGACGACGGCGGTCGAGAGCCCGATGACCCCGCCGCCGACCACCACGACATCGTTGTTCGCTGCACTCTCCACGCCCGGACCGTAGCGGAATGTCCCATGCCGTGCGCAGACCGCCCCCACTGCGGGAATACTCGACGCATGCCTGCCGAGTACGCGACCTTCGGCCTGGCACCGGCGATGCGCGCCGGTGAACTCCTCGCCAACGGCGACCACCAGGTGCACCGGGACTTCGTGGACTTCCTCGTCGACGGACGCCCGCTGCTGTTCCAGCTCTCCGACCTCGACGCCGTCTCCCCGCTCGCCTCCGACATCCCGCCCGCGATCTTCACCGAGCACGTCCGCGGCCTGCTCCTGGAGACGGACGCCCCGCTGCCCGACGGCCGGCACGTCATCTACGGCTGCCCCGAGTGCGCCGACCTCGCGTGCGGCGCGGTCACCGCGGTCATCGACCGGGACGGCGGGGACTTCGTCTGGCGGGACTTCGCCTGGCAGACCGACGAACACGCCGACCTGGAGCTCAACGGCTACCACGGCATAGGGCCGTTCCGGTTCCGCGGCACCGAGTACCGCGCCGCGCTGGCCGCCCTCCTCGACGGCGGGACCCCGTCCGCGCGGCGCCGCGTCCTGCTCATCGGAGCCCGAGTCGCCCTGCTCGCCAAGCTCGCCGCCGCCCTGCGCACCATCGGCATCGGCGCCGACATCGCCCACGACGCGCACGGCGTGCCCGCCGAGGAGCTGCGGGCCTACGGCGCCGTCGCCTTCGGCCGCGCGGTCACCGCGGAGGAACGCGCCGCCGTACGCCGATCCTTCGACCGGGCCGGCATCGAGGTCGCGTACGTCGAGGGGCTCGCCCCGATCGTGCCCCTGCTGGTCGCCCAGATCGAACACGCCCTGGACCGCAGCCCCGCCGAGCAGCGCCGCCTCACCCGGCTGGTGGCGGCCGACGGCGAGGCGGGCGTCGAGGTCACCTCGCCGTGCCGGGTGCGGCTGACCGCGTACCGCCTCGACCGCCTGTACCGCACCCACACCCACGAGGTCTTCGACGGCCTCCTCGAACCGGGCCGCCACCGCATCGCCCTGGACGCCAAGGCACGCAAGGGCGAGTCCTACGTCGTGGCCCGCACGGCCGGGAGCGTGCTGGTGGAGGCGATGCCGCGCTGACGGCCACGGGGGGTACGGCCGCTAGGATCGACGACCTGATGACTGCCACTCTCGTCGCCAAGAACCTCGCCGCCGGACACGGCGACCGCGCCCTCTTCTCCGGCCTGGACCTCGTCGTCGCGCCCGGCGACGTGATCGGACTCGTCGGCGCCAACGGCGCGGGCAAGTCCACCCTGCTGAGGATGCTCGCCGGGCTCCTCGCCCCGGAGGAGGGCGAGCTCAGGCTCTCCCCGCCGTCGGCGACCGTCGGCCACCTCCCGCAGGAGCCGGAGCGCCGCCCCGGCGAGACGGTCCGTGAATTCCTCGCCCGCCGCACCGGCGTCGCCGAGGCCCAGCGGGCCATGGACGAGGCCACCCAGGCGCTGGTCGACGGCGCGCCCGGCGCCGACGACGCCTACGCGACGAGTCTGGAGCGCTGGCTCGACCTCGGCGGCGCGGACCTGGACGAGCGGGCCGAGGAGATCACCGACTCCCTGGGCCTGGCCGTCGACCTCGACCAGCCGATGACGTCCCTGTCCGGTGGCCAGGCGGCCCGGGCGGGCCTCGCCTCCCTGCTGCTGTCCCGCTACGACGTCTTCCTCCTCGACGAGCCGACCAACGACCTCGACCTGGACGGCTTGGAGCGCCTCGAACGCTTCGTCGGCGGTCTGCGCGCCGGCACCGTCGTCGTCAGTCACGACCGCGAGTTCCTCACCCGCACCGTCACCAAGGTCCTCGAACTCGACCTCGCCCAGCAGCAGATCACCCTCTACGGCGGCGGCTACGCGGCCTACCTGGAGGAACGCGAGGTTGCCCGCCGGCACGCCCGTGAGGACTACGAGGAGTACGCCGACAAGCGCGCCGGCCTCCAGGACCGGGCCCAGATGCAGCGCTCCTGGATGGACAAGGGCGTCAAGAACGCCCGCCGCAAGGCGGCGAACGACAACGACAAGATCGGCCGCAAGTTCCGCAGCGAGGCCAGCGAGAAGCAGGCCGCCAAGGCCCGGCAGACCCAGCGCATGATCGAACGCCTGGAGGTCGTCGAGGAACCCCGCAAGGAGTGGGAACTGCGCATGGAGATCGCGTCGGCCCCCCGCTCGGGCGCCGTCGTGGCCACCCTGCGCGAGGCCGAGGTGCGGCGCGGCGGCTTCACCCTCGGCCCGGTCTCGCTGCAGATCGACTGGGCGGACCGGGTCGCGGTGACCGGCGCCAACGGCGCGGGCAAGTCGACCCTGCTCGCCGCCCTGCTCGGCCGCGTCCCCCTGGACGCGGGCGCGGCCGCCCTCGGCTCCGGCGTCCTGGTCGGCGAGGTCGACCAGGCCCGCAAGCTGTTCCACGGCACCGAGGCCCTGCTGGACGCGTTCTGTGCCGCCGTCCCCGACACCGAGCCGGGCGAAGTCCGCACCCTGCTGGCCAAGTTCGGCCTGAAGTCGGACCACGTGCTGCGCCCGGCGGCGACCCTGTCACCCGGCGAACGCACCCGCGCCGCCCTGGCACTGCTGCAGGGCCGCGGCGTCAACCTGCTGGTCCTGGACGAGCCCACCAACCACCTCGACCTGCCGGCCATCGAGCAACTGGAGTCCGCCCTCGACGCCTACGAGGGCACCCTCCTCCTCGTCACCCACGACCGCCGCATGCTGGACGCGGTCCACGTCACCCGCCGGCTGGAGGTCGCCGACGGCAAGGTGACCGAACGCTGACCCGCCCGCGGGGCCGGACGCGGGGCCGGAGCCGTCCGGCCCGCGTCCGCCGCGGTCAGCGCTTCTTCTGGTCCAGCAGCCCGGCCCGCCGCAGGGCGTCCGCCATCGCGCCGTTGGCCGGGGGAGCGGCCTGGCGCCCGCCGCCGCCCTGACGTCCGCCACCGCCCTGGCGCTGCTGCTGTTGCCGCTGCTGAGGCGGGCGTCCGCCGCGCTGCCGGCGCTCGCCCCCGCCGCCCTGCTGCCCCTGCGGGGCCGCCTCGTCGTCGAGCCGCAGCGTCAGCGAGATCCGCTTGCGCGGGATGTCGACGTCCAGCACCTTCACCTTGACGATGTCGCCGGGCTTCACCACGTCCCGCGGGTCCTTGACGAACGTCTTCGACATCGCCGAGACGTGCACCAGGCCGTCCTGGTGCACACCGACGTCCACGAACGCCCCGAAGGCGGCCACGTTGGTGACCACGCCCTCCAGGACCATCCCGGAGGCGAGGTCGGAGATCTTCTCCACGCCCTCCTTGAAGGTGGCCGTCTTGAACGCCGGGCGGGGGTCGCGTCCGGGCTTCTCCAGCTCCTTGAGGATGTCGGTGACGGTCGGCAGTCCGAACGTCTCGTCCACGAAGTCGTCCGGCCGCAGGGAGCGCAGCACGCCCGTGTTGCCGATGAGGGACGCGACCTCCTGACCGGACGTCTTCACCATGCGCCGTACGACCGGGTAGGCCTCCGGGTGCACGCTGGAGGCGTCCAGCGGGTCCTGGCCGCCGCGGATGCGCAGGAAGCCCGCGCACTGCTCGTACGCCTTGGGACCGAGCCGGGCGACCTTCTTCAGCTCGGTACGGGACGTGAACGGGCCGTTGGAGTCGCGGTGCGCCACGATGTTCTCGGCGAGGCCGGAGGTGATGCCGGAGACCCGCGCGAGCAGCGGCGCCGAGGCCGTGTTGACGTCGACACCCACGCCGTTCACGCAGTCCTCCACCACCGCGTCCAGCGAACGCGACAGCTTCACCTCGGACAGGTCGTGCTGGTACTGGCCGACACCGATCGACTTGGGGTCGATCTTCACCAGCTCGGCGAGCGGGTCCTGCAGCCGGCGCGCGATCGACACCGCGCCGCGCAGCGACACGTCCATGTCGGGCAGTTCCTGCGAGGCGAACGCGGACGCCGAGTACACCGAGGCGCCGGCCTCGGAGACCATCACCTTGGTGAGCTTCAACTCCGGGTGCTTGGTGATGAGTTCACCGGCGAGCTTGTCGGTCTCGCGGGACGCCGTGCCGTTGCCGATCGCGATCAGCTCGACCGCGTGCTCCTCGGCCAGCCGGGCCAGCTTGGCGATCGCCTCGTCCCACCTGTTGGCCGGCACGTGCGGGTGGATGACATCCGTCGCCACCACCTTGCCGGTCGCGTCGACCACGGCGACCTTGACGCCCGTGCGGAACCCGGGGTCCAGGCCCAGCGTGGCGCGCGTGCCGGCGGGGGCGGCGAGCAGCAGGTCGCGCAGGTTGGCGGCGAACACCTGGACGGCGTCGTCCTCGGCGGCCGTCCGCAGCCGCAGCCTCAGATCGATGCCGAGGTGGACGAGGATGCGGGTGCGCCAGGCCCAGCGGACCGTGTCCGTCAGCCACTTGTCGCCGGGCCGGCCCCGCTCGGCGATGCCGAACCGGGACGCGACGATCGCCTCGTACGACGAGGGCCCGTCGGTCGGCTCCTCCGGCTCCAGGACGAGGTCGAGGACCTCCTCCTTCTCGCCGCGCAGCATCGCCAGGACGCGGTGCGAGGGCAGCTCGGTGAACGCCTCGGTGAAGTCGAAGTAGTCGGCGAACTTGGCGCCCGCCTCCTCCTTGCCCTCGCGCACCTTCGCGGCGAGCCGCCCGCGCACCCACATGCGCTCGCGCAGCTCGCCGATGAGGTCGGCGTCCTCCGCGAACCGCTCGGTGAGGATCGCCCGGGCGCCGTCGAGGGCGGCCTGCGGGTCCGCGACCCCCTTGTCGGCGTCGACGAACGCGGCCGCCGCGGCGAGGGGCTCGACCGTCGGGTCGCCCAACAGCCCCTCGGCCAGCGGCTCCAGGCCCGCCTCGCGCGCGATCTGCGCCTTGGTGCGCCGCTTCGGCTTGAACGGCAGGTAGATGTCCTCCAGGCGGGCCTTGGTCTCCGCGCCCCGGATCCGCGCCTGCAGCTCCTCGGTGAGCTTGCCCTGCTCGCGCACCGAGTCGAGGATCGCGGTCCGCCGCTCCTCCAGCTCCCGCAGGTAGCGCAGCCGCTCCTCGAGCGTGCGCAGCTGCGCGTCGTCGAGCATCTCGGTCGCTTCCTTGCGGTAGCGGGCGATGAAGGGCACCGTCGAACCGCCGTCGAGCAGCTCCACGGCAGCCCTGACCTGCCGCTCCCGTACGCCGAGCTCCTCGGCGATCCTGCCTTCGATGGACCCTGCTGCCAGAGACCCGGGTGTGGTCACGATCCCGTACCGCCTTCTCACTGAGGTTGCGCGGCAATTGTGGCAGGTGACACCGACACCCGGGGATCAAGGGCGGCTTCGGCGGGCCGGGACGTGCAGGGGTCAGGCCCGGTGACCGCGCGCGGAGCCGGAGGCTCCGCCGAAGAGCCGGGCCAGGGCCCGGAAGGGCAGGGTCACGACGGTGGCGACCGCGCCACCGATCTGGCGCAGGACGTCGGCTATCGCACGGAACACGGAACTTCCCCTTTCCTCTCCCGGCCGCGGTGACCGGGAACCTCCTGGTACCCCGACGTGCGCGTCTTCCACCTCGGCAGGGCAGGAAAGGTGGGGTGCCCGTCATTGCGGCCATCGCGCGGGCTCCCGACGATGGGGACATGCGAACCGTGCTGGCCGTCCTCTTCGACGGCGTGCAGAGCCTCGACGTCTCGGGCCCGGTGGAGGTCTTCAACGGCGCCGAGCGGCACCGCCCGGGCACCTACCGGATCCGCACCGTGACCGCGGACGGCGGGCCCGTACGCACCTCCAGCGGCCTGACCCTGGTGCCCGACCACTCCTTCGCCGACGCGCCGGCCGCGCACACCCTGCTGGTGCCGGGCGGCGAGGGCACCCGGCGGCCCGACCCGGGCCTGGTGGACTGGCTGCGCGAGCAGGGCCCGCGGGCCGTGCGGCTGGTCTCCGTGTGCAGCGGGGCGCTGCTGCTCGCCGAGGCGGGCCTGCTGGACGGGCGCCGGGTCACCAGCCACTGGTCGGTGTGCGCCCGGCTCGCCCGCGACCACCCGTCCGTGGAGGTCGACCCGGACCCCATCTTCGTCCGCGACGGCAACCTCGCCACCTCGGCCGGCGTGACCTCCGGCATCGACCTCGCGCTCGCGCTCGTCGAGGAGGACACCGGCCGGGACGTCGCCCTCTCCGTCGCCCGCCACCTGGTGGTCTTCCTGCGCCGGCCGGGAAACCAGGCCCAGTTCAGCGCCCAGCTCACCGCGCAGACGGCCCGGCGCGAGCCGCTGCGCGAGGTGCAGCTGGGGGCACCTCCCACGCCTTTAGGGCAGTGGGGGAGGATCAGTGAACACCCGGGAGCCGACCTGTCGGTGGAGGCGCTGGCCGCCCGCGCCCGCCTCTCGCCCCGCCACTTCGCCCGCGCCTTCCACGCCGAGACCGGCACGACGCCCGGCCGCTACGTCGACCGCGTCCGCCTCGAACACGCCCGGCGCCTGCTGGAGGACACCGCCGGGGGCGTCGAGGAGATCTCCCGCGCCTGCGGCTACGGCACCCCGGAGGCGATGCGCCGCGCCTTCGTGCGCACCCTCGGCACCGCGCCCGCCGAGTACCGGCGCAGATTCCGCCCCACGCCCGTCCACTGAACCGACCGAACCCAGGGGGAACCATGCAGATCGCGATCGTCCTCTTCGACGGCTTCACCGCCCTCGACGCCGTGGGGCCGTACGAGACCCTCGGCCGGCTGCCGGACTCCGAGACCGTGTTCGTCGCCGAACGCACCGGCCCGGTCCGCACCGACAACGCTCTCCTGGCGCTCACCGCCGACCGCACCCTGGCCGAGGTGCCGCGCCCCGACGTCGTGGTCGTGCCCGGCGGCCCCGGCCAGACCGGGCAGATGGACAACGAGGCGCTGCTCGACTGGATCCGCGCCGCCGACGCCACGAGCGCCTGGACGACGTCGGTGTGCACCGGCTCCCTGCTGCTCGCCGCGGCGGGCCTGCTCCGGGGCCGCCGGGCCACCTCGCACTGGCTGGCCCTGGAGGAGCTGAAGCGCTTCGGCGCCGAGCCGACGGGGGAGCGGGTCGTGACCGACGGCAAGTACGTCACCGCCGCCGGGGTGTCCTCCGGCATCGACATGGGGCTCGCCCTGGTGGGCCGGATCGCCGGCGACTTCGTGGCCCAGGCCGTGCAGCTGGGCATCGAGTACGACCCGCAACCGCCCTACGACGCCGGGGCCCCGCAGAAGGCGCCCGCGGACGTCGTGGAGCTGCTGCGCTCGCGCAGCCGGTTCATCCTCGGCCGGGAAGAGCCCACGTGAACCGGGGCGGGCGGCGCTCCAGGAAGGCGGCGACGCCCTCGGCGGTGTCCTCGCCGGCGCGCATCTGCTCCGTCCAGTGGGCGTCCCGGTCGGTGCGGCCGTCGGCGAACTCCTTGGCGGCGGCCTGGGTGAGCTGGGAGCGCGAGGCCAGGATCCGGGTGAACTCCGCGACGCGCTTGGCGAGTTCGCCCTCGGGCAGCACCTCGTCCACCAGGCCGGTGCGCAGCGCCCGCCCGGCGTCGATCAACTCGCCGGAGAACAGCAGGTACTTGGCGGCGGCCGGCCCCACCAGCGACACCAGGCGGCGGGTGGAGGAGGCCGGGTAGACGATGCCGAGCTTCGCCGGCGTCACCCCGAACAGCGCGCCCTCCTCGGCGAAGCGCAGATCGCAGGCCGCCGCCAGCTGCGACCCGCCGCCCACGCAGTGCCCCCGGATCGCGGCCAGCGTCGGCTTGGGAAAGGCGGCCAGCGCCTCCTCGGCCCGCACCGCGAGCCCCTGCGCCTCCTCCGGTGATCCGCGCAGGGTGGAGATGTCGGCGCCGGCGCAGAAGGTCCCGCCCTCTCCGGTCAGCACGAGCGCGCGGACGCCCGGATCGGCGGCGAGGCCGTCGAGCAGCGGCGGCAGGGCCGCCCACATCGCGGCCGTCATGGCGTTGCGCTTGGCCGGATGGTGGATGACGACGGTGGCGACCGCGTCGGTCACGCCGTGCAGCAGCTGGGGCTCCATGGGCCGGATGCTAACCGCCGTGTCCGACCGGAACGATCGCGGGTGAACCCGTATCGCGCAAAAAGGGGTCGCAAGTGCTCGATACTCGCTGACTTCTGTTCAGTCCTCCGGGCGGCGGCGGGTCGTTACCAACACTCGACGTGTGGTGACAATCGAGCGCAAGGGTGGCGACCGGACGATGGACAACCACGGGCGCGGGTCAGGCTCGCGCCCAGCGGACGAGGGGCAGGAGCCCCTCGATCCCGGGCCGCCGGATCCACTGCCGTACGAAGGCGTCTGGCGGTTCACCGCCCCCGCCGTCGACGCCTCGGTCCCGCAGGCGCGGCACGCCGTACGGGACCTGCTGCGTCGCCAGGGCGTGCCCGTCTCCGAGGACCTGGTGCACGGTCTGCTGCTGATCGTCTCGGAGCTGGCCACCAACGCGGTCAAGCACGCGGCGCTGCTGTCGCCGACGCTCGCCGTGGAGGTCGCCGTCGGCGCAGAGTGGGTGCGGGTGTCCGTGGAGGACAACCACCCCTACCGCCCCACCGCCCTGGAGGCCGACCACGGGGGCGAGGGCGGCCGGGGGCTGCTTCTCGTCGCCGAGGTCACCCGGGAGGCGGGCGGGGTGTGCGACGTGGCGCACACGGCGAGCGGCGGCAAGGTGATCTGGGCCGCCCTGCCGCTCACACCGGTGCGGGTGCCGTGACGGTCACCAGCCGGCCGACGGGCCCGTCAGCTCCCGGACCGCCGGACGGGCGGCGTCCAGCACGGTCATGAACCAGGCCGAGAAGGTGTCCTTCTCGTGCCGCTCGGCGAGCTCCGCGGGGGTCACGAAGGCGGTCGCGCCGACCTCCTCCGGGTCCGGCCGCAGGGGCGACTGCACCATGCCGACGAAGAGGTGGTTGTACTCCTGCTCCACCAGGCCCGAGTCCGGGTCCGGGTGGTTGTAGCGGACCGTGCCCGCCTCCGCGAGCAGCGACGGCGAGACCCCCAGCTCCTCGAAGGTGCGCCGGGCCGCCGCCGCGAAGGGCGCCTCGCCGGGGTAGGGGTGGCCGCAGCAGGTGTTGGACCACACGCCGGGGGAGTGGTACTTGCCCAGGGCCCGCTGCTGGAGCAGCAGCCGGCCGCGCTCGTCGAAGAGGAAGACGGAGAAGGCACGGTGCAGCCGGCCCGGCGGCTGGTGGGCGGCGAGCTTCTCCGCGGTGCCGATCGTGACGCCGTCCTCGTCGACCAGTTCCAGCAGAATCGCGTCTGAGGTGCCGTTCGACGGACTGTGCGTCGCGGTGGCAGGTGTGATCGGCATACCCATCCTTCGCATCGGTCTTCGCGCCCCAAGTGTGCCGCACGAAACCGGCACTCCCGGCACTTCGCGGCGCGACCGCATGTCCCGCGCGCGGCGCGGGCCACGGCCGTACACCGGTCGGACGCCGGAAAGGGGCCCGGTGGTTGATCGTGCCCGGCGCGGTCGGCGGGGAACCGCCCGGGCGGGCTGTGGACTCAAGGACGCGGGCGCGCGCCGGATCGCTGCGTTCCGCCGACGGGGCGTCCCACCCGCCTCAATGGCACAGCTTCGCCTCGTGCTCGGCGTGCCCGCTCGGCTCCAGCTGGAAGGTGCAGTGCTCCACGTCGAAGTGGTCGCCGAGGCACTCCTGGAGCTCGTGCAGCATCTTCTCGTGGCCGATCGCGCTGAGCACGTCCGAGCGCACGACCACGTGCGCCGACAGCACGGGCATGCCCGAGGTGATGGTCCAGGCGTGCAGGTCGTGGACGTCCTCGACCCCGTCCAGGGCGAGGATGTGCGAGCGCACCTCGGTCATGTCGACGTCCTTGGGCGCCGACTCCAGCAGCACGTCCAGGGTCTCGCGCAGCAGCTTGAGGGTGCGCGGCACGATCATCAGGCCGATGACGAGGGACGCGATGGGGTCGGCGGCCTGCCAGCCCGTGGCGAGGATCACCAGCGCGGCGACGATCACCGCGAGCGAGCCCAGCGCGTCCGCCGCGACCTCCAGGAAGGCGCCGCGCACGTTCAGGCTCTCCGCCTGGCCGCGCACCAGCAGCGTGAGCGAGATCATGTTCGCGACCAGGCCGATCGTGCCGAACAGGACGGTCAGGCCGCCCGCGGTGTCGGCCGGGGTGACGAACCGCTGGATCGCCTCGTACAGGACGTAGCCCCCGACACCGAGCAGCAGCAGGCAGTTGGCCAGCGCGGCGAGGATCTCGGCGCGGGCGTAGCCGAAGGTGCGGTTGCCGGTCGCCGGGCGGTTGGCGAAGTGGATGGCGAGCAGTGACATGCCGAGGCCGAGTGCGTCGGTCGCCATGTGCGCGGCGTCCGCGATCAGCGCGAGGGAGTCCGCCAGCACCCCGCCGACGATCTCCAGCACCATCACGAAGAGCGTGATCGACAGCGCCACCCGCAGCCGTCCGCGGTAGGCCGCCGCCGCGGTGCCGGTGGGCGGCGCGTGCGTGTGCCCGTGCCCGTGATCGTGCCCAGCCCCCATGTCGGCCGCCCTCCTGATGTCCGCCCGGGATCACAGTGAACTACGGGGCGGGGGTATCCGGCAACGCGGCACTGAACACCGTTGTCATGTGCCCTGACCTGCGGAAACAAAGCGCAGGTCAGGGCAGTCCAAGATCACTTGGAGTGGTGGTGCCGCCAGCCCTGCCAGGCCGACTCGACCATCTCGCGCACCCCGCGCCGGGCCGTCCAGCCGAGCTCCTCGGCGGCCCGCGCGGCGGAGGCGACGGCGCGTGGCGCGTCGCCCGGCCGGCGCCCCTCGACGACCGGCGCGCGGCGGTCGCCGGTCACCTCGCCGATGACCGTGATCAGTTCGCGTACGGAGACGCCCTCGCCCCGGCCGATGTTGACCGTCAGATCGCCGCCCGCGCGGGTGTCCAGAGCCCGCGCCGCCGCGAGATGGGCCTCGGCCAGGTCGGCGACATGGATGTAGTCGCGCACACAGGTGCCGTCCGGCGTCGGATAGTCGTCGCCGAAGACCCGCGGCGCCTCGCCCCGGGTGAGCCGGTCGAAGACCATCGGGACGATGTTGAACACACCCGTGTCGGCCAGTTCGGGCGCGCCCGCCCCCGCCACGTTGAAGTAGCGCAGGCACACCGTCGTCATGCCGTGCGCCCGGCCGGCCGCCCGGACCAGCCACTCGTCGGCGAGCTTGGTCTCGCCGTAGGGGTTCACCGGCAGGCACGGCGTGGCCTCCGTGATGAGGTCCACGTCCGGGTTGCCGTACACGGCGGCCGACGAGGAGAACACGAACCGGCCGATCCCGGCCCCGGCCGCCGCCTCCAGCAGGGTCGCGAGACCGCCGACGTTCTCCCGGTAGTAACGGGTGGGCTGTGCCACCGACTCGGCGACCTGCTTGCGCGCGGCGAGATGGACGACGCCCGTCACGTCGTACTCGGCGAACACCCGCTTCAGCAGCTGCCCGTCGTACGCCGAACCCTCGACGAGCGGCACGGCGGCCGGCAGCCGCTCGGCGAACCCGGCCGAGAGGTCGTCCAGCGCGACGACCCCGTACCCGGAGTCGGCCATGAGCCGTGCCACATGGGCCCCGATGTATCCCGCTCCGCCTGTGATCAGCCATGTCATGGTCGTCCACCCTATGCCGGTGCAGGCCGGCCGTCCCCAATGTTCCGGGATGTCTGATCTGCCCCGCGCGGTTTGTGGGCGGCCCCGCGCATCACCCATGATGATCGCGGCAAAGGCCGGTGGAGACGGCGTTGATCGGCCCGTGAACGGGCGGTGAACGGCGCTCTCCGGGCATCCGATAGCCTCTGCCGACATGCCGCCCGCCTGGTGCAGCCAAGGGGCGCCCCCACCGTGCACATGACCGGCGCCCGCGCGTCGGCACCCAGGGAGTGAGTTCGGTTGTCGACCGCCATCCTCACCGGTCAGCCGGTCCCCGGATCGTCGATCGAGGGCGATCTGCGGTCCCTCGGCTTCGACGTACGGACAGCCTCCGACGCCGCCGACGCCGAGACCCTGCTCGCCCAGGTGCCCGGCGGCGAGCGGGTCGCCGTCGTCGACCCCCGCTTCGTCGGCCACCTGCACGCGCTGCGCCTCGGCCTCACCGACCCGCGCTTCGACCTCGCCGCGATCCCGGGTGCGGTCACCGCGCAGCCGGCCGGCCGCCAGGCGCTGACCCGCGCGATGGCCCGCGAGAACTCCGCGGGCGGCGGAACCGCACTCGCTGTCGACAGCCTCGCCGACCGCGTCGTCGCCGCCCTGGACGCGGACGGCGCGAGCGTGCACCACCCCGAACTCGGCAGCCTGGTCGCCGCCGTCCCCGCCGACCCGCAGGCCCGCAACGAGGCACGGCAGGCCGTCGCGGACGTCGACGACGAGGCCGTACGCCTGAAGTCCGCCGTGAAGGCCCGCGACGGCTTCTTCACCACGTTCTTCATCAGCCCCTACTCCCGCTACATCGCCCGCTGGTGCGCCCGCCGCGGACTGACCCCCAACCAGGTCACCACCGCCTCCCTGCTCACCGCGCTGATCGCGGCGGCCTGCGCGGCCACCGGCACCCGCGCCGGCTTCGTCGCCGCCGGCGTCCTGCTGATCGCGTCCTTCGTACTGGACTGCACCGACGGCCAGTTGGCCCGCTACTCGCTGCAGTACTCCACGCTGGGCGCCTGGCTGGACGCCACCTTCGACCGGGCCAAGGAGTACGCGTACTACGCGGGGCTGGCGTTGGGCGCGGCCCGCGGCGGCGACGACGTGTGGGCGCTGGCCCTCGGCGCGATGATCCTGCAGACCTGCCGGCACGTCGTCGACTTCTCCTTCAACGAGGCCAACCACGACGCGACCGCCAACACCAGCCCCACCGCGGCCCTTTCGGACAAGCTGGACAGTGTGGGCTGGACGGTGTGGGTACGGCGGATGATCGTGCTGCCCATCGGTGAGCGCTGGGCGATGATCGCCGTCCTCACGGCCGTCACCACGCCCCGGATCACCTTCTACGTCCTGCTCGTCGGCTGCGCGTTCGCGGCGACGTACACGACGGCGGGCCGCGTCCTGCGCTCGCTGACCCGCAAGGCCCGGCGCACCGACCGGGCCGCCGGGGCGCTGGCGGACCTCGCGGACAACGGACCGCTCGCCTCCCTCGTGGCGCGTGCCACACCCGTCCGGCTGGGAAACCCGCTCCTGATCGCTGCGTTCGGCACGGCGGTCCTCGCCGGCTGCCTCTTCTCCGGGGCGGCCTGGGCGCCCGTCGCCGGCGCCGTCGTCTACGCCGCAACCGCCGGTCAGGCCCTGTGCCGCCCCCTCAAGGGCGCCCTCGACTGGCTGGTCCCGCCGCTGTTCCGCGCCGCGGAGTACGGCACCGTCCTGGTCCTCGCGGCCCACGCGGACGTGAACGGGGCGCTGCCGGCGGCTTTCGGCCTGGTGGCGGCCGTCGCCTACCATCACTACGACACGGTGTACCGCATCCGCGGCGACGCCGGAGCGCCCCCGGCCTGGCTGACGCGGGCCATCGGGGGGCACGAAGGACGGACGCTGCTCGTCACCGTCCTGGCCGCGGTGCTCACCGCTTCGCAGTTCAAGGTCGCGCTCACGGTCCTCGCCGTGGCCGTGGCCCTGGTGGTGCTCGTCGAGAGCATCCGCTTCTGGGTGTCCTCCGGGGCCCCCGCCGTACACGATGAAGGAGAACCCGCATGATCGGCCTCGTGCTGGCGGCCGGCGCCGGACGGCGTCTGCGCCCCTACACCGACAGCCTTCCCAAGGCGCTGGTGCCGGTGGGGCCCGCGGGCATAGAGGGCGAACCCACGGTCCTGGACCTGACCCTCGGCAACTTCGCCGAGATCGGTCTGACCGAGGTCGCGGTCATCGTCGGCTACCGCAAGGAGGCCGTGTACGAGCGCAAGGCGGCGCTGGAGGCGAAGTACGGCCTCAAGCTCACCCTCATCGACAACGACAAGGCCGAGGAGTGGAACAACGCCTACTCCCTGTGGTGCGGCCGTGACGCCCTCAAGGACGGCGTGATCCTCGCCAACGGCGACACCGTCCACCCGGTCTCCGTCGAGAAGACGCTGCTCGCCGCGCGCGGCGAGGGCCGTCGCATCATCCTCGCCCTGGACACGGTCAAGCACCTCGCCGACGAGGAGATGAAGGTCGTCGTCGACCCCGCGAAGGGCATGACGAAGATCACCAAGCTGATGGACCCCGCCGAGGCGACCGGCGAGTACATCGGCGTGACGCTCATCGAGGGCGACGCCGCCCCCGAGCTCGCCGACGCCCTCAAGGCGGTCTGGGAGAGCGACCCGCAGCAGTTCTACGAGCACGGGTACCAGGAGCTCGTGAACCGCGGCTTCCGGATCGATGTGGCGCCGATCGGCGACGTCGAGTGGGTCGAGATCGACAACCACGACGATCTCGCCCGCGGACGGGAGATCGCGTGCCAGTACTGACCCGGCTCATCCCCTCGCCGCTCGTCGTGGACATCCGCCCGGGTGCCCTCGACGATCTGGCGTGCGTGCTGGCCGACGAGCGCATCTCCACCTCCGGGCGGCTCGCCGTCGCCGTCAGCAACGGCTCCGGGGCCCGGCTGCGCGAGCGGATCGCCCCCTCGCTGCCCGGCGCGACCTGGTACGAGGTCGGCGGAGGCACCCTCGACGACGCGGTGCGGCTGGCCGGCGACATAAAGGCCGGCCACTACGACGCGGTCGTGGGCCTCGGCGGCGGCAAGATCATCGACTGTGCCAAGTTCGCCGCGGCGCGGGTCGGCCTGCCCCTGGTCGCCGTGCCGACCAACCTCGCGCACGACGGCCTGTGCTCGCCGGTCGCCACCCTCGACAACGACGCGGGCCGCGGCTCCTACGGCGTGCCCAACCCGATCGCGGCCGTCATCGACCTCGACGTCATCCGCGAGGCGCCCGCCCGCTTCGTGCGCGCGGGCATCGGCGACGCGGTCTCCAACATCAACGCGATCGCCGACTGGGAACTGGCGAACCGCGTCAAGGGCGAGAAGATCGACGGTCTCGCCGCGGCGATGGCCCGCCAGGCCGGCGAGGCGGTGCTCCGCCACCCCGGCGGCATTGGGGACAACGGCTTCCTCCAGGTGCTGGCGGAGGCGCTGGTCCTCACCGGCATCGCGATGTCGATCTCCGGCGACTCCCGGCCCGCCTCGGGCTCCTGCCACGAGATCAACCACGCCTTCGACCTGCTCTACCCCAAGCGCGCGGCGAGCCACGGCGAGCAGTGCGGCCTCGGCGCCGCCTTCGCGATGTACCTGCGCGGCGCGCACGAGGAGTCGGCGTACATGGCCGAGGTCCTGCGCCGGCACGGACTGCCGGTGCTGCCGGAGGAGATCGGCTTCACGGTGGACGAGTTCGTCCGGGTCGTGGAGTTCGCTCCGGAGACCCGGCCCGGCCGCTTCACCATCCTGGAACACCTCGACCTGAAAACCGACCAGATCAAGGACACGTACGCCGACTATGTCAAGGCCATCGGTAGCTGAACTCCGTCCGGTCGTCCACCCCGCGGGGGTGAAGGACCGGCGCAGCGGTGAGCACTGGATGGGACGCCTCTACATGCGTGAGGTGTCCCTGCGGGTCGACCGCTACCTGGTGAACACCAGGGTCACGCCCAACCAGCTCACGTACCTGATGACCGTCTTCGGCGTGCTCGCGGCCCCGGCACTGCTCGTGCCGGGGATCACGGGCGCCGTGCTCGGCGTCGTCTGCGTCCAGATGTACCTGCTCCTGGACTGCGTCGACGGCGAGATCGCGCGCTGGAAGAAGCAGTACTCGCTCAACGGCGTCTACCTGGACCGGGTCGGCGCCTACCTCACCGACGCCGCCGTGCTCGTCGGCCTCGGCCTGCGCGCCGCCGACCTGTGGGGCAGCGGCCGTATCGACTGGCTGTGGGCCTTCCTCGGCACCCTGGCCGCGCTCGGCGCCATCCTGATCAAGGCCGAGACGGACCTGGTCGGCGTCGCCCGGCACCAGGCGGGCAAGCCCCCGGTGCAGGAGTCGGCCGCCGAGATGCGCTCCTCCGGCATGGCCCTGGCACGCCGGGCCGCCGCGATGCTGAAGTTCCACCGGCTCATCCTCGGCATCGAGGCGTCCCTGCTGATCCTGGTCCTGGCGGTCGCCGACCAGATGCGCGGCGACCTGTTCTGGACCCGCCTCGGCGTGGCCGTCCTGGCCGGCATCGCCATGCTCCAGACCCTGCTGCACCTCGTGTCCATCCTCGCCTCCAGCAGGCTGAAGTGAGCGGCATGAAGGTCGGTGCGGTGATCATCACCATGGGCAACCGCCCCGACGAGCTGCGCGCCCTGCTCGACTCGGTCGCCAAGCAGGACGGCGACCGCGTCGAGGTGGTCGTCGTCGGCAACGGCTCGCCCGTCCCCGACGTCCCCGAGGGCGTCCGCACGATCGAGCTGCCCGAGAACCTCGGCATCCCCGGCGGCCGCAACGTCGGCATAGAGGCCTTCGGCCCCAGCGGTCGCGATGTCGACATATTGATGTTCCTCGACGACGACGGCCTGCTGGCGCAGCACGACACCGCCGAGCTGTGCCGCCGGGCCTTCGATGCCGACCCCCGGCTCGGCATCATCAGCTTCCGCATCGCCGACCCCGACACCGGGGTCACCCAGCGCCGCCACGTCCCGCGCCTGAACGCCAAGGACCCGATGCGCTCCTCCCGGGTCACCACCTTCCTCGGCGGCGCCAACGCCGTCCGCACCCAGGTCTTCGCCGAAGTCGGCGGCCTGCCGGACGAATTCTTCTACGCCCACGAGGAAACCGACCTTGCATGGCGGGCCCTCGACGCGGGCTGGATGATCGACTACCGGTCCGACATGGTGCTGTTCCACCCCACGACCGCGCCCTCGCGGCACGCGGTCTACCACCGCATGGTCGCCCGCAACCGCGTCTGGCTGGCCCGCCGCAACCTGCCCGCGCTCCTGGTCCCGGTCTACCTCGGGGTCTGGCTGCTGCTCACCCTCGTCCGCCGCCCCTCGCGGCCCGCCCTGAAGGCGTGGTTCGGCGGGTTCCGGGAAGGCTGGACCACCGCATGCGGGCCGCGCAGGCCCATGAAGTGGCGTACCGTGTGGCGGCTGACCCGACTGGGCCGGCCCCCTGTGATCTGACAAGCTCGTTCCTGTGACTCCTCGGCCCGACCAAGGGCCCCAGGTTCCATGCCATGCCCGCACAGGCTGCGCATCACGAAGACGAAGGTTTCCAACCAGTGAGTGAGACAACGCACGACGGCACGGTCGCGCTGAGCGCGTTCCCGCCGCCCGACGAGGGCCTCACGGCGGCACAGCTCGCCGACAAGTACGGGCTGACCGTGAGCGGCGCCCGGCCCTCCCTCGTCGAGTACGTCCGCCAGCTCTGGGACCGGCGTCACTTCATCCTCGCCTTCTCGCAGGCGAAGCTGACCGCCCAGTACAGCCAGGCCAAGCTCGGCCAGCTGTGGCAGGTGGCCACCCCGCTGCTGAACGCGGCCGTGTACTACTTCATCTTCGGCGTCATCCTGCACGCCAGCCGGGGCCTGCCGCAGGAGGTCTACATCCCGTTCCTGGTGACCGGCGTGTTCGTGTTCACCTTCACGCAGAGCTCGATCATGACGGGCGTGCGCGCGATCTCCGGCAACCTCGGCCTGGTGCGCGCCCTGCACTTCCCGCGCGCCTCGCTGCCCATCTCCTTCGCGCTGCAGCAGCTCCAGCAGCTGCTGTTCTCGATGATCGTGCTGTTCGTCATCGTGATCGCCTTCGGCAGCTACCCCGGCCTGTCCTGGCTGCTGATCCTGCCGATCCTGGTGCTGCAGTTCCTCTTCAACACCGGGCTCGCGCTGATCGTGGCCCGCATGGGCTCCAAGACGCCCGACCTCGCCCAGCTGATGCCGTTCATCCTGCGCACCTGGATGTACATGTCCGGCGTCATGTTCTCGATCAACCACATGCTGGCCGGCCGCTCCGAGGCCTTCATCCGCGTGATGCAGCTGAACCCGGCGGCCATCTACATGGACCTGATGCGCTTCGCCCTCATCGACGGCTACGGCGCCTCCAACCTGCCCCCGCACGTGTGGGCCGTCGCCCTGTTCTGGTCCGTCGTCGTCTTCGCCGGCGGCTTCGTGTACTTCTGGAAGGCAGAGGAGCGGTACGGCCGTGGCTGAGCACAACACCGAGGACGCCGTCCCGACCGTCATCGCGGACGAGCTGCACATCGTCTACCGCGTCCACGGCGCGAAGACCGGCAAGGGCAGCGCCACCGCCGCGCTCAGCCGCATCGTCAAGCGCGGCGAGGAGCGCGGGGTGCGCAAGGTGCACGCCGTCAAGGGCGTGTCCTTTGTCGCCTACCGCGGCGAGGCCATCGGCCTGATCGGCTCCAACGGCTCCGGCAAGTCGACCCTGCTGCGCGCCATCGCCGGCCTGCTGCCCGCCGAGAGCGGCAAGGTGTACACCAACGGCCAGCCCTCCCTGCTGGGCGTGAACGCGGCCCTGATGAACGACCTGACCGGCGAGCGCAACGTCATCCTGGGCGGCCTCGCCATGGGGATGAGCCGCGAGGAGATCAGGGAGCGCTACCAGTCGATCGTCGACTTCTCCGGCATCAACGAGAAGGGCGACTTCATCACGCTGCCGATGCGCACCTACTCCTCCGGCATGGCGGCCCGGCTGCGCTTCTCCATCGCCGCGGCCAAGGACCACGACGTCCTCATGATCGACGAGGCGCTGGCCACCGGTGACCGCAAGTTCCAGAAGCGCTCCGAGGAACGCATCCGTGAGCTGCGCAAGGAGGCGGGCACGGTGTTTCTGGTCAGTCACAACAACAAGTCGATCCGTGACACCTGCGACCGCGTGCTCTGGCTGGAGCGCGGTGAGCTGCGCATGGACGGGCCGACCGAAGAGGTCCTCAAGGAGTACGAGAAGTTCACGGGCAAGTAGTCCACCCGCGCCTGGACGTAAAGCGCCAGGACGGATCGCCGGGCCCCGCCGCAACCTCCGCGGCGGGGCCCCGCGTCTGCAAAGGAAACGTCAACTCGGCGACCGCTTAGGAATCTTGACGCCAATCGGTGTGTTGTTGTGATGTGCAGGACACCCCAGGGATCCTCGCTGCGTTGTACAACGTAAGCTGTACCGGTCCCGAAACACGGCAAGTGGGGCGATAATGCGCGACACCCTCAAGCGGGACAGTCGTGCGGACGGCTGGGCGGCGTGTCCGAAATAGTGTGTATTGGGTCTGCGGTGTAGAACGGGAGATGTGACGGCAATGGCTACGGAAACTCCCCAGCTCCACGCAGCGTGTGCCGTCCCCGCGCCGGGCAGCGAGCGGTGACGGCAGGCGACTCGTCGCGCCCCGGTGATCCGGAGCGCGGCACGCTCGACAAGGCCGCGGGCGAGAACTTCCCCGTGGCGCCCTTCTTCCTGCCCAGGGACTGGCGCGACGACCTCATGGCGGTCTACGGCTTCGCCCGCCTCGTCGACGACATCGGCGACGGCGACCTGGCCCCCGGCGGCGCCGACGCCCGGCTGCTCGGCGTGTCCCCCGCGGACGCCGAGGACCGGCTGCTCCTCCTGGACGCCTTCGAGGCCGACCTCGACCGGGTCTTCTCCGGCGAGCCCCGCCACCCCCTGCTGCGCCGCCTGCAGCCCACGGTCCGCCGCCGCTCGCTCACCCCCGAGCCCTTCCGCGGCCTGATCGCCGCCAACCGCCAGGACCAGCTGGTCAGCCGCTACGAGACCTACGACGACCTGCTCGCGTACTGCGAGCTGTCGGCCAACCCCGTGGGCCGGCTGGTGCTGTCCGTCACCGGCACCTCGACGCCCGAGCGCGTCCGGCTCTCCGACGCGATCTGCACGGCGCTGCAGATCGTCGAACACCTGCAGGACGTCGCCGAGGACCTCGGCCGCGACCGCATCTACCTGCCCGCCGAGGACATGAAGCGATTCCACGTCCAGGAGGCGGATCTCGCCACACCCACCGCGGGCGCATCGGTGCGCGCACTGGTTGCATACGAAGCAGAACGCGCCCGCTGTCTCCTGAATGAAGGCGCCCCCCTGGTGGGTAGCGTCCACGGCAGGTTGAAGCTGCTGCTCGCGGGGTTCGTGGCGGGGGGAAGGGCGGCGGTCCACGCGATCGCCGCCGCCGAATACGACGTACTTCCCGGCCCGCCCAAGCCCGGCAAGCTCCGGCTGCTGCGCGAGGTGGGCGTGACTCTGCGAGGAGAGGGGTGATCCGGACCGTGGAGTCGGAACAGCACGTGTCCGCACCGGTACTCGCCGCCTACAGCTACTGCGAGGCCGTCACCGGACAGCAGGCCCGTAACTTCGCGTACGGCATCAGACTGCTGCCGACGCCGAAGCGGCGCGCGATGTCGGCGCTGTACGCGTTCTCGCGGCGCGTCGACGACATCGGCGACGGAGCGCTCGCCGGGGACGTCAAGGCCGCGAGGCTCGAGGACACCCGGGCGCTGCTGACCCGGGTGGGCGCCGGCGAGGTCGCCGAGGACGACATCGACCCCGTCGCGGTCGCCCTCGCCCACGCCGCCGAGGCCTTCCCGATCCCGCTCGGCGGCCTCGACGAACTGATCGACGGCGTGCTGATGGACGTCCGCGGCGAGACCTACGAGACCTGGGACGACCTGAAGGTCTACTGCCGCTGCGTCGCGGGCGCCATCGGGCGGCTCTCGCTCGGCGTCTTCGGCACCGAACCGGGAGCGCGCGGCGCCGAGCGCGCGTCCGAGTACGCGGACACCCTGGGCCTCGCGCTGCAGCTCACCAACATCCTCAGGGACGTCCGCGAGGACGCCGAGGGCGGACGCACCTATCTGCCCTCCGACGACCTCGCGAAGTTCGGGTGCTCAGCCGGGTTCCACGGCCCCACCCCGCCGGAGGGCTCCGACTTCGTGGGCCTCGTGCACTTCGAGGTGCGGCGGGCCCGCGCCCTGTTCGCCGAGGGCTACCGGCTGCTGCCGATGCTCGACCGGCGCAGCGGCGCCTGCGTGGCGGCCATGGCCGGCATCTACCGCCGCCTCCTCGACCGCATCGAGCGCGACCCCCAGGCCGTGCTGCGCGGCCGGGTCTCGCTGCCCGGCCGGGAGAAGGCCTACGTCGCCGTCCGCGGGCTGTCCGGCCTGGACACCCGGCATGTGACGCGGAGGACCGTCAGGAGGCGCGCCTGATGGACAAAGCGGTCCAAGGTGATTCCAGCGGCGAAAAGCGGCACGCAACCCTCCGGACGAGGACGGCGTCCCTGACTGCGACGGCCTGCCGTGCACGGTTCGACCACGGCGGTCGCGCAGGGGAGGACGCACGATGAGCGACGGCACGCGGCCGGGGGGACCGGCCGCCGGCACCCCGGGACGGTCCGGGCGCGACGCCGTCGTGATCGGCGGCGGGCTCGCCGGCATCACCGCCGCGCTCGCCCTCGCCGACGCCGGAGTCGGCGTCACCCTGGTCGAGAGCAGGCCGAGACTGGGGGGCCTCGCCTTCTCCTTCCGGCGCGGCGACCTGACCGTCGACAACGGCCAGCACGTGTACCTGCGCTGCTGCACCGCCTACCGCTGGTTCCTCGACCGCATCGAGGCGGCGGCGCTGGCGCCGCTGCAGGATCGTCTCGACGTGCCCGTCCTCGACGTCGCGCGGCCCGAGGGCCGACGGCTGGGCAGACTGCGGCGCGACGCCCTGCCCGTGCCCCTGCACCTGGGGCGCAGCCTGGCGACGTACCCCCATCTCTCGCTCGCCGAACGGGCCAGGGTGGGCCGTGCCGCGCTCGCGCTCAAGGGGCTCGACCTCGCCGATCCGGACCTGGACACGCAGGACTTCGGCAGCTGGCTGGCCGCGCACGGCCAGTCGGCGCGTGCCGTCGAGGCCCTGTGGGACCTGGTCGGGGTCGCCACCCTCAACGCGGTCGCGGGCGACTCCTCGCTGGGGCTCGCCGCGATGGTGTTCAAGACCGGTCTGCTGTCCGACCCGGGCGCGGCCGACATCGGATGGGCCCACGTCCCGCTGGGCGAACTGCACGACCGGCTCGCCCGCAAGGCGCTCGACTCCGCGGGCGTGCGTACCGAGGTCCGTACACGCGTCACCTCCGTCCTCACTGACGAAAACGGGCGCTGGAGCGTTCAGGTTCCCGGCGAACGGCTCACGGCGGACGCCGTCGTGCTCGCCGTGCCCCAGCGCGAGGCCCATGACCTGCTGCCCGAGGGCGCCCTCGACGCCCCGGAAAATCTTCTGAGGATCGGCACCGCGCCGATCCTGAACGTGCACGTCGTCTACGACCGCAAGGTGCTCGAGAAGCCGTTCTTCGCGGCCCTCGGCACCCCCGTCCAGTGGGTCTTCGACCGCACCGACGCCTCCGGACTGCGCGAGGGCCAGTACCTCGCGCTCTCCCAGTCGGCGGCGCACGACGAGATCGACGAGCCGGTCGCCGCGCTGCGCGAGCGCTACCTGCCCGAGCTGGAACGGCTCCTTCCCGGGACCCGCGCCGCCGTCGTCAGGGACTTCTTCGTGACCAGGGAGCGCACGGCGACCTTCGCTCCCGCCCCCGGCGTCGGACGGCTGCGGCCCGGCGCCCGTACCAAGGCCCCCGGCCTCTACCTGGCCGGAGCGTGGACCGCCACAGGGTGGCCCGCGACCATGGAGAGTGCGGTCCGCAGCGGTGTCAGTGCGGCGGACGCCGCGCTGAGCGCCCTGGGCCGGCCCCGCCCGCACCGACTCTTCGAGTTCGAGGAGGCGGCCTGATGCTCGACCAGCACGCGGCAGGTCCCCGCACCCCCGGTACCGCAACAAGAGGAGAGACTGTGCCCACTGTGCCCCCGGCCGAGAAGGCCGATCGAGAGACCGCAGTGGACGTGACCGCGCTCCTCGAGCGCGGCCGGACCCTTGCCACACCGGTACTGCGCGCGGCCGTGGACCGTCTCGCCGCTCCCATGGACACCGTCTCCGCCTACCACTTCGGCTGGATCGACGCCGACGGCAAGCCCGCCGACGGCGACGGCGGCAAGGCCGTACGCCCCGCCCTCGCGGTGCTGTCCGCCGAGGTCACCGGCGCCGCGCCCGAGGTCGGCATCCCCGGCGCGGTCGCCGTCGAGCTGGTGCACAACTTCTCCCTCCTGCACGACGACCTGATGGACGGCGACGAGCAGCGCCGCCACCGCGACACCGTCTGGAAGGTGCACGGCCCCGCCCAGGCGATCCTCGTCGGCGACGCCCTGTTCGCCCTCGCCAACGAGGTCCTCCTCGAACTCGGCACGGTCGAGGCCGGCCGCGCCACCCGCCGGCTGACCACCGCCACCCGCGCCCTGATCGACGGCCAGGCCCAGGACATCTCCTACGAGCACCGCGACCGCGTCAGCGTCGAGGAGTGCCTGGAGATGGAGGGCAACAAGACCGGCGCCCTGCTCGCCTGCGCCTCCTCCATCGGCGCCGTCCTCGGCGGCGCGGACGAGCGCACCGCCGACACCCTGGAGAAGTACGGCTACCACCTCGGCCTGGCCTTCCAGGCCGTCGACGACCTGCTCGGCATCTGGGGCGACCCGGTGTCCACCGGCAAGCAGACCTGGAGCGACCTGCGCCAGCGCAAGAAGTCCCTGCCGGTCGTGGCCGCCCTCGCGGCGGGCGGCTCCGCCTCGGAGCGACTCGGCGAGATCCTCGCCGCCGACGCCAAGAGCAGCGACTTCGAGAACTTCTCCGAGGAGGAGTTCGCGGCCCGCGCCGCCCTCATCGAGGAGGCGGGCGGCCGGGAGTGGACGGCGCAGGAGGCGCGCCGCCAGCACACCATCGCCATCGAGGCCCTCGACGCCATCGACATGCCCGACCGGGTGCGGGATCGGTTCGCGGCGCTCGCCGACTTCGTCGTCGTACGGAAGAGATGATCATTATCGGTCGAATAGCCCTCGCGTAGTCGCCGGCCGGCGCCGCAGCAGAGGTTTCACAGGCACCGGCCGACGGCGGACCCACAGCAGCACGACTTCGCACGACTGCACGAAGGGGAAGCCATGACAGCGACGACCGACGGAAGCACCGGGGCACTGCCGCCCCGAGCTGCCTCGGCCAGCGAAACCGAGAGCACCACCCCCGCGGCGGCCGGGGTCCACGACGTCGCCGTGCGCGCGACCCAGCGCGCGACCGACTTCCTGCTGTCCCGGCAGGACGCCCAGGGCTGGTGGAAGGGCGACCTCGAGACCAATGTGACCATGGACGCCGAGGACCTGCTCCTGCGGCAGTTCCTGGGCATCCTCGACGAGACCACCGCGCACGCCGCAGCCCTGTTCATCCGCGGCGAGCAGCGCGAGGACGGCACCTGGGCCACCTTCTACGGCGGGCCCGGCGAACTCTCCACCACCATCGAGGCCTACGTCGCCCTGCGGCTGGCCGGCGACGAACCCGACGCCCCGCACATGGCCAGGGCCGCCGCGTGGGTCCGCGCGCAGGGGGGCATCGCCGCCGCCCGGGTGTTCACCCGGATCTGGCTCGCGCTCTTCGGCTGGTGGAAGTGGGAGGACCTGCCCGAACTCCCGCCGGAGCTGATCTACTTCCCGAAGTGGATGCCGCTCAACATCTACGACTTCGGGTGCTGGGCCCGGCAGACCATCGTGCCGCTGACGATCGTCTCCGCGAAGCGGCCGGTGCGGCCCGCGCCCTTCCCGCTGGACGAGCTGCACACCGACCCGTCCGACCCCAACCCGCCCAAGCCCCTTGCCCCGGTGGCCAGTTGGGACGGCGCCTTCCAGCGGCTGGACAAGGTCCTGCACCAGCTGCGCAAGGCCGTGCCGCGCGGACTGCGCAGGGCCGCCATGAACAGCGCCGCCCGCTGGATCATCGAACGGCAGGAGAACGACGGCTGCTGGGGCGGCATCCAGCCGCCGGCCGTGTACTCGGTCATCGCGCTCTATCTGCTGGGCTACGACCTCGAACACCCCGTGATGCGCGAGGGGTTGGCCTCACTGGACCGCTTCGCCGTGTGGCGCGAGGACGGGGCCCGGATGATCGAGGCCTGCCAGTCGCCGGTGTGGGACACCTGCCTGGCGATGATCGCCCTGGCCGACGCGGGGGTGCCGGCCGACCATCCGCAGCTGGTCAAGGCCGCGGACTGGATGCTCGGCGAGCAGATCGTGCGGCCCGGCGACTGGTCCGTCAAGCGGCCCGGACTCCCGCCGGGCGGCTGGGCGTTCGAGTTCCACAACGACAACTACCCCGACATCGACGACACCGCCGAGGTGGTCCTCGCGCTGCGCCGGGTCAGGCACCACGACCCCGAGCGGGTGGAGAAGGCCATCGGGCGCGGGGTGCGCTGGAACCTCGGGATGCAGTCGAAGAACGGGGCGTGGGGCGCCTTCGACGTCGACAACACCAGCCCGTTCCCCAACCGGCTGCCGTTCTGCGACTTCGGCGAGGTCATCGACCCGCCGTCCGCGGACGTCACCGCCCACGTCGTGGAGATGCTGGCCGTCGAGGGACTCTCCCACGACCCGCGCACCCGGCGCGGCATCGAGTGGCTGCTGGCCGAACAGGAGCCGGACGGCTCGTGGTTCGGGCGCTGGGGCGTCAACTACGTCTACGGCACGGGGTCCGTCGTGCCCGCCCTCGTCGCGGCCGGCTTCCCCGGCTCGCACCCGGCGATCCGCAGGGCGGTGACCTGGCTGGAGTCGGTGCAGAACGACGACGGCGGCTGGGGCGAGGACCTGCGCTCCTACCACGACAGCAAGGAGTGGAGCGGCAAGGGCGCCTCCACCGCCTCGCAGACCGCGTGGGCCCTGATGGCCCTGCTCGCGGCGGGGGAGCAGGACTCCAGGTCCGTCGAGCGGGGCGTCGAGTGGCTCGCCGCCACCCAGCGCGAGGACGGCTCCTGGGACGAGCCCTACTTCACCGGCACCGGCTTCCCCTGGGACTTCTCCATCAACTACCACCTCTACCGGCAGGTCTTCCCGCTGACCGCGCTCGGCCGCTACGTCCACGGAGAACCGTTCTCCACCGGCAAGGGGGGCTGATGAGCACCCAGCCCGCCCCGGCACCGCTGCTGATCGCCTGCGCGCTCGGCATCGAGCGCCTCGCGCTGCGCAGGGGCGACCGCGGCGAGGCCGGCGGGCCGGTCACCGTGCTGCGGACCGGGATGGGGCCGGAGGCGGCCGAGCGGTCCGTCACGCGGGCGCTGGCCGATCCGGCGCTCACCGACGCCGCCGTACTGGCCACCGGGTTCTGCGCCGGGCTCGCGCCCGGGATGCACCCCGGGGACCTGGTCGTCGCCGAGGAGACCCGGGCCGCGGACGGAACCGTTCCGTGCGTGGGGACCGACCTCCTCGTCAAGGAGCTCGTGCGTGCGGTGCCCGGCCGCACCGTCCACACCGGCCCGCTCACCGGCTCGGACCATGTCGTCCGCGGTCATGAACGGTCGGATCTGCTCGCGACCGGCGCGATCGCGGTCGACATGGAGTCCGCCGCGACGCTCCTGAGCGCCGTGCGCACCGGCGAGCGCCCCGTTGCGGCCGTACGGGTGGTCGTGGACGCTCCTGAACATGAACTCGTCCGTATCGGCACGGTGCGCGGTGGAATATCGGCTTTCCGCGTTCTTCGCTCGGTACTTCCGGCTTTTTTCGAATGGCACCGTAATTTGCTGCTCCCCAGGAGGTGAGCCAGATGGCCATGCCGCTGCGTCAGTCCATCAAGGTCGCTACATACTTGGCCGAACAGAAGCTCCGCAAGCGGGACAAGTTCCCCTTGATCGTGGAGCTGGAACCTCTCTTCGCATGCAACCTGAAGTGCGAGGGCTGCGGCAAGATCCAGCATCCGGCGGGCGTGCTCAAGCAGCGCATGCCGGTCGCGCAGGCCGTGGGGGCGGTGCTGGAGTCGGGTGCCCCGATGGTGTCCATCGCCGGCGGCGAACCCCTGATGCACCCTCAGATCGATGAGATCGTGCGGCAGCTGGTGGCCAAGAAGAAGTACGTCTTCCTGTGCACCAACGCCATGCTGCTGCGCAAGAAGATGGACAAGTTCACGCCCTCCCCCTACTTCGCCTTCGCCGTGCACATCGACGGACTGCGCGAGCGGCACGACGAGTCGGTGGCGAAGGAGGGCGTCTTCGACGAGGCCGTGGAGGCGATCAAGGAGGCCAAGCGGCGCGGCTTCCGGGTCACCACCAACTCCACCTTCTTCAACACCGACACCCCGCAGACCATCATCGAGGTGCTCAACTTCCTCAACGACGACCTCAAGGTCGACGAGATGATGATCTCGCCCGCCTACGCCTACGAGAAGGCGCCCGACCAGGAGCACTTCCTGGGCGTGGAGCAGACCCGCGAGCTGTTCAAGAAGGCCTTCGCGGGCGGCAACCGCCGCAAGTGGCGGCTCAACCACTCGCCGCTGTTCCTCGACTTCCTCGAGGGCAAGGTCGACTTCCCGTGCACCGCCTGGGCGATCCCGAACTACTCGCTCTTCGGCTGGCAGCGCCCCTGCTACCTGATGAGCGACGGGTACGTCCCGACGTACCGCGAGCTGATCGAGGAGACGGACTGGGACAAGTACGGCCGCGGCAAGGACCCGCGCTGCGCCAACTGCATGGCGCACTGCGGCTACGAGCCCACCGCCGTCCTCGCCACCATGGGGTCCCTGAAGGAGTCGCTGCGCGCGATGCGCGAGACGGTCTCCGGAAACCGGGAGTGAGGTCATGACCGCCGTTTCCCTGGGCGTCCCCGAGGTGCCGGCCCGGCCGATCGCCGAGCGCCGCGTGTCGCGGCAGATCCACGTGGGCCCGGTGGCGGTCGGCGGCGGGGCGCCGGTGTCGGTGCAGTCGATGACGACGACCCGTACGTCCGACATCGGCGCCACCCTGCAGCAGATCGCCGAACTCACCGCGTCCGGCTGCCAGATCGTCCGCGTCGCCTGCCCCACGCAGGACGACGCGGACGCGCTGGCCACCATCGCCCGCAAGTCCCAGATCCCGGTGATCGCCGACATCCACTTCCAGCCGAAGTACGTGTTCGCGGCCATCGAGGCCGGCTGCGCGGCCGTACGCGTGAACCCGGGCAACATCAAGAAGTTCGACGACCAGGTCAAGGAGATCGCCAAGGCCGCCAGGGACCACGGCACGCCCATCCGGATCGGGGTCAACGCCGGGTCGCTGGACAAGCGGCTGCTGCAGAAGTACGGCCGGGCGACTCCCGAGGCGCTGGTGGAGTCGGCCCTGTGGGAGGCGTCCCTCTTCGAGGAGCACGACTTCCGGGACATCAAGATCTCCGTCAAGCACAACGACCCCGTCGTCATGGTCAACGCCTACCGGCTGCTGGCCGAGCGGTGCGACTACCCACTGCACCTCGGGGTGACCGAGGCCGGTCCCGCCTTCCAGGGCACGATCAAGTCGGCCGTCGCCTTCGGAGCACTGCTCTCGGAGGGCATCGGCGACACGATCAGGGTCTCGCTGAGCGCGCCGCCCGCCGAGGAGGTCAAGGTCGGCATCCAGATCCTGGAGTCCCTCGGGCTCCGGCAGCGGCGCCTGGAGATCGTCTCCTGCCCCTCGTGCGGCCGGGCACAGGTCGACGTCTACAAGCTCGCCGACGAAGTCACGGCCGGCCTGGAGGGGATGGAGGTCCCGTTGCGGGTAGCCGTGATGGGCTGTGTGGTCAACGGCCCCGGTGAGGCACGGGAGGCGGACCTGGGGGTCGCCTCCGGCAACGGCAAGGGCCAGATCTTCGTCAAGGGCGAGGTCATCAAGACCGTCCCCGAGTCGAAGATCGTGGAGACCCTCATCGAGGAAGCGATGAAGATCGCCGAACAGATGGAACAGGACGGCGTCGCCTCGGGGGAGCCGGCCGTCACCGTGAGCTGAACAGCACGGACCGAAGGGGGCCCGAGCGTGACCATTCTGGAGAACATCCGGGGACCACGCGACCTTAAGGCGCTGTCCGAGGCGGAACTTCGCGAACTGTCAGAGGAGATCCGGGAGTTCCTGGTGCACGCGGTCGCCAGGACCGGCGGACACCTCGGGCCCAACCTGGGCGTGGTGGAACTGTCCGTCGCGCTCCACCGGGTCTTCGAGTCACCGGTGGACCGCATCGTCTGGGACACCGGCCACCAGAGCTACGTCCACAAGATCCTCACGGGCCGCAAGGACTTCTCCAAGCTGCGCGGCAAGGGCGGCCTGTCCGGCTACCCCTCGCGCGAGGAGTCCGAGCACGACATCGTCGAGAACAGCCACGCCTCCACGGCGCTCGGCTGGGCCGACGGCCTCGCCAAGGCCCGCCAGGTGCAGGGGGAGAAGGGGCACGTCGTCGCGGTGATCGGCGACGGCGCGCTGACCGGCGGCATGGCCTGGGAGGCGCTGAACAACATCGCGGCCGCCAAGGACCGGCCGCTGATCATCGTCGTCAACGACAACGAGCGGTCGTACGCCCCGACCATCGGCGGGCTCGCGAACCACCTCGCCACCCTGCGCACCACCGACTCCTACGAGAAGGTCCTCGCCTGGGGCAAGGAGGTGCTGCTGCGCACACCCGTCGTCGGC